>JAYWGV010000001.1:0-10470 GCA_043778105.1 Bacteroidota bacterium
TAATAATGATTTGAAATCGTCACGCTATAAAACTAAACGTAAAATACAGATTTACAATAATTTCAATGAACTTTTATTTTTTTTAACGGGACACTAGTGGGGTTTTATATAATTTTTATGGTTATATTACGAATTGTGTGGGTAAAAATTTACTACCACAAATTGCACAAATTTTAATTTAAAAATTTAATCACACAAATTTTAAGGTTTGATAATGGGATTTGTGAAATTAATATAGGACTTTCATTAGTAAAAATTAGTGTAATTCGTGGCTTTATTATTATTGTAAATTAATAAACCCATTCAATTCGTGGTAAAACCACTTTTATTATTTACAAACGATTGCGTGTAATGATAAAAAAATATCGCAATTTTAATTAAATTTGATTTTTTAAAAGACAAATTATTTCATTTTTAGTATGAAATCAAAGCTTAATATCAGTTTCTTTTACAACATAATTTCCTTGATATTGCAATTTCCAACCCATTGAATTGGTTAGTATTAAAATTTTAGAAAGTTCAGAAATTAATCGGTTTTTGGCATTGGTTTTTAATGTTGAAGCTTCAATTTTTTTTGACAAATTGGCTCTTGCAATTTTATTGATTTTGTTGTAATCGTTGCCAGTAAATTCGTTAAATGTTGATGATTCAGTGTCGTAATATTTAAAATCTGGACTAATTTTTATTTCTTCTTTCGGAATATTGGTAATTGTAAGAATTTTATTTTTAGCATCAATATCATATTTTACTTGACTTAAATCGAAACCAACAGTTACATCGGCATTAACAACAACAATTGCTTTTTTATCGAAACTAAAACCTGGAATTATGGTTTCTTTACTGTCTTTATATGTTAAAACTTCGGCGAAATGACCTTCGGTAACTACAAGTTTTCCTACGTTTTTTATTTGTTGTTGAATAAGATTAGTGTCATATTCTACGGTGGAATTACTAGAATTCGAAGTGAAATATTTGTATCCAAAAAACAAAACTAGTGCAATTAATATTAAAACTACCCATTTTCTGATTTCGGAAATTTTGTCGAAAAGATTGGTTTTTGGTGGTGTTTGCGTTGCCATTTTAAAGTATTAATTTATGGAACGAATATATAAAAATTAAGAATTAAACCAAGAATTATAACGCTGAATTTTTTTACCACAAATTACACAAATTTGCACAAATTAATAGTGTGAAAAATTAATAACACAAATTCTGTTATTTCTTCGGTGATTTAAACAATTTATATACGTTTTTTTTATTTAAAATTAGTATGTACTACAAAAAAACGAGAAGGCTAAATTCTTTACCACAATTTAATAAAACCATTCAATTTGTGGAATTGCCAAAATTTAAATCAATTTAGCATTTTTGGCTTTGGCAATAGCTTCGAGTTTATTATGAACTTTTAGTTTGGTATAAATATTTTCGACATGTTTGCGAATTGTGCCCGATGATAAAAAAAGATTTTCGGCAATGTCGTTGTATTTTATTCCTTTAGATAATTGTTCTAGAACTTCGATTTCGCGAGTTGTTAAATTTACCTCATCTTTGATAGTTGTGTTTTCGAAACTAACTGGTTCACGAAACAACCTCAAGGTTTTCATTGCTATCGATGGTGTCATGGTTGCGCCGCCGTTTAGCGTATCAATAATGCCTTGTTGCAAATCTTTAGGATTGACTTCTTTTAGCAAATAACCATCGGCACCAGCTTTAATGGCATTAAAAATATTTTCGTCGTTGTCAAAAACAGTCAACATAATAATTTTTATTTGTGGAAACTTGTTTTTAATAATTTGTGTTGCATCGATTCCGTTCATTATTGGCATTTCGATATCCATTAGAATTAAATCTATATTGTGATTTTTTTCGAGTTTTTCGATGCAATTTTGACCATCAAATGCTGAGAATTTTATGTCAAAATCTTCAAAAAATGATAGTTTTTCTTGTGTTGCTTTTATAAGGAATGAATTATCGTCGATTATGGCTAGTTTTATCATTTGATGGTATTTTTATTACTGTAAATGTAATGGATTTAGTAAAATAAAAAATACTACATTTGTCGTATTTTTTATAAAATTTAAGAATTTGGATTTGCGGTTTACGAATTAATCAAAATCTCGATTTTGGTTCCGTCGTTCGATGATGTTAAATCGAACTTCCCTTCTATTTCTTCGATTCTTTTTTTCATGTTGTTGAGACCGTTTCCTTTTTCGATGGTTTCAATATCAAAACCTTTGCCGTTGTCTTTTATGTTTATTGCGGTTTGATTGGCTCGTTGCTTGATAATTACCGAAATTACATCAGCTTCGGCATATTTTATGGCATTGTTAATCGCTTCTTGAATAGTTCTGTAAACATTCATTCCTTCAACCGAAGATAGTTTTTTGGTTTTTAGATTTTCGTCAATGGCAAAAGAAAAACTAATATTTTCTTGTGATAATTTGGCTTTTTCTATGAAATTATTAATCCTGATTTCTAAATCTTCATAGCTTATTTCGTTGCTGTTCATTGCCCAAATTGTATCTCGAAGTTCCAAGATTGTGTCTTTGGCAAAGCTTGAAATATTGGTCAATTTATTGTCGAGTTTTTCGTTGGTAATATCAAAACCATATTTAACATTATCGACGCTAGAAATTATAAATGTCAATTGCGAACCAATATTGTCGTGCAAATCTCTAGAAATATTCAAGCGTTGTTCTTGCAGTTTGTTTTGGTTTTCGATTTTCTCGATTGCCAATTTCAAATCGTTTTCTTGGGCTTGTTGCTGGTTTTTTTGTTTTTGTTGTTTGTAGATTAGAAAGCCAATTATTAAAAACGCCAATGCAAGAATTGATGCAATTATTAATTGGTTTGTTTTTTGTTTAGTTTCTGCTTGTTGAGCTATGATTTGTTTTTCTTTTTTCTCTGATTCATAAATTTCTTGAAATTCAATTGTCGAAGCCTCTTTTTTTGCACTTAACATCGATTTATATTCTAGATATGATTTTATTTTGACTTTTAATGCTTCTTTGTATTTGCCCTGCTTTTCATAAAGTTGATAAAGAGCTTCATAAGAATTAATAATATTTATTTTATTTTTTGTTTTTGTTAATATATCAATACTTTCAAGAGCAAATTTTTCGGCAGCTGGAAAATCGTTTTTCATTGTTGCCAAAATAGATTGATTACTAAAGTTGTCTGCTATTTGTCTTGGGTTGCCAATTTGTTTGTCTAGAATTAAACACTTGTCGAAATAAATTTGCGCACTATCTAACTGATTATTGTACATAAAACAATTGGCTTTATTGTCTAAAAACATCACTCGCATTTTATCAGAATTGATTTTATCACAAATTTTAAGACTTTTATTATCAATTTCTAATGCAGATTTAAAATCACCACTCATTCCAAGAATGTTTGCCATTGTGTGTGAAGCTGTTAAAAACTCTCTGTTTTCAGGCTCGTTTTTTAAAATTTCCAAAGACTTTTTAAGGAATTTAATAGAGTTTGGAATATCATTTTTTATAAAATAAACATCAGCTATTTGGTTATATGTAGAAGCTGTTCCTCTTTCCCTTTTGTTATTTTCAAATATTTTTAGTCCTTTGTAGTAATTATCTATTGCTTTGGTTAAATCGCCTTTTTTAGAAAATGCTTCTCCAATTCCGAGGTAATTTTTTGCAATAATTGTGTCGTTTTTTGATTTTTTTAATAAAATTGAAGATTGAGTATAGTTTTTTATGGCCAAGTCATAAGCACCAAAGTTTAAATTTACAAGTGCTTTAGCTCTTTTTGAAATTGCAATGTATGGATCAGATTCTTTTAATGCTAATTTTTCAATAACATTAGAATAATATTCTATTGAATCATTATCAGCTTTTATTAGTACATTAAATTTTCTGTAATTATCAATAATTTTTTTTTGATTTGGTGTTTGCACATTATTATTTTCTTTACAGGAAAAAATAAAAAAGAGAAAATAAATAAAGAATAAAATTAAAAAATGGGGATTTTTCATCATAACCTTAATATATTTTACTAAAATAGTATTTTTAATGTTACAATTTCTTTTTTGAAAACATTTCTTGAAACATTTCTAAATTCATATCGACAATTTTGCTCGAAAGCTCATTGTTCGATTGTCGCATATTGAATTTTAAATCGTCAGAAAGTTTGAGTTTTTGGGTTATAAAATCAAGATTTTTAGACAATTTGAAAATAATTTTTTCGAGATTTTTTATTTTTATTTGGTATTGGGTTTTATTTTTTTTGTTACTGAAAACTATAAATAGAATTATTAAAAACAAGATAAAAATAAGTACAAATGATAAATATAACATGGATTTTAAATTTTATTGATTGGTACAAAT
Organism: Bacteroidota bacterium; assembly: GCA_043778105.1. Lineage (GTDB taxonomy): Bacteria > Bacteroidota > Bacteroidia > Flavobacteriales > Flavobacteriaceae > Flavobacterium. The sequence continues at coordinate 4,350 of JAYWGV010000001.1, forward strand.
TTCAAGAAAATCTAAACTCAATGCAATACGATAAAGTTCGTATTTTTAAAAAAATCTGAAATATAGGGAGAAAAGATAATTTTGCAGCCAATTAAAAAAATTTAAGCCATTTCATTATAAATTGTTTTAATTTGACAAAGTTTTTTAATTTTATCTTTTTCTGTAAAATCATTTGGCAAAGTCAAAAAAACTTTAACCAAGGTGTGATTACTAATTATTCAGCAACAATTTTGATTTCGTCGCTAGTCAAACCATACAAGTCATAAACCATTTTATCAATTGCTTGCTCTTGCAAACTGGTGTCGGTTTTTGGGTCTTGCTTTTTTAATAATAAAATTTCGTTGACTAATTTTTCGATTTTAGATTCGATTTTGGACATAGGTTTTATAATCGGGATATTCAATAATGGTTCTTTGTCTAATTGAAAATTATTGCCTTGCATTTTTCCTTTATTTTTTAACCAAAATTCAATCAATCTTGAATTTAGCAAACCAACAAGATATTTTTGATTTAATTTATCAGTCTTAATAACATAAAATGTTGCCGAAACATAAGTGTCAAAATCGGTGTAAGTAAACGATGGCTTGCCAGCACATTTTCTTAAAACTATAATTTTCTCGCCTTTAAAGAAGTTTTCTTCTCTAGTTCTGTGCAATCCATAAGGTTTATTGTCAGAAGTTATAATTTCTTGAAATTTATCTAAATGTTTTTTTAAGTTTGGATAAGGCAAAATTGCATCTGCGTTTTTAAATTTTGATGATGTATAAATCAACCAAAGATTATTCTCAGGATTCGCATAATATCTCGAAAATTGTTCGCTTGTAAAATAAGGTTTTATTAGTTCTAACTCGTTTTCTTGCAAGTTTAAACTATTTTTTTCTAATTGAGATAAACCAAAAACGCCATCGCCAACTTGAAATTTATTTTTAGAAATTTCAGATATTTTTTTATTTACAAAATCGTGATGTGGATGAATTCCATTTGCAACTTCTTTCTCATCTAAATAAAAATTTTGTTTTTCTTTTATTTTATTCAAAATCAAATCGTTAATATCGTTAGTAAAAGTTAACGATTTGTCTAAATAATTATTTTTATTAACTATTGGTTTTAATATTTCGTTAGTATCGTTTTCTACATTATTCAATAAATCATAAACATCGTCTAAAATGGGTTTTTGTATCTTAATTCGTTTGTAATCAAATGAATAATTGTCAGATTTTTCTTTTACAAATTCCATAATCATCGTTTGAATACTTGCAGAATCGAAAACCATAAAATTTGCAAAATCTACAAGTTGCAATATTTTGGCATTTTCAAGAACAAAATTTCTAGTTTTGCTTGCTCCAGAATTAGTCGTCCAATTGTTTGGTGCAATAAAATTTAAAATGCCATTTGGCTTCAATAATTTTATTCCATTGGCAAGAAACATGTACCAAATATCCATTTTCCCTTGATAAACTTCGTTTTCACGCAATCCATCAAAAATATGTTTCCCTTCGTATTCTTTTATATATGGTGGATTACCGATTATAACATCAAAACCTTCAAAATTTCCATTATTATCTAAAACTTGTGGATATTCAAATCGCCATTCGAATGAATTTTGATAAATTTTATTGTTTTTTATATTATCAATTTTAGTACGCAAAATACTTATTTCATTCTCTAAGTTAGTTCTTGCGTTTTTTATTTTTTTATTCATTTGTTCCTCATTTTCGCCATAAGGAGTTGGTGGTTCAAACAAAAAAGCACCAGTGAATTTGTTATAAAGTTCGTTTGCAAGTTTGTCTAACCTATTTTTTAACGGGTCGTTTAATCTAATTTCGGTGCCAAAATCTTGTTTTATGGTCAAAATTAGGTTTTCCATTTCACGCTTTTGTTCCTTACTTTCCGCGTTTTGATAAGTTGTAACAGCAAGTTTGTAAGTATCAATATTCCATTTAGATTGTTTCAATGCTTTTTTTAAATCGGCATCGAGTGCATATCTCGAAATTAACGAATTGCCACATTTTATATTTATGTCAATGTTGGGTAAAGTTTCTAATTCGTTGGTATTTGGACGATAGTAAGCATTTTTCAATAACTCAATCCACAATCGCAACTGGCATATTTTGACCGAATTTGGGTTAATGTCGACACCAAACAAACAATTTTCGATAATGGTTTGCTTTTCGTAAAACAAGGTTTCTTGAATCCGTTGGCTGTCTTTGTTTTTTGGATTGTATTGAAACGATTTTACTTCGTCGTCAGTAATCAGCAATTCATCATTAATGACTTCAAAATTATATTCTTTGATTCTTTTGCCGTTTTTGTCTTGCAAAATTCTTAAATCGTTTTTTATAGCAATAATCTCATTAAGTGCCGATACCAAAAAATGCCCAGAACCAACTGCTGGATCGCATATTTTTAGCTTGTTTACAATATCGTTGGCTTCTCGAATATCATCTATTTTGTTGTATAATTCGTCGAATTTGGTGCAATTCCAACCTTTTATATCGTTGAATTTTTGAACAACTGCACGCCGAATTGTTTCACGACACATATACATCGTGATGAAACTTGGTGTAAAAAACGAGCCGTCTTTGTAACCATTTATTTTCTCGAAAATCAATCCAAGAACCGATGCATTGATTAAGGTTTTATTGTCTTCTTGAATATTCAAGTTTTCGTCTGATGCGAAATTATAGGCATCTAGAAACGATAGAAAATATTCTAATGAATTAAGATTTCCTGTTTTTTTCTTTCCATTATTATCAGTAATAACCGTGTTCGAAAGTAAATTTAAGGTTTTATTATCTTCAAGAGAGTTAATAAAAAAAGCTTCTCGTTCTAAACTTGTTCCTTCAAAAAGCGAACTATTCAAGTAAGGAACTTTGGCGTAAATTGTAGCAATATCAATGTTTCGAAGTTCGGGTTTTTGTGCCAAAACTTGAAAAAACAATCGATTGAGTTCGTCGTAATCTTTTATCAATTTTGAATTTAAAAACAAATAACTTTCGTCGCCACCATGGTATGTTTTTAGTTGTGCTTCGAGCAATTTTAAAAACAAAATTCTATTGACCCAAGTTATAGACAATTCTAGTGCAACATTAAAAAGTTTTTCGTCAAGGGTTTCTCCATATTTTTTAGCATCTTTTAAATGCGTAATTACATCAACGCTCTCGAGTTGCCTAATAGCATTTTCGAGTAATGAACCCGAATTTCGATTTTTGGTTTCGTGGCGTGTGATTATTTTTTTGCCACCATCTTTAACCTCGGTCAAGCCGATAATATGAAGCAATTCGGCATAAAAATTCTTGTCGAGCGAGTTGCTGTCATTGGCAAACGACAATTTCAATAAATGTTCAGGCGATATTAATTTAAAAAGCGCAACCAGTGTTTTGTCATCTTCTTTGTCATTATTGCGCAAAGGTTTGTCTAATTTTCGAATGTCGAAATAAGCAAATTCAATATTTTGCTGTAACGATTCTATAAAAGGTTTGGCAATTTCTTTATAAAAAAATTCTGTTTTTTTAGATGATGAACTTCCGTTTTCGAATTCTATAAAATCTTTTACAAATTTTTTATTTTCAGCAAATAACGAATTAAATAAATGTGCATCGAACACAAACCATTCATAAATATTGGTTACAACCAAATATTTTAATTCGGTGTTCTTTAACGTTATTCGCTCTCGCATATAGTACAAAACCAGTTCTTGCAACGCTTTGCCATTAAGGTTTTGCGTTGTTATCATTTCGGTTTTGTTGCTGGGCGATTTCGCCTCGATAATAACACCAACATTCGACTTAGCATCTTTACCGTTGTGAATTACCAAGTCGTTTCGACCTTTGGTATTCACAAAATAATTTGGGTCGTAATAGGTTTTTTTAAGAAAATCAATAACTAAATTTTTATGAAATTCTTCGGTTTCTTTTTCGTTTATCGCATCAAGAACTTGAATCAAATTAGTTTTGAAAATTTCTATATTAATGCGATTGGGTTTTATTTTCAAAAAAGCCTTGTTGAGTGCTTTTTTGGGTTCAAGAATTGAGATGTTCATCAAAAATATTGTTTTTGTAAATATATAAAAATAGAAATATTTAACAAATAGGTGTGTCGAATTTTTAATTAATGTTTTTTTTGAAGATACTACTTTGTCAAAGTTTTTTTTAATTTGACAAAGTTTAGTTTGTGATGACTTTTCAAATTTAAAAAATTTTTTTTTAGAATTGATTTAAAATCTTTTTTAAACCAAAAAGCTTTGTCAAAGTGAAAAAACTTTGACAAAGCAATAAAAAGTGACCGCGGCAGGGTTCCCTGCCTGTCGGCAGACAGGGAACCTTCAACCATCAGAGCCGAAATCTGATATTCCCTGCCTGCCTGCTGGCAGGTATCCAGTTGAACTATAGTGCGATTTTTGAAAGTATGGTTTTTAGATATTCTCTACCGCTTCCTGTCTTGAAGTATCTTTCTCGTGCAATTGACTCCTCTATAGTTTCGAATTTTTCAAAATAAATCAAATCCCAAGGAACAAATCCTTTTGTTGATTTTGTCTTTCCTGAATTATGTTCTATAATTCTTCTTTGCAAATTAGTGGATTGTCCTTTATATAGTCGACCATCAACTTGACTTCTAATTAAGTAAACAAAAAATTCCATTTTTTATAAAAATTAAAAAAGTTATTAATAAATAATTTCATTAATAAGTTTTTGTGACCGCGGCAGGGTTCGAACCTGCAACCATCAGAGCCGAAATCTGATATTCTATCCAGTTGAACTACGCAGCCAATTTTTTAATTATAAATTAAATTTTTTATCAAATTTGATAATTCTATGTTTTTGTTTAATGTCATAAAATGACCCCCATTTTTAATTTTAAAATCAGCTTTTACAAATCTAAAAGGCAAAATTCTATCTGATGTTCCATGAATATGAATTATATTATTCCCAACTTCTATATTCTTCCAATTGACAATTACATTTAGAGCCCATTTTAAAAATACAGAGTTTGTGTCATTAAGAATATTCTTTAATAAATGTTTTTCAAATTTATTTTCCACTCCAAAAAACCAATAACTGAGAAAGTTTGAACTTTTTAAAAAACTTGCAGGAACTAATTTATGCAATTGCAATTTTCCTGCTAATTTATAATAAAATGGTATTTCCAGTTTTGTTTTAGCTGAAGCTAATAAAATTATTTTTTCAGTTTTAATATGTTTAGAAACTTCAATAGCAATAATTCCTCCAAATGACAATCCAATCAATATTGAATTCTCGGACTTAATTTGATTAGATATTCTATATGCATAATTTTCAATTGACTCTTCTTTGTGAGAAATAATCCAGTCTATATGAGTAATGTTAAAATTTGAGAAATCTAACTTTTCAAAAACCCTATAATCTGCTCCAAGTCCACTGAAAAGATAAATTTGTTTCATTAGCTAAAACTAAAAGCTACATAAATTCTAAATAATATTACTAATATTAGAGTAATTGATCCTAATACCAATATATTATTACCATGTGATCTGTCTGATTGTGTGTGGCCATAAACCCTATCGCCATTTGGCAATGTTTTCTTATGGGTTAGTAAATGCCATCCAATTATTACACCTAAAAAACCACCTAAACATGCAAATAAATAACCTGCAAAAATCCATGCTTTTTGACTTTCCTCAGGCTTAGATAATTGATCTAGACGATTTCTTTTTAATAATTTAATAATCTCTGGATTTATTTCTTTGCCTCTTTCTTTTAATATTTTTTGAGCTAATAAATAATCATATTGACTCCAATCATCCTTTCTAGTAATTATTTCAAATAATTCGTCATCAGAAAAACTAAATAAATAATGACTCTTGTCAACTAGTTCCAATTCTTTTAAAGCAACATCAAGTAATAATTTATCTGCTCTTTCAAAATCATTGTTTTTAATCTTGATTCTGAATTCTTTAATAGAAGCATTTCCTAAAAGTGTAGAATCAAGACTCGATGAATGATCTTCTAATAAATATTCAATTTTATTTATTTTTAAAATTGATTCAAGTGGAATAGCTGATTCTTTACTAGGAAATTTTTGAAAGGTTAAATATGTTTCCATCTATCTTAAACCAACAACTTTTTCACAATACCCGAAATGG
>JAYWGV010000002.1:0-2699 GCA_043778105.1 Bacteroidota bacterium
TTTTTAGAAGATTGCCATCGCAAGATTTTGTTTTTTAGAATGATGCCAGTTGGCAATCTTCTGAAAAAATGAGCAAACAACCCCGATTTTTCATCGGGGACGTTAGTATTTATCACAACTTTCAAAAATTATCTTTATTATAATCTGCATCAGTTGTGCAAAAAATCATATATAATTCCAAATAAGAAGCTCATTTTCTTGAAAGGTTGCCCAAATCAGATTTTGAAATGAAAGAAAAAGTTTCTGGGCAATCTTTCAAGAAAATGGGTCAAGCCCTGTGGCGTTTGAACAATGCAACCTCGTTCGTAGTGCGGTAGCGATAGCATGGGCAAGTGTGTGGATTTTTGGTTGTGGAAATTGCTCCAAGTGACGGCGTTTTGTGTTGGCGTAAATGCAAGTTGTTCAGGAAAATAAGCATCAATATTTAAAGTAATGTTGTTATGAATGATGATTACGCCAACGCTAATGCAGGTGCTTGCGGAATTTTCACAAACGAAAATACACACTCTTGCCAGCACCTTGTTTTTGCGTGTTGCCACAAAGTTTGTTATGAAAATGGATTTTTAAATTAATTGATTGTTGTTTTGAAAATGGAATGGCAACTTGCAAAGACAATGCAAATACGACCTAGTGCGGTGGCAGAAGCGTGTGCAAGTGTGTGGTTTTTTGGTTGGCAAAAGGTCGCCCTGTGATGGCTTTTTGTGTTGGCGTAAATGAAGGTTGATAGAAAAGCAAATTATCAAATTATTATCAAATATGGTTATGGAACGGTATTACACCAACGCTAAAGACGGCACTAACGGTATTTTGACAACCAAAAAACCACACTTTTGCAGGCAAATTTTGTTTTTGTGAGTGCCATAGTGTTGTGAGAAATTGGGTTATCAAACTTTAGAAATTGTTGTTAAAAGGTGGCGTGGCACTGACAAAAACACTTTTACGCTGCTTTTCAAGTTTCGGTTATCGGCTTTTATTCCTCCTATTTGGTTGGATAAGGTTCGGAAAGATAATGTTGAATTTTAAGATAATGCTGTTGCGGACGGCATACAATATCACACAACGCTTGGCTTTGTGCAGTTGGGGATTGGCACAAACGCAACTTTCAGCCCTGCCCAAAACATTAAAGAAAGAAACCAACACTACCAAAGCCTCAAACCCCAAATTGCACAAAACCGACGTTGTGTGATGTTGTTTTATTTATTATCACTTTTTATTGTTATTGACTTGACACTAATTTGCTTCGCCAGTCGCACTTTCAGGCTCGTGTCACAAATTTACACGAATTAAATTTTAATGAGTATTGTTTGTATTTGATTTTTATTGCACAATGTGGGATTAAATTTGTAAAAAGTACTGGAAAATAATATTAGTATTGAAAAAATAAAATTTGTTATTTTTTTAACCCTAATTTCAATAATTTGCACAAATTATATTTTATTGAGATTTAATTTTACTTTTGCCGAAAATTACAAAAATGATTATTTCTAGTTCACGAATATCTTGGGACACATCTGTAAAGCATTATATTCGTTTTGGTTTGTTTGAAAATTTGCCATTAGAAATTCAAAAACAAATTCCTACTACAAACAAGCATCGATGGCAAAATGAATCAGATGATAAATATTTGGGTTGCGAGGTCTCTAAATTCATAAAAGATGAAATACAACTTATAAAAAGAACTGGCGAAAGTAGCAATGCAAAAAAAATAATGAATGCCTATTTTGCGCTAACCGATGTTTATAATGAAATTTTACAATCGGTTGGTGGATTGAAAAAACTTGTTGCTAATCAAAAAGAAAAACTAGTAAATATTATTGAAAACTTTAAGGAAATTATATCAATCGATGAAGCTTAAAAAATCTTTAATATTTCGAGATCAACCTATCAAAACTATAAGGTTTTGGTTTTGAATAAATGCGATAATTCTTATTTTGAATGGTGTGCAAAGAAATATCCAAACCAATTATTAAAAAATGAAGTTTCAAAAATCAAAGAATATCTTGAAAATAAAAATTATCAATATTGGTCAAAATCATCGGTTTATTTATTGGCGTTGAGAAATAAAGATGTTTCAATTTGTTTGACAACTTTTTACAAATATTCAAAACTGCTAGGTTTTAAATCTAATCGACATTTACAACTTAGAGCAAAATACAATTCACTAAAAAGTTATCGACCTAACGAAATTTGGTGCGCCGATGTCACGATTTTAAAAACTGTCGATGGTGTTAAGCATTATATTCATTTTCTGATGGATCATTTCTCGAAAAAAATTTTGGGTTTTAGTGTTGAAGAAAGCTCCAAACCTGTTGCAATTATGAACTTATTGAAAGACGCTTACGCAAAATATAAATATGACATACCAATCAAATTTATAACTGATGCTGGAATTGAAAATGTAAATCAAACTGTAAAAGATTTTATTGAAACCACAAATTTTGATATTAAACATCTAATTGCCCAAAAAGATATTCCGTTTTCGAATTCAAAGATCGAAGCATTCAATAAAATTATCAAGCATCAATTCTTATTACCACAAAATCTAGAAAACCGCAAACAATTGCTCTTGGCTCTTGACATTGACGTTTTAACTTACAACAACATTCGACCACAATTTTCACTTAAAGGCAATACTCCTAACGAAACTTTCGAAGGAAAAACCATTGATATTACAAACTATAAATCTCATTTTGAACAAC
>JAYWGV010000003.1:0-45570 GCA_043778105.1 Bacteroidota bacterium
AACTTTAAAGTTGGTTTTGTACTTGGAAGTCTGGTCTTTAATTTATACATTTGGCTAACCAAATCCCCAACTGACGCCAAGCCACGAGACGTTGGCAGAGATTTAAACCAAAAATTAAACATAAAAAATATGAGATTTATTAAAATTATTATAATTACATTATTGTGTAATTGTAATTTAGCAATCTGTCAAAAAACAAAAAAATTAGATAGTTTATTTGTTGAACTTCATAAACAAAAAAGTTTTAATGGAAATGTTTTAATTGCTGAAAATGGTAAAATTATTTATAAAAATAGTTTTGGTTTGGCAAATGAACAAACAAAAGAAAAATTAAATGAAAACTCAATATTTGAACTTGCATCGGTATCAAAACAATTTACTGCAATGGCAATTGTAATTTTAAAAGAGAAAGGCAAAATCAATTATAAAGATAAAATTACTACATTTTTGCCAGAGCTTTCAAATTATAAAAATATATCAATCAAAAATTTATTAAACCATACAAGTGGACTTCCAGATTATATGATTTTATTAGACAGTTTATTAATTGAGAAAAAAAAATGGAAACATAAAACCAAAATTGCTACAAATAAAAGTATAATCGAAATTTTCGCCAAACATAAACCTAAAGTTAATTTTGAACCAAATGAAAAATGGGAATATAGTAACACAGGATACGCATTATTAGCAAGTATTATTGAAAAAGCAAGCGGTAAAAGCTATTCAGAATTCTTAAAAACAGAAATATTTATTCCTTTAAAAATGGAAAATACTTTGGTGTATAGACGAAGATTCGAACAAAAGAAAATTAAAAATTATGCATTTGGTTATGTATCTGATAGTTTAAAGAATAACGTTTTACCCGATGAAGTTAAAGTTGACAATTTAGATAGATATGTTTACTCAATGGACGGAATTGTCGGAGATGGAACAGTTAATTCTACTATCATAGATTTATTAAAATGGGATAGAGCTCTATATTCCAACGAAATTATTTCCGAAAAATCGAAAAATGAAGTATTTAATGAAGCTATATTAAACGATAAAACCAAAACTGATTATGGTTTTGGCTGGGAACTTAAAAGTAATGGAATTTTTGGCAGAATTACCAATCACGGTGGCGGTTGGCCAGGTTATAGAACATATATTGAAAGACATTTGACAAATGATAAAACAATTATAATGTTGCAAAATAATGATAATGAAAACATTTATTATCCAACTAAACAAATTAGAGAAATTTTATACAACATAGCACCAACAAAAATTATTAATCTTAAAAATACAGAAAAACAAATTTTTGCTGGAAGTTATCAAACTGATAAAAATGACCTACGAAATTTAGAAATCGAAAATGATAAACTACTAATTGTTTTTGATCCAAACGATAAAATGGAACTTAAACCAATATCGAAAACAAAATTTATTGTTGAAGGCTTTAGTCCAGACGTTTTCTATGAATTCATTTTTGAAAATGGAAAAGTAATAAAATACATAATGACTCAACCAGAATTAAACAATACAAAAGAAGCATATAAAATAAAATAAACCTCTGCCAACAGCGGTTTGCAAAAATTGGGGTTTTGGTCTTGAATTTACACATTGTTTTGCACTTTTGTGTTCAGTGATTAATCGAAGTTTAGGCTAACCAATCCCAGTAATTATCAGTACCAACTTCTGCAAGCCACGAGCCGCAATACTTTCTAAATATGACAACGAACCAACTTATCAATCAAATAAAAACCAAAAAATCATTCCTGTGTATAGGTCTTGATGTCGATTTAGATAAAATTCCTAAACATCTATTACAACTCGAAGATCCAATTTTCGAATTCAATAAAGCAATAATCGATGCAACCCACGATTTGTGTGTTTCTTATAAGTCAAATACAGCTTTTTATGAAGCTTATGGCATAAAAGGTTGGCAATCTCTTCAAAAAACAATTCAATATTTAAATAATTATTACCCCGAAATTTTTACAATTGCCGATGCAAAACGTGGCGATATTGGCAATACTTCAACGATGTATGCCAAAGCGTTTTTCGAAGATTTAAATTTCGATTCGGTTACTGTTGCACCTTACATGGGCAAAGATTCGGTTGAACCATTTTTAGAATTCGAAAACAAACATACTATAATGTTAGCATTAACATCTAACGAAGGCGCATTCGATTTTCAAACATTAAATATTGATGAAAAGCCATTGTATCAACAAGTTTTAGAAACATCTAAAACTTGGAAAAATGCCGAAAATCTTATGTATGTAGTTGGCGCAACCAAAGCAGAATATTTTGCGGAAATTCGTAAAATTGTACCCGATAGTTTTTTATTGGTTCCAGGAATTGGTGCTCAAGGTGGCAATCTTCAAGAAGTTTGCGAATACGGAATGAACGCTAACGTTGGTTTGTTAATCAATTCGTCGCGAGCAATAATTTATGCATCGAACAAAAGCGATTTTGCACAAAAGGCTAGGGCAGAGGCGTTAAAAATTCAAGAAGAAATGGTTGCTATTTTAAACTATTAGAGTTTAATATTAGAAATTTGAATTTGTTTTTTCTTATAAATAGGCAAATATTTACCAATTGTTATTCTAACTAGTTTTTTATTAAATTTGTTCTACATATTTTAAAAACATAAGAATGTACACATATAAAATTCATTTGCAAAAAGAGGTTGAAGGTGGTTATATGGTAACTGTTCCTGCATTGCCAGGATCATAACACAAGGCGATGATATTGATGATGCAATAGCAATGGCAAAAGAAGCTATTGTATTGTATATTGAGGAACTAAAAGAAAGAGGCGAAAATATTCCTGATGATAGTAACACACTTGAATATTCTTTAAATCTTGAAAGTGCATGAATCAATCGTCAAAACATTTGATAAAACTTTTGGAAGCTTATGGTTTTATTTTTAAACGGCAAAAGGTTCACATCAAATTTATTACAATTTAGAAAGTCAAACAACCGTTGTAGTTCCTGTACATAACGGTAAAGAAATTAAAAAAGGTACTTTACTTGCTATTTTGAAACAAGCTGGAATTTATAAAAGTGAAGTGTGAAAGAAGATTTAAAAATTCAGCAGGAAATGGAAAATATTTTGTTTACTCTTTAATTAACTTTCTAATTCCAGATTTATCATTAGATTTAATTTTTATCAAATAAATGCCTTTTGATAATTGTGAAACATCGACTAAATTGTTTGATATTTTATCTTTTAAAACTATTTTCCATTGCAAATCCAAAATTTCAAAGGATTCAATTTTTTCATTTGATAAAATTTTTACAAAATCATTAGCTGGATTTGGAGCAATTTCAAAATCGGTAAATTCAAAGTCATTCGCAACTAAATTTTGATTCGGAGCAACACCAATACTCGAGTTCAAATAGGTGCCACTTCCTGTGGTTTCTAGTTTTATTGTTTTGATAATAAAATAACGAACAACCGCTGTAATTTCGGTATCGGTAAAAGTTAAATCAGTAATCGGATTGGAAGTTACACGCTCATATTTGCCGAAAGGCTGGTAACTTCTATAAACGTGATAACCAATAATATTGTCATCTGCGGAAGCGTTCCACGAAATTTCAACACCGTTTTTAACGACATTGGTTGGCGGTTTTACTTGGTTCAATCGCAAAGTTGGGTCGCCATGATATTGAAAATGAGTGCGTCCCCAAAAATCGGGCGTGTCATATTGTTGTGATGGTTTTTCGTAAAGATTATTAGTTTGATTGTGATCCATAATGCGTTTGCAACTCCAACCCATTGTTTCGCCCATTCCTGGCTGATGAAAAATATTAATTCCAGTTGTTGTATAAATTAAACCTAAACATTTTGTGTTTTTCGACAACAGCGAACGAATTCGACCATAAGCACCAGCATTGTATGGCTCATCCCAATAACCCCAATAACTTTGATCGCTTGAAAAAATTGTTGCATTCATGCCAATCGTTTCCCATAAATAATCATCGGGAACTTGAATGTTTTGCATGAAAATTTGATATGGTCCATTTTGCGAAACCCAATTATTAAAAGTGGCTGTTCCGGAATAAAAATCGACATTATTGGCACCCGAAATCGGAATTAAACTTCTATACGAGCCATCATTAGAATTATCATAACCGAAATTAAATGCGGTTTTATTGCCCATATCGCTGCCGTTAGAAACAATTCGATAATTGTGCAATCGGTTTAAATAATTGCGCAATAAGATTTCTTCAGGAATATTCACATCATTCAAATTAGCAAAATCGACTCGACCAAATGCCATTTCGAGTTGCGACGGAATATAATCTTGGTCGAATTTTAAATCGTTTGGTAAATTTATTGCTTTTGAGTCAATTCCTGCAACATTATAGGTTTGTGTATCGGTAAAAACGCCGTCAATATCGGCATAAAAGCAATCTGCGCCTCGAGCTCCTTTATTTTCATCGTGATCATCGGGTGTGTTTTCTGCCAAACCAGAGCGAGCAATTGGAATGTGACCTAATAAAAATAAATGTTTGGGTTTGTCAACTTCAGGAGCATTATTATAAATATTTGTTATTGATTGTTTAATAGACAAAATTGCTGGTTCGGTTTCCCAAGTTGTAGCTCGATTAACGAATAATTCATTCACAAACCAACCTTCGAAAGTCAAATCTTGCTTTAATTGTGCTATTTCTAATGATAAACTTGTTTGAAAACTATTGTCGATAACCAAAATCATTTGACCTTTGTAATTGGTTTGGTCGTGTTTCACGCAAGCTGTTATATAGCCAATCGCATCGCTATTTGGTTGAATGCGTCGCACTTGATATTCGAATGCATCACCCAAAAAAACGTTATTGTCAGTCCAAGAAATAGCTGTAACATTGGTTGCAACAACATTCCAATGAGAATTTAAACCGTTAATTGGTCTGCGTTTAATGCTATAAATTGGTTGATTATTAAAAATATTATCCAATAAATTAATAGTTATCGAAGCTGGATTTTCATTGGCTGTAGCCGAAATCAAACAAACTCGACGACCTGTATTGTTGTTATCGAAATTAAAATTAAATTGCGCATTTAATTGCAGTGTGATTATGAGTAAAAAAAATAGTATTGATTTTTTCATAATGATTTTTTTATAAAATTAATACAGATAAATCTAATTATCAAACTTTTATGTTACAAATGATAGATCAAATAAATAAAAGTCACATTTTTTCGACAATTCCATTGCGAATAGTTTCGCTTGTGCCATCACAAACAGAATTGTTATTCGATTTAGGTTTAGAAAATTCAATTATTGGAATCACCAAATTTTGTGTGTATCCAGAACATTTTTTAAAAGAAAAAACCAAAGTTGGTGGCACTAAAAACCCTAATTTCGATAAAATAAAATTATTAAATCCAGATATTATTATTTGTAATAAAGAAGAAAACACCAAAGAAATTATTAAAGAATGTTCCAATATTTGCACAACTTGGACAACTAATATTGTTACAATCGAAGATAATTTCAAGATGATTCAAGATTTTGGACTAATTTTTAATCTTGAAGAAAAAGCCATTCAATTAAACGACAGATTGTCATTTGCCTTGAGCGATTTCAAAAAGTTTATTAAAGCTAAAAAGATTAAAAAAGTTGCCTATTTTATTTGGAAAAACCCTTACATGGTTGTTGGCGCAAACAATTTCATCAACGAAATATTAAGATTGAACAATTTCGAAAATGTTTTTGAGAATAATAATTTCGAGTCAAATCGTTATCCAGAAATTCGACTTGAAATGTTAGAAAACCAGAATTTAGATTTAGTTTTTTTGTCATCAGAACCATTTCCATTCCAAGAAAAAGATTTTATTGATTTTCAAAATTTTAATAAAGCAAAAATAATTATTGTCGATGGCGAAATGTTTTCATGGCACGGAAGCAGGTTATTATTGGCATTGGATTATTTTAAAAAATTAGACTTTAGATGAGAGAATTTTAGATGTTAGACTTTTAGAGATTAAATACCAACACCATAGACGGAAAGCAATTAAATTTGAAAAAAAAATATTAAGTCTTTAGAAATTTGAAATAAAATCTTTAATTTAATTTATCGATTCAAAAATCAAAATAATGTATTTATTTAAGTATAATGCCAAATTGTTTAAAGTCAAAAAGTCTTATATCTAAAAGTCTTATATCTAAAAGTCTTACATCTAAAAGTCTAAAAAAAAGATTATATTTACAAAAAATTACAAATTGATAAATTATACAATTTACGACAACGCAAAATCCAATCAATGGGTAACATTTGTACACGGCGCAGGCGGAAGTTCATCGATTTGGTTCAAGCAAATTCGTGATTTTCAGAAGCATTTTAATGTTTTATTGCTCGATTTGCGTGGTCATGGCAATTCGAATGAGCAAATAAAAAAAGCATTTCAACGAAAATATACATTCGAATCAATTTCTAATGATGTTCTTGAAGTAATTGATTTCTTGAAAATTCAAAAATCTCATTTTGTTGGAATTTCCTTGGGTACAATTTTGATTCGGCAACTGGCAGAAACGCATCCAGAAAGAGTGCAAAGTATGATTTTGGGCGGCGCAATCTTGAAAATGAATTTTCGATCGCAAATCTTAATGAAGTTGGGCAATGTTTTTAAATATGTTTTGCCATATTTGGTGTTGTATAAATTTTTTGCATTTGTAATAATGCCCAATAAAAACCACAAGCAATCAAGATTACTATTTATTAATGAAGCTAAAAAGTTGTATCAAAAAGAATTCATTCGATGGTTCAAATTAACTGCCGAAATTAACCCGATTTTGCGTTGGTTTCGTCAGGTCGAACTCGAAATTCCTACATTATATGTCATGGGCGAAGAGGATTATATGTTTTTGCCATCAGTTAGAAAAGTAGTCGAACGACATTACAAATCATCTAAATTATTCGTAATAGAAAACTGCGGACACGTTGTCAATGTTGATCGACCAGCTATTTTTAATCAAGAAGTTATAGCGTTTATAAAAAAATCAAAATAAAAATTGCCAGCACTTTTTTGCAAAAGATGCTGGCAATTCTAACAAACTTAACTAACCAAAACTTTATTCTAACTGTACAAAATTAGTGTATTTAAGTATTTGATATAGTTAACGTTAAGTTATAATTGTGTTATTTATTCCACAAAACAAAAATCTGAAATCTAAATTCTACCATCTGAAAACTGCGACTGCCAACTGAACACTTATTTCCTGTCCTGCAAAGCAAAAACTTGTTTCAATAAATTAGACGTTCTCGAATTCAAATCACTTCTAATTTTCTTTTCCTCGACAGTTATCATTTTAAAAACACCATTTAACGCTTGGTTGGTTACATAATCGGTTAAATCTGGATTCACTTTGGTAACCAATGGAATCGTGTTGTACTTGTTAATTAAATTTTCCCAAATTTTGTCGGCACCAACTTTCGTAAACGAATTTTTAATCACAGGATTGAATTTACTGTACAAAGCTGTAGAAGTTGCGCTTTGTAAATAACTTGTTGCAGCACTTTCGTTGCCCATCAAAATGTTTTTGGCATCAGTAAAACTCATATTTCTAATCGCATCAACAAAAATCGGAGTAGCTTCTTTAACAGCATCTTCGGCAGTTCTATTAATTGCTTTTAAACCTTCATCGGCCAATTTTCCCATGCCAATTGTGCGCAAAGTTTTATCTACTTTTTGCAATTCGGTTGGCAATAAAATTTTTACGGCTTCGTTTCTAAAAAATCCATCAACGGCAGTCAATTTCGAAACTTGGTTGGCAACACCATTGTTTAAAGCTTCTTTTAATCCGCCCGAAATGTCCAAGCCTGTTCCTGTGCCTTGCATTTGAGGCAATTGTTGCAAAACCTGATTCATTTCTGCACAACCCGAAAAGGCAAAAATCACTGCCAATAAAAATATTTTTTTCATAAAATGTTGTTTTTAAAAACCAAATATACAATTATTTATTTTCGAATTTATCGTGAATTAATTTTCAGGAGTTAATTCCTGCTCTTCTCTTCAAGTCCTCACAAAAACAACTATTTTTCTAAGCCAAAAAACGAACTTTTTGCTACCCTCTCCTTTGGAGAAGGGCTTGGGGTGAGGACGTCGTTGTTTTTTGTCAAGAAAAATTAGTCGTTTTTATTCTGGGCTTTCCATTTCGATCAGGGCTAAAGTGAAAATTTCAATAAAACCAAAGTTTATGAAAAAGCAACTTGAAACCTTAAACTTTAAACTAACAATTAACCAAAAACAATAGGCAAATTTTTAGAAATTCCTTAAATTGCACCCTAAAAATAATCATATCCTCAAAATGGAACCACAAATACCATATATTCCTAAAAATAAAATCAGAATTGTTTCTGCGGCAGCATTATTCGACGGTCACGATGCTGCCATAAATATTATTCGCAGAATTATTCAAGCCACAGGTTGCGAAGTTATTCATCTTGGTCACGACCGAAGTGTCGAAGAAGTTGTAAACACAGCCATTCAAGAAGATGCCAACGCCATAGTTTGCAGTTCGTACCAAGGCGGACACAACGAATATTTCAAGTATATGTTCGATTTATTGCAAGAACGAGGCGCAACAAATATCAAAATTTTTGGCGGCGGCGGCGGCGTAATTCTTCCATCAGAGATCAAGGATTTAATGGATTATGGCATCACACGTTTGTATTCGCCAGACGACGGTCGTGCAATGGGTTTGCAAGGAATGATTAACGATAACGTCATGAAATCTGATTATGCTTTGCCAAGTTTACCAATTGGTTTAGATATTTCAAAAGCACTAAAAGATAAACATGTTCCAACAATCGCAAGATTAATTTCTTTGGCAGAAAACCGAAATGAAGAGTTTCAACAAATTTTTCCCAGCCACATCTCCTCCCCTTTGGGGAGGCTGGGTGGGGATAGCCCAGTACTCGGAATTACAGGAACTGGCGGTTCAGGAAAATCATCATTGGTTGACGAATTAGTACGTCGTTTTCTAATCGATTTTCCAGAAAAAACATTAGGAATTATTTCTGTTGATCCATCAAAAAAGAAAACAGGTGGCGCACTTCTTGGTGATAGAATCAGAATGAATGCGATAAATAATCCTAGAGTTTATATGCGTTCGTTGGCAACGCGTCAATCTAATTTGGCATTGTCAAAATATGTAGCCGAAGCAATTCAAGTTCTAAAAGCAGCCGAATATGATTTAATAATTCTAGAAACTTCTGGAATCGGACAATCAGACACCGAAATTATGGACCATTCTGATGTTTCATTATATGTCATGACGCCAGAATTTGGAGCGGCAACCCAACTCGAAAAAATCGATATGTTAGATTTTGCCGATTTAGTTGCCTTGAACAAATTTGACAAACGTGGCGCACTTGATGCCATTCGCGATGTAAAAAAACAATACCAGCGCAATCACAATCTTTGGGACGAAAATCCAGATTCGATGCCAGTTTTTGGAACAATTGCATCTCAGTTCAACGACCCAGGAATGAACACATTGTACAAATCGATAATGGATAAAATAGTCGAAAAAACAAGTGCTGATTTAAAATCGACTTTCCAAATTACTCGTGAAATGAGCGAGAAAATCTATGTAATTCCGCCTCACAGAACAAGATATTTATCTGAAATTGCCGAAAATAATAGAAAATACGACGAAATTGCTAAAACGCAAGTTGAGGTTGCCCAAAAATTATTCGGAATATATAAAACTTTAGAATCTGTAACGAATTCAAAAATTGAATTATCAAAATTTGGAATTGATTCTAATTTTGTCATTCCGACGAAGGAGGAATCTCAACTATTCGTAAAAATGTTAATCGCAGAATTCGACCGAGTAAAAATGAATCTCGATCCATATAATTGGGAAATCATTTTAAATTGGTCAGAAAAAGTCAATAAATACAAAAACCCGATTTATAGTTTCAAAGTTCGTGATAAAGTAATCGAAATTAAAACACAAACTACATCATTATCAAATAATCAAATTCCAAAAGTTGCTTTGCCAAAATACGAAGCTTGGGGCGACATTTTAAAATGGAATTTGCAAGAAAACGTGCCAGGAGAATTTCCGTTTACTGCTGGTTTATATCCTTTTAAAAGAGAAGGTGAAGACCCAAGCAGAATGTTTGCTGGCGAAGGTGGACCAGAACGAACCAACAAACGTTTTCATTATGTAAGCGCAGGATTGCCAGCCAAAAGACTTTCGACAGCGTTTGACAGTCCAACATTATACGGAGCCGATCCGCACGTTCGACCAGATATTTATGGAAAAATCGGAAATGCTGGAGTTTCTATTTGCTGTTTAGATGATGCTAAAAAATTGTATTCAGGTTTCGATTTGGTTCACGCAATGACTTCGGTTTCTATGACAATAAACGGTCCAGCACCAATGTTGCTTGGTTTTTTTATGAATGCTGCAATCGACCAACAATGCGAAATTTACATTAAAGAAAACAATATTGAAGTCGAAGTTCTTGAAAAAATCAATGAAATATATAAGAAAAAAGGAATTGTTCGCCCGAGTTATCAAGGCGAAATTCCTGTTGGAAATAATGGTTTAGGTTTGTTTTTATTAGGAGTTACTGGCGACGAAGTTTTACCAAATGATGTTTATAACGAAATTAAAACCAGAACTTTAAGTCAAGTTCGTGGAACTGTTCAAGCCGATATTCTAAAAGAAGATCAGGCACAAAATACTTGTATTTTTTCAACAGAATTCGCTTTGCGATTAATGGGAGATGTACAAGAATATTTTATCAAGCAAAATGTTCGAAATTTTTATTCGGTGTCGATTTCTGGTTATCACATAGCTGAGGCTGGAGCGAATCCGATTTCGCAATTGGCATTCACACTATCAAATGGTTTCACTTATGTAGAATATTATTTGAGTCGTGGAATGAATATTAACGATTTTGGACCTAATTTATCGTTCTTTTTCTCGAATGGAATTGATCCAGAATATGCTGTAATTGGTCGTGTTGCTAGAAAAATTTGGGCAAAAGCCTTGAAAAATAAATATGGCGCCAACGAAAGAGCGCAAATGTTGAAATACCACATTCAGACTTCGGGTCGCTCGTTGCACGCACAAGAAATCGATTTTAACGATATCCGAACGACTTTGCAAGCTTTATACGCAATTTATGACAACTGTAACTCGTTGCATACCAATGCTTACGATGAAGCAATAACAACTCCAACTGAAGAATCTGTTCGAAGAGCAATGGCGATTCAGTTGATTATTAATAAAGAATTAGGTTTGGCAAAAAACGAAAATCCAATTCAAGGTTCGTTCATAATCGAAGAATTAACCAACTTGGTCGAAGAAGCAGTTTTATTAGAATTCGAGAGAATCACAGAACGTGGCGGCGTACTTGGCGCAATGGAAACCATGTATCAACGCAGCAAAATTCAGGAAGAAAGTTTGTATTATGAAACCTTGAAACACAACGGAGAATTCCCGATTATTGGTGTAAACACGTTTTTAAGTTCCAAAGGTTCGCCGACTGTTGTTCCCGCCGAAGTAATTCGTGCGACCGAAACCGAAAAGCAATACCAAATTAATATGTTGGCAAGTTTGCATTCGTCAAGTGCCAATAAAGTTGCCAAACACATTGCTATTTTACAAGAAGCAGCTATTAAAAATGAAAATCTTTTCGAACATTTAATGGAAGCTACTAAGGTTTGTTCTTTGGGGCAGATAACTGGTGCTTTGTTTGAAGTTGGTGGGCAGTATCGTAGGAATATGTAGGGTTTAATTAATAATTTACTATATTTAGAAAATAATTATTTATTTTAATGAAGAAAAAACTTACATTTATAGATTTATTTGCTGGAGCATCAGGTATGTCAGAAGGATTTATTAATGCAGGATTCAATCCTGTTTCTCACATTGAAATGAATTCTGAAGCTTGTCAAACCATAAAAACTCGTGCAGCTTATCATTATTTAAAATCTCAAAATAATCTTGAATTTTATTTTCAGTATATTAAAGGAGAAATAAAGCAAGAAGATTTCTATAAAGAAATACCTAATGAAATTCTTGATTCTGTAATAAATATTGAAATAAATGATGATACAATTTCAGGTATTTTTGAAACAATAAAAAAATCCAAAAAGAAAATTGATTTAATTATTGGTGGTCCACCTTGTCAGGCTTATTCATTAATGAGAAGACATCAAACTGATATTGAAGATGATCCAAGAAATAAGTTATACATTCAATATGGTAGATTTCTTAAACATTTTCAACCTAAAGCATTTGTTTTTGAAAATGTACCAGGTTTGTTGACTGCAAATAAAGGAGAACATTTTAAAAATTTAAAAGCATATTTTAGAAGAATTGGTTATGAGGTGCATCATGAAAATTTAATAGCATCCGATTTTGGCGTAGTTCAAGCTAGAAAAAGAATTATAATTGTAGGTTGGAAAAGAGAAAATGATTTTGGTTTTCCAGAATTTAAAAAAATCATTCAAGAGTTTAAAGTCAATGATGCTTTTGAAGATTTACCGAAATTAAAACCTGGAGAAGGTTTTCAAATTGCAAATTACACAATTAGCAAAAATGAATATCTTGAAAGATTTGAACTCCGTAATGGAGTTGATTTTGTAACGCAACATATTTCACGACCACATAATCCAAGAGATTTAGCGATTTATAAAACGGCTATTCAAAAATGGAACAATGGCAAAGAAAGATTACGATATCCAGATTTGCCAATTGAATTAAAAACGCACAAAAACGAAACTTCTTTTACTGATAGATATAAAGTTGTAGACGGTTTGGGAGTTTCTCATACTGTTGTCGCGCATATTGCCAAAGATGGACATTATTATATACATCCAGATGAAGAACAATGTCGTTCAATTTCAGTTCGTGAAGCAGCAAGATTACAGTCATTTCCAGATGATTTTTTCTTTGAAGGTTCACGTTCAGCAGCATTTAAACAAATAGGAAATGCAGTTCCACCATTAATGGCAAATGCGATTGCGAAAAAAATGAAAGAATTATTATGTCAGAAAAATTAATATTAAAATTTGATCCAAATACTATAGAGCATTTAGGCATTTCTTTATACTCTCAACTTCCTAACGTATTGTCCGAACTTGTATCTAACTCGTGGGATGCAGATGCTGACAACACAACTATTGAGTTTATTGATAATTCAATTGGAAAAGAAATTATTTATACTGATGATGGAACAGGGATGAATTTTGATGAATTAAATAATAAATATCTCTTAATTGGTAGGAATAGAAGAAGTGAAATTAATGAAAACGAAAGTTTAAAAGGTAGAAAATTTATTGGAAAGAAAGGTCTTGGTAAACTATCTGTATTTGGTATATGTAATATTGTTGAGGTAATATCTGTAAAAGATGGTATTAAAAATCATTTTAGTATGGATATAGAAAAAATAAAAGAAAGTAAAGGCGGTATTTATTCCCCAGAACTACTAATCGAGAAAAATTTTATTACATCAGAAAAAAATGGCACAATCATAAAGTTAAAAAAAATAAGAAGAAGGTCTCCGTTTGATTTAAAAAATATTTCAGTAAGTCTATCTAAAAAATTCTTGATTTTTGACAAAATGAAAGTTTCGCTTATTGAAAAAGATAAATCAAATATTGAAATAACCAATGAACTGAAATTTAGTGGACTTAACGAAGAATTTGAATGGATTTTTCCAAATATCAAATATGGTGAAGATTATGAATTTTGGAAAGAAGTAAAAGGAAAAATATTTACCACAGTAACACCTATAAAAGACACAGATTTAAGTGGTATTTATCTTACTTCAAGAGGTAAAATTGTAAATAATGCTAGCTTTTATGATTTAAGAGATAATGATCATTATCATACTTACGTTACGGGTTATTTAGAAGTCGATTTTATTGATGATTTCAACGAAGATGTTATTTCAACTGATAGAAATTCATTAAATTGGGAAAATGATAAAACCAGAGATTTGAGAGATTACTTGCAAATTATAATTAGAAAAATTGGTAATGAGTGGAAATTAAAAAGGAGTGATCGAAAAAGTTCAATTATTAAAGAGGAAAAAAGCATTGACATAAAAGAGTGGCAAAGAACTTTACCTACATTTGAAAAAGATTTAAGTGATAAAATAATAAACCCAATTCTCGAAAATTCAAATATTGATATAGAAGAATCATCAAAATTAATTGGTAATATTATTGATAAATTTGAAAATAAAACTTTTAAAGATTATGCGTCAAAAATTGCTGATATTTCAAAACCAGAGGATATACCTATGTTATTAAAATTGATGGATGATTGGAAATCTATTGAATCAAAACAATATCGAGATTTAGCGATAACTAGGATTGAAGTTATTAAACAATTTGAAGATTACATTAATACTAATACAAAAGAAGTTCCTACATTACATAATTTTTTAAAAAAATTCTCTTGGTTACTTGACCCAAGAATATTGGAATTCAGAGATGAAATAACTTATACTAAATTATTAAAAGAAACTTATCCCGAAGATAAATTAGACTTACAAGATAGACGAATAGATTTTTTGTGTAGCAACGCATTAGGAGAAATTCTTTATGTTATTGAAATAAAAAGAAGTAATTTTAAAGTAAACAAAGAATCGCTAGAACAAGCCTATGAGTATGGAGCTTTTTTGAAAGATAAATATTCCTCAGTAAGTGGTTTTTCAAAGGTTGTTTGTTATGTTGTGGGTGGCGAGAAATCTGGAGATAATTTGTATAAAAATAAGGAGAAAACATACGCTTTATCAGGAGAAGTTTTTGTTAAAACTTACAGAGAATTATTAGAACAATCAAAAGAATATCATAAAGAATTTATTGAAGCATATAATTCCTTTACTGAAAAATAAGATTATTTTATTCTTTTAATAATCATTAATTTCCTGAATAGAAGCTTCTTCAAAAAATGCACAAACTAACCCAAATCAACCTCGTTCTAAAAGATTATTTTGATTTGAATAAAAATGTCAAAATAATTCCTGCCAAAAACATGATGCCTTATTTTGTTTTGGCTGGCATTTTCTCGAAAGACGAAAAAAATGGTTTGCCAATTCATTATTTGTTAAAAAAACTCGAAACCCAAGATTTATTGTGGCAAATTCCATTTGCAACAGCAATCAAGAAAGAAGTTTATACAAAATGGGTTTTCGAAAACAAAAATCTATCGACAGATAAAATTATTAGCATTCAAAATAAAATTGAAAAAGTCAAATTGAAAAAGTTAAAAACAAAAAAAACTGAATTTAACGATATAGAATTTTAATAAATACCTCATTTAATAAAGGTAAGTTATAAATAATGACATTAATATCGATTCTAAAAAAATCAAAAACAATAAAACTATTTCCCTTCAATCTGCGTTTGCAAAGCAAAAAAAGTTCTTTTCGCAGCCATTTCTTCAGCTTTTTTCTTAGAAGTTGCTCGAGACTTACCGTAGACTTTGCCATCGATGCTTAGTTTTACACCAAAATATTTTTCGCCACCAATGCCGTTATCATCATAAACATCGAAAAAGAATTGTTTCTTCTCTTTTTGACACCATTCTATAATTATACTTTTATAGCTAATAACTTTTCCTTCAAGACGTTGTATGTCGGAATATCCTGAAACAACACGTTTTTCAATAAATTTTTCGCAATATGAATATCCTAAATCTAGATAAATCGCTCCTATTAAAGCTTCGAATAAATTGCCGTGAATGTTTTCTCCGAAATGTTTTGCTTGTACTTTGCTTTCGACATACTGAATCAGATTCAAATCTTTGCCCAAAGCGTTGAGGTTTTCTCTACTGACAAT
Source organism: Bacteroidota bacterium (assembly GCA_043778105.1). GTDB lineage: Bacteria > Bacteroidota > Bacteroidia > Flavobacteriales > Flavobacteriaceae > Flavobacterium. Next base: position 15,810 of record JAYWGV010000003.1, read on the forward strand.
TTTCGAACGCATTTTGGTCAAATAACCTTCGTCGCCAGTTGGTGCTTTTGTAAATAAATGGGCAGCAACAACTGCACTCAACATCGCATCGCCAAGAAATTCTAGTCGTTCATAATTTATCGGATTTCCTTCTTCGTTGGTTTTATTTGTCGAACGATGTGTGAAACCTTTTCGGTAATAATTTAGATTTTTGGGTTCAAAACCAAGAATTTTTTTAATAATTTCAAAAAAAATCCCGTCATCAGTCGAACGGGAATTCTTTTTAAATATTTTTTTGAATAAATTCATATAATTAATTGTTACTACTAAGTCTTTATTCTAAGAAAAAACTGAAATTTGCCACAAAGTCACGAAGACGCGAAGAGAAAGCAGTTATTATAAGAATTTAAAAATCATTTTTTTATTTGTGATTTAACCTTTGAGACTTAATGTCTTTGCGGCAAAATATTAATTTGTGTAAAATAAATAAGTTAATCAACTAATTTTTTAAATAACATACAAGCATTGTGACCTCCAAAGCCAAAAGTATTACTCATTGCAACATTTACTTCTCGTTTTTGTGCCACATTCAAAGTCAAGTTTAACTCTGGATTAATGTTTTCGTCAATCGTTTCGTGGTTTATCGTTGGTGGAACAATTCCGTGTTGCATTGCTAAAATAACTGCAATAGCTTCGATTGCACCAGCTGCACCAAGCAAATGCCCAGTCATAGATTTCGTAGAATTGATATTGATGTTTTTTGCATGATTACCGAAAACTGCACTAATTGCTTTCAATTCTGCAACATCGCCAAGTGGCGTTGAAGTGCCGTGTGTGTTAATATGATCGACATCTTCGGGTTTCAAACCAGCATCACGCAAAGTGTTATTCATAACCGCAATTACACCAATTCCTTCAGGATGAGGCGCTGTTAAATGATAAGCGTCAGATGACATTCCGCCACCACCAATCTCGCAATAAATTTTTGCTCCACGGGCTTTTGCGTGTTCATAATCTTCAAGAACTAGTGCGCCTGCACCTTCGCCAAGAACAAATCCGTCGCGATTGGCATCGAATGGTCTCGATGCGGTTTCTGGACTGTCGTTTCTGGTCGATAATGCTTGCATAGAATTGAATCCGCCCATACCAGCAATGGTTACAGCAGCTTCTGATCCGCCAGAAATAATGACATCGCACATTCCAAGTCGAATATAATTGAAAGCATCAATCATTGCGTTCGATGATGATGCGCAAGCCGAAACTGTTGTGTAATTTGGTCCCATAAAACCATTTCTCATTGAGATGTGTGCTGGAGCAATATCAGCAATCATTTTAGGGATAAAAAAAGGATTAAAACGTGGTGTTCCATCTCCTTTAGCATAGTCTATAACTTCATTTTGAAAAGTTTCTAGTCCGCCAATTCCTGCGCCCCAAATAACGCCAACTCTGTGTTTGTCAATATTTTCTGGAGTAATTCCTGCATCTTTGATAGCTTCTTCGCTAGCTGCGATTGCAAACTGAGCAAATTTGTCCATTCTGCGAGCTTCTTTTCGGTCAATAAAATCTTCTATATTAAAGTTTTTGACTTCGCAAGCAAATTTTGTTTTATGTTTTTCGGTATCGTAATAGGTAATTGGTGCAGCTCCACTTTTTCCATTTACAAGTCCGTCCCAATATTCTTGAATATTATTTCCAATTGGAGTAAGTGCACCCAAACCTGTAACTACAACTCGCCTTAATTCCATAATTATTTTATTTTTTTGGTAACAAATAGAATCGCAATTAAAAATGTTTTTAAATTTTAATCATACTTAGATTTTTAAACAATTTTATGATTCTAATTTTTTGTATTTGTTAAAACAAATAAATCCCTTGATCTTTCAATAATTAAATCATAAAAAAGACAAGGGAAATATAGGTTTTGATTGTAAACAACCATTTAATTTAATTGTAAAAAATAACAAAACCCGCAGATAAAATAATTTGCGGGTTGTAAATTATTACTTTTTAGCTTCTTCGATGTACGAAACCGCTTGACCTACAGTAGCAATATTTTCAGCTTGGTCGTCTGGAATCTGAATGTCAAATTCTTTTTCGAATTCCATAATAAGCTCAACAGTGTCTAATGAATCTGCTCCTAAATCGTTTGTGAAGCTTGCTTCTGTTACAACTTCGTTTTCGTCAACGCCTAGTTTGTCTACGATAATCGCTTTTACTCTTGATGCAATGTCTGACATAATCTTTAATTTTAAATTTAATTTGTTGGCAAAAATAAAAAACTTTATCTTAAAACAACATTATAGTTAATAAATATACCACGAAAATATAAAATTTTTTTGACAAACTCTTCTAAATCTTATTTTTTATCATTTTAAATTCTTTTTTTTGTACAATACTAATTGCCATAAAAATGAAAAAAATAGTAATTTTTGCTTCTGGACAAGGATCCAATGCCGAAAACATAATCTTACATTTCAATAAAAAAGGGTTTGCTAATGTGGTCGCAATATTATCTAACAATCCTAATGCCAAAGTACTCGAAATTGCAAAAAATAACAATATTGACAGTCATATTTTTAATAAAACCGAGTTAAATGATGGTTTTGTATTAGATAAATTGAATCAAATAAATCCAGATTTAATTGTTTTGGCAGGTTTTTTATGGAAGTTTCCAGAACATATTATTGACGTTTACACAAATAAAATAATTAATATTCACCCAGCACTTTTGCCCAAATATGGAGGAAAAGGAATGTATGGAATAAATGTACATAAAGCAGTTTTAGAAAATAAAGAGACAGAAACTGGAATTACCATTCATTATATAAATAAAAATTATGATGAAGGCGAATTTATTTTCCAAAAATCAGTTTCGATTATCGAATGTAAATCGGCTGAAGAAATTGCAACAAAAATTCACTATTTAGAAATGGATAATTTTCCGAAAGTTATAGAACAATTAATCTCAAAATAATGGCGAAAAATAAATTTTATGTTGTTTGGGATGGTCGTCAAACTGGTGTTTTTGAATCTTGGTCTAAGTGTAAAACATCTATTGAGGGTTATCAAAATGCTAAATTTAAATCATTTTTAACCCTAGAAATGGCAAAAAAAGCATTTTCTGGAAGTTATTTTGACTTTGTCGGAAAAAAAATTGTCGAAACAGTTTTGTCTAATAACGAACTTATTAAAATTGGAAAACCAATCATGAATTCAATTTCAGTCGATGCAGCTTGTGCAGGAAATCCTGGAGTTATGGAATATCGTGGCGTGGTTACAGAAACCAAAAAACTATTATTTCTAATGGGTCCATTTACACAAGGAACCAACAATATTGGCGAATTTTTGGCCTTGGTTCACGCAATTGCATTATTAAAAAACAAAAACAGCAATTTGCCAATTTATTCTGATTCGAAAACTGCAATTGCTTGGATAAAACAAAAAGTTTGTAAAACCAATCTTGTAAAAAATCCCAAAAATGAAGATTTATTTCAATTAATAGCTAGAGCAGAAAAATGGCTAAAAACTAATACATTCGAAAACAAAATTCTGAAGTGGCAAACCAAAACTTGGGGCGAAATTCCTGCTGATTTCGGACGAAAATAAAAAATTTTATTTAAATTTTAATCCAGCAACGCTGTCTAATTCTCTTTTCAACGGATTCATGTAAGCAAAAAATCTTGGTTTATTGCCAGCTTCCATTGGTTCTGAGTTTGGTAATTTAAGTTTTAACGCGTCGACTTGTGTGCCGTTTTTCCAGAATCGATAACACACGTGCGGACCAGTTGCCAATCCTGTGCTGCCAACTTTGCCAATAATATCGCCTTGTTTAACCGATTGACCACGTCGAACCAAAATTTTGGACATGTGCAAATATTGTGTCGAATACATTTTATCGTGTTTTACTTTTACAAAATTTCCATTTCCTGTTGTAAAACCAGTTTGTTCGATTGTGCCTGTTGCTGTTGACATTATTGGTGTTCCTGTTGCAGCTGCATAATCGGTGCCAGAATGTGCTTTCCAGGTTTGTAACACTGGATGAAACCTGTTTGTTGAAAAATGCGACGTTAAATTTCCGAATTTTAATGGTGATTTTAAAAAGAAGTTTCGCAATGCATTTGCCTGATCGTCGAAGTAATCCACTTTATTAGAAACTGTGTCTTGAATATATGGAAAAGCATAAATTTTCTTCCCTTTGTATTCTACGAATGCGCATCGAAGACTGTCAATTCCATCATAAATGGTGTCATTGATGTATCTTTCTGTAAAACTTAAACAAAATTTATCGCCTTTTTTGGTTTTGAAAAAGTCAATAGACCAAGCATAGGTTTTTGTGAGTTTTTTTGCCAAAATTTTATCAACTTTTACTTCCTCTAGCGATTTTACTAAATTTCCAATAAAAGAACCTGCAACCGTTCTATTTTTGAAAGTTAATGGTCTTGCTCGTTTATAAACTGCAATTGTGTCTCGAAAGTCAAATAAATAATAATTTAATCTATCTGTCTGATAAATAAATACTTGCAGTTTATTTGTTTTGCCTTTTTCTCTTAAAAAAGTTATTGCTTTTCGTCGTGTAATACTTCGAATATCAAACGAATCTTTAACTTTTTTTATAACACTGTCAATTGTTCGACCGTTAAGATTTTGTTTTTGTAAAATGCTTTTAAAAGTATCACCACGATTTGTAGTATCTTGTATGTAGTTGTAATCATCGAATTTAAAACCAAAATCTTTTATTGGTTTTGCAATTTCAATATCTTCTACATAAACATCTTCTTGCGATTTTTTGCAAGAAAAAAATGAAATTAGTATTAGAATAATGATTAGTTTTTTCAAAAAGCGATTTATTTTTAAATATACTTATGCAACTGATAACTGAATACTGCAAACTGATTACTGTTTTTAAAAACCCCAATTTGCAAGTTCATCAGTTGTCCACAGTTCGGGAAAAAATATTCGTCTTTGGTATTTCGGGTGCAAATATTTTTGCCAATCACTGCCGCCTGTTGCTTCACTAACTGGTTTTCCTGAAGGTTGCAAATATTTTTTGGCCGCATTTAAATGTCCTAAAACCCAAGTAATGTTAACCGTGTGGTCATAATGCCGCATGGCGTGAATTAATTCTGGATTTTTTTGGTCATTTTCTGGCAATTGTTTGAATTTTTGCCAAATATTAATCGTGTTATATTCTTGCATATAACGAATAAATTCTTCTTTGTATTTTCGTTCGAATTCAAGTAATAAAAATGATTTTTCGCCAGTTGCATGATCTTTTCCTGCAGCTTGCCAATACAAATGGTCGAACGCATGTTCGTATGGTGTATCTCTATCAATTGTATCTCGAAATCTATAATCGATGAGGTTTATTAAATCGGTTGATGAAAATTCGATTAATCGATATTGCGCACTTTGAAAACCGCTTGCTGGCGTCAAAGTGTTTCGAAATTTCATGTATTGTTCAACTTCCATGCCATCGCCCATTATATCGAACGATGTGGTTAGCATATCGAAATAACGTGAAATTCTTTCTAATTTTTCGGTAAAAAAAACGGTTTCTGGTTTAGGATTATGACACAATTGATTCATTTCCCAAAGGATCATTTTAAATAATAATTCATTGACTTGATGGTACATAATGAAAACCATTTCGTCAGGCAAAGTCGTTCGCTGGTTTTGAATATTCAACAACACATCGGTTTGAATATAATCCCAATAAGTAATTGGTTTAGACCACAATAAACCTTCCAAATGCGTTTCGGTTTTCTGATTTATCGCCTTGAATTTATCGTCTAAATCCTGAAAAATTTTGTTTTCAATATTCATATTTTGCATTTTTGATTGAAATTATTTTGTCAATCAATTTTTGAATTTAGTTATTTTGTATTTAACATTATATTCAATTCTTTCAATTGCGCTTCATCAATAACTGACGGTGCATCGATCATTACATCGCGACCAGAATTGTTTTTTGGGAAAGCAATAAAATCTCTAATGGTTTCTTGACCACCTAAAATTGCTACTAATCTGTCCAATCCAAATGCTAATCCGCCGTGTGGTGGCGCGCCAAATTGAAATGCGTCCATCAAGAAACCAAACTGATTTCGAGCTTCGTCATCGGTAAAACCTAAATATTTAAACATTAGTGCCTGAGTTGCTTTATCGTGAATTCTTATTGAGCCGCCGCCAATTTCGTTGCCATTCAAAACCATATCATAGGCATTGGCACGAACCGATTTTGGATCAGTTTCTAACAAATGCATGTCTTCGGGTTTTGGTGATGTAAACGGATGATGCATTGCATGATAGCGACCTGATTCTTCATCAAATTCTAATAATGGAAAATCTACAACCCAAAGTGGAGCAAATTCTTCTGGATTTCTCAACCCTAATCGTGTTGCTAATTCCATTCTCAACGCCGATAATTGCCCACGAGTTTTATCGGCTGGACCAGAAAGTACGAATATCATATCGCCTTTTTGTGCGCCAGTCATTTTTGCCCAATTGCTCAAATCGCCTTGATCATAAAATTTATCTACCGATGATTTATAAGTTCCATCTTCGTTACATTTTACATAAACCATTCCGCTTGCGCCTATTTGTGGACGTTTTACCCATTCGATTAACGCATCGATTTCTTTTCGAGAATATTCGCCGACGCCAGAAACTGCGATTGCTACAACTAATTCAGCGGAATTGAAAACCGGAAAATCTTTATGTTTTGCAAATTCGTTCAATTCGCCAAATTCCATACCAAATCGAATGTCTGGTTTGTCGTTTCCGTAAGTTCGCATTGCGTGCGCATAGGTCATTCTTGGGAATTTATCAACTTCGATTCCTTTTATTTCTTTTAATAAATGTCTTGTCAATCCTTCGAAAACATCAAGAATATCTTCTTGCTCGACGAATGCCATTTCGCAATCTATTTGTGTAAATTCGGGTTGACGATCGGCTCGCAAATCTTCGTCACGAAAACATTTCACAATCTGAAAATATTTGTCCATTCCGCCAACCATCAATAATTGTTTGAATGTTTGAGGACTTTGCGGTAAAGCGTAAAATTGTCCAGCATTCATTCGACTTGGCACAACAAAATCGCGTGCACCTTCTGGTGTAGATTTTATTAAATAGGGCGTTTCGACTTCACAGAAATCTAAATCTGATAAATATTTGCGCACTTCCATGGCGACTTTATGACGAAACAAAAGTGAATTTTTAACGGGATTTCTACGAATGTCTAAATAACGATATTTCATTCTGATGTCTTCGCCGCCATCGGTTTCGTCTTCGATTGTAAATGGTGGTGTTAACGATGCATTTAGGATTTTTAAATCACTAACTAAAATTTCTATATCGCCAGTCGAAATGTTTTTGTTTTTAGATTCACGTTCTATAACAATTCCTTTTACTTGAATAACAAACTCACGACCAAGGGTTTTGGCCAATTCGAAAACCAATTTATCCGTTCGGTTTTCATCGAACATTAATTGTGTAAGTCCGTATCGGTCACGCAAGTCTATCCAATTTATAAAACCTTTGTCTCTAGATTTTTGAACCCAACCAGCTAGTGTAACTTCATTATTGATATGTTTTGCGTTTAATTCGCCGCAATTATGACTTCTGTACATTTTTATTTTTCTTTATATATGCAAAAGTAAAAAACAAAAACCAATTAGATTAAAAACAAAAATTTAATTTATAAAATGACGTTAATTAATTTCCAAATTGACTGTTTGGAATGTAGCCGTGTTGTAAAAGTTCATCATTGTTATTGATAACGTGTAATTTTCCGGATTTTAATAAATTTAATGGTTGTGTTATAGAATATTGTGGATTTAATTAAAATATTCGTATATTTTGTCATTTCGACGAAGGAGAAATCACATTAGTTGCTCACGTTATGAGATTTCTCCTTCGTCGAAATGACAAAAGTAATAGTTTTCTCTATTACAGTGCTAGTTTTTTTAAAATCTACAATATTCGGTAACAGAACCAATTTAATTTAGTTGTAGCAGTCGACAAATAAAACTCAAAAACATTCAAAAATTTTCTCAAGGCTAATTTATTTTGTTTTTAAATGATTAAAAGTATGATTGTGTTTTTTTAAGTCGGAATTTGGTTTTTGTTCTTTTTTGATTTTTGTTTCTGATAATTTATTTTCAAATGAAGTATTTCCTTCTATTTTTTGATCAATACTTAAATCTGGATTTTCAATTATTGTTATTTCCGAAATAAATTTATCTAAAAAATGATTCGTATCATTAAATATTTGAAGATTCAATTCATATAAAACAATATTTTTTTCTAATTTGCCAACGATAACCGAAGCAGCTTTTAACTCTGAAATGTGTTTAGAAATCGTTGATTGTGACAAAGGAATGTGTTCTACGATTAGCATACACGATGATTTAGGATTTAATTTTATAAAATTTAAAATTTCTAATCGTGCGGGATGACCAAGTGCTTTGAACACATTCGACATTTGTAAAACATCAGGATTTATGCCATTTTTTTTAGTAATTCCCATATCGTAATATTACGATTTTACTATTTAATTAGTGTTTTAAATTTTCTCTTGGAATGTTATGTTTTCATTAAGAATTTCATTCAAAAGTAGTACAATTTGTTCTAAATATTTCTCTTTAATTTCTTCATTAATTATACAATTTGCAATTTTATCTTCTTTGAAAGTAAACGGCAAAAATCCTGCTTTTAGGTTTTTGAAAGAAATAATTCCAGCTTCGATAAGTTTGTCAGAATTATTTTCATACATAAAAGCATAAGCCAAAACCTGAATAATTTTGTCGTTTTTAATATCGTTTACTAAACCATTCCAAGATTTTAAAGTGATATTTCGAGCTTCGACTTTACCAGTTTTATAGTCAATAATTCTAATTATTCCGTTGCGTTCTTCAATTCTATCAACATTTCCTTTTATTAATACTGGAAATGGCAAACTTGGGTCATTTATTGTTTTTTCGAAGGTTTTTTCTAAAGCAATAATTTTTATCGAGTCGCCTTTTTTAAGTGATTCTAATTCGATTTTTACGAAATTAGAAACGTTTCTTTTTGCAACTTCAAATGCCAAAAGATTGCGTCCTTTCTTGATTTCTCCTTCTTTATAAACTTCTTTGAACTGTTTTAAAACTTCTTCATCAAGCAATTTTAAACAGTTTTCGAGATCTTCTTCTAACAACAATTTATTTATCAATGGTTTATATAAACCTTCAAGGCTTTTGTGAATTATTGTTCCTAGAGTATTCAGAGCTATGTTTTCTTCGACTTCTTCGACTTCTCGAATTCGCAGAATTTTTTGGAAATAAAAATCAATCGGATTTCGAATATAACTTGTCAAAGCCGATGGCGAAAATCCAGTTTCACAAATTTCTTTCAACCGCAACATGACACTTTCTGATTTTGGAATAATCATTGGTTTATATGCAATTTCTGGCAAAACGGCATTGTATATTTCATGCGATAAATTGTGATTGGGTTGTTTTTCGACTTCGAGTTGTGTTATAAATCTCGATTTTTCGCCACCATCTAGACCCTCATTCTCAGTATTGTATATCAAATAAATATTTTTGGCACGTTGCAGCAAATGATAGAAATGATAGGTGTAAATTGCATCCTTTTCCTTGTAGGTTGGCAAGCCTAATTCCTTTTTTACATCATATGGAATAAAAGAATTCATCGATTTGCCCGCAGGAAATTTCCCTTCATTCATTGAGGTGACAATCACGGTTTCGAAATCAAGAACACGGCTTTCTAATGCGCCCATTATTTGCAAACCATTTAAAGGTTCGCCTTCAAATGAAACTTCTGCCAAATCTATTACTTGTTTGTAAATCGCAAATAATGTTTCTATTTTGTCAATATGCGAATGTTGAGAATAATAATTTATTAGTTTATTAATGACTTTAAAAATTGAAAACACAAATGCTTTTGTGATTTTTTCTTCTTCGTTATCGTTATTCAAATTCTGTTTTACAATCAATAACAAACTCGAAATAGATTCAAGAACTTCAATCGAACTTTTATCCCATTTGCTGAAAAGCAGCTCGAACAAATTATTAGAATTTAGATTTAATTCTAAAAGTTTTTTATGTGTAATAAAAGTATAGTTGTTTCTATTGATTATCTGTACTAATTGTTTCGAATTCGAATAAGGTTCAACTAACGGATGTGTCAAAATATCAAGAACGTCTTTGTAATAAAAAACATAATTATTGGCGTTTCTTGATAATGCATTAGTATGCATTTTGAACATTTTGGCAATTAAAATTTGGGCTGGATTGTTCTTTCCAGAATATCCCATAGTTATGTTCAACGCTCCAACTGTTGCAGGCAAAGCATACAAAAGTGGCACCAATAAATTTTCTTCACCAATAACAATAGCCACATTATTTAGGTTAGAATCTGGATTTTGAAATTTTATTTGTTCAATAATACTTCCAGTAATTTTGGCTTGTCCAATGGTTTTTGGAGTGCCAATTACTTGAATATTTTTGGTTTTCGAAAAATCATCAAAAATCCAATCAAAAGGATTTGATTTATAATGTTTCCAACTTGACTTGAATTTTCGCAAAAACAATCCAGCATCATGATAAGGATCATTTAGGAAAGTTTGGTCAGCATCCCAAAATATTTCTGCTAAATCTTTAGAAACTAAATATTGTATGATTTTTTCTTCAGCTTGATTTAAAGCATTAAAACCTGCAAATACAAATTTTTTATTTTGAATTGTTTTGCAATAACTTTCTAAATTTTTGACAGCTTCGCGATAAATCAAACCTTGATAGCCAATACTTTTGTTAACCAAATGTTCGTATAACGATTGATAATAGTTGGGCAATAATTTCCAGAAATCGATATAATTTTCTAATAATTTGGTTTTATGTTCAACTTCTATTCCCCATTTTTTAATGTCCTCGATATCTTTTAAATAGGAAAGAACATAATTTGGTTCTAATAAGTACCTATCGATTTCATTAAAATCTTGAAGTAAAGTTTTTGCCCAATTGGCAAATAATTCAAATTCTTGTTGGTTTTTTTTATCTGTAATCGTTAAATATACTTGGTAAAACTCGAATAATAATTCAATTGGATCGATTGTTCGAATACTTGAAATATCTTGAATAAAATCTTCGATTGCAATAATTTCTGGCGAAAGTATATTGTTTTCTACTTGATTTTTTAAAGCCTCAATCAAAAATATTTTGGCTCGTTTATTAGGCAGAACAATTATCGTATTAGATAAATTATGTGAATATTTATCAATTATTACTTCAGCGAGTTTTTCTAAAAATGTGCTTTCTTTCATTTGATAAATATAAAAAAAACGTCTCGATAAAATCGAGACGTTTTAAAAAATATTTTAGAAATATTAAATCAAATTATTTTACTAATTTAACTTCAACACGTCTGTTAGAAGCTTTTCCAACTTTAGTTTTATTATCAGCGATTGGCATTGTTTGACCAAATCCAGCAGATGTTAATCTATCGGTTGCAATACCATTAGATGTTAAATAAGTAACTACTGCTGCTGCTCTATCTTGAGATAATGTCAAGTTTTTTGCAGGTTTACCAACATTGTCAGTGTGTCCTTCTATGCTAAATTTAGTTGTAGGATACTCTTTTAAGATTGCAGCAATAGATTCAAGAACTGGTATTGTTTGAGCTTGGAATGTAGATTTAGCTGTATCAAACAAAATAGTTTTGGCATAATCATTTAATTTTTTAATTACTGCATCGTCAATTATAGGTTCTGGACAACCAGCTAATGCTACTGTACCTTTAACTGTTGGACATTTGTCATCTTTGTCAAGAACTGTGTCTCCATCAGTATCTAAGTAAGGACAACCAGCATTTTCTCTTGGACCTTTTTCTTTAGGACATTTGTCAGATGCATCAGTTACACCATCGCCATCAGCATCAGGGCAACCCATCATAGATTTTAAACCTGCAACATCTGGACATTTGTCATCTTTATCAGCTACACCATCTCCATCAGTATCAGGACAACCATTGAAAGCTGCTAAACCAGCAACATCTGGACAAGCATCGTCTTTGTCAATAATTTTATCTCCATCAGTATCAGGACAACCATTAAATTCTTTTGGACCTGCAACATCTGGACAAGCATCATCTCTATCATAAATTCCATCTCCGTCAGTATCTTTTCCTCCAAATTTGAAAGTAAGACCTGCAAAATGTTGCATATGTGTAGGAATGTTATCAGCTGCTCCTCTTAAAGTTGAGTCAGAAAATGAATATTTATAAGTAGATCTTAATGATAAACCTACCATTTCAGTAAACCATAGGTTTAAACCCAAACCTGCATTTGCAGTTCCACCTTTTGCTAAATCACCTAACCAAGTATAACCACCACCAATGTGTGCAGATGGCTCGAACCATTTAGATTTCAATAGGTTTTGTAAACTATAATTAATTACTGCATCTGCTGCATAATAATTTAAGTCTCCAGGATTGCTAACTAAATAATCTTTAGAAGGTGCAACTTTTGGAGATACAAACTTATTAATTTTGTTAACCGACCCAGTTACTCCAAAAGAGAAGTTACTACCAATATATTTAGATACGTTTAAATAAGAAACAGATGGAAGTATATTCCAGTTGTCTTTCGCATTAAAATATTGAGAAAATTGATCAGTTACATTTGAAGCAGCACTAACTCTAGTGTCTACTGCATTGGCTCCAAAGGTTATAGCCCATGGATTGTTGCTGTCTTGTGCTTGTGAACTAAGTCCAGCAAGCAATAATACTGCAGCAAATAATTTGTTAAGATGTTTCATACTTAATTTTGTTAGATTACAATAATTTGTTTAGCAAAAGTAATATTTAAATTTTAATTTCAAAATTTTTTATTCAAAAAACTACAAATTTTGGTTAAAAAAAAATTAATTTATAACTTTTAACCTTTTTCCTACTGATATGAAAGCAGTTATAGCTTTGTCTAAATGCTCTTTTGAATGAGCTGCAGAAAGTTGAACTCGAATTCTTGCTTTGTCTTTTGGAACTACTGGAAAGAAAAAACCTATTACATAAATGCCTTCTTTGAGCAACTCATTTGCCATATTTTGAGATAATTTTGCATCATATAACATTACAGGTACAATTGCCGAATCTCCATCAACAATATCAAACCCAGCTTTTTTCATACCAGCTTTGAAATAATTGGTGTTCCATTCAAGTTGATCTCGCAACGAAGTGTCTTTTTCTAATAATTCAAAAACTTTTATCGATGCGCCAACAATTGCTGGTGCCAATGAATTACTAAATAAATATGGTCGAGATCTCTGGCGCAACAATTCAATAATTTCTTTTTTGGCAGTTGTATATCCGCCCATTGCGCCACCAAGTGCTTTTCCTAAAGTTCCTGTAATAATGTCAATGCGTCCCATAACACCTTTTGCTTCGGGCGTTCCTTTGCCAGTTGCACCAATAAAACCCGCAGCGTGGCATTCGTCAACCATGACCAATGCGTCATATTTATCGGCCAAATCGCAAATTTTATCTAAAGATGCTACAATTCCGTCCATTGAAAAAACGCCATCGGTTACAATTAATTTGAAACGACATCCTTTTTCGGTGGCATCAATCAATTGTTTTTCAAGATCTTGCATATCATTATTATTATAACGATAACGAGCAGCTTTGCACAAACGAACACCATCAATAATCGAAGCGTGATTCAATGAGTCGGAAATTATGCAATCCAATTCGCCAAGCAAAGGTTCGAAAATTCCACCATTGGCATCAAATGCTGCGGCATAAAGAATTGTATCTTCTGTTCCATAAAATTCAGCAATTTTACGTTCTAATGTTTTGTGAATGTCTTGTGTTCCACAAATAAATCGCACCGACGACATTCCGAATCCGTGAGAATCCAAAGTGTCTTTCGCTGCTTGAACGACTTCTGGATGCGATGATAATCCTAAATAATTATTGGCGCAAAAATTCAGAACCGTTTCGCCATTGACAGTAATTTCTGCTCCTTGTGGCGAAGTAATTATGCGTTCTGTTTTAAAAATACCGTTATCTTCAATTGTTTGAAGTTCGGACTGCAAGTGTTGTTGAATTTTTCCGTACATATTAAATTAGGTTGTAATTTTTTATTTATTATAATTTTATTTCAAATAAGCTTACTGTTGCATTTTCATAATGTTTTGGCAATCCATCGGTTTTATGCAATTTCGATAGTCCTAAAAAGTTAAATCCACATTTTACATAATGATTAATTAACAATTGATTTTCTCCTACAGTATCCATTCGAATGAAATTTTTATTATTGGTAATCGCAAATTGCTTAACATAATTTATAATTGTTTGCACTAAATTTTTACCTCTAAAATCAGGATTTGTTGCAATTCTGTGAATATACACGCTAGAATCAGAATTTTTTTCTTGCCAAATTAATTCATCATCAAACGTTGTTGCCCAAACACAAGCAATTTTCCCATCGATAATTAATTTCCATTGGCGATTTTCCAATATTTCGGTTTCAATTAAATTTCTGCTAAATACAGGCCAATGATTTGTAAATTTTAATTTTTGAAATTCAGTTGCAAGATCATATAATTTAAAAATGGCATCAATATCATTAATTGTACTGTTTTTTACTTCCATCGATTTTTTCTTTTTACAAATGTATGATATTGATTTCTTCTCCTATATATATGATTGATTTTTTAACAACCGTATAACCCATTTTTTCGATTGCCATTTGATAATTTTCGAGTTGTAATTTATATTTTGACTGATGCAACCCAGTTTTATAATCTATAAGATGTACTTCTTTATTTTTAGAAATTACCATTCTATCGGGTTTAATTGTTTTTCCTTCTTTCTGAATGATTGTTTGTTCGTTTAAAACCTTTATATCGCCCGTAAAACAATTTTCTAAATCTTTGTGATTTACAATTTCTTGAATGCTTTTTTCGACTGCATTTTTTTGATTTATTGTAATTAATCCGTTTTCGATGGCTTTTGTAATTGCTAAATCAACGTCGGTTTTAATTTTAATATATGATAAAATTTCATGAACCACGTTTCCATATTCAATAGATTCTTGTTGGTGCGTCCCCCACATTAACGATTCTCGTTGGGCGATTTTAATATTTTTCGGATCTAAAACTTCTGCAACTAATTCGATTGTTTTCGATTTATCAATGTGTTTTTCGGTTTTGGATAATTTTGTTTTAACTCCAAATTCATATTCTAGTTGATCTTCATCAAATAAATGTTCCTTAATTAAATAATTTATAAAAAAACTGGACATATTGTTTTTTCTTGGTTCGCCAACCTTATCCAAATTCATTGATGATATAATGAATAATTGCTCTTCGGCTCGTGTCAATGCAACATACAAAACATTAATATTGTCCAATAACTCTTCTTGTTTTTTCTGGTTATAAACTTCTGAGGCGCCCGAGCCAAAACCTTCAATTGCTTTCGAATTGTCGATTAAAACTTTAGGTAAACCAAATGTTTCTGAATCGGCATTGAGCCACAATTTCGATTTTGGTTTTCGATTATAATCTTCTTCGGCAAATGGAAAAATCACGACAGGAAACTCCAAACCTTTTGATTTATGAATGGTCATAATTCTAACAGCATTTGTGCCTTCGGGCGACGGAATACTAAATTTCTCCGCGTTTTTATCCCAATAATTCAAGAAATCAGAAATTCCTGCTTGGTTACGAATGTCTCTTTCAAGAACAATATCTAAGAAATATTGAACGTAGGCATTCTCGATTTTTGAGTTCAAAAACTTTGAAACAATAATCTCAACCGCCTCGTACAAAGATTTTTTTCTAATGTTCGAAAAACTTAAATTTACGTTGTAGTTTTCTAACCAATTTTCGAATTCAGTTTCAATTTCTAGCGACATTCCCTTGGCAATAAAATCGTGAATTGGCAATTCATTTTGAGCATTTTCGGCCAAATATTGCAAGAAATTGGCTTTGGAATCTAAATCATTGCTGTTTTGTAAATATTTCAAAATATGAATTATCAATCGAACTTCGGTAGCATTCGCTATCATTAAAGTTTCTGATGATAAAATCGGAATTTTTTGCTCGGTCAAATAACTAGCAATTGCAATTCCTTGACTGCGTTTTCGGGTTAAAATAACAATATCTTTATATTCAAAACCTTGATTTTGGCAATTTTGAATAGTATTTAACGTTTCTAAAACATACAAATCGGATTTACCCAAAGGTTCTTCATCGAAATCGTCCTCAATATCTTCAAATTTTGGTAGAAACGTAATATTTACATAACCACCAATTTTAGAATTAGTTTCTTGACGAACGTGATTTTTATACAAATCTTGATAATCCAAATTATCAAATTCTGACGAAAGCATTTGAAATAATTCGTTGTTAAATTCAATAATTTTCGAATAACTTCTATAGTTTTGATACAATGGAGTAACCACTTTTTCAGGATTATTAAACGGATTTTTTTCTTTGCTCAGCTCTATAAATTGCTCGGCTTTTCCGCCACGCCAACGATAAATAGATTGTTTTGGGTCGCCAACAATCATCAAAGTTCCTTTTTCGCCATTTATTTCGCTCGAAGTCGCATTGTCAATAAGCGGAATCAAGTTTAACCATTGCATTTCTGACGTGTCTTGAAACTCGTCTATAAAAAAATGCTTGTATCTTTCGCCCAATCTTTCATATATAAATGGTGCTGGCTGATTTTGAATTTCGTTGTGAATCAATGCATTAAATTCTGCAATCGACAAAATATTTTGTTCTTGCTGAATGTTTTTGAGTTTGTCGCTAATGGTGTTTAATAACGAAAGTGGCGTTATGTTTTTAAGAAATGCTTTATAAAAATCTTTTTTTTCGTTATTGGTATAAATTTTAGATAAAAAATTTAAAATTTCTGGAAGAATTCCTTCGATTAAATTGCTATCTTTAGCTTTTGAAGTAATTTTTACTTCATCTATTTCAAGAAATTTATAATTATTGGCTCTATTATCTTTATCGATTATAAACTGAATGTGTTTTGGAAATGTGCCATAAGCAAATGATTTTAAATCAATACCATTATTATTAATTAATGCCAATGCGCTTGAAGCAAATAAAATATTTTCATCTTCCAAAACTTTAACTTCAGCAGATAATTTTGTTTTTACATCAATAAAATCCTCGATTTTTTTATTCTCAAAATGCGAGATCTCGTTTCGGTTATTTTCATTGAGAATCAATCTACCAGTTTCTAGAATTTCTCTAGAAATATCCCAAGATTTGTCATCGTCAGTTTTTTCCATCGTAAAATCGATGAGCAATTTGGTCAAAATTTCGTCGTTTCCAGCTTCGGCAATAATCGCATCTACAGCTTCGGTCAAAAGATTTTCGCTGTCTATCAATACTTCAAATGTCATTGGCAAACCTAAATCGTGTGCAAATGCCCGAATTACTTTGTGGGTAAATTTATCAATTGTAGAAATGTCAAACGCTGCATAATTATGAATAATATGCTTGATGATTTGTTGCGATTTAATCTTGATTTCGATTATAGAAAGTTCTAAATCTATAGACAAATCATTCATTAAATCTAATGCTTTTGCGCTTGGTTCGTCTTTAGTAAATTCGGACAAACTGCCAACAATTCTCGATTTCATTTCGTGTACGGCTTTGTTGGTAAAAGTTATTGCGAGAATATTTCTGTAAGCATCGTTTTGTTTAGATGATAGAATGATTTTGAGATATTCTTTGACTAAAGCATAAGTTTTGCCCGATCCTGCAGATGCGTCGTATATTGAAAATGAAGGTCTTTGCATTCAATTTTAAATTTAGGATATTAGATATAAAATTTCGAAACCTGATAAATAAAATTCAACTTCGGCTCTTCGCCATAATATTCAATAATTTGTTCTCCAATTTTAATAGCTCCAATTTTTGAAATTGCAATTTGAGACCTAAGATTATTGGCGCCAATATCAAAAATTACATTTTCTAGTTTTTCAAATGCGTGATTTATCATCAATGATTTCATGTTTTTATTAAAATCTTTTCCCCAGAAATTTATACCTATAAATGTATAACCAATTTTTATGGAATTCATATCAGCATTAAAGTCATAAAATCTCGAACAACCAACAACTTTTTTAGTTTGAGAATCTAAAACAATAAATGCACCTTGAGATAAAATCGCACCTTCGAAATAATTTCGAAAAACTTCTTTTTGATAACGATTTGGGTTAGGATGTTGTTCCCAAACCGATGGATTAGAAGCTACCTCGAATAATCGATCAAAATCAGATTCTTGAAGAGGAACAAGTTGTACAATTTCGTTTTTGAGATGAAGTGGTTGAATGTCGAGGTTCATTTAATGAAATAAATTTTATTTATAATGAAATAGTAATTATGTAACAAGTTATTTTTCAATTTCAAAGTTAATTGATTATTTTTGAATAAAATATTTAATAATCATTTAAACCTAAAACATTATGTCATTCGAATTACCACAATTACCTTATGCTTATGATGCGCTTGAACCACATATTGATGCTCGAACAATGGAAATTCATCATACCAAACATCATAACGCCTATACAACCAACCTAAATGCGGCTGTAACAGGCACAGATATGGAAGGAAAAAATATCGAAAATGTCTTAATGAATTTAGACATGAAAAATGCTGCGGTTAGAAATAATGGCGGCGGATTTTATAATCATAATTTATTCTGGACAGTTATGTCTGCCGATGGTGGCGGATTGCCAAATGGTGATTTAGCAACAGCAATTGACCGTGATTTTGGAAGCTTTGACGAATTTAAAGCTAAATTCGCAAAAGCTGGTGCAACACAATTCGGTTCAGGTTGGGCTTGGCTTTGTACACAAAAAGATGGCAAACTTGATGTTTGTGGAACACCAAATCAAGATAATCCGTTAATGCCAGAAGTAGGCTGTGGTGGCACACCAATTCTTGGAATGGATGTTTGGGAACATGCTTATTATTTGAATTATCAAAACCGTCGTCCAGATTATATCGAAGCATTTTTTAGTGTAATCAATTGGACAGAAGTTTCTAAACGATATGCTTTGGCGAAATAGACTTTTAGACTTAAGACCTTTAGATGCTAGACGCAAGACTTTTAGACGTTAGACTTTTAGACAAAAGACTTTAAGATTATAGACTTTTTAGACAAAAAAAAGCCTTCAAAATTTTTGAAGGCTTTTTAGTTTATAAAAATATAAAATTATACTACGCCTTGACCAAGCATTGCATCGGCAACTTTTACGAAACCTGCAATATTTGCACCTTTCACATAATCTACATAACCAGTTGCATCTTTTCCATATTGCACACAAGATGCATGAATTGCTAACATAATTCCTTTTAAACGCTCATCAACTTCTTCCGAAGTCCAAGACAAACGCAATGAGTTTTGAGACATTTCTAGTCCAGAAGTTGCAACACCACCAGCATTAGACGCTTTTCCTGGAGCAAATAATATTTTAGCATCTTGAAAAACAATTACTGCTTCTGGCGTTGTTGGCATGTTGGCGCCTTCGGCAACACAAATACAACCATTGGCAACAAGCATTTTTGCTTCGGCTTCGTTCAATTCGTTTTGAGTTGCACAAGGCAAAGCTACATCACATTTTACTTCCCACGGACGTTTTCCTTCGACATATTTTGCATTCGGATATTTTTTAATATAATCAGAAATACGACCACGAAGTTCATTTTTAATTTCCATTACGTGAGCCAATTTAGTTGTGTCAATTCCATCAGCATCATAAATATATCCAGCAGAATCTGACATTGCAACAACTTTTGCTCCTAACTGAGTTGCTTTTTCGGCAGCATATTGCGCTACATTTCCTGACCCAGAAACAACTACAACTTTACCAGTAAAACTATCGCCTTTGGTTTGCAACATAGATTGTGCGAAATAAACATCGCCATAACCAGTTGCTTCAGGACGAATTAATGAACCTCCAAAAGAAATTCCTTTTCCAGTTAAAACACCAGTAAATTCGTTTCTTAATCTTTTATATTGACCAAACATATAGCCAACTTCGCGACCACCAACGCCAATATCGCCAGCTGGAACATCGGTGTTTCCTCCAATATGTTTTGATAATTCGGTCATAAATGCTTGACAAAAACGCATTACTTCGATATCTGATTTTCCTTTTGGATCAAAATCTGCTCCACCTTTTCCTCCGCCCATTGGCAGAGTTGTCAAACTATTTTTGAACGTTTGCTCAAATGCCAAAAACTTCAAAATACTAAGGTTCACCGATGGATGAAAACGAATTCCTCCTTTATATGGTCCGATTGCCGAGTTCATCTGAATTCTATAACCACGGTTTACTTGAGTTTTTCCAGCATCGTCAATCCAAACAACTCTAAACATAATTATACGTTCAGATTCTACCATTCTTTCCAAAAGCATTTGGTTTTGGTATTTTTTATTTTCTTCGATAAACGGAATTACAGTTTCTGCAACTTCTTTTACTGCTTGCATGAATTCTGGCTCGTTTGGATTTTTAAGGGCAACTGCATCTATAAATGCATTGATACTTTGCGACATATTATTTTAATTATTAGTTAAAGAAATCGATTTCGTAATAATTTGCAAATATACATTGTTATAGAAAAATATAGAATAAATTTTAAAGAATTCTTTGTTTTTAGGTAAAATTAATTTCAATTTCATATTTTTAGGTTAATTAAAATATGATTTTCAAAAATTCATGTTAAGTTATCGTATTTTTTTTACTTTTTTTTAGTAAGTGATTGATGTTTTTATATATTTGTACAAAATCTAATTCTAGCTATTATGGCAAAACGTTTTTTTATATATTGTTTGTTTTTGTTTTTATGTTCGAATTTGACATTTGCTCAATACACCAATGGTGGTGGTACCAATAAAGAAATTGGAATAATGGCTGGTCCCGTATTTTTTCAATCTGATTATGGCGAAGCAGGTGTATTTGAAAATTATTATAAAAATAATGGCATTTCTATTGGAGTATTTTATTACGTTTCTGCAATTAGTGACGCAAAATCATCGTTTTCAGAATATTTTAAATTAAGATTAGAGGCTTCTTACATGAAATCTACTTTAAATCATTATGGCAAATATGTAGAACCAAAATATACAAATCTTTTTGCAAACCAACTTCGTGCAATGTCAGGTTCGGTAACTGCATTTAATTTTGGTTTTCAGATGGAAATTTATCCATTCAAAACTGATGATTATAATGGTGACACTTTTAGTCCTTATGTTAGTTTTGGTTCACAATTATCAAATTATACTTCAGTTGTAAAATCATCTTTGGGACCAATAGGAAATTCTGCAACTACTCCCGATAAATATCTAGATGGAATCAAAAATGAATCTGGATTAACAGGTTCGTTAACAACAAGCATTGGTGCAAGATATTTGCTTGATAAATCTAACGCATTGATTATCGATGCTAGAATTCAATACTATTTTACCGATTGGATGGACGGATTGAATCCTGATTCAAATAAATATCCTGAAAATACCTCTAACGACTGGTCAACGACAATCAATTTAGGATATGTTTATTATTTTGATTAATAAAAATTTTAAATAAAAAAACCGATTATTCATTTTGAGTAATCGGTTTTTTTTATTTTATTAAAATTTACTAATCTTCTTTTAATGCTTGTTTTAAATCATTGATTAAATCATCGGCATCTTCAATTCCGACGCTTAATCTTACTAAATCATCTGTAATACCAATTTCTTTTCTTTTATCTTCTGGAATCGATGCATGTGTCATTAACGCAGGATGATTTGCCAAAGATTCAACGCCACCCAAAGATTCTGCCAAAGTAAAAACTTTTAATTTTTCAAGAAATTTAATAGAATCTTGCTTTTCGCCCGATTTGAAAGTGAATGAAACCATTCCTCCAAAACCACTCATTTGTTTTTTTGCAATTTCGTGATATGGATGAGTTGACAAACCAGGATAATATACCGTTTTAATTTTTGAGTGATTACATAAAAATTCAACTACTTTTTCACAATTTTCGCAATGACGCTGCACCCGCAAATGCAATGTTTTTATGCCACGCAAAACCAAAAAAGAATCCATTGGACCAAGAGTTCCACCAGTTGCAAATTGTTGAAAATGCAGTTGATTGCCCAATGCTTCATCTTTGACAATCAATGCTCCGGCAATAACGTCAGAATGTCCACCAAGATATTTTGTCGCCGAATGCATGACAATATCTGCGCCTAAATCAAGTGGTTTTTGCAAATATGGCGTTGCGAAAGTATTATCTACAGCAAAAAGAATGTTGTGTTGTTTGGTTATTTTGGCAATTTCTTGAATGTCAGCCAATTTCATTAGCGGGTTAGTTGGTGTTTCAACCCAAACCAATTTGGTATTTACATTAATTAATGATTTGAATTTTTCGATGTCATTCATATCAACAAAATGAAATTTTATTCCAGAATCTTTGTATATACGTGTAAACATTCTGTAAGTTCCGCCATATAAATCATCCATTGCAATGATTTCGTCTCCGGATTTAAACGAGCGTAAAACACAATCAGTGGCCGCTAATCCAGATGAAAAAGCCAAACCACGAGTGCCGTTTTCTATGCTAGCCAATGCATTTTCTAATGCCGAACGTGTTGGGTTAGCAGCACGAGAATACTCATAATCAGGATTTAATGGTTGCCCAGGACTTGTTTGAACAAATGTTGAGGTTTGATAAACTGGTGGCATGACTGCGCCTGTACTTGGGTCGTGGTGTTGCCCACCATGTATGGTTTTGGTGTTGAATTTCATTTCATTAAATTTATACTGCAAATGTAGTTATGTTTTAGATATGAAAAAAATTCAAATTAATAATCAAATCTTAAAACTATGTATTAGTAACGTTTTTAATTTATAGTGCATAAAATTTTGTCATTTTTCAATTTCCTTATCAAATAAAAAAACTATTTTTGCTTATGCAACACAACGTACTTATTTTAGATTTTGGCTCGCAATATACCCAGCTTATTGCGCGTCGTGTTAGAGAATTAAACATTTTTTGCGAAATTTTTCCATTTGATAAAATTCCAACCGATTTGTCAAGTTATAAAGCTGTAATTCTTGGTGGAAGCCCATTTTCTGTTCGCTCTGACAACGCTTTACATCCAGATTTATCAAACATTCGTGGCAAAATGCCTTTGCTAGCCGTTTGTTATGGAGCGCAATATTTAGCTCATTTTTCTGGTGGCGAAGTTGCACAATCAAACACACGTGAATATGGTCGGGCAAATTTGACCTATATAAAGGAGAAGGAATTATTCTTCGAAAATATCAATCTCAATTCGCAAGTTTGGATGTCGCACAGCGATTCTATAAAAACGTTGCCAACTAACGGAATTAAACTCGCCAGCACTCAAGATGTCGAAAATGCAGCTTATAGAATTGAAGGCGAAACTACATTTGCAATTCAATTTCACCCAGAAGTTTATCATTCGACAGATGGAAAACAACTGCTAGAAAATTTTTTGGTGAAAATTGCGGAAGTTCCACAATCGTTCACACCTAATGCATTTGTTGATGATTGTATTGCTGATTTGAAAGAAAAATTACAAGATGACAAAGTAGTTTTAGGACTTTCTGGTGGTGTAGATTCTACAGTTGCAGCAGTTTTATTGCATAAAGCCATCGGCAAAAACTTGTATTGTATTTTTGTAAATAACGGATTGTTGCGCAAAAATGAATTCGAAAGCGTATTAAATCAATATAAAGGAATGGGATTGAATGTCAAAGGCGTTGATGCTGGCGATAGATTTCTTTCTGAATTAGCTGGAATTTCTGATCCAGAAACCAAACGAAAAACCATTGGTCGTGTTTTTATTGAAGTTTTTGACGATGAATCGAAAATTATTAAAGATGTAAAATGGTTGGCTCAAGGCACGATTTATCCAGATGTAATCGAGTCGGTTTCGGTCAAAGGACCAAGTGCAACCATCAAATCGCATCATAATGTTGGCGGTTTACCAAGTTATATGAAGTTAAAAATTGTCGAACCTTTGCGAATGCTTTTTAAAGACGAAGTGCGTAGAGTAGGAGCAACACTTGGAATTGACGCCGAGTTATTAGGTCGTCATCCTTTTCCTGGACCTGGATTATCAATCAGAATTTTAGGCGATATTACTCCCGAAAAAGTTAGCATATTGCAAGATGTAGATTCAGTTTTTATAAATGGATTGAAAGAATGGAATTTATACGATAAAGTTTGGCAAGCAGGAGCAATTTTGTTACCAGTTAATAGCGTTGGAGTTATGGGCGACGAAAGAACCTATGAAAAAGTTGTTGCACTTCGAGCAGTAGAATCAACTGATGGAATGACAGCAGATTGGGTTCATTTGCCGTATGATTTTTTAATGAAAATTTCTAACGATATAATCAATAAAGTAAAAGGCGTTAATAGAGTTGTCTATGATATTAGCTCGAAACCGCCAGCAACAATTGAGTGGGAATAAGGATTTTAGATTAACGATTTTAGAATTTAGATTTCAGATATTTGACATTAGATTTTGAAACAGCAAATAATATTTATTGAAAATATTCTATTTATATAAAAAATATTACGATAAATATTTTCGATTTGATTTTGTAGAGATGAACAGCAGTTCATCAAATTTTAGAGATGTATTTGTAGAGATGAACGGCAGTTCAACTAATTTTAGAGATCGTATTTGTAGAGATAAACGGCAGTTCATCTAATATATTATAATTAGTTAAAATTTCCATCGAATTAAAAAATTATGAAAAAATTTATAATCCTATTTTTTATTTTAAGTTTTTGTTTTACAAATGCACAATCAACTTTTGAGCATATTGTCCAAGAAAAAGAAACAATTTACGGCATCTCAAAAAAATATAATATTGCTGTTGACATTATACAAAGTGCAAATTTAAAAACACTGGAAAACGGATTAAAAATTGGTCAAAAGCTAGTAATTCCAGATAAAAAAACAGCTTCGATAATTCGATATGAAACTCCAATAATAAAAGATGCAAATAGTTCGAAACACACAGTTTTAGCCAAAGAATCGCTTTTTAGTATTGCCAGATTGTACAATGTTTCGGTTCAAGATTTAGATTTTTATAATTTCGAAGTCATAAAAAACGGATTACAAATAGGTCAAATAATTACTATTCCAAATAAAAAGAAAACACTTTCTGGTCAAGCAAGAGTAATCAATTCCGAAACCATTTTTCATACCGTTTTACCAAAAGAAACCAAATATTCTATTGCAAAACAATACGGAATTTCTATCGAACATCTTGAATCTCAGAATCCTGAAATAATTTCTAGTTTGAATGAAGGAACAAAATTAGCAATCAATAAAAATGTCATAAAACCCAAAAATGACAGCGAAGAATTAATGGTTGCATTGGCCGAAAAGCAAGTTGAAATAGAAAAAAACAAAGCCAAAGATATTGAACTTCAAGAAGTAAATGACAAGTTGAATGTTCAAAAACAAATGAATCAAAAAGTTATTCAAGTTAATAACTTGAAAATTAATTTGAATGCAATTGATGCTGTAAAAGGCAATTCGACCGAAAAATTAAAATTGGTTCTTGATGCCAATAGAAACATTCAAGACATATTGATATCTAAGCTAGATTCGCTCGTTGTGACAATCAATGAAGAACTGATTTTATTGAAAAACAGTGAAATAACCGATTTAGAAAATTCTAAAAAATTACAACAAGAAGCCGAAGAAAATTCTCAAAAAACAGATGAATTGCTATATCAATTAAAACGAGATTTGGCCGATAATCGCAAAACCTATTCTTTAATAATGAATAAAGTTCAGAGAATCAAGCAAGATGAAAGTTTAGTTTTAAAGAAAAAAGTTCGTGAAAACAAAAAGGTAAAATCGCAAAATCCATCAGTTGGTGCCAATTTAATCAATGATATTTATAAAATGCAAAATGAACAAACCAAAATTGATGCAAAAAATAAAACATTGATTACAAAAATAGATTCGCTGGAACTTGGCAAGAAAAAAGAAATAAGAAGGAGAATTGGTAAAGCAACTTTTTATAGTGAAGAAGCTCGAGATTATGACGATAAAATGGCTTTGTTAAAATTAAAACATCAAGAGAAAAAAGTCATAAAAGAACTTACAGTTGCTGATAATTTACCTGAAAAAATTACAACCGATACAATCAAAAAATCATTGAAAGATGAAGATTTGAATAAAGATAAAACTGCAAATATTAAAGTTTTAAAAAACTTGAAACTTATTAAAAACGGATATTATTTAGTTTTAGACACATTTACCGAAGCCAATTCTAGAGATAAATTCGCATCTAAATTAGTAAGTGCGGGTTATACCGAAACAAGATTTATCTATGATTTTAATATTTTTTCTTATTATGTTTACACAAAATATTCCGAGAAATTAGAAGAGGTTTTATATCAATTTAAGATAAACGAAAAAAAACCAGAATTCGAAAAAGTGATGATTCTTGAAATTAGAAATGAAAATTAGGCTAAGAAACTTAGTTTAATTTGTAAAATCAAACTTTTATTCGTGTAAATTTGTGCAATTCGTATCGACTTTAACGAAAAACTATTCAACAATGAAATATTTCTTAATCATATTATTCGCCTTTTTGACATTTCAAATAGGTTTTTCGCAAGATAAAAATGCAAAACAAATTAAAACGCACAAAGTTTTAGTCAAAGAAACTGTTTATGGCATAGCAAAACAATACGGAATCACAGTTCAAGATTTGGTAAATTTTAATCCATCGATTGCCGAAGTAGGTTTGAAATTGGGACAAACAATAAAAATTCCATACAAAGGCGCAGCAAAACCAATAGAATACAAACCAACCGAACCAGAAAAAATCGATAAAAACAAAACTGTTCTTCACGAAGTTTTGCCAAAAGAAACCAAGTATGCAATTGCAAAAAAATACAACATTACAATCGCCGAACTCGAAAAATTGAATCCAGAAATTGTTGAAGGATTAAAAATTGGAGTAAAATTATATATTTCAGGAAAACGTCCAAAACCAGTTGTTCCAAAAGTTGTTCCAGCAAAAATTGACACAACCAAAGTTGTTGCCAGTGTTATAAAAACAGAAACAAAACCTGCAATTTTACCTAAGCCAAAAGCTGGCGATTATATAGATTATGTCGTAAAATCTCAAGAAACCCTTTATGGACTGTCTAAAATGTTCACACTTTCGCAAGAAAATTTAATTGCAATAAATCCAGAATTGGTCAATGGCGTTCAAGAAGGAATGACGATAAAAGTACCAACCACAACATCAATAAAATCGGTAGTCAAGAAAGAAAAGTCAGAATTATCTAGATTCATAAAAAACGGAACTAAAAAACAACTTGCATTACTTTTACCATTTAATATTGCCAAAATCGAAGGCGATTCAATAATTGGTCAAGAAAAAAGATTAAAAAAAGATGGTTTCTTGAACATGACTTTAGATTTTTATGCAGGCGCATTAATGGCAATAGATTCTGCAAAAACCGTTGGAATGAACATCGATGTTAAAATTCTGGATTCTAAAGAAACCAAAAATTCGTCGAACGTAGAAAGTTTGGTTAACGAAAATAATTTAAAAAATTATCATGCTGTAATTGGACCGTTTTATAAAATTCATTCAGATAAAGTTGCCGAAATGTTAGAAGCCGACAATGTTCCTGTAATTTCTCCGCTATCTAAAGATGCAGGAAAAAACTTCAAAAATCTATACTCTTCGATGCCGTCAAGCGAATTTATAAAAGATGAAATGTTCGATTTTATGCAAGAAAAATCAGGAAATATTATTGCGGTTATTGATGCGAAAAAATTAGCAATCAAAAAATATATTATTGAAAATCAAAAAGAAACTAAATTGGCAACTGTCGATTCTAAAGGAGTTTTGTCATCGGATAATTTGAAATCATTGTTAGTAAAAGATAAAATTAATTATGTAATTCTCGCATCAGAACAAACCAATTTGATTTTATCGACAACTAATGTTCTAATTGCAGCTTTAAAAGATTTTGACATTCGATTAGTAATTCTTGAGAATAATCCTACACTAGATTATGACGAAATTGCTTTATCTCGACTAACTAAATTAAAACTAACTTATCCTTCGCTTTCTCGAGATAATAATAATGCAAATGCAAAAAATTTCGAAAATTCATTTAAAAAGAAAAATAAAATTTTACCAAGTTTGTATGCAACTCGTGGTTTCGATATTACATTTGATACAATGTTGAGGTTGTCTCAAAACAAAACTTATGAGCAATCGGTCAACGAAACTTCATCAGAATTGGTAGAATCAAAATTCGATTACCAGAAAAAAATATCAGGCGGATATATCAATAAAGGATTATTTATTTTACAATACAATCAAGATTTAACAATTACAGAAGCAGAATAAACATGACATCATTAGTAACCTATCTTGGCGAGTTGCGAACCTCGTCTGAACACATTCAATCTGGAACCAAAATTCTTTCTGATGCGCCAACTGACAACCACGGAAAAGGAGAAGCCTTTTCACCAACCGACTTGTTAGCCAATGCTTTAGGAAGTTGTATGATTTCGATTATGGCAATAAAATCCAAAGATCTAGAATTGAATCTTGAAGGTTCGACAGTCGAAGTAACCAAGTTTATGCAATCTGAACCTAGAAAAATAGCAAAAATTGGAATTGTTATGAATATTAGTATTGAAGTTTCAGATAAAAATAAAATAATTCTCGAACGAACAGCAATGAATTGTCCAGTTTTATTGAGTTTAAATCCAGATATCGAGAAGGATATTGTAATTAATTGGAATATATAGTACAAACTTTATTTGTATAATTTGGCCGCCTGAGCGCAGTCGAAGGCTCATAAACAGCAATATTTTGGATTCTAACCAAGAAGAACTTATAAAACTCGCCCACACCAAAATGCCTTACGGCAAATATGAAGGCAGATATTTAATAGATTTGCCAGAATATTATATGGTTTGGATTCACAATAACCGATTGCCAAAAGGACAATTGGGTGAACAATTAAAACTAATTTACGAATTAAAATTAAACGGTTTAGAAGAATTAATTAGAAATATAAAATTCAAATATCCAAAACCATAAAAAATCCTGTCTGAAATTTTCAAACAGGATTTTCTATTTAATAGAATCTTTTTTTATTTAATAAAATCAAATTTACCTTCGAACATTCCGCCAATTATTGGCAAAGGTTTTTCTTCTTCTTTTGATGCGTTTAATATTCCTAGAATCCAAAGTACGAAAATCACAAGATTCCCTAAAGTTAAAATTAAAGCAATCGAAGGAACTATCGATGCGATAATTTGTACTGCAATTCCATAAACCAACCCTAAAATTCCAAGTCCCAAAGATTGATTAAGGTGAAATTTTTCTAGCGAAGATTTGTCTGCTTTGTCCTTGTACGAAAAGTAAGCCACAAGCCATCCAATGATCGTAATGTAACTGATTATAGATAATGTTTTTTTGTCCATAATAATTTGATTTAGTTTTTTGGTTAAGCCACAAATATACAGTTTATTAGAATATAAACAACAACAAATGTGATAATTATTATAAATAGTTTCAACAATTGTTAAAAAAACAGCATTATTATTCAGTAAAATCAAATAATCGAATCGCAGGGCAAACGCATTAAAGTATAAAAACCACTACGTTATTAACAATTTTTCATAAGTTATTAGGTGTTGTTTTTGGAAAATTGATGAGTTGTAAACA
>JAYWGV010000004.1:0-2608 GCA_043778105.1 Bacteroidota bacterium
TTTAATATTGTTTTGAGAAAAAAGCATATTCGATATTCCTGTTAATAAACCCATAAAAATTATCTTTTTCATTAATTTAATTTGATTTTTTTCTTTACGTCTTCACTTACGGTTTCGCACAACGTCTCGTGGCTTAGCGTCAGTTGGGGATTTGGTTAGCCAAATGTATAAATAAAAGACCGAACTTCCAAGTACAAAACCAAATTTGAAGTTAGCCTAAAACCCCAATTGCGCCAAACCGCTGTTAGCAGATGCCCATTTGGACGGTTAGTTTTCAATTTATTGGTATGCCTTTTTCTTTTATGTTTCGGATTGGTATATATGTAAGTCGGACTGGCATAAATACAAGTCGGGTAGGCATAAATGCAAATCGGATTAACATATTTATAAGTCGGATTGCAATAAATATAAATACGACAAGCATAAATATAAATGCGGAACACATATATATGTCTGCGAAGCAGATATATATAATTGCGATAGCAATATATATAAATCGGATTAGTGTATTGAAGTTTCGGCTTATCATTTTTATGTTTTATATATTTAATATTTGTTGTAAATCTTTTGGAATTTCCATTGGTTTCAATGGTGGAACATTAGCACCTCCTGTATTACCTACTGGAATGTGACCAACGAATGATTTTACCCCACCTATTAATAATCTTGGAACTTGCCCTAAAACTTCTTTAAAACTTTTGATTTTTACACCAAATTGCAACATCTTCCAATGTACAAAAGTATGTTCGTATGGATATTTTTGACCAATAATATGCGCTCTCTCTAAATGATACCAAGCGAGTTGCAGAAACTCCTTTTGTAAATTATTTTTATATGCCTTTAATTCATTTTTGTAAAAAGGAATTAAGTAATTTGGCATTAGTGTATTTATTTTCATTTTAAGTGTTGTTATAATTATTTTAGAATTGCTATTTCTTTTGCAACAATTTGCCATCTATTTTGTCTGTGTTTGTAAAATGATTTCGCCCACAATGTAATAATAAAAGTAAGCAAACCGCCGTAAATAATTATTAGGTCTTGATAGATTATTTTATTTTCAGTGAGTTCAATTAAAGAAATTTTATGATCCCAAACTTTGGCAGAATCGTCTTTTTCACGAGTTTGTAAAACTTTATTTTCGTTATCAATTTTTTCAAAATATAATGAGTGAATTCCGCCAAATGGTATAAAACCAAATAATAACATTTTTGTTGAGACTGTTTTATCTTGTTGCCATATTTCAGGAAACGAACCACCAATTGGTTTAAATTTTATTTTTCGACTAGATACAAATTTCAATAATTTACTGGTTTTTACAATTTGCCAAGCATCATTAATATTTATTGGAATTTCTGATGTAACGATTAGTTTACGAGCAGTTACAAGTTTTCCTTGATAATTAATTTGAACTTTTTCTATCTCTGTTTTCATAAATTATTTTGAAATAACATTCTCGTAAATTTAGCAATAATTGCTTAGTAAACTTTCAATAATAAATATTTTTAATTGCAATTATTTACGTCTCGTGTCGCTCTTGGGTTTCTGCTAACGTCTCGTGGCTTGGCGTCAGTTGGGGATTTGGTTAGCCAAATGTATAAATTAAAGACTGAACTTCCAAGTACAAAACCAACTTCAAAGTTTGCCTAAAACCCCAATTGCTCCAAACCGCTGTTGTCGGTTCGTTGTTTTATTTCTTTGTTAATATGAACTTTTTTCCTGATTGATTTATTTCCATTTCTTTATTTTTCGGTATAAATTTTACTTTAATTCCGGCAGGTACATATTCAAAACAATCTTTTTCTGTGGCATCAAATACAAAAGTTGGTTGTCCAGTTGCTTCAGCAAATAATTTTGTATTTTCTTTTTTTATTGAAATTTTTAATGGAAATGTTGGACTAGAATATTCCCCCAAATATTGATCTAAATCTTCTGTTTTTACTTCGATGGTTTTAAATTTTGGAATTTCGAAGTTTTTTCCAAAATAATTACTCAAAACAGCAATCATAATGTTATTGTTATCGTAGATATTTCCATTTGAGTTCAATGCAATTGCTAATTTATTTTCAGGAAAATATGATAAAACAGAACTAAAACCATCGATTACACCAGTATGACCAAAACCTTTTTTATCATAGAATGGAATTTGAAAAATTCCCATACCAAAATCATCCTTAATAGTTTTCATTTGGTTCAAACTATTTTGATTAATAATTCTCTTTGCAAATAATTTTTCGACAAATATTATTAAATCCGTTGGATTTGAAACAATTGCTCCTGCGCCCATTGGTATTGATGTATCGGTTTCATTTTCTTTAATCCATTTATTTTCATAGTGGTAAGAATAGCATTCGTTATTTTGAATATTTGTTTTGCTTCCAAAATATGTATTTTTTAATCCAAGAGGTTTTATAATTTTAGAGTTTAATATTTCGCTATACTTTTTCTTGTATTTTTTTTTCAAGAATGTAACTTAACAATACATAATTTGAATTGCTATAATCGGATTTAGTATTTGGTTCAAAATCACTTTTACCTTTTGTAATAATTTCAACCATTTCTTTTTCGGTTTTAGGCGCTGTGAAATAACTCATATAATTTTCATCATTTG
>JAYWGV010000005.1:0-108838 GCA_043778105.1 Bacteroidota bacterium
ATAATGATTTGAAATCGTCACGCTATAAAACTAAACGTAAAATACAGATTTACAATAATTTCAATGAACTTTTATTTTTTTTAACGGGACACTAGTGAAGTATTAATTATTTAACT
Source organism: Bacteroidota bacterium (assembly GCA_043778105.1). Taxonomy (GTDB): domain Bacteria; phylum Bacteroidota; class Bacteroidia; order Flavobacteriales; family Flavobacteriaceae; genus Flavobacterium. The sequence continues at coordinate 117 of JAYWGV010000005.1, forward strand.
ACAAATAATGAGTTCATTTTTACATTCCCTGAAATATCGCCATATTTGGTTACAGTTCCGTTTTTAGATATTGCTGGTTGATCATCTGCACCATTTACAAATAATCCCAAAACATATACATCAGATTCTGATACAAAAATTGAGTTTCCCTCAAAATTATCTGGTAAAGCACTTGAGTTTTTGTTTTTATATATTTGAATGCCATAAGTTTCAAAACCTACTCCCAAAGCATAAACATCTGCTCCTGAGCAAAAAACACTATATAATGTTCCAGTATTTGGTGTTGTAAACGAGTTGCTTTCGTCTTTCCATATTTTGCCAAAGCCATCCTCTCTGCCAGATATGTATGTTGTGTTGCCAATGTTACTAATATTAGTAGCACTGCCCACCTTATCAGCAGGAGATAAATCGATTGACGCAGACGGACTGCTTCTTTTCCATAATTTGGCAATTCGAATAGCAATCGATTTTATTTCTTCGCCCACAATGTGCACAATATTATTTACTAAAATAATATCTCTGGCTCTACAAGGATAAACTCCATCGGAAATGTTTTCTTGTGTATTGTTTTTCCAGTATTTTGCAAAATTGTCGTAATTGCCCGATACATAAACATCGTTGCCCGAAATATATAATCCTTCGGCTATTGTGCAACTGACTAATGTGTAAAGTGGTGTGCCATTTTTCCAAACTTTATAATCTGTGCCATCTTTGCCTAAAACATAAACATCGCTGCCTGAAACAACTACTTTTACGGCTTCTGCTATTTTAGTTCCGTCGGTAAGTTTAGTTGCTACTCCGTTTTTCCAAAGGGTAGCATATTGTTTACCTGTTATTTTTTCAAACCCAGCTATATAAACTGTTTTTTCGGGTGCAACTGGTGTTGGTGCATCATCATCTTTCGAGCAAGATAAAATTGTGGTTGCTAGTGCAATGATTGCTAATAGTGTTTTTAATGTTTTACTCACAATGTTGCTATCGCTTTTTTGGAGTTCGTGACCCGAGCCTAAAAGGCGAACTGTTGAAAAAATATTCGATTTCATGATTTTTTTATTTTTATGAATTAATAATAGTCAAAAGTGCAACAACGCACTGTTTTAAAAAACCACCAACGGACGAACGACCGAATTAAATGACGGATGACATCACTTTTCGATGAGTTGCTTGTTTTTGGGATTAAAAGCAGGGTTGTGTGAATTGTAAAACCTAAGTACAAGTTGGCATTGCTTCGCCAGTTCGCTCTTGCAGGCTCGTGTCCGACGGAATCCCTCATAAAACGAGCAATAGTGTTGAGATTCCTTCGCACACGAGCCTGAAAGTGCAAACTGGCGAAGCAATGATAAAGTAACACTCAAAGTTTAATTTAGTTTACTAATAATTAACAAATATTTATATATATTCTCATATAATTATTAATTTTAACGTTAGTAAAAATTAACCATAAAATCATTAATTATGCCATTCGAGAATTTAAACAACAACCATTTTACTGCTGCCGAAAAAACCGCAGCTCTTGCAGCACTTGCAACTCTAGAAAGCACTTTGTCGCCAAAGTACAAGAACATTTCGCCCGAAGAGCGCAAGAAGTATAGTAGTATTAATGAGCAAAACAAACTTATTGTAAACAAAGTGCTAGATTACCGCAACAACACACCAGCACTGAGTTCGCCCGATGTTGATTGGGTCGAATTTCAAGCCGATTATGACTCACGAGATTTTATTCAGAAAGCGATGTCGCGACTGCAAAATGTTTTAGACAGTTTAGAAAACAACAAAATTTTGCACGATTATGACAATTATCAAGCCTCGTTGATCGATTATGGCTACAGCCAATACAAATCAGGAACCAAAGTGGCTGGTTTTGAAAACAAAGTGTCGGAAATTGGGCAGTTTTTTAACAGAACTGGCACTACTAATGCCACCGAAATACCTGCAACACCGCCACCAACTGTATAAATATCTATTGCTTTAATTTAAAAACCTTTTTGCTTTATTGCAAAAAGGTTATTTTTGTTTAATAATTATTATTTACTGATAAAATACGTCAAATTTGACATAAGCGACGTCAAATTTAGCATCAGCAACGTCAAATTTGACATCAAGTACGTCAAATTTGGCATAAACAATGTCAAATTTGACATCAAGTACGTCAAACTTGACATCAAGTACGTCAAATTTGACGTTTTTTGATATTTTTCAATTGCCTTTGGTTTCAACCAAAGGTTTTTTTATAGAACACATTTATTGGCTTTAGCCAAACCAACCATTATTTTGGCTAAAGCCAATAGCAATCACAAAAAAACCGTTGACTAAAGTCAACGGCAATTGATGAAACATTATTTTGTTAACATTTATTCAGGAATATTGAACTTAGCACAAACTTGGCTGTAAGTCATATTTTTATAATCGGGTTTGGTTATGCCTCGACCTGATGGAACGCCACCTGGAATGATGACATAACGGAATGATAAAACTTGAGCATTAATATTAGTGTAAAAACCATTAATTGTGATTAGTCCAACTGATAATTTATAACTTGCAAAATTTTGTGGACTTTGGTAATAACCTAATGATAATATATCGGTAGGATTGCTATTTATTTTTAAGTACACAAGAACAATACCTGAATCAACAACTTGTTGTGTTAATTGTATTGGTTGTCTGGAAGTGGAATATCCTCCGAAGTTTGCTGGAAAATTGACTGGTGCCCATTCACCATAAATAACATTTGCACTACCAACCTCACCATTAGTACCATTTTTTCCATCGAGACCATTTGTGCCGTTTGTGCCATTTTCGGGCTTACTGCAAGAAAAGTTTAGTACCGAGATAATTAATAATGCTGCAACCACAAGGCTGTAATTGTTTTTTCTTGAATTTTTTGAATTTGTTTTACTCACAATGTTGCTATCGCTTTTTTGGAGTTCGTGAATCGTTGATTTCATAATAAAATTGGTTTAATTGGTTAATATTTTTATTTAAAAATTGATTAATAAAATTTCAAACTCTTATTAAATCGATTTTTGATTTAGGTTATACATTATTTAAGGTAAATTAAGTGTCAATTTGTACAAAGCAAAATCTCTAGAATTAATGTTAACTCCAGTAATTAATAATGTAGTATCGTTAAGTCCAAAAAGATGAAGTGCAGTGTTACCAGTTACAGGAACCAATATTGGTTCAGTTTTCCATTGGTCTTTTACAATATCATAGACATAAATTTTATCTGTTTGAAAAGCAAAAACATAACGGTTTTTTGCCTGAGCAACAATATTGGATTGATAAGAGGATAGCATCGTAAAAGGCAAATTTGTTTTTGCAACCCAAGTATTTGAAGTAATATCAAAATATGAAAAGTTTTTTCTAATAGCATTTCCACCTAACAAATAAATCTTATTTTGAACTGTAACTAATTCTGGAATAGTAATATCCTCTAAATAATCATTTTCATTAGACCAAGCATTTGTAGTAATATTATAAGATTTAAAAGCATTTGATTCTATTGAACCTCTTCCACAAGCATATATTTTGCCATTGGCGAAAGACATTCCAGCTTCTCGAGTATTTAACCTAATTGCCTCTGGATAATCAATATCGTTCCAAGTGTTTGCAACAAGATTATATTTCCTTGCTTGGTTAGCGATATAAAACAAATTTGTATTATCTGTTACAAAACTATTTACAATACCACCAAATTGTACTGTAGAATCTGGTAAGGCAGAATTAAAAGTATTAGTTCCTAAGTTGTATTTGAGCATAAACTGAGGATTTGAAGCACCAAGACCAGAACCACAAGAATATAAAATATCATTGCCAACAAGTTGAAACCAAGAATTAGATATGTTATTTACATATCCTAGATTTGGCGCTATTGGAGTACTTACTCTTTGTGTCGTAATTGTAATATCGTTTACAGTTTTTTCTGCAACAACTGGTGGTGCAACTGGCACAGGATCATCGTTTTTACTACAAGAAATTGTAAAAAAAGCAAAGGCTATAATTGCTAATGTTATTTTTAAATTTTTACTCGCAAAATTGTTGTTATTTATTTGGAGTTTTTGATTCATTGTTTTCATAATTTTTGTTCTTTTTGATTAATAATAGTCAAATTTGCAACAACCCTTCCATTTAAAAAACCACACACGGACGAAATGCAGAATTAAATGACGGATGACATGGATTTTCGATGAAGCGCTTGTTTGTTGGACATAAGGTAGATTTAAAGTCTCAGTTTTCAGTCTCAGTCTCAGTCTGCAAACTGAGACTGCGACTGAAAACTGAAAACTGAAAACTGCCATCTTAAAACTTATTTCTTAATAATCTTGAGAACCTGCTCCGAATCGTTGCTATAAACTTTAGCAAAATAATTGCCTGATTGTAATCCTGAAAAATCGATTTCGGTTTTTAAATCATCAAAATTTTTGGTTATTAATTCTTGACCAAGTAAATTAATGATTGAAACTTTGGTAATTTTTTCTGAATTTTCAACATTCAAAATACTAGTTACTGGGTTTGGATAAACTTTTAGGTTGCTAAATTCAAATTGGTTATTGGCAAGATCAGTTGTTGTGATATCTATCTTGAAATTGCCTTCGGGAAAATCTTCTACTTCATAAAAATGTCCTACGTTTATATAATAAGTTATTCCGAGTGTTGATGTAAATGTTGAACTTTCGTTTTGACCAGCATTTCCTGAATCTGCGCCAGCAATACACAACAAACCGCTACAAGTACCGTCATAAACAAAAAGTTCTGGATCAAAACTTGTGTCAACATTGGTTATAGCAACGGTTATTGCAGACCCATTTCCTATAAAGCTATACCATAATCCGTCGTTCATTCCGCTTTCGCAAGTCATAAAACCGTTGTTATTGGTCGATGCTTGACCACGAGTTTGCACATTAGAATAAGGCAATGTTACTGCATTAAAAGCATTTGCGCAAGCATCGTTAGAAGGAATCGATGTTTGATCTATAATATTAATTGTTGTAGGAAAATTACTAACGGTGGCATTGGTTGGATTACTAAGAATCAACGTGAAGTTTTCAAAATCATCGACAACGGCGTCTGGCAAAAGATCTATTACTATACTTTTTAAACTGTTGTCACCATTTGCCCAAGTCAAAGTTCCTACACAAGGACCATAATCGATATTGCCGTAAGCCGAACCATCGTTGGGAGCATAATCTATAGTACAAACTCCATTAGTACCGCCTTGACGTTCAACTTTTATTGTTATTGATTGGTTTTCGTAACCGATATTAGCAATAGAACTGTAATTGAATTCGATATTGGAAGGACTCAAATTAAAAATTTGAATAGTAAAATTGCCTTCGGGTTCATCAACATCGCTTCGATAATTTCCAACATTAATGTAATAAGTAAGATTTTGAGTGGTTGCAATTGTGAGTTCTTCAATGCCGCCTGCAAAACCTAAATCGGCAGATGCGACGCAAGACAAGTTTCCACAACTGCCAGTATAAACGTCTAGTTGCGCATCGAAAGTAGCATCAAGATTAAAAATACCAACTTGCATATTGCTACCTGTTCCTTGAAACCTGTACCAAACTCCATCATTCATAGGGTTGGCGCACTGCAAGAAACCAGCGTTATTAGTAGCGTTTTGAGCATTTGTTTGCAAGTTTGTGTATGGAAAAGCATTGGCTTGTAAAGCCCCAGAACAAGCATCGTTGGCTGGTGGAATTAAATAGTCAATTTTAATATTAGGTCTAATATCACTAACATCATTAGAAATGCCTGGTGCGATAGTATTATTCTGCCAAATTTGCGAAGGTCCATTAGACCATCTGAATTGTTTTGCAGTTGATGATTCATTTCCAACAAAATCTGCAGTTGTATTTTGGATAATTATTTTTAAATTATTTCCAGTATAAATAAACGGTGTTGTTAAAGTAATTGTTTCCCAACCAGAAGCAGGTAAAAAAGAAGGGAAAACAGTTGCACCCGAAGCCACTTGGGTTGTTCCAACAATTTCGTTTGCAAATGTAGTTGGCGTAAAAGTTGTTGCTGTTGTGTTCAACATTCTTGCAACATAACTTGATATCCCATTGGGAGTAGTAAATGAATTGTAATAAAAAGAGATTGCAGTAATCTTCGATCCTGTAACCAATCCAAGTTCTGCAGCCGTATAAATCATTGCAGTGTGTTGATATCCAGCATAAGAACCCAACGGATGAGTGTAACCAAATTGATTAGCATTATTGGCTGGAATTGTAACCGATTGTCCAACAATATTGCAACAACAACCTAGTAACATCATTAATAATAATGTTTGCCAAAAAAATTTTGGGCTTTTTCGATTTAACTTGTAATTTGATTTCATAGCATTTTGATTTTAATTGAATTATAACAATTCAAAGTTGCAACAACCCTTCCATTTAAAAAACCACACACGGACGAAATGCAGATTTAAATGACGGATTACATAACTTTTCGATGAGTTGCTTGTTTTGGGGATTAAAAACAGGTTTAAAACAAAAAAGGCTTGCCTTACAGACAAACCTTTTTCTTCAATAAAAACAAAAGTTCATGAAAACTTTTTTCTTTGAATATTTATGAATATTAAATTTAAAAACCTGAACTCGATTAATACTAGATTTTTATTTAACCAAATAGACTATGTAATCCTTTTTAATACAGAAGATACTTTGCTTAATTTTAGAACACATAACTATTTGAAAAGTAAACTTTTCAGACTATGAAATTCTAATTTTTATTATTTTCTGTATGGTTAGAATTAATAACCGAACTCAGGTTAAAAACTTAATACTTAACAATCTTGATAACCTGCTCCGAATCGTTGCTATAAACTTTTGCTAAATAGTTACCCGATTTTAAAATTGAGAAATCAATATCGGTTTTAAAATCATTGAAATTTTTGGATACCAATTCTTGACCAAGCAAGTTAATAATTACAATTTTGGTGATGGTTGATGTGCTTTCTATATTCAAAACATTGGTTACTGGATTTGGATAAACAGTAATTTTTGGCAAATCAAAATTAAATTCATCATTTGAAAGAGTAGCAGCCCCACAGCCTTGGGTTGATTTTAAACCATAATTGATATTATTTATGATATCGTTTCCAAAAGTTGTTAGATTATTAACGTTACTATTTGTGGTAATGACCCGAAAGGTTGTACTATTTAGATTGGGATTACTTACTGTACAATCATGATTGAAAGTCCATGCCAACCAACCAATATTTCTTGCACAAGATTCTTGCAAAATTGTTGGATAAATGTCGTATAAACCCAAATCTCCACAACTATTATTATCTTGATTGTTGGCTATTTCTCCTAAAATAAAACAAACATTAGTGTTCTGCGCTTCGTTTAATTTGGCTTGAATTTGAGCAGTTGTACTAGCATATCCGCCCCAATAGGCATGCGAAGAAAAAATTAAATTATTTTGACTATCTGCGGCATTCATACTTGCTGCAATGCTCAATAATTCTGTAGATGATTGTCCGCAATCTGGTGCATCAATCATAATTGGCACTGTGATTCCCCCATTTCGCAAGGTTGTAATAGCGGCGTTATAGTTTGTTTTAAAATTGGTTAATGCTGCTACTGGATTGCTTGTCCATCGAACTTTATCAAATTCATTAGCTAGATTAATTATGATTTTTGATTTGTTTGTATTTATTAAATTAATGATTGCAGCGCTAGTCCAAAAATTCATAACGTTGGTATTAAAATGAGCCCAATCGGTCTTGCAAGTAATAAAACTGTCATCGTGAATACTCAAAATAGGCACCATGCCTTTGGTAATGCAATAGGCAACAATATTACTTAAATGCCCGTTGTTAACATAGCCATTCATGGTTCCTGGTGCTCCACCGTTTGGGGTTTGGTCGCGCCAACTTTGTCCGTTTGTATACCATGGCAGTCTAATGGCATTAGCACCAGTTAATGCTACCTGATCGATATAGGATTTGTATTGTACCGCATTGTCTAGCGCGACAGTGCCTTCATTTATTAAAGGATAATTGACACCACGCAAAACAATATTTTGACCATTGGTTAATGTCAAATTTCTGCCAACAACTTTTAGTGTTGTTTGTTGTCCAAAAGTCAATACTTGAAATAAAATTGTAGTAAAAAGTAATAAATTTTTCATGCTTTTTGTTTAAATGCCATTGAAAGTGGCGATGTTAATTTTAACTAAAATCACAAAATATCGAGCAAAAAAATTAGATAATAGACTAGATGATTTTAATAAACTCATTTTATTTAAAAGCGCCTCTTTCAAAAATCAATTTCCAAGATATTATTTCTGCGCCAAAGTCTGAATTAGAGTCAACAACTTTTAATTTCCATGTGCCCTGAATGTTTTTGTTTTGTAAGAAACTAAAAATAGGTTCAATATTTAAAGCAATTGATTCTCCTTTGCTTTCTTTATAATCTCCTGCGACAATATCTTCGGCAAAATTGATTGTTTTGCTAAATTGGCTCGAAAAACGCACTTTGTTTGCTGCTATAAAAGGTTTATTTCCAGCTTTGGCTATAAATATTTGTTCTAAGCCGTCGGGTGCAATCAAACTAAAGGTTAATTGTGCTGAATAAGTATGTTTGATATTCATTTCTAGAATAATTTTATTCTTGTCTTTGATAAATCCTGCTTTGTCGACTTTAATTTCCGATATTGAAGGTCTTTCTTGATTATTCGGCATCAAAATACTCAAAATTGCAACTGGAGTGTTGTTTTCGTATGAAACCAAATCAGAAATTGTATCATCGTTTTTGGAACAAGAAAAAAAAGTTAAGCTCACAATTACCATTGCTACTATTGTTTTACAATTTTTTATTACAAAATTGCTTTTTCCTTTTTGACGGTGAAATATATTCTGTTTCATGGTTTTTTGTTTTTTATTAATTAATGTTAGACCAAAATCATTCTATTAAAACCCATTGCTTAATGGCACATCAAACACGCCTTCGGCAACTATTTTTTTCACAACAGGGTTGTCTCTTCTGTCATTCAATGTGAATTTAAAAGTTCCTTTGGCTCGTGTACTGTTAAAGGTTGTGATATTAATATTGCCCGCACTCGGAAAACTATAGTTTGTATCTTTGCCGTAATTAACAATACTGCCATTAGTTCCATCAAGAGTAATAGTGCCTACTTTGGCATTGGCTTCATTGAGTGAAAAAATCATTGTATTGCCACTTGTATCTCTTGCGTTTATTGAAGTGATTTTGAGTACACTGTCGCCACCAGTAGCCGAAACAGCTGTCCAAGCAACACCGTCTATTTTGCAAGTAAATGTGCCGCTGCCTTCCTCAACTGCGGCTGGTGCATCGTCTTTTTTTGTGCAAGACACGAGCGATAGTGAACTTGCGAAGATTGCTAGTGCAAAAATTGTAATTGTTTTTTTGATAATTGTTTTCATAATTTTTGTTGTTTTTATTTTTACAGATTAAAATTATTTAAAGTTTATTTTATTTAGTTTGTGAAAAAAATATTGAGAATTAATTTTAATTTGAAATTTTAATTTGAATTGGCAGTAAGGCTTTATCTTCAAATGGAACATTTGCTGTATAATTTCCAATTTTGATAAATCCTGTTTTACTGTTTTTATCGGTAAAAGCCAAAACAATTGATGTTGCTAAGTCGTTTACACCAGAAATCACTCCGTTATTAAAATTATCTCCAGTTCCAATCGTTATACTTTTTGCTGCAAATAAATTAGAAATATCTTCGTTAGTTTTTAGGTTATCAAATTCTAAAGCTGATATTGTCGTTAACATTGCTTTAATTTTAGAATTTGTGATAGTGCTCCAATTTCTTACATATCCAGTTCGGCCTGACATTCCATTAACACTTTCAAAAAACCTACCATTAGATCCGTAATTATATGCCAAATCTACTTTATTTGAATTAGCAAGAGCTTCGGCTTTATTATATAAGATTCCATCGTACAAGTTAATAAAACATTTATTTGTAGTAGATTCGTTATTTGCAATACTTTCTACAATTAACGAATATTCTAATAGTTTGGGACTCTCAATTGGTAATGGGTCATCGTCATTTTTTGAACAAGAAACCAGCGAACTTGTAGAGCAAAATAAAGTCATTGCTACTGCAAAAAATGTAATTGTTTTTTTGATAATTGTTTTCATAATTTTTGTTTTTCATTAAATTAATATTGAGTTCAAAATTGCAACAACCCATTCAACTAAAAAACCACCAAAGGACGAAATGCAGAATTAAATGACGGATGACATGGATTTTCGATGAGTTGCTTGTTTTTGGGATTAAAAGCAGATTTGAGTTTTCAGTCTCAGTCGCAGTTTTCAGTCTCAGTCGCAGTTTTCAGTTACAGTGTGCAAACTGAAAACTGCAACTGAAAACTGCGACTGCGATTGACAAACCTTTTCTAAATAAATAATAGTTTAAAAAAATAAATTATTGAATACCGTAAATTATAAAAGTACCTTTTAAATTATAAAATGTACTTAAACTATCAAATAAATAATAAATATCTAAGCTATAATTACCATTAAGAGTACTAATTTCTTTTAAAGCCGTGTAACAATCATCGTTATTACTAAACTCAGGACTACCAACAGCTATTATTTTTGAATATTGAGCACAAATATTGGCATCAAGATTTATCTTAATTCTAACAGAATCGTCTGTACTAATTGTTGTATTATAAGTTGAACTTAATGCCAAGTTACCCGCTTCGTTAGTATGAACATTAGTCGTATTAATATTTCCGTTATTGCTGTAACTAACAATGCCTATTGGTACCATATTCAATCCGCCAGTTGCGTCGGCATAAATTCCACTGTTTGTTCCGCCCGCAATATTAATATTACCATTAATAATTGCGTTACCAACAACTTCTAGTTTTGCATTTGGTGTTATAGTACCAATTCCAACATTACCTATTCCACTTGCTGGCATAAATGCAAAATTAGTATTGGTGTAAAATACAGATACTGTTGGAGCTTGATATATAGACATGCCTTGTGCGCCATTGCCAATTGCAATATCGTTGCCTACAAATCCAGTTGGATTGCCAATTTGAAATTTGTTTTGTAAAATGCTTGTATTGCCTAAACCTAAATTTCCAGTACCTTTTTGTAATACCATTTGAGTAGCACCGTCGTTGGTAGCGAAATTTAAATCAAAGTTATTGTGTGTTTGTAAAAAAGCACCAAAAGTAGCAGTATAAAAACCAATTTGAGGGCCATTATTAACATCACTTTGCTGAGAAATTCCTATTCCAGATTGCTCAACAGTAAGTTTTCTTGGAACTGCACCAACAACTCCAATTCCTACATTGCCTGTATTGTTGTTGCTAATATCGGTTCCTGTTTTTGTCCAGTTGTTTGTCGAACCACCATTGGCGGCAAACAAAGCATATGGCACACTTGCAAGTTGCGATATTCCAGTTATGGTATAGTTTGTTCCGCCAGTAGGATCGGTTTCTGTTTTAATAAAATAAGGACCGTTTGCCCAATCGATGTTTGCAAAAGTTCCGGATAAAACAGTTCCTCCACCAATTTCAAAACTAGCCAAACCGTTAGTATTTGTTGTTGGCGAATGTGTTTCCGAATATACTGTCGAGCCAGTTGATGCTGCTTGCAAAACACTAATTTTTACGCCAATTATTGTGTTTGCAATTAGTGCATCGCTTGCATTTCTGATTACAGCTTGATAGGATATTTTTTGTGGTGCTTGTGCTTGCGCAGACGAAATTACCAAGAAAAAAGTAGTAAGAATTGTTGTTTTTATAATAGTTTTAATTGTTTTCATAATTTTTAATTTTTAATGATTTTAAAAGTTTTTAATTGTTTTTTATTATCGGAAATATTTAAAAAATAAATCGATTGAGGTAGATTTTCCAGTTGAATTTGTGATTCAATCTCGGTAATTTTTTGAGATTGCAATTGTTTTCCTGCCATATCTGTCAAAATATACTCTAGATTTATAAAATTGAAATTATTTATCTTTAGGTTTAACATTGATGTCGTTGGATTAGGATAAATTGTCATTAATAAAGTAATATTTGGAAAATCATCATTTCCAAGAGTTTCAATTTTAAATGGTTGCTGCACACCTTGGTTTAATGTTCCGCCAGTTCCAGTTGAGACTGTGTATGCTACTTGCCCGATAGAATAACTTACTTTTCCACTTGGACTGGTTGCGTTTCCGCCTGACGCCACAATATCCTTTTGAGCTGTCATTTTAGGAATAAAAATGAACAAGAATAAAAAGCAAATAAAAAATTTTAATGATTTCATAATAAATAATTTAATTAATACTACATCAAAGTTGCAAAATCGCATTCAAACAAAAAACCACCAACGGACGAACGACCGAATTAAATGACGGATGACATGGCTTTTCGATGAATTACTTGATTGTCGGGCAAGTTGCAGTGGTAAAATGCATTGGTGAGTGTTCAGGTCTCACTAGGCAGATTTTAGAGGTCAATTTTTAGAATGTAGTTTTAAAACAAAAAAAGGTTTGCCTTTCGACAAACCTTTTTCAAACTATAAATCTAAAAAAATATGAATACACTTATTCAATTACCATTTTCTTGACAATTTGAGAATCATTATCCAAGTTAATTTTCACGAAATAAATTCCCGATTGTGCATTTGCAACAGCATAATCATCGCCATTTTTTTCAATGTTTATTTGTTTGCCCAATACATCGGTAGCAACCACAGATTTTACAATTGTCTCTAAACTAATTTTGAAATTTCCGTTAGATGGATTAGGAAACAAATTCACATTTGCAGCAGCAAAATCAAAATTATCAGACGATAAAAAATTGGTAGTTGCATCGGCAAGAAAAATACCGCCATTGCCCGGATTGGTCGTTACGATATTCATTTTGTGTGTGTTGTAATTATTTGTAACCGCAGCAACATTAAGAATATTAAGCCAAAGTCCTGCGCCACCTTTTTGTTCGGTTACATAAATTCTATTTAAAGCGGTGTCTATTTGTAAACCTCCAAATTGTGATCTTCCGTTGGGAGAATCTGGCATATTATAGGCTCTAATGCCGTTAGACAATCCTAAGTCATTAAAATTGGCAGCTGTAGTTGGATTGGTAATTATAGTGTCAAGAAAACCGGGTTTTATTTGCACAATTGTTCCTGCAAGATTGTCACCCGAGTCATTGTTATTGGCAATCCATAGTGAACCTTGAGCATCAAAGACTAAACCTTCTGGTTGACTAAAAAGCTTTTTAATTACTTTGGCATTTAAGGTTGGGTCGGTGTTTCCAAAACTATTTACAACAGTCCAATTGACAGTATCGTTGGTTAATTGACTAAACTGTGGAGTCGGAATCGATAAATCAGAATTGTCTATATAAATTAATCTATTATTCAAATAATCGGTTGCCCAAAGACTGCCTTCTGAATCGAAAACTATATTGGCAAAATAAGACGTTATACCACCATTGCCTAAATCTAATTTTGTAGCATAACCATCTGCTTGGTTGTATTTAATAATGCGTGTATTAAGAAAACTGCCCTCTGAACAATATAAATTTCCAGCAGTATCAAAAGCAATTCCCACATAATCGCTGCCATCGGCGGTTATCTGAGAAACATTTGCAATTGCACTAGCTGGGTTATTTCCATAACCAGGAAATCTATAAATGCGCTGGTTGCCCAATGTCAAAGTAACAAATAAATCGTTGTTGCGCATAGTTACCACATTTGGACTCGCCGAAGTTGCTAAACCATTGCCTAAAGTGCTAAAATTGATTGTGTAAGCTGCGTCAGCAGTAATAGTTGTGGGCGTAGTCGGAAAATAGGTTTTGACTTTGTTGTTACCAGTATTGCCACCGAATTCTGGCACAACAAGTCGCTTGTTGTTTGCCAATTGTGCATTTGAAAATATCGAAATGCTAATTATTGATAATAGTATTAGTTTTTTCATAATATATTTTTATTTTTATTGATTAATATTGAGTCCAAAATTGCAACAAGCCATTCAATTAAAAAACCACCAATTGACGAACGACATTTTAAAAGGACGGATGACATAACTTTTCGATGATTGACTTCTTTTTAGGATTAAATGCACAGTTATTTAAGTTGTCAAATAAATTAAACACAGCATTAATCAAATTTTTAAGAAAAAAAGTTATATTTGTTTAATAAAGAGTGAAAAATGAATATTTATAATTGCATAATTGTCGACGACGACGAGATGGACAGGCTTTTGGTTACAGCCTATGCCAAACGTTTCGACATGCTAAACATTGTTGGTATTTTTGATTCTGCAAAAAGTGCACTTGACTTTTTAGATAAAAACACTGTTGATATTGCTTTTTTAGATATTGAACTTGAGAACGAAAGTGGCATTGAATTGCGTAAAAAAGCAATGAATATTCCAGCTTGTGTATTTATATCGTCTCATTCTGAATTGGCTGCCGATACTTTCTTGATTGATACAATAGATTTTGTAGTAAAACCATATAATTTTGAACGTTTTACTAATGCTGTTTCAAGAGTTCAAGAATATATGGAAATGCGCCACAAAGCAGCATTGTTCGAGACCAGTGTTGGTGGCGATGCTGTTTATTTGAAAGTCGGAACAGAACAAGTCAAGATTAAAATGCACGATATTTTGTATCTCGAAGCACTGCGAAATCATACGATTGTAGTTACAAAACAAAAACGATATTGCGTATTTTCTTATTTGAGCGAATTGTTACAAGAAAGTGTTTTTGGGTCATTTGTTCGCGTTCACCGAAGTTATGCCGTTCAAAAAAACTTTATTTCGAAAATAAATACCCACGAAGTTTTAATGAACAACAACGACAAAATTCCTGTAAGCAGAACCTACAAAGACAATTTACTGGTTATGTTGTAATGAACTCATTTTGAAATAATATTTATATGAAGAAAATTTACTTGGTTTTTATATTATTTCCTTTATTTTCGATTTCTCAAAGTCTTGATGGGCAACTACTTATAGATTATCTTTTGGTAGAATTACCAAAAATGAAACAAGACACTTTAAAAGTCAATTTATTAAATAATCTAGGTTATGCCTATCGTGACATCAACGCAGACGAGCACTTTAAATATTCCAAACAAGCTTTACTATTATCAAAAAGCTTGAATTACAGATACGGAATTATTGAAGCCCACCGCAATATTGGCGTTTATTATTTGAGTGTAGATAATATAAAATCAAATCAAAATTTTGACTATGTTTTAAAAAATGCTAAAGACAAATCTCAAATTGCAAAGGCTTATTTAGGTAAAGGATTTATCAATTCACGAGAAGGAAATTTTCCGCAAGCATTAGATTATTATTTTAAAGGATTGAAATTTGCTGAAGAAGCAAAAGATTATAAAATACAGGGAAAAATTTTAACAAATATTGGATCGATTTACATACATTCTGGTCAATACGAAAAAGCAATTTCCCATTTCAAAAAAGCAATTGAATTTAACAAAAAATATAAAAACCTCTTAGAAGTTTATATGGAATTGTATAATATTAGTTCTTGCTTTTCAGATTTAAATCAATATGATAAAGCATTAAAATATGCAGAAGAAGCTGAAAAGGTTAGTGATAAACTAGGAATACTAAAATTTAAAAATACAACTAATGATTTAAAAGCTGGAATATATTCAGATCAAGAAAAATATGAACCAGCACTTGAAATTTATAAAAAATCTTTAAAAAACTATTTATTAATTGGTGATGAAGAAATGATTGTCCAAAATTATAATAAAATTGCTGAGACTTACACCGATTTAGCTGAATCAAAAGGTCAAAGTAAAACTCAAAAAAAGGAGTATTTAAAACAAGCAACAAATGCCATTGAAAAAGCAATAGTGTTGACAAAAAAAGCAAAAAACATTCGACGGTTGTATGAAGGATATAGAACTTTATCTTACATTCAAAAAACGCAAGGCAATTTTGAATTAGCTTTAAAAACCAAAGATTTGTCTTATAAATTTAAAGACTCAGTTTTCAATTCCGAAAACAAAGAAACCATAAAAAATCTTGAAGACAAACGTGAAATCGAACTGCGCGACAAAGAAATAAAAATCAACAAACTATCGCTCGAAGCCAAAGAAAAACAAAAATGGTTGTTTGTTGCAGGAATAGGTTTTCTGGCAATTATTGGAGGATTGTTGTTTTATCAAAGCCGCAAACGAAAACTAACCAACCTAAAACTTGAAACTTTAAACCAAACATTAGACCAAAACAACCTCAAACTTGAAACTTTAAACAAAGATTTAGACCAAGCCAACAAAGCCAAAACACGTTTTTTTGGAATCTTGAATCACGATTTGCGTGGACCAGTTTCGAACCTAGTTATTTTCTTGCAATTGCAACAAGAAGCACCAGAAATGCTAGACGAGGAATCGACAAAACGAATGCAAGACAAAACAATGACGGGTGCCAAAAACCTACTGGCAAGTATGGAAGACATTTTGCAATGGAGTAAAAGCCAAATGGAAAATTTCAAGCCACAACCCAAAAATGTTTCTATAAATCAATTATTCGATGATACAAAAAAAGTGTTTTCAGGTTATTTGAATATTAAAATAGAATACCAAAACCCAGAAAACATCGAAATTTTTACTGATGATAATTACCTAAAAACAATCATTAGAAACTTGACTAGCAATGCAATAAATGTATTCAAATCAACTGAAAACTCTTTAATTATTTGGAAAGCATGGCACGAAAACGGCAAATCTTATCTTTCAATTACCGATAATGGTCCAGGCGCAAATCCCGAAAAGCTCAAAGCATTGTTCGAAGAATCAGAACTTGGAAGCACAAAATCTGGACTTGGTTTGCACCTCATTCGTGATATGGCAAAAGCGATTGATTGTGAAATTTCTGTTGAAAGTACAATTGGTGTTGGAACAACTTTTGTTTTGACAATCAAATAATAAAATTGGTACTACCTTGAATTGAATGGGTTTAGTAATTTATAATAAAAAATTTAGCCACGAATTACACTAATTTCCACTAAAAAAAGTTGTTTACAAATTTCAATATCAAACCTTATAATTTGTGGAAATTAGTGTAATTCGTGGCAAAAAAATATTACCCACACAATTCATGGTTGAATCATAAAATTAAGATGTTAATCAGGAAAAATCTTTCCAGGATTCAAGATATTATTTGGGTCAAATATCGATTTTATACCTTTCATCAATCCAATTTGAGTTTCGTTAAAAGCAATATCCATATAGTTTTTTTGAACAAAACCAATGCCGTGTTCGCCAGACAAAGTTCCTTTTAAAGCAACGGTTAATCCAAAAATTTCACGAATTCCTTTAGTTACTTCGGTGTTCCAATTTTCATCGGACATTTCTCCTTTTATAATATTTACATGCAAATTTCCGTCGCCAGCGTGACCATAACAAACCGATTTAAATCCATATTTATTACCAATTTCTTTGATGCCTTTCAGTAATTTAGGCAATTCATATCTTGGCACAACTGTGTCTTCTTCTTTATAAATTGAGTTGGCTTTTACAGCTTCTGCAACCGATCGACGCAATTTCCAAAGAGCGTTTTTCTCGTCTTCAGTGTCTGCAAATAAAACTTCATCTATCTCGAATTGTTCCACAACAGTCATAATTTTTTCGGCTTCTTGCATTAAAATATCAGGATAATTTCCATCGACTTCAACAAGCAAATGTGCTTTAACTTCGTCTTTTACATTTACTGCAATATTTGGGTTGAATTTCAAAGTCCAATCAATAGCATCACGTTCCATAAATTCAAGTGCGCTTGGCACAATTCCAGCTCTAAAAATTGCCGAAACCGCTTCGCAGGCTTGTTCTGCTTTATAAAATGGCACCAACATTAAAACATTATGCGAATTTTTGGGCAATAATTTCATTACAATTTTAGTAATTATTCCCAAAGTTCCTTCGCTGCCAACCATCAATTGAGTTAAATTATAACCAGTAGAATTTTTTAGCGTGTTGGCTCCAGTCCAAATAATTTCTCCATTTGCCAAAACAACTTCAAGATTTAAAACATAATCTTTTGTAACTCCATATTTTACAGCACGAGCACCACCAGCATTTTGGGCCACGTTCCCTCCTATCCAACAACTTCCTAGACTGCTTGGATCTGGTGGATAAAACAATCCTTTTTCGGAAACTGCTTCTCGCAAAACCTGAGTAATTACTGCTGGTTCGACAATAACTTGCAGGTTTTGTTCGTCGATATTCAAGATTTTATTTAATCGTTCGGTCGATAAACCTATACCTTTATGTATGCACAATGCGCCACCACTCAAACCTGTGCGACCACCAATTGCTGTGACTGGAATATTGTTTTGGTTGGCGAGTTTCAGAATTTCGGAAATTTCATTGGCGTTTGCAGGTTTCACAACTACGCTTGGCGGAAAAACATAATCCTCGGTTTCATCGTGACCGTAATGATTTCGGGTTTCGTCGTCGGTAAAAACGAATTGTTTGCCTAGAATTTTTTCTAGATTATTTAAAATTTCTGAGGTTATTGGCATAAGAAATATAATATTTATTTTTCTGATAATAATTTTAATAGTAAAATTTGTTCCTTCAACGATTTGATAGTTTCGTCTTTTTGTTCAATTAACTTTTCTGGATAGTTTATATAATTTATACCAATATTTCCGTCTTGTTTGCAATTATTAAAAATTTGTTTTTCATCAAATCCTAAAATTTCAATTGGATCAATTTTCAGAATTTCACTTATTTCGTTTAATCTGTTTATGGTCAATTGTGTTTCGCCTGTTTCAATTTTAGAATAGGCACGTGTTGTTAACCCTAAATTTGCAGCAACATGATCTTGCGAAATATTTTTTAATTCTCTAATTTGTTTAATTTTTTTTTCTGGCTGTAATATCATTTTAAATGTTTTAATAGTTCAAGTTTAGTCAAAATTATTCGATTATGGAATTACAAAGATATTTTTTTAGAGATTTATTATTGTATTTTTGTGAGTTTTTGTTAAAATGAAATAAAATGAATTTAAAAAAGATTGCAATATACTTATTTATAATATTCCAAACAAATGCCATTTGTCAAAATACCAAACAAGAATTTGGTTTGTACAACGTTGGTCTTGGCTCAATAGTTGGAGGCATTGGCGCAATTATAAACAAAAAACCTAACGAAAAAACGGGCAAAGTTTTCCTTAAAGGAATATGGCAAGGCGCATTAGGTGGCGCAATTATCTATCAAAGTAAACTTTTAGTAGGTCAAATTGCCGAAAAACAAGATTTTGCTTATGCTTGGCCAGCGAGTTTGACTAATTCAATTGGAAACTCTATAATAGAAAATGCTTGTTTGAATAAAAACTTTTACGAACAAATTAATTTTAATGTTGGTTTTAATAGATTCGAAGTTTATCCAAACAATAATTTTAAATTAAAATATAAAATAATGCCTGTTTCTTTGGTTTTGCTGGGTTATTTGGCTGTTCAATCTAAATTTGAACCAGAAATATCAATGAAAACTGGACAATTTGTGTTTTCAAATTCAAATTTCAGATTACAAAATATAGATAATTACCGAGGTTTTGCCTTAGGTAATATTATTAGTTTTAATCCAAAATTTGTAGAAAGCACTTCTACTTTTTCACACGAATTGATTCACGTTTTTCAATATTATGAGTACAATTTTTTAAGCAAGTTGACTAAAAAACCAATTGATAATCTGTTCAAAAATTCAAATTTTTATAAAAATGCATCTAAATTTATATATTCTGATGCAGAAGGAGCGTTACTATTAAGAACACTCTACAAAGCTGAATTTAAAACAGGAAGTAAAGAAAGATATTACGAAAATTTCTTTGAGCGGGAGGCAGGAGTTTATAGCAATACAATCGATTAAAAATTTTGTATAATTTTTAAAAAGTTCGCATTTAGAATTTATAATTCAATTTAAGAACTTATAATACAATTATGTTTGTTGCTAGTATGTATTTTTGATTTAATATAAAAAAATTAAATCTTTAATAAATGAAAAAAATTTTAACCGCACTATTTTTTGTTTTGTTTTTAAGCACAATTATGTTTACTTTAAAAAGCAACCTTAAAGACGATGCTTTAGACAACCCACCACCAGTAATTTGTGAGAATTTACCTAAGCTTGATGGACAATTGACCATTACGCTTGACCCATTTGCACCCAATCCGTTTAGGAATGCTATTGGTTATTCAAATTATGTTCCGCAAAATGACATTCGAAATGCCAATTGTTCTAATTATCCACCAGCAGCAAATCAACAAAATGATGGTTGGTTTATGCTTGTAACAGTTACATCTCCAAGTTGTCCCAAATTCATTTGGACAAGAGCAATTGACCAAAGTACTTGCAGTAATTATAGAATTATGCCCGTTAAATTGCCACCAAATGAATATGATTGTACATTAAAAGTAGAATATTGGGAAGATAGTGATTATCAAAATCCTGATTTTAATAAACCTCTTGTAACACAGTTCGGAACTTATCCCTACAGTAGGGTTAAATGGCAATATCAAAAAACGTACCAAAATTTTAGTTCTAGCGGAAATGCTAATATAGCATTAACTCCAATTGATCATCTAGCTTACTTTCCAGTAGGTTACGTTTTACAGCCAGGTGATCCATTTTATGGAGTAAATTTCCCAGGTTCAAAAGGCGCGTTGCCAATGGATGGTTCGTTAAACTATTGGATCGATTTAAACATTAAACCTTAATTTAACAAATAAAAATATGAAAAATATAAAAATAGTTATCGGAATACTTTGTTTAACAATTTGCATTTTATTATTATCGTGTCAAGGTCAACCAGACACTTCTACAATTCCTTATAATGGTTTAACAAGCATTGGAGAATTTGCTAAAGCAATGGGAGGTTTAAAAGGAAATGGAACAATACTAATTCAAAGCAATGATTACATTGTTAGTCAAGATAATCCGCAACAAGTAGATATATCAGAAAGACTTGGTAGACCAAACGCTATAAAGTTTTTTGATGCAAATAAGCAGCCAATAAATATTCTAAATAAAGATAAAAGTTTTGGTGCAGCACTTTACGGACAAAAACTAAATTATTCGATTTTAAATGAGCCAACTAAATCATTATATATCCCAAATTTATTGAAAGTAAAATTTGATGGTAGCGAACTTAAAAAAGATTTGACTTTAACTTGGAACAAAGATGATTTAAATTACAAAGGTTTAATCATTTTAATTACTTACAAACCTACTAATCAATATTATATAATTGCTAAAGACAATATGGATTTTATGACTCATGGTTTTATTACTGCCGATACTGGTTCTTATACATTTACTGCCACTGATTTTGCAAGATTTCCAGATAAATCGCAAGTCACAATAAATATTTTTAGAACCAATTATGTTATAAACGATCAAAGTAAACCATCGTTAGTAGCTTTTACAACTATTGCTCATGACTTTATTGTTAAAAAATAATTTTTTATTAAATATTAAATTAAGAGAAGATAATTCAAAGTTATCTTCTCTTTTTTATATAAGCTTACATTACTTATTTTTATTGAGTAGTGTTTTTATTGGTTGGAATTATTTTGGTCTAGCTTTTTTTTACTTTTTATATTTTTTTTTCAAACATTGCGATTCGGCTAAAAATCTAAATTCCAAAGATTTTCTTATCAATTCGATAATTCTTTTAACAATTTGGCATTTAGGAGCTATTTTCTGGATGATGAAGGTTGACTATGGATTGGCTGGATTAGTAATTAACTTAATTTTTTATTTAGTTCCTTTAATGATTTTTTATTATTTAAGGAATTTGACAAAACATAACTTGTTTTTAATTATTCCTATTTGGTTGTTGACTGAACAATTAATTGATTTATCAGATTTTTCTTTTCCTTGGTTAATTATTGGTAATTGTTTGTCGAATTCGCTTTATTTGGCTCAATTTTACGAATATACTGGTGTTCTTGGCGGAAGTTTTTTTATGCTAATTATTACTTTTTTATTATTTCAAAAAAAATATTTTCTGGCTGCAATTCAAATTTTATTTGTTGTTATATTGAACTATTTTACCACTACACCATCTGAAAATTATGATGAAAGTAAAATTAAGTCAGAAAAATTTCTAACTTTTAATTCTGAAAATTATTACAAGAAAATCAACTACGTCAATAACGAAGAATTAGCATTTTACATTAAAGAAAAAATCAGCAAATATAAAATTGATGCAGTCATTTTAACTGAGCAATCATTTAGAGGAATCAACTATCAATATTTCAAAACCGATTTGACTTATAAATATCTTAATGAACTTGTTAAAAAACAAAATACAAAATTTATTTATACAGGAATTACATCAGTTTTAGAAAAGCAATGTTTAACTAATTCTATGTTAGTAATTGATAAAAATCAACAATTAATTAAAATAAAAAATAAATTAGTTCCTTATACAGAATATATTCCGCAGATTTTTGGAAAATACTTACACAAATTTAATTTTGGCTACTTAAAAAATGATTCGTTAGTGAAAATAAAATTAAAAACTGCTGTTTTACCACTAATTTGTTATGAATCTATCTATTCGCATTATGTTTCAAATCAAACTAAAAATTCAAACTTAATTTGCTTAATTACCAGCGAAAAATTTTTAAATAATTCTGAACTTGGTAAAAAACAATACAATAATATTATATCTTTGAGAGCAATCGAAAATCGAATTCCAATTATTAAAGCTGCTACTTGTGGTAAGTCTTTTTTTATGAACAAAAAAGGCAAAATTATTCAAGAAAGTAATAAAGAAATAAATATTTTTGATGTAAAAACTGAATCAGTTCATCAAGGAACATTCTTTAATAATTACACTAATAAATATTACTTAGTAATAATTTTGACTTTTATAATTACATTTTTTTATTATTGCCAAGTGAAGTTTAAAAGCTGATTTTATTCAATAAACTTTCTAGAATTACTAGCCCTAGCCCAGATTGAAGGGAAAATCCTTTTTTTCAATAGCCACGGGTTTAAACCCGTGGCTATTGAAAAAAAGATTTGGAATGAAAGCTGGAAATAGCTCCATAGAAAACTATTTCTTTTTCATATTCGGTAAAAAATAACAAACAACACCAAAAATTGGTAAAAAAGAACAAATTTGATATACAAATGTAATCGAAGTATAATCGGCTAAAACTCCGAGTAAAGCCGAACCTAACGCACCCATTCCAAAAGCAAAACCATAGAAAAGTCCAGAAACCATTCCGAGTTTTTTGGGCAAAAGTTCTTGTGCATAGACAATTATTGCGGGAAATGCCGACGAAATTATCATACCTATTATTATCATTAGTGTATCTGTGTAAAATAAATTGGCAAACGGTAACATTAATGCAAATGGTGTCGCTCCAAAAACCGAAAACCAAATGATGTATTTGCGACCGAATTTATCGCCCAATGGTCCACCAAGTATTGTTCCTAAAGCATAGGCAAATAAATAAATAAACATATGAAATTGAGCTTGTTGTATCGTTAAACCAAATTTTTCGATGACATAAAAAGTATAATAAGTCGAAAGGCTAGCCGAATAAAAAAACTTAGTGAAAATCACAAAAAGTAAAATTGCAATTGCGGTTTTTACTTTAGAATCTGATAAAGTGTGTTGCTCTATAAAAAGTCTTTGTTTATCTAGTTTTAGTTTTAAATTATCTTGATACCAAAAAGCAATTTTCGAGATAATCATTAATCCGATACTCGATGCTACTAGAAACCAAACAATATATTTTTGCGAATTTGGAACTACAATTGCTGCTACCAAAAGCGGTCCAAGTGCCGTGCCAAGATTGCCACCAACCTGGAAAATAGATTGTGCCAAACCTCTTTTTCCGCCCGAAGCCATATTCGAAATTCGAGCCGATTCTGGATGAAAAATTGCTGAACCCAAACCAATTAACATTACCGAAACGATAATCCAAAGCAAAGTGTTGGCATAAGCCAATGATAAAATTCCGATCGATGAAAAAATCATTCCATAGACTTGTGAGAAAGGTTTTGGATATTTATCGGTATAAAACCCAACAAAAGGCTGAAAAATTGATGCTGTTATTTGGAATGAAAAAGTAATTATTCCGATTTGTGTGAACGATAATCCGTAATTTTGTTTTAAAATCGGGTAAACCGATGGGATAATTGCTTGAATTAAATCGTTGATTAAATGCGCAAAACTTATAGAAAAAAGAATTGAATAGATTGTTTTATTGGCTAAATCTTGGGAAATTGTCTTGGATTGCATTTTGAATATTTATGATGCAAAAATAGTATTTCGACACGAATTTCACGAATTTTCACTAATTAAAAGTCTACTGAAATTCTTATCTGATAAAATTAGTGAAAATTAGTGAAATTCGTGTCGAATATTATAAATTTGTGTAATCAAAAAAATGGAAAACCAAAACAAATTATCGGCACTTCGAGAGAAAGACGGAATTGAACGACCAGAAATTGTGAGCAATAATTCTGCTTCGCAAATTCAATCTTTTCGAAAAATTCAACCATCAACTTCTGATTTGGTTGCTGGAATTTTATCTGGTAATATTTCTGCTTTGAGTCGTGCAATTACTTTGATAGAAAGCACCAATATTGTTCATCTTGAAAAAGCCAATGAAATAATAGATGCTTGTTTGCCTCACGCCAATAAATCAATTCGAATTGGCATAACTGGTGTTCCTGGCGTTGGCAAAAGCACTTTTATAGAAGCATTTGGATTGTATTTGACTTCGATTTTCAAAAAAGTAGCTGTTTTGGCTGTCGATCCAAGCAGTACAATATCTCACGGAAGTATTCTTGGCGATAAAACCCGAATGGAAGAATTGGTCAAAAATAAAAATGCCTATATTCGACCAAGCGCATCGGGCGAAACTTTGGGTGGCGTTGCTAGAAAAACTCGAGAAACAATCACGCTTTGCGAAGCGGCAGGATTTGATGTAATTTTGATTGAAACCGTTGGCGTTGGGCAAAGTGAAACTGCGGTTCACAGTATGGTTGATTTCTTTTTGTTGTTGAAAATTGCTGGCGCTGGCGATGAGTTGCAAGGTATAAAACGTGGCATTATGGAAATGGCAGATGCTATTGTTATCAACAAATGCGATGGCGATAATGTGCGAAAATCGCAATTAGCAAAATCAGAATTTGGTCGTGCTTTGCATTTATTTCCTGCGAAAAAATCGGGTTGGGTTGCAACCACGGCAACTTGCAGTGCAATAACCAATGAAGGAATTCCTGATGTTTACGCAACAATATTGCAGTTTTTAGAATTAACACAATCCAACAATTATTTCTACGAAAAGCGCAAAGAACAAAATCAATATTGGATGCTCGAAACCATAAACGAGCAATTGAAATCAAGATTTTACAATTCCGAATCTATAATTACTTTATTAGAAACCAACAAAATCGCAGTTAAAAATGATGTAATATCGCCATTCGTTGGTGCGCAACAATTACTTAAAAAATACTTTGACAATTAAATTTTATAATTGTATTTATCTATGCTTTTTTAATACTTAAATACAATTATAGATTTTTATAATTGTATTTAAATATATTCTTTTAGTATTTAAATACAATTATATGTTTTTATAATTGTATTTATCTATATTTTTTTAATACATAAATACAATTATAGATAATTATAATTGTATATATAATAACTAAAAACGCAAATAAATACAGATATAATTTTTATAATTGTATTTATCGTAATATATTTGTGATGTAAATACAATTATATGATAGCTGGTAGAGACGAACACGTAAAAATAATGCAAGAAGATATTGCCGCAAAACGCTCATCATTTGTAGCAATAACAGGTCGTCGCCGTGTTGGAAAAACATTCTTGATTCGAGAAGTTTATCAAAAAAATATGTGTTTTATGATAACTGGAATTCAAAATGCCGATGTACAAACACAGATAAATAATTTCGTTCAGAAAATTGCTGAATATAATACCAATTCGCAAGTTTTTGGAACGATTGATACTTGGCAAAAAGCATTTTTTCTATTCAAAAATTATTTAAAAAGTTTACCTAAAAATAAAAAACAAGTCATTTTTATGGACGAATTGCCTTGGATGGCAACTGCAAGATCAGGTTTTATTCAGCAATTGGCACATTTGTGGAATGATTATTTATCATTAGAAAAACATTTTATATTGGTCGTTTGTGGTTCGGCAACATCATGGATTACTCAAAAAATCATTAATGACAAAGGTGGTTTTCACAATCGAGTAACCTTGCCATTACATTTGAAACCATTCACATTAGCCGAAACAAAACTATTTCTAGAATCAAAAAAAATAGATTTTACAACAACAGGAATTGCCGAAATTTATATGGCTTTTGGAGGTTTGCCCTATTATTTAGAACAAATAAAACGAGGCGAAAGTCCAGCAAAAGCAATAGAAAGATTATGTTTTTCGGAAACTGGCATCTTGAAAAATGAATACAATAATTTGTACAAAGCTCTTTTTAACAATTGGGAAAATCACGAAGCAATTGTCGCAACATTAGCAATGGCACACAACGGGTTGAATAGAGAAACATTAATAAAAAAATCAAAAATAGAAGCTGGTGGTCCATTTACAAGAACAATTAGCGATTTGGTTTTAACAGGATTTGTATCAGAAACTATTCCGTTTGGAAAGCTAAATCGAGGGAAAGTTTATAGATTAGTCGATGAATTTTCGGTTTTTTATCATAGGTTTATTAAAGGAAATGAGAAAAAAAACCAATCGGTTTGGCAAACGATTTCGAACTCACAAGCTTATAAAATCTGGAAAGGATTTGCATTCGAAACCCTTTGTATGAAACATATTGTTGAAATAAAAACAGCATTAGGCATAAAAAATGTTTACACCGAAGTTTCGAGTTTTACTAAAATTGGTACAACAACTCAAAATGGTTTTCAAGTAGATTTGGTCATTGATAGAAAAGATGCAACAATCAATATTTGCGAATGCAAGTTTTATGAAAGCAATTTCGAAATCACTAAAAAGTATGCGCAAGAAATAAAAATGCGAAAAACTGCTTTTAAAGAAATTACCAAAACCAAAAAAATGATTGTTAACACATTTATATCTAATGAAAATATTATTCAAAATGCCAATTCGCTTGAAATTGTCGATGTTTTCTTGAATGTTAGTGAATTGATGTAAAAAAAACGCCTCAATTTCTTGAAGCGTTTTTTAAGATAAAATTATTTTTTTTATTGGTTAAAAGCAAAACCGTTTGGAACAATTCCAACTGTGTTAGATTTTATCAAGGTTCCAATCGCACCTAAATCTTGAAAACCGTTTGAATAAACATTCACTTTTCCTGCTGTATTATTCAAATCATAACCACCATAATACAAATAATTATTTTTAATCGTAAAACAAGAAACATTTGCAAATGGCAATGTGAATTTAGGAACTGTCGGATAAAAAACTCTTGCAACAGTTGCTGGATCCGTAACTACCGGAATTAAACTCATTTTAAAAACACTATTCGACTTGGTATAAATTACATCAGTTCCTGAGATATAAAGATTGCTTGGGTGCTGATAAATAACTGGACTTGTTAGGACTTCTGGATTAGATAATCTAGTTGGAAATTCAAAAAATTCTGAAAAAACATCAGTGTTAATATTGATTTTAATTAAACTTCCTGTCGATTCATTGGCTACATCTCGATTGCCTTCGCACAAAACCCAAAGATTTCCGTTATCAATTTGCATTGTGTTTGGTTCATCAGCAACGTTTATGTACGAAACAGCATTAGTTGCTACTTTTATCAAAATGACTTTATTTCCTAGATTTTCACCGCCAGTTTGGGCAATATATAATTTTCCATTATTTGACAAAATTCGCCCTGGACCTTCTTCAACAGGGATTGAATTTGTGACTAAATTAGTATTCAAATCAATTATTGCAACAAAATCGTCGGTTGTGATAGTTGGATTTCCCCAATTGGTTACAAACGCTTTTCCGTTAGAAATTGCAATATATTTTGGGTTGTTCAAACCAGTTGAAATTGTACCAACTTTCGCCATATTATAGCGATTTAGAATTTCTATTTTATTATCGGTTGACGAAACAACATAAGCAAAATCTCCGTTTACACTAATATCGGTAGCACTTGAACCAATATTTGGACTAGAACTAATTCCTGATAAAATATTGTTTTTCAATATTCCTAAATCGAATGACATGTAAGATAAAGTCGCATTTTGAGTTACATTTCCTTGATTTAAAATTAAAACACCACTATCGAAATCACCTTTTGGAACATATTTAGGCGGTAATATCAATTCGTCATTACCACATGAAAATAATGACGAAGTAATAGCTATTAGAAAAAAGAATTTATAGATTTTCATTTTGAATTTTTTACAAAGATAATTGATATATAAATAGGTAAAGCAATTTTAAAGAAAAGTTTTTGGTTGCGGTTACAGTTTTCATTTACAAAATAAAAATTATTCTTTCACAAACTTTTTCATCGAAAAACCATTTTCAGTTTTAAATTTTATCAAATAAATACCTTTTGATAATTGGTAAATATTCAAAACAACATTTTTAGAATTTTGATCTTCAACTGTAATAATTCTTCCATTCAAATCTTGAATTTCAGTATTTTGAATAATCGAACTAGAACTTAAATTAATAAAATCATTGGCTGGATTTGGATAAATTGTAATTTTATTATTCAATTCGAATGATTCATTTGCTAAAACTTGTTGATTTATAACGCCAACCGCTTGCAAATCAAACCCACAAGAAGCAAATGGCGTAGGGAAAGATTCATTAACAGCATTTCCGAAACTGTCAAACGTTGCAAATGCTGGATTTATGCTTCCAACAACATCAATAACTTTTACAAATTGAATGTTGTTTTTATCTAAAAGTGGATTATTTGGAATTTCGCTTAAATCGAATGGAGTCCCATAATCGCCATAATATTTTCCTGCGAAATTGTTCAAATAAGTTGGTTCTGGTGTTGCAAATGTATCAACTTGTGTGGCAGTTTGGGTTTGACTGTGTGCAGGAAACCTGAAATAATTTAATCCGTCTGAACTTACTTCGACAAATGCCAATTCTAAATAATCGAAACTTGCATTCTCGAAAACTGCAAAATCATAACCATTTCCGTTGGCAATTGGAGTTGCAAATGTTAAAATTGCATTTCCTTCATCGCCAAGACTAACAACATTTCCGTCGGGAAAACCTACTGCATTATTTGGCAAACCAAAACTTGCATAATTGTTTCCCGAAATTGCAAATGTTGGTTCAGATTTATTAATCAATCCTCGATTTACGATTATGCCATTTGCCCAAGCGACATAAAGCGGACTTGACTTTATTATTGCCGTCGAACCAGCAATTCCTGCTTGTGGCGAATAAGTTTGAGCATTTGTATTAAGCAGAAATAGAAATAATAAACCAAGGATTGTTTTTTTCATTTTTATTATTTTACAGATAAATATTTAACCCTTTTCTTGCCATTTGATTCAATCGAAACCAAATAAACACTTGGTTTTAAAGTTGAAATTTCAATTCCGTTTTGGCTGTATTTTTGGTTTAGAACAATTCTTCCAGACATATCAATAACTGAAATCGACGCCTCATCATTTATATTCAAATAAAATTTATCAGAAGTCGGATTTGGATATAAAGAAATTGCTAAATCATTTGTGAAAGTTGCATTTGCCAAGTTAGTATCGGCTTTGTAAAAACCACTTGGAGTAACACCAACAGTAAACGAATTTAATAAACTTCCAGTTGTTGAATAAGTATAGACTTTTCCAGCAGTTGTATAATCGCCTGCATCAGCAACAAATAAAACATCGTCAATAACATTAAATGCATAAATGCCATAGGCACCTTGTGGAGTTGTGTTAAATAATGATGTATTTGGCAATGAAATGTCTGATATGCTAGATTTATGGACAGATTTATTAATTATATAATACAAATCTGAACCAACAATTTTCAAATTTTTTGGGTGCGTTGTCGCAAATGAAATTGTGTTGGTAATTGCATTTGTTGATAAATCGTATTTTACTAAAGAACCAAAAGTTTCGCTACCAGAATAATCTGGTTTTCCTGAACTAAGAATGTATAAAAATCCGTCGTTAATTTCTAAAGAAGTTGGAACATCACCAACGGTAATTGGTGTTGAAAAAGTTGAAGTACTTGGATTTAATATTGAAACAGTACTTCCAAAACCATAGCCACCTTTTTGAGCAATGTATAAAAGTCCATTGTTCAAAACAATATTTTCTGGTCCTTCTGGAACTGAAAAATTGCCAGTTATAGTATTTGTTGCAATATCAATCACTTTAATTTGATCATCTGTTGTAACTGCAGGATCTCCCCAACAAGTTACATATAATTTTCCATCAAAAGAAGCCATATATCTCGGATTTACAAATCCTGTAATTGTGGTTTCTAGCACCATTGTTGTTCTGTTTACAACTTTTATAGTTCCAGAAACGTTCATTATTATGTAAGCTTTTGACCCTTCAAAAAACATACTTTGTGCTGTGTCACCAAGTGCTGCCCCAGAATTTGCTGTTGCAAAAATATTGTTTTGCAAAACATTTGCATTAGAAATAAATGATAAAGTTGCATTTGATGCTCCAAAACCACCTTCGTTAGTTACAAAAACTCCGTTTGTAAAAGATTGCGAAAACGAAATTGTTGAAGTCAATAAAATGACTAAAAATTGAAATTTGTAAAAATTCTTCATTGTTATAAATATTAAATAATTAATTAAAATAAAATCCGTTTGGGCCAACGCCAACGTTTATTGTTTTTAGTAATGTTCCTGAAAGTGAATATATATTGGCAGTGCTATTTTTTGTGAAATCACCACCATCGGCAGTGAAAATTTTATCGTTGTTGACAGCAAAACCATACATTGGATAACCAGAATTAGAATTATAATCTAGAATGCTATTTTCAGGAGCAATTGTCGAAGCGATATTCATAGCGAAAACTTTATTATTGACCGTGAAATAAATTTTGTTTTTATAAATATCTAGATTTTTTGCTCCGTCAAGCAATGCAGGAAAATCTAAAACTGTAAAACTATTGTTCAATAAATCAATTTTTATTAACTGCGAATTTGAGCTTTTCGAAGATTTTAAAACATATAAAAAACCATTGCTAACTTCTAATGAATTAGCTCCTGAACCAATATTAATTGGCGTTTCTAAAGAATTAGTATTTGCGTTCAAAACCAATATTTTATTGCTATTTATTGGATCGATTATGAAAATTTTGTCATTATCGATAACCAATTTATCCGCAGTTGCATTCAACGGAATTTTAGTTTCGATTGTGTTGTTCGATAAATTAATTACAACAACATAATCATCTGTATTTGCCGTTGTTGGATTTGAAAAGAAATACGAATTGGCATTGGTTACATAGGCTTTTCCATCTTTTACAACACCATATCGAGGGTTTTTTAGTCCTGTTTCTATTTTTGCAACAAGCTTAAAAGTTTTACGGTTTACAACATTTATTTTTTGAGAACCACCAGAAATGATGTAAATATTATCGCCATCAAAAAACATTGATTGTACATATTTGCCCATTAAATCCCTTGGATTTGCATTTTCGTATGCGTCTTGCGTAAACTCTTGAAAATCATTACTAATAAACGAAACTGAGCCTTGACCTTGGCTGCCTTCGTTTAGTATAAAAAAACCGTTTTCGAAATATCCTGCAATTTCAACTTCGTCATCATTGGAACAAGAAATGAAATTGAAAATTATTAATGCTATAATTATTTTAAATATTTTCATTGATTTTAAAATTTAAGATTAATAAAAACATTAAAATTAATTCCTGGCAAAGGTCGATCTTCGACACTTTGGTACTTTTCATTCAATAAATTAGCAATCTGAAAACCAATTTTAGAATTTTTAAAAAATTTAAAATCATAATCAAAACTTAAATTCGATATTTTGTAAGCTTTAATAACTTCTTTGGGATCATTATTTGATCTTGTGAAAACAAAACCGTTGTACAGAAACTGATAATTAAAAGTGAATTTCTTGAAAGAATAGGCAATAGAAGAATTAAATTTATTGAAAGGAACATAAAAAAGTTGCTTGTTGTTTTCTAAATTTTTAGAAACTGTGTAAGCATAAGTTGCGTTGATTTTTAAATTTTCTTTTCCTAACTTTATAGATGAATTTAAAATAGTTTCTGCGCCATAAGTATTGACCTTATTGGTGTTTATTGGTGACCAATTGCCGTCGTTGTTAGGAATCCATCTTATTAAATCGTCGATTTTAATGTAATAAAACGTTTGCGATAAATTATTTTTTTTATAATTAAAAACATTTCCAACCTCTATCTGATAAGAATTTTCGGGCTTTAGGTTCAAATTGCCACCATTTTCCCAATATAAATCATTAAAAGACGGAATTCTAAAATTTCTGGAACCATTAATTTTTAAACTGTAAAACTTATTAAAATTGTATAATGATCCTATTGAAAATAATAATGGTGATTCATAATTGTTGGTAATTTCTTTTCGAATTGCAATTTCACTTGTGCATTTTTTCGATAACTGATATTTTGTTAAAAAAGCAATCGATGAAATTTCCCGAATATTCGAACCAAAACTCGAACCATAACCATTTGTTCGATTGTAATCAATAATTGCATTTATCTTTAATGATTCGAGGACAGAATATAACAAATCTGACTTTAGAATTAATGTTTCTGCGTTTCCGAATGTGAAAAAATTTGTAGAAATATCATCGAAATATTTATAATTCTCTAATAAATAAGCAATTTTAAAATTAAGATCTAAATTTTTATAAAATTTATTATAATTTATTAAATTTCGATTAAAGGTATTTATATATTTAGTTTTAGAATCAGTTGGAGTGATTAATGACAGGTTTCTATCTGAAACCGATGATTGGCTGTAAAATTTCAAAATA
Source organism: Bacteroidota bacterium (assembly GCA_043778105.1). Taxonomy (GTDB): domain Bacteria; phylum Bacteroidota; class Bacteroidia; order Flavobacteriales; family Flavobacteriaceae; genus Flavobacterium. The sequence goes on from JAYWGV010000005.1 coordinate 33,090, forward strand.
TTGTTTTCGTTAAATTTATATCCAAAATCGGCTGAAAGATTCGAATTTTGAAATTCGCCATTAATATTGCTGAGTTGATTTCCTTTCCAATCTAATTTTCTAATATAATCGTAATCATTATTAGATGAATTTCTAGAAAAAGAGATTTGAGTGCTCATTTTCTCATTTGCGAAAGCGGTTTTATAATTAATTCCTAAAGTATTAAAACTGCCATAATTTAATTGCAAATCATTCTGAAACAATTGGTTGAATTTTAAATCATTGTTCAAATGAATGCTTCCGCCAATTGCCGAACTGCCGTAAATTGCACTCGAACCGCCAGCTTGAACGGTTATAGAATTGAAATCTCGTGTAGTAATTGTGTTAAAATCGGTTTGACCGTTTAGTTGAGAATTAATATTTATTCCGTTCCAAATTACTGCGGTTTGTTGCGCAGTTGTGCCTCGAAAACTTGGCGAAGAAACCATTCCCAGCCCATTTTCTTTGAAATAAATAACTGAATTGAAATTGAGTAAATTGGTCAACGAAGCTTGATTTTTTTCGATAATCGAATCATTTAAAACTTGTTTGGATTTAGAATTGGTGAAATTTTTTAATTGAGAATCCGAAACGATTACTTGATTTAATAAAATAGCGTTTTGTTGCGCACAAATGATTTGGCACAAACACAAAAACAAGAATAAAAAAGACTTTTTAGTTGACATAATTTCAGAACTCTATCTCCCGAGAATTCGATATTAAGTTTTGAAATTGAATAAATTGTGTAGAATTGACGAAATTATTTTTAATTTTTTTCGAGGCAAAAATTATTTTAATAGTTTTCTATTAGAATAATTTTTAACAAAGAAAAAAAAGAAAATAACAAGACAAAATGCACAAGTTATTTGATTTCAAAACTTTAGTTAAGAAAAAAGGCAGGTCTCCTGGCTTGCGTCTTGTTGTTAGTCTTCTCATTCGCTGCTGCGAACAATGACATTTGTAGTAACAACAAGCTTGATAGCTTACAGTTGCGGGAACAGCGTTAGATTTTTGAATTTTGATTTCTGATTTTGATTTCTAGATTTTAAAAATCTGAAATCTAAAAATCGTTAATCATCAATCTGCAATCACTAACTTCCCTTTTAATGCGGTTTTATAAATCATAAAACAGCAACCTCAATTCGAGTGCAAATATAACATAATAATAACAACATTGATTGGTTTTAAATTTTATATTTGTAATAACCAAAAAATCATCTACAAAATGAATACAATTAATGTTTTTCCAAAAAGTATCGAAGAAAAAAATGCAATAAAAACATTTTTAGAATCTCAGAAAATAAAATTTGACGAACTAATTGATAAAATTCCAGAAATAAAAATCAACTCAGATTTTCTTGAATCGATGGAATTGAGTTTTAAAGAAGTTATGTCGGACAAAATCCAGATGAGAGAATTTAAAATTTAAAAAAACTTGAATCGCTTTTAAAAGAGCGATTTTTTTATTTAAATATTTTACAATTATATTTGCGACTTATTATAATAAAATGAAGACTAATTTCGTCAAAAAAATTTTAATTATTTTCGCTTTTTCATTCTTTCAATGCAAAGATAATTCCGCTACTGCAAATGATGAAATCGTTGTTAAAAATAATTCTATTCGATATGCCAAAGGATTTTCTATCAACAAACACGATGGATTTTCGGTTTTAAAAATCACTAATCCTTGGCCAAAAGCAAATAAAAGTTATACCTATATATTAAAGGAGAAAAACGGAATTATTCCTGATAGTTTGGAAGGCTTTACAACAATCCAAATTCCAATTCAGTCAATAATTGTTACTTCGACAACGCATATTCCATCTTTAGAAATGCTCAATGTTGAAAACAGTTTAATAGGTTTTCCAAACTTAAATTACATTTCATCAGAAAAAGTTCGCAATAGAATCGATGCCAATAAAGTAAAAGAAATTGGAAGAAATCAAGTCTTGAATAACGAAATTATTTTGGATTTGAAACCTGATTTAATTGTTGGTTATGGCATTGATAACAATAATCCAGCTTATGACAATCTCGAAAAAAGTGGTTTAAAAGTAATTTATAACGGCGATTGGAACGAGCAAACACCGCTAGGCAAAGCCGAATGGATTAAATTTTTTGGTGCGTTGTATGGTTTAGATAAAAAAGCAGAAACAATTTTTAATCAAATCGAAAAGGATTACAAAATAACTTTAGAATTAGCAAAACAAGCTTTATCAAAACCGACAATAATGTGTGGCGAAATGTATGAAAATGTTTGGTACTTGCCACAAGGCAATTCTTGGTCAAGCTTATTTTTGAAAGATGCTATAACCAATTATTTGTGGGCAAACACAACTGGAACTGGCAGTTTATCATTGCCATTCGAAACTGTTTTAGAGAAAGCCAAAAATGCCGAATTTTGGTTTCAAGGTTCGTTTTCAAGCTTACAAGAAATGCAAAATTCGAATATTCATTACAACCAATTCGATGCTTTCAAAAACAAAAAAGTATATTCATTTTCATCAAAAAAAGGAAAAACTGGTGGTGCAATATTTTATGAATTGGCTGGAAATCGCCCCGATTTGGTCTTAAAAGATATTTTGAAAATTGTACATCCAGAAATTTTGCCTGAATATGAATTGTTTTTTTATAAGAAGTTGGAGTAAATAAACTATTTGTCATTTCGACGAAGGAGAAATCACATTTGTTGCTCACGTTATGTGATTTCTCCTTCGTCGAAATGAAAAAATACCATTAAAAAATGCTTAAACCAAATCATAAAAACACAAAATTGACATTATTATTGACAATAATTTTGCTACTGATATTAATTTTAAATATCAGTTTGGGATCAATTTCAATTCCATTTAAAGATGTTTTCAAGACATTAACTGGCGATAATTCTAGTAAAGAAACTTGGCAATACATAATAATAAATTATCGATTGCCAAAAGCAATTACTGCTATTTTGGTCGGAATTGGATTGTCTATTTCTGGATTATTAATGCAAACTTTGTTTAGAAATCCATTGGCTGGACCTTATGTTTTAGGTTTAAGTTCGGGTTCAAGTTTGGGTGTTGCATTTGTAATTTTAGGAGCCAATTATTTGCCTACATTTTTAAGTTCAATATTAATATCGTCGTTCGGAATAATTTTGGCATCTTGTCTAGGAAGTTTTTTGGTTTTATTGCTGGTTTTATTGGTTTCTAAAAAACTTCGTGATACCAATTCAATTTTAATTGTCGGGTTAATGTTTGGCAGTTTTGCAAGCGCAATTGTTGGAGTTTTGACTTATTTTAGTTCCGCTGAACAGTTGCAAAAATACACTTTTTGGTCCATGGGAAATATCGGAAACTTGTCTTGGAATTCTATAACTATTCTTTCGATTTCGGTTTTAATTGGATTAATTTTAAGTGTTTTTAGCATAAAATCATTAAATGCAATGCTATTAGGCGAAAATTATGCTAAAAGTTTAGGTATTAATTTCAAAAAATCTCGATTGATAATTATTCTCGCAACCAGCATTTTAGCTGGAAGTATTACCGCTTTTGCTGGTCCAATTGCATTTATTGGATTGGCAGTTCCGCACATTGTAAAAATCGTTTTTCAAACCAGCAATCATTATATTTTATTTTGGAGTACAATCCTATTTGGAGCAATAACAATGTTGATTTGTGATATTTTTTCGAATGTTCCAGGAACTGAAATTACACTTCCAATTAATGCAATAACTTCTATAATTGGTGCGCCAATAGTGATTTATTTATTGTTGAATAAACAAAAAATGTTCTTGTAATGGAAAATAAAATCGTCCTAAATTGTAAAAATATTTCAATTGGATATTCTACCAAAAAAGAAACCAAAATTATTGCATCGAACATTAATTTATCTTTCGAAAGCGGAAAACTAATTTCGTTAATTGGCGCAAACGGAATTGGAAAATCGACACTTTTAAGAACATTAACCGGAATTCAAAAACCAATTTCGGGCGAAGTTTTTTTGAATGATAAAAACATTTTTAATTATTCGAATTTAGATTTAGCACAAAATTTAAGTTTGGTCTTAACCGAAAAATTACCGGCTAGCAATTTAACAGTTTTTGAGTTAATTGCACTTGGCAGACAACCTTATACCAATTGGATTGGCAAACTTTCTGACAACGATTTACATCAAATAAACAAAGCAATCAAAATTACAAATGTTGAACATCTTCGTCATAAAAAACATTTCGAAATAAGCGATGGTCAACTTCAAATTGTATTAATTGCCAGAGCATTGGCACAAGATACACCATTAATTATTCTAGACGAACCTACAACACATTTAGATTTATTGCACAAAGTTTCGCTATTGAAATTATTAAAAAAACTGAGTTCAGAAACACAAAAATGTATTTTATTTTCGACACATGACATTGATTTAGCAATTCAACTTTCGGATGAAATGATTGTAATGTTACCCGAAAAAATTGTTCAAGATAATCCTTATAAATTGATCGAAACTGGAATATTTAATGAATTATTTAACGATTCAGCAATAACATTTGATAATGAAAAGGGCAAATTTTTAATTAAATAAATTGATAACTGAACATTAAAAAGTGATTATTGCAAACTATTCACTAAAATCTGCCTTCTCGCCTCACCAACCACAAATGCTACCGAATTGGCAATATTAAAACTTCTTATTAATTTAGACATCGGAATTGTTAATTGCTGATTTTCATCGAATAAATCAAGGAAATCTTGACTCAAACCAACACTTTCTTTTCCAAAAACCAACCAATCTTCATCTTGAAAATTGTTATCATAAATAGAAATTTCTGCATGTGAACTCATCAAGAAAATTCGAGATTTATTTGGAATATTTTCTAATAATTCGGTTGTATTTTGATATTCAGTAACATCAAGATGCACCCAATAATCAAGACCAGAACGTTTTAAATTTTTATCATTTATAACAAATCCAAATGGATGTACAAGATGCAATCTACTATTCGTGCCAACGCACAAGCGACCAATATTGCCAGTATTGTTAGGTATTTCGGGTTCTACGAGAACAATATTTAGCATTTATTGTTTTTTTTATATTTTCAAATTTAGTGATTCTGAGTCAATTTCCAAAACTTCTCCAGCTTTCAAATCATTTAAAAAAAATTTGCCAATGCGAAAACGAACCAATCTCAATGTAGGAAAACCAGCAGCAGATGTCATTTTTCTAACTTGTCGAAACTTGCCTTCATTTATAGTTATTGATATCCAAGATGTTGGTCCATGGCGTTCGTCACGAATTTTTTTTGCTCGAATACCAAAATCCGGAATTTCATTAATAATAAACACTTTGCAAGGTTTTGTAATGTATTTTTCACCATCGAAACCTATTTCTACACCATTTTTTAACAATTCGATTGCCTCGTTTGTAATAATGCCGTCAACTTGCACATAATATTCTTTATCGATTTTTTTGCTTCTAACTTGTTCGCTGACTTTTCCGTTGGTTGTTAGAAGCAGTAAACCTTCAGAATCTTCGTCCAATCGACCAATTGCCATTGTTCCATCTGGAAAATCAAATAATTCGCCCAAAAGTTTTTTCTTTCTTTTTAAGTCATATTTAAATTGCGATAAATATCCATAAGGTTTAAAAATTGCAAAATGTTGGTGATTTATCATGTGCAAGTTTTTGGTTAAAAAAATAGAAAAAATTAGCTATTTAAATATTTTAATTTTATGCTTGAAATACAATTTTATTATTAAAATTAAGCATTTAATAAATAATATTGTAACATATTTTTATAATCTTTTAATGCAATTATCGCATCAAAATTTTTATGCAATTTTCGCCTTAATATTTATATTCATAATAATAATTGCCAAAAGAATTAAAATTATTCCGAACCATTGCGATAAAATTACGGTTTCGTCTAAAATAAAATAAGCCATCATGACCGAAACAGGCAATTCTAGTGAAGCAACGATACTTCCGAGACCAATTCCAGTGTTTGGAAAACCAATATTAAACAACATTGGCGGAATTATTGTTCCAAAAAGTGACAAAATGATTCCCCATTTCATAAAGATTTCAAAATTATAAGGTGTTGATTGTGTGAATATTCCAAAGAAAAAAACAATAACTGCGCCACCTAGAAGCATGTACAAACTGCGTTGCGCCGATGTAATGTGCGTGGCAACACGATTGGCTGTAAACATTGTGGTTGTAAATGACATTGCTGCCAATAATCCCCAAAAAATGCCCCGCCAATCAATTTCGTTTTGATTGTTTAATAAGTTGGTTGCTAAAATTGTACCTATTAAAACAACTACAACCGAAATTGTTTTTTGTTTTGATGGTAATTTTTTATCGAGAATCATTTCTAGCAAAACACCCATCCAAACAGTTTGCATCAATAAAACAATTGCTATTGAAACATCAATATATTTAACACATAAATAATAAAAAACACTTGTCATTCCAAGTGATGAGCCAGCTAACATTAAATGAAAAATATTTTTTTGTGTTGGTTTTTCGGCAATTTCTTTGTTTTTGAGTTTTTGAAACAAATTAATTAATAAAATTCCAAGAATTCCGAGAATAAATTGCGATGATGTCACTTCGGCAGTTGTATAATTTTCTTGATAGGCTAATTTAACGTAAGTCGCTAACATTCCGTAACTTGTTGCGCCAAGTGCTACAAAAAAAACTCCTTTTAATATGTTGTTATTTGTCATTTAGAATTGCTATTATTTTTTAAAAACGGGCAAATATAAGCTTTATTATTTTGAAAATTTGTAATCTGAATTTTATAAAAGTTCAATATAGCCCTGATAGAAAGGAAAAACAATTTTTAAAGAAATTGGTTTTTTTCTTGATAAAAAACAACGACCACAGGAAGTTCGTTTTTTGACTTAGAAAAAAACGATTTATTAAAAATTTTTTGGAATGATTGCAGGATTGGCTAATAGTAAAACTACTTATGTTTTTCTATCAATCGCTTCGCAAGGATTTCGCAACTTTCATTTAACATTTCGAATGCCATATCGAAACCGTTTTGCAGTCCATAATATGGGTCTGGAACATCAACATTTTCATTTGGAAATAATTCATTTAGAATGAGTTGGACTTTGTTTTTCGATTCTTGGTTTGGTGCCAATGCGACAACATTGTCATAATTAGAATTGTCCATGACAAATATATAATCGAATTCTTGAAAATGCGATTTTACAAAAAGTTTGCCTCGTTGATTACCAATGTCTATTCCGTTTTTTTTGGCGGTTGCAATAGATCTTTCATCGGGTTTTTTACCAACGTGCCAATCGCCAGTTCCCGCAGAATCTATTATAAACTTATCTTTTGGAAGTTTGCTGGCTAGAATTCCTTCTGCCAATGGTGATCGACAAATATTGCCAAGACAAACCATTAATATTTTAACAGACATTTTTTATAAAGATAATTTTTTGTGAATATCTTCTACATATTTCTTGAATTGCTTGTCTGTTGAAACTAAATTATCAACAGTTTTGCAGGCATGAAGTACAGTTGCGTGATCGCGATCGCCAATTTGTGAACCAATATTTGCTAAAGATGCTTTGGTAAATTTTTTCGCAAAAAACATTGCTAACTGTCTAGCTTGCACCACATGACGTTTTCTAGTTTTAGATTGAAGAAGTTCTAAATCGAGTTGAAAATAATCTGAAACAGTTTTTTGAATGTAATCGATAGATATTTCTCTTTTAACATTTTTAACAAATTTTTCTACAACACTTTTAGCTAAATCAACTGTAACTTCTTTTTTATTGAATGATGATTGTGCTATTAACGAAATTATTGCACCTTCAAGTTCACGAACGTTGGTTTTGATATTTTTGGCAACATATTCTACGATTTCATCTGGCATTTCGACACCATCACGATATAAAATATTTTTTAAAATGGCCACACGAGTCTCATAATCAGGTTGATGCAATTCGGCTGACAAACCCCATTTGAATCTTGACAACAAGCGTTGTTCAATATCTTGCATGTCAACAGGTGCTTTGTCAGATGTGAGAATTACTTGTTTACCGTTTTGGTGCAAATAATTAAAAATATGAAAAAACACGTCTTGAGTTCCAGTTTTTCCTGAAAGAAATTGAACATCGTCAATAATTAAAACATCGATTAACTGATAAAAATGTATAAAATCGTTGCGGTTATTTTTCTTAACTGCTTCTATATATTGTTGCGTGAAAATTTCTGCAGAAATGTATAGTACTGTTTTTTCGGGATATTTATCCTTTATTTCTACTCCAATTGCGTGTGCCAAATGGGTTTTTCCAAGTCCAACTCCACCAAAAATTAATAATGGATTGAATGAAGTTCCTCCTGGTTTATTAGCAACAGCCATTCCTGCTGATCTTGCTAAACGGTTAGAATCGCCTTCGAGAAAATTATCAAAACTGTAATTGGCATTTAACTGAGATTCGATTTTTAAATTTCGAATTCCTGGAATTACAAACGGATTTTTAAGTTCGTGGTTTAAACTTTTGTATGGTGCATCGACATCTTGCGATTTTACAGTTGGTCGGTTTGAGCTGGGAATTTTTTCTACAAATGGCTCTTTGTTGCCATAAGTGTTTTCCATTCTAATTTTATAAAGTAACTTTGCATTTTTACCAAGTTCTTTGGTTAAAGCAACTTTTAACAATTTAACATAATGTTCTTCTAACCATTCATAAAAAAATTTACTTGGTACTTGAATATGTAACGCATTGTCTGTTAACTCAACTGACCGAATTGGTTCGAACCAAGTTTTATAGGCTTGCTCTTGAATATTGTCTTTGATAAATGTAAGACAATTTTCCCATACCGTTTCAGCTGTTTTATTCATATTCTTGTTAAATTTTTGTATTTTTGTAAATTATATTTTACTTAAAAAAAAGTAAAATATTTGCCACTTTTAAAGTTTACAAATATGTGAACAAATTTGCTTAAAAAAAATTAAAAAGAGGTTGATTTTTAAAAAATAATGTTGTAAGAGAAGTAAATTTTCAGTTAAATTTACCTTAAATTTACAAAAAAAACCGATGAACGAACATATAGAACAAATTAGAGTACGATATTCCGAAACGGATCAAATGGGAGTTGTTTATCATGGCAATTATTTGCCGTATTTTGAGATTGGTCGTGTTGAATGGCTTAGAACCAAAGGGATTTCATATAAATCGCTTGAAGACAACAATATTGGGTTACCAATTGCATCATTGACATTAAATTACAAAAAATCAGCACGTTATGACGACTTACTTAGCGTGAAAACTAAACTAAAATCATACAACGGTGTAAAGATAGAATTTGAATGCGAAATTATTAACGAGCAAAATGAGTTATTAACAACTGCAACATTTTTATTGGTATTTATTGATCTTAAAACTGGTCGCCCAATTATGCCACCACGATATATTTTGGATATCGTAGAGAAGTTCTTATAATTTTTAGATTATGATAATTTTTCATAATTTTTGGCAGTAATTTTTCACAATATAAAAAAAGAGCAATTTTTAGGTTGCTCTTTTTTTACTAATGCTTTTTTTTATAAATAAAATCTTTTAAACTTTTTATAATATTTATTTTTCTGAAATTGTCATAATTTTACTTAAAACAGATTGTCCGCCATCTTTAGTGAAAACTTTAACAGCAAATGCATTGTCTTTACTTGCAATTGCATCTTCGAAAGACATACTTGTTGTGTTTTTATACTGAATCATTTTTCCTTTAATGTCTTTTTTATAAATCACAAAAAATGTATTTTGGTTAATTGACTTATAATTCCAATTCAGAATTGCTTTATTTTTTTCTTTTTTAATTGTTAAATTTTCAACTGGTAATCTAACTCCATCGTCATAAGGAATTCCGTAGGTTGGCACTGAATATTCAGAGAAAAGATTACTATCGTCTTTGGCTCGCAGACTATAAATATATTTGGTTTTGGTTTTTAATTGTTTGTCAACAAATTTAGTTTGGTCATTTTTTAACGTTGCAATTAATTCCCATTTAGCATTACTTTCAAGTTTTCTGTACAAATATTGTTCAACAACATCTTCGCTTTTGCTTAAAGCAAATTCAAGTTCTATTTCTTCTTTTCGAGCAATAATATTTTTAAAAACTGGCGTTGTTGGAGCAATTTTATCTGGTCTTTTTATTTTCAAAATATCCGAAAATTCAGATTGATTGAAATTATTGTCCAATGCTTTTAATCTGTAATAAATATAAGGTGTTAATGAATTTAAAGTAACCGTATCTTTAAAAATAATTTGAACTGGTTTAACAATTGTGTCGTTTGGATTAAATCCTTCTCGAATTACCGAAAATTCGTGTTTGTCGCCATTGGCACGAAAAAGTCTGTAACCCATTAAATCTTTTTCTTTGTTTTTATCGATATTTAATGTAACAACACCAAGCGAATCTATTTTCCCTGAAAGAAATTTTGGTTTTATTGGCGCAATTGAGTCAATAATTGTTACAAATGCTGGAATAGTCGAACTTACATTTCCGCTTGTATCAATAGCTTGAATAACATAATAATTGGTTTCGTCTTTTTTGAACTTTTTATCAATAAAACTTCTGGTTATTTTTGTCAACAATTTATCGTGAACGATATCAAATTTTCCATTATTCGAATCGCCTCTACCAATTAAAAAACCTTTTAAATCGCCATCGTCGGGTTTATTTGTATCCCATTTAATCAAAATTTCATCGGGTTTGTCATGTTTTGCTGAAATAAAAACTGGCATTTTTGGTGGTGTTAAATCTTTTGGCATTCCTTTGGCTGTTCCGAATAAAATTCTTTCTCCAAATGGGTTGTTGCCATAAAATCGATATTCATATTTTACATAATTTGTTAATTTTTCATCAAAATAACCTTTCCGTTGACCGTCGTTTATGTTGTATTCTAGTGCTTTTGTAAGTAAATCCCAAGTGCCAGTTTTTGGGTTTTTACGTTCGACTATAGTTCCAGAAACCATATCGTTTTCGTCCCACATAAAACTTAAAGTTGTATCACCAGGTTTAACATAAATTTTTCGTTGTTTAAAAATTTCTGGTTTGGTTTCGATTGTAAATGGCACATTGGTAATGTCATAAGTTTTCGATTCGCCATTTAATTTTATTCGATAAATGTATATTTTATTAACTTCTACCGATTTATCTACAAATCCCAAACCCAATGCAAATGCTGCTTCTTTACATTTAATTGCGTTCATAACAACGATTAAATATTCGAAATCGTCTTTACTTTTTTGTTCGTTCATGTCTTTTATTCCAGCTTCGAAATTAAAAGCACCACCTTTATTCTTGTCCATCGAATCATAAAAATCTTTAGAAAGTTCTAAATCTTTTTTTATCAATTCGTCACTTTTAGCTTTAATTTCAAGCCATTGTTGTTCGGTGTATGCCAATGTTTCTCCGACTTTGACAAATGGCAATTTATTAAAATCATCTAGACCTTCGGGAATAACAGTAATATCTGCACGTTCGATTATAAAACCATTTTTTATTCCAGCATTCAAAATCTGTTTTTTATCTGGAAAGAAACGCATTTCGACACTATTGTCGATGTATCTTGCGACAACATTTATAGAACAACTTGGTTTCTCTGACTGCTCATCTTGGGCATTTGCGATAAATGAGATTATCGCAAAGCCAAACAAAATGATATTTTTTAATGAATTTTTCATAATATTGTTTTATTTATTAATTTCCAAATGTTGGTGTATTACTACTCGCAACTGCTACAAATGGGCCAGTTCTAAAGTTTTTTGTAATGGTTTGAGTAACCTGAGTTCCATTTGCTTTAAGAGCATTGACCCAAACATTGTTTACAAATTCTTTTAATGTTGCGGTTATAATAATTTTGTAATTTTTATTTGCTTCAAGCGTATTCAAAACTGGCGGCACAGCTGGTGGCAAATTGTCGTATTCGCTTGGTCCTACTGGAACTGGTGGCGGATATAAAGTAATAGGCATTGTCCCGACCAATGTCACAGAAGAATTTCTTGGTCCTGAACTGTTGCTCAAAGCAATTAAATTATTAGAAGCCTGTAAATTTAAATTTGTATTTGTTTGACTTGTAGAAGATGTTGCTGTCAGATTACCTTCAAGTACACTTGCATTCATCGCTACAGCAGATGAAACAGCGATTTGTACTGGCAAAGTATATAAATATTCGCCTAAACTATTTTTATTCGCTCGATGCGTTATAGTTACATAAGCCAAAGTTACATCGTTTTGTTTTTGAAGTACAACTGTGTTAACTAACTTGAATGTTCTAGTTTTTACAGAACCTGTACTTTGTTGTTCGGTAACATCAAAAGCTTCATTAAGTGGCAAGCCATATTTTACAGCAATTGGAGATGCTACAGGAAAATTAGAAGTATTTGTTGGTTTTACATATTTTATCAAACTTTGCATTTGATCATTGGCTGCATCTTGTTGCGCAACTGCTGAACCAATATTTGTTGAAGTATTATTATCAACATCGGCACAACTATCGCCCCAATTAAATGATTTATTGAACGATTGATTTACAAGATATTGCGTGCCATTTGGATGAGTACATTGATTAGTCACATTGCTACACAAAGGTCCAGTATTTCCATTAAATGCAGTATGTTTTCGATTTCCGTTTGGCCATTTATGAGTGCAGGTTTTTGCGCTACATTGTCCAGGTGCAAAGGTATGCGCATAGGTTTGAGGCATTTGTCCAATTTGCACATGTCCTTGAACTGCGCCCGCTATATAACTAGGTCTTGGAAATTTTGCATCGACCCAAGCGCCAGCTTTTATGTTGGCTAATGTCCAAGAATTTCCGTTATTGGTATTGTTAACTGTTGCAAATGCATTTAAATACATTCCGATATTGCCGCGTGCTCTCCAACCATTAAAACCTATACTTTGAGACGGATTGGCACAGTTTTGACCATTGTATTCCATCATGCTTAAATTGACTTCGGCGCCAGCTACTAAACCTAAATTTATATCGTAATTTCCTGTGATATTCGAATTTACAGTTTTGTTAAATTCTACACCTACACCAAGTGCTATTCCTCGACCAGTTGACGAATTGCTATCGACACCAATTGTTGCAGGAATTCCTGGATAAGAATTTAGAATGCTAAAATAATTATTTCTAAAACGGTTCGTAAAACCATTTGCCGGAGCTTGAATATCGTTTCCAAACATCATGTATTGATAAAGATTTAATCCAAAAACTGAAACATTATTAGTTACAGTTGGTGTTCCAAATTTGAAATACCATTTATTGGTTTTTCCGTTAACATCAAGAACTAACGATTGATTATTGGCAACAACCGCTGGTGCTTTATTTATATCGACATTTACACCTAGAAAAAAGTGTTTGTCTGGAAAATTATAATCGGCAATAACGTTTCCTTTTATTTGGGCTTCGTCTCTTTTTGGTTGTGGCATTAGTGGCGCTCCAACATAAAAATCTCCAGTAAACCCAATGTTTATCATTCCTTCGGTCGATGAAAATTGTCCGTTAAGACCAACATCAGCATTAAATGTTTCTACTTTTGGAGTTGTGCCAATAGTCGCCTTTACGCTAAAACCTAAATTCCCTTTTTTTGGTTTAAATGTATAAGCATCTTTACCTAAAGTTGAACTGTATTGCAGTTGTGATTCCATATTATTGTATGCACCACCACCAAAACCATAAAATGCAACTCCTGGCAAAAACGGCAATCCTGGCTGAAATAAAGCTGCTGCTTCTACTCTCCAATATCTGTATTTTGAGGTGTATAGATAATCGGTATTTCCAAATTCTGCTAAAGCAGTTATTGATACTTTTGGAGCTTTGAAAGTTGCATTTAATGTACCTTTAAAACCGTCGCCAAAAACTGGGTCGTTGTTTCTAAATGTTATTGTACCATCGATAGAAACTGCTGCCAAATGTGCGAATATCGTAATATCTTCAATGCTTGTACCTATGTATTTTGGTTTGTATTTTCCTAAACCTGAACCAGTTGGATTTTTCTCAACCGCAAGTTCGACTGCAAGTTTGGTTTTGCCACCAATGTCTTTAGAAAGGTTACAAATTACATCAAAATTTAATTTTCCGTGAACCATTTGGTCGCCAGTTGTTGTTAATTGATTGAAACCAATATTGTCGATTGTGACGGGAAAATTGGCTAACCATTTCTGTGGACTTGCAAATGCCCAAGAACCAGCATTAAAAGTCATTTTGTTACTCGCCATACTGGAATCATAATTGAGTTTGACATTTTGGAAACCCAAATCAAATTTAATATTTTTTACTGGTCCAAGTTTTATGTCTTCCCAAAGAAATCGACCATTTAATGTTGTATTAAATTTGCGTTTGTCTTTATCAACATAAGCGGTTATATTTGATGTTGGATCAAGAGTCATTTTTCCTTTTAAAATACTTGCATTTATAGGGCCAGTTGGTTCGATTGTTAGCTGAAAATAATCATTGCTGGTCGATGCTGGCGGCTCATTGTGAAATAACGCTTTGTATTTTAATGGATTTTGAATAGTATCCGTTTTACTTATTGGCAATGCTATTTTCCCTTTAATATATGCTTCGAACATAGAACTATTTCTAATATCAACATGAATAGTATCGATACTTGCAGCCATATCGCTAACACTTGCATTTGGAAACTGCAAAACATTAGCCGCTTTAGCAATTAATGTTACTCCAGTATCGTTAATTATCATATCATGAATGCCGATTGATGGTTTTCCACCAGAATGTGTTTCGAATGATTTTGGTAATTCGACTGTTAATTCTTCCATGTGAAAACCTCTAAAAAGCATGGTCTTATCGCCAGAATAATTGTCTGGAAATTCAGGTTCGGTTTGAAGTGTTGGCGGATTTAAAGTATCTGAACAGTCAAACGAGATGTTTCCAGCCATAACGGTCATTTCTTGCGAATCGGTGATTTCTGATTTTTCTAAATTTCCTGTCAAAACCATATCATCCCAGTTTATTACTGTTGCAAGAAAATTTGCTTTAGATTTAGAAGTTCCATCATCGGGAGATGGTTTCAGCCAATCTCTTGTGAAAGTTGCGTCAAGTTCTATTCCAAATTGCTCGAAACCGTCTTCGTCCCATTGCACATAACAACCACCAGTTAATGGATCAGTTGGTTTTTTAAAAGTAAAATTGACATTTCCATTAATATTGCCAACTGTTACATCTTCAAGAAGTTCTATTCGTTTTGGTGGCGATTGCAATTGTGTAGGGTGAATTTCTACTCCTTTAGCAATAAACCCTATTAATTGTGGATCACCAACTTGCCAAGATGCTGGAGTTGTTTTTGCAGCAACAATATTTATTGCCGATTTATCGCTTTCGAAAACCATTTCGGTAATTGCCAATTGGTCACCATTTGGAAAATTTACTCCTAGCGGAAATTTTACTGGTGGCGCAGCATTGTCAAGAACATCATCTATATCGATGGATTTTCCTGTAACTCCTTTTACCCAAGTCATTAAGTTGTTTAGAATATTATGTGTCCAAGGCAAACCTGCAACTGCGCCAATTGCCCAATCTTGCGGATAAAATGGTGGCGAAGCATAAATTTGTCCAGTAATTGTTCCATCTATTAAATTTTTAGAAGTATCAACTTTAATATCTGTAAATTCTACTGCGACTTTTACTTTTAAAAAATCTACAGTTACAACTCCTTTTCCAGTAAATGAATTTGGCACAGTTCCAGCATTAATTTCGATTGTTGTAATTGCAAATTCGTGGTTGTCGCCAGCGTGAATAATATCTGAAACTACGATTGCTCCTGGTACTTCTGGCGGAACAATTGCTACGGTTTTTAAGTTAGATGGTGGCGGATTATCATTGTCATTATTTTGATTTTGAACAACATTTAATGTGAAAGTTTCAATTTTTACAAATGCATTTGGTCCTTTTTGATATAGATTTCCGTTAAGCGTGACTGGTTTTATGCTCCACACATATTGCTTGGTGGCACTTGGTCCATCAACATCGGATGGCCAATTGAATTGGTTTCCAAAAACTTCTTGTTCGATAATTGGATAATTAGTATTGAATGCCTGCATTGGCGATTGACCATTTTGGATTTCGGAAACTGCCAAAATATATTTTATTCCGTCTAATGGTTGTGGCGTTGGACTTATTGGTGTCCAGCGAAAAATAATTGGTGGAATGAGTTGTGACTGAATCATTTCGTTAGCAATTGGCATTAGCAATTCTGGCATTTGATAATCGGTAATTATCATTGTCTTGCAAATTTCTTGTGGTGTCGAAATTATATTATTTGATAAATCGCGAATACTAACACAAAAATCATAATTACCAGCTGGCAATAAACCCGTTTGTAAAACTTGATTTTTAAAACTTGTTCCATTAAAAACAATAGAATTATAAGGAATAATTTCATCTGCCAAAAAAGTCTGAATACCCAACTCTAAAGTTTGAGTGGCGACCGTGTTATTGGTTTCAAAAACCTGTGAACCGTTCAAAGACATTTTGACTTTAATTTTATATTGTTTTCCAATATTTTTTGGATCAACATTCGTCACAGTTAAAATTGCAAGATTGGCTCGGTTGACCCATTCAGAAATTTGTGGCGTTGGATGCGAATCGACGTTTAGCGTAATGCCAACTTGACCTTGCGCAGTGTTTAACGATGTGCATATCAGCACAATCATTAAGATTTTTAGAATTGTTTTCATATTTAGATATTTAAAGTTTTTAATTGGTAATAAGGCATTTGGATAAAATTTTTATTTTAAAAATTAACATTTTGTGATGCTCATTTCATAATTAGAATTTTTTAAGCATTGATATTTGAAAAATATTTTCGTTTAATAGTCCGTCAGGTCGATAAGAGCCATATTGATTGTTGTTAAAAGCATAAGCAAAATTGAAATCGAGTTTTTTATTAATTTTGTATAGCGTTTTCAGCTTTAGATTTATTCGTTTATCGGCTGTAAAATTGTCTTTATTGATAATTGCGTAACCTATATTTAGTGACGGAATTATTTTTTTCTTGTAGAATTTATAGCCAATATTAGTACTGAAATTAATAAGGTTCAAATCAGAAATTGGTGATTTATTATTCAAATACAACCCAGAAAAACCAATTGTTAAAGGCGATTTTTTAAACATCATCATATAATTGGCATTATAACTTTTAGAATTAGTAGTTGTGAAATCGTTGGCTGTAACATCAAATTGTTCGAATGAATTTATGGCAACATTTGCCGAAATTTGATGCATTTTGCTTTCCGTATCTATTTGATAACTTGGCGCTAATGAAAACGAATTGTTAATCATTTCTATTCGAATGAGGTTATTGGTTTCATTATTCCCGAAACTGAAATTGTTGTAATTTGCATTAATAGAAAATGCTGGTGTTATTTGCGCAAAAACATTCATATTGCTAATAACTCGTTGCGTAGATTGCAGTTTGGTGTTTTTGATATTGTTGGTTCTTATTCCAAATGAGCCTTTTATGTCTAATTTTTCTTTAAATATTTTAAAACCAGTATTTATTTTATAATCAATAATATCTTTTTCGATATTTCGATAACCAACTGGAATAAATCCTGGACCAATAAACTTGATTTCGCCACCTAACATAAATTTTTTGGATTTCCATTCTAATGACGATAGATTCGAGAAATCGGCTCTAGAACTTGCGTTTAATGTGATGTATTTATTGATAGTATTCAAATAATCTTCATTAAAAATAATTGTATTTGCCAATAAATTGCTGGTATAAATTGAGCCAGCTGTTTCGGTTTTCAGAGTCAATTTATCAGTAAATTTTACTTCGATTTGCGGCGAAAAAGTAATTCCCGAAATTGGGTCAATGCCAATTGGTTTGTTGACAACCGAATCTATTTCATCATCAATTTTAATGAAGTTCAAAACAAACTTTGAACCTTCTATTTTTCCAAATCCAATTCTGGCACCATAAATTTTTTGGGCATAGGCACCTGGAATATTTAAAAGCACATCAGGTTCAAAAGCTATTTGAGATTTTCCATAATTGGCAGCCATTATAAATTTGCCTGGATTTATTTCGAATCCTGCTCCAAAAATTTGAATATCGCCAGTTGTTAATTCTGAATAATTGGGCGTGTGTGAACCTAAATGCGCTTGAAACCATTTGTATTTTGGATCAATATGAATGTTATTAATCGGGTTTTGAACATAACTAAATAAATTTTCTTCGGGAACATTTGGTAAATTATAACTTGTTCGTTGACTGCTTACATTTACACCAAACGGAACAGAAAAATGTTTGCCAATTGAAAAATTCAAGTTCATGTTCAACCTGAAAATTTCTTCGAGATTTCGTGGTCTAAAGTTTGGATAATTTTCTGTGTAATAATTATAACCATCATAAAATAGTCCAATGTCGCCGTCAAGTTTTACGGTTTTTTCTTTTTCTTGCGAATAGGACAAAATTGTCGAAATGCACATCAAAATCAAAATGTAGTTAAAATGTTTGTATGGGTTTTTCATGATTTTGTTTATTACTTTTAGTTATATCAAAATAATTAATGAATTGTTACCTCATTTTTTAAAATAATTAGAAATAAACAAATGTTAAAAATATTTTGCAAAAAAAAATCCCTAGATTTAATGACAAAAAAAACCGAAATAAAAATCTTAGATTTTCATTTCGGTTCTATTAAAAGTTTTTAGACTACTTTCTAATTCGCCACTTCGCTAATAAATTTAATTCGCATAAATCGCAATTCATCAATGTCATAATCGCCATCGAATTCTTTTAAGGCATTTTCTATATTGTCCGATTCTGACTCCATATAATATTGATGAATTTCTTCTTGTTGGTCATCGTCGAGCATTTCGTCTATCCAATATTTTATGTTGAGTTTGGTTCCAGAATAAACTATTTGTTCCATTTCTTTAATTAAATCGTCCATTTTTAGACCCTTTGCTTTGGCAATATCGTCTAACGAAAGTTTTCTATCAATATTTTGAATGATGTACAATTTATTAACCGAATTGGCACCAGTCGATTTTACAACCAAATCATCAGGACGTTCAATGTCGTTATCATCGACATATCTGGCAATTAATTCTATAAATTCCTTGCCATATTTTTTTGCTTTGCCCTCGCCTACTCCGTGAATATTGCTCATTTCTTCGATAGTTATCGGATATTTCAAAGCCATATCTTCCATTGATGGATCTTGAAAAACTACAAATGGTGGCACAGACAATTTCTTGGCTACTTTTTTACGCAAGTCACGCAACATTCCCATAAGCACTTCATCGGCAGTTCCAGATGATTTTGCTGCGGTTTCAATTGCTTCATCTTCAGATTCATTGTATTCGTGATCCTCGGACATCATGAACGAAACTGGGTTTTTTATAAAATTTAATCCTTTTTCGGTGATTTTTAAAATGCCATAAGTTTCTATATCTTTCGATAAGTAACCATCAACTAGAACTTGGCGAATAAGTGCCATCCAATATTTTTCTTCGAATGCTGTACCACAACCAAAAAACTTCTGAGAATCGGTTCTATGTGCTTTAATCATTGCATTTACTCGACCAATAAGCGTGAAAATTATTTCTTTAGATTTGTATAAATGCTTGGTATCACGAACAACTTCTAGCAATTTTTTGACTTGAATCTGCGCTTCGACTTTGGTTTTCGGGTTGCGAACATTGTCGTCCATATCGGCGCCATCGCCAGTTTCTGAGTCAAATTCTTCTCCGAAATAATGCAATAAAAATTTTCGACGTGAAATTGATGTTTCGGCATAACCAACCACTTCTTGTAATAATGCGAAACCAATTTCTTGTTCGGCAACTGGTTTTCCTGACATAAATTTTTCGAGTTTTTCGACATCTTTATACGAATAATATGCCATGCAATGTCCTTCGCCGCCATCGCGCCCGCCACGACCAGTTTCTTGATAATAACTTTCGAGCGATTTTGGAATGTCGTGATGAATTACAAATCGAACATCGGGTTTATCGATTCCCATTCCAAATGCAATTGTTGCAACAACCACATCTACATCTTCCATAAGGAACATATCTTGGTGTTTGGCTCGAGTTTTAGCGTCAAGACCTGCGTGATATGGAACAGCCGAAATGCCATTTACTTGCAAAACTTCGGCAATTGCTTCTACTTTTTTTCGCGAAAGACAATAAATAATTCCAGATTTTCCTTTATGGGTTTTTATGAATCTTATAATATCTGTTTCGATATTTTTGGTTTTTGTACGAACTTCATAATACAAATTTGGACGATTAAACGATGCTTTAAAGGTTGTAGCATCAGACATATCAAGGTTTTTCAAGATATCTTCTTGAACTTTTGGCGTTGCAGTTGCGGTCAAGCCAATAACTGGAACATCTCCAATTGTCTTAATTATTGTTTTTAGATTTCGGTATTCTGGTCGAAAATCGTGTCCCCATTCTGATATGCAATGGGCTTCGTCAATGGCTACAAACGAAATTGGCACCGATTGCAAAAACTCTGTATATTCTGTTTTAGTTAAAGATTCTGGCGCAACATATATCATTTTGGTAATTCCAGCCAAAATATCGGCTTTAACTTGAGCAATTTCGGTTTTGGTTAATGATGAATTTAAAACGTGTGCAATGCCATTTTCTGACGATAAACTCCTAATTGCATCGACTTGATTTTTCATTAAAGCGATTAATGGCGAAACCACAATTGCAGTTCCTGGCAACATTAATGCTGGCAATTGGTAGCATAAAGATTTTCCGCCACCCGTTGGCATTATTACAAATGTGTTGTTCCTAGCCAACAGACTTCGAATAACCTGTTCTTGTAAACCTTTAAATTGAGAAAAGCCAAAATATTTCTTTAACTCTTTATGGATATCGATTTCGTTAGAATTCATATTTTATTAATGGTATTTTACATAAATTTGCACATTATAAAGATAGAAACTTTTTTGAGAAATACAAATTTTACGATAAAACAATTTTGATAACTACAGAAAACATAATAAAATCGGCGAAGAATACTATATTATCAGAAAGTAAATCTATTGCCAAACTAGCTGATTTACTGGACAGTTCATTTGCAGAAGCAGTACAATTAATTTTTAATTGTAAAACCCGATTAATCGTCACAGGAATTGGAAAAAGTGCTATAATTGCTCAAAAAATTGTAGCTTCGATGAATTCCACAGGAACTCCAGCTTTATTTTTACACGCTTCGGAAGCTATTCATGGTGATTTAGGAATGATTCAAAATAATGATGTCATTATATGTATATCCAAAAGCGGAAACAGTCCAGAAATTAAAACTCTTGTTCCGTTATTAACTCGTTTTGGAAATAAATTAATCGCCATTACTGGAAATATGACTTCGTTTTTGGCAAAAAATTCGCATTTGGTTCTTGACACAACAGTTGGGTCAGAATCGTGTCCGAATAATTTGGCTCCGACCGATAGTACTACTGCACAGTTAGTTATGGGCGATGCTTTAACAGTTTGTTTGATAGAAATGCGAAATTTTCAACCTGAAGATTTTGCGAAATTTCATCCTGGTGGTGCATTGGGCAAAAAATTGCTTTTAAAAGTATCTGATATGGTCGAAAATTCACTAAAACCTATGGTTGAGCCTGATGCAAATATCAAAAAAGTGATTTTCGAAATTTCTGAAAAACGACTTGGTGTAACCGCAGTTATTGATAACGAAAAAGTTATTGGAATAATTACCGACGGCGATATTCGACGAATGTTGAACGAAAACGATACATTTTCGCATTTGACTGCAAGAGATATTATGACTAAAAACCCAAAATTAATTCAATCAACCGATATGGTTATTGATGCTTTTCAGGTTCTTGAAGATTTTAAAATCACACAATTGGTTGTTGTCGAAAACGATACATATATAGGAGTGTTGCATTTGCATGATATTTTAAAAGAAGGAATTGTATAATGGCAGAAAAACTAAGTATTAAATAAGAAATTAAACTTTAAGCAGTTATTCATTATAACTATATTTGTAAAATTAAAAAATATAAAAAACGTGCATTATATTTAAATTTCAAATTCAAAATTTATGCAAACACTAGAAATAATTCAAGAAATACAAAAACTTCCGTTAGATAAAAAATTTCAGATTGTTGAAGAAACCATAAAATCAATAAAAATGCAGGAATCAAATAATCAAATGGATTTGGCTGTAAATTTATTATTTGATGATTATTCAACTAACAAAGAATTAACTATTTTTTCATCATTAGATTTAGAAGATTTTTATGAAACAAAGTGAAATTTGGTTGGTCAATTTAGACCCAACAATCGGCGCTGAAATTCAGAAAAAAAGACCCGCAATAATTATTAATGATGACAGATTAGGAAAATTACCGCTAAAAGTAATTGTTCCAATAACGGATTGGAAAGAAAATTATTCAATTGCGCCTTGGATGGTAAAACTAGAACCCAACTCAACAAATGGTTTGTATAAAACATCGGCTATCGATTGTTTTCAAGTTAGATCTTTATCTCAAGAAAGATTAAGTAAAAAATTAGGAATTGTAGATAACCAAATACTTGATGAAATAAAAAAAGCTTTAAAAAAAGTTTTTGATATTAATTAATTTGACAAATAACAAAAATAGATTACTTGTTACTAAAAACTTATAATGGCTGAAAAAGAATTGAAAGAAATGTCGTTTTTAGATCATCTTGAAGATTTAAGATGGTTATTAATTAGAATTACAATTGCAATTTTGGTAGCATCGGGATTGTCGTATTTTATTATAGATTTTATTTTCGAAAAAGTCATTTTTGGACCACTTGACCCAAATTTTATTACATATCGAAAATTTTGCGAATTGACAAGATATTTCAATACCAATGATGGTGGAATGTGTCTCGATAAAATGCCTTTTGAAATTCAAAGTACACAATTAGGCGGACAGTTTTCGATTTTTATTTGGACTTGTATTACGGCTGGATTTATTCTAGGTTTTCCTTACATTTTATGGGAAATTTGGAAATTTATTAGTCCAGCTTTGTACCAAAAAGAAAAGAAAAGTGCTGTTGGATTTATTACAGTTTCATCATTTTTGTTTTTTCTTGGTGTTTTATTTGGATATTATTTGATATTGCCATTATCAATCAATTTTTTTGGAAATTTTAATGTCAGTACGGCAATCAAAAACGAATTCAATATTGATAATTACATTGGAATGGTCAAAACAACGGTCATTTCTTGTGGTGCAATGTTTGAATTACCGATAATTATTTATTTTCTTACAAAATTGGGTTTAGTAACCGCTGAAACACTAAGAATTTATCGGCGATATGCAATTGTAATCATTCTGATAATTGGAGCAATAATTTCGCCACCTGATGTTTTGAGTCAAATAATTGTGTCAATTCCGTTGATGATTTTGTATGAAGCAAGTATTTGGATTGCAGTTTTTGTGAATAGGAAAGAGAAAAGTTTAGAAAAGAGTTTAAAAGTTTAGGGTTTAAAATTGTTTAAAAGTTTAAAGTTGTTTAAAAAACAAGAATTTGTTAAAAACCACAAATTATCATTTAGAAATTTGTTTATTTGAATTATAATTAAAAATTGAGTTATTGACATTGTAATTGATTTTGCGATTGACATTAATATTGAAAGATTTATGAAATTAAGAGCAGAAAATTTAGTCAAAACCTATAAAGGTCGTAGCGTTGTAAAAGGCATTTCGGTAGAAGTAAACCAAGGAGAAATTATTGGTTTATTAGGGCCAAATGGTGCTGGAAAAACAACATCTTTTTATATGATTGTTGGATTGGTCAAGCCAAATGCTGGAAATATTTATCTTGATGATATGGACATTACCAATTATCCAATGTACAAACGTGCGCAACAAGGCATTGGTTATTTAGCGCAAGAAGCATCTGTTTTTAGAAAATTGAGTGTAGAAGATAATATTTTGAGCGTTTTGCAATTGACCAAACATACAAAACAAGAACAAATTGCCAAAATGGAAAGCTTGTTAGACGAATTTAGTTTGCAACACATTCGCACCAATCGTGGCGATTTATTGTCTGGTGGAGAACGCCGACGTACCGAAAT
This sequence comes from Bacteroidota bacterium, assembly GCA_043778105.1. Lineage (GTDB taxonomy): Bacteria > Bacteroidota > Bacteroidia > Flavobacteriales > Flavobacteriaceae > Flavobacterium. Next base: position 57,191 of record JAYWGV010000005.1, read on the forward strand.
TGCTCGTTGTTTGGCAACCGATCCAAAATTTATTTTGCTCGATGAACCTTTCGCAGGCGTCGATCCTGTTGCGGTTGAAGATATTCAAAGAATTGTAGCCCAACTAAAAAATAAGAATATTGGAATTTTAATTACCGATCATAACGTTCAAGAAACATTGGCAATTACAGATAGAACTTACTTGATGTTCGAAGGCGGAATTTTAAAAGCAGGAATTCCAGAGGAATTAGTTGAAGACGAAATGGTTAGACGTGTTTATTTAGGTCAAAATTTCGAATTACGCAAGAAGAAATTGGAGTTTTAGTATGAATATTATATTTTAAATTTCAGGTTTTAAATTTCAAATTATTATGGAGAATTTTATTGATTCAAACTCTAATCAAATAAAAAATTGGCACAAAGAACCAAAGAATTGGATTTTTTTATTATTACAATCCACTAGATTCTAGATTAATTGTTGAAAAACGAAGCAAATTGGCTGGAATAACTTTTAATTATGCACACAAAATGTCTTGGTTTTGAACAGTATTGTTGTGTATATTAATTGGATTATTTATTTATTTTTTGCCAAACAAATAACATCGATTAATAATTAAAATTTGAATTTGAAATCATTTTTTCACTAACTTTGTTTAAAATATAAGAAAAATGAATGCTATTAGACAATTTATTGATGTAAAAAATAATTCTATCAATGTTTCTTTGCCAGAGAATTTTAATGCGACACGTGTTGAAGTAATTATTTTGAAATCAGAAATTGATGAAATTCCACAATGGCAAAAAAACGAATCTTTACGAAGACTAGAAATTTATAAAAAAAATCCTGAAAATGCTTTAGATTTCGATACTTTTATGAATGAAATCGAAAAAAATTTATGAAATGTAAAAAAATAATCTCAGAATTAGCAAGTTTTGATATTAAAGAAAATGTTTTATGGTATAATTCTAAACGAAAAGGTTTAGGTAAAGAATTCGCATTTGAAATTAGAAAAACTGTAAACTATATTTGTAATTACCCTTAGGCTTTTCCAAAAAAATATGAAGAAATTAGAGTTGCAGTAGTTGATATTTTTCCTTACACAATTCATTACTATTTTGATGAATCAACAAATTCAGTTTTTATTTCATGCGTATTTCAAGACAAAAACAATCCTGAAATTCCTTTTGAAAGACTTTAATTTAACATCAATTTATCCTCAAATCGCGTAAATCTTCATAACTTCCATTAAAAATATTAACATCGACTTTTTCACGGATTCCTTTTATTTTGGCTTGTTCGGTAAATTGCCAAATTAAATAATCACTGTTGACTTCGGCATCTATAAAATTGTAATTGGCAATCCAAAACGTATAATCTTCGAATTCGTCTTTCAAAAAATCGTTGTAATATCGTTCGCCTGTGTAAATTATTGGTCTTACTTCGTAATGTTCTTCAATTTTATCAAGAAATCGTTTCAATCCAATTTTTAAGTTTTCGATAGATTGCTCTTGTGGTAATTTTTCGATATCAAGAACTGGCGGCAAATCTCCTTTAGACAATTTTACGGTTTTAATAAAATTTTCGGCTTGTTCTAATGAATTTTCGTTTGGTCGATAATAATGATAAGCACCACGAATAATATTATTTCGCCTGCATTCATTCCAATTTTTATTGAATTGGTTGTCTTTTTTGTCGAATCCTTGTGTTGCACGAATAAAAACAAACTCAATAGGATATTTTTCGTTTACAAACTCGACTTTCGACCAATTTATTTTTCCTTGATAATGCGAAACGTCAATTCCAACAACTTTACTGGCGTTGGCAAATAAAACTTCTTCGTTTCTCAATTTATATGTCATTTCGGAACGCAAAACCTTATCAGATTTAAAACTAAAATAATACAAAATTGCATTTCGATATTTGAAAATTAAAAAAGTAAGACATAAAAAAACCAAAATAATCCAAAGTAATTTTGATTGAAAAATTGAATTTGTAGATGATGACATTTTACGTTTTGTTACCAATTTATTTTTTCTTAAAAACATTTATTAAAACCGAAAGCAAAACATAAAACAAAATCACAATTGCAACCCCTAAATATTGAAATACAGCAATTATAGCAATAGATATTAACAAGAAAACAACTTGCAATAAATTATCTTTTAAGTTATAAGATTTAATTTTTAATGAAAACAGAGCAATTTCGGCATTCATTATATAAGCGCTAATTAAAGTTATCGCCATTAAAATCCACTCGCTATAAATTATCGAAGAAAAATTGTAGCCATGAAATGATCCAGTAATTAATGGCAAGCTCAAAATAAACAAGGCATTTGCTGGAGTTGGCAAACCAATAAACGAATCAGTTTGGCGCGTATCGATATTAAAATTGGCCAATCGATAGCATGCTCCAAGGGTAATAATGAAACCGAAAAACGAAAAAACCGAAATCAATTCTAGATCATATTCCAACCTTTGAAACATTTGAAACATGACAAAACCTGGTACAACGCCACTTGTGACCATGTCTGCCAATGAGTCGAGTTGCAAACCCAAAGGTGAAGTAACTTTGAATAATCTTGCAAAAAAACCATCAAAAAAATCTAAAAAAATACCTAAACTAACAAATAAAAAGGCATATTCAAACTTGCAATCGGCAACAAAAACTAAAGCTATGCAACCGCAAAAAAGATTCAAAAGCGTGATAATATTCGGAATATGTTTCTTGATATTCATATTGAATTTAATTTTCATTAAAAAAACAAATTTAATACAATAACTAAGAGTAAAAAACGTTTTTATATAGATTTACAAAATTGATTAAAAAAAACTATAAAAATTAGATTCAGAATAAAAAAACTCATTAAAAATATTCTATTTTTGATTTTTGATTTATAAATGTTAACAAAACCCCATATTTTGAAAATAAAATTTATTTTTATATTAATATTTTCTTCATTAATAACTAATGGACAATTAGTTAGAAAATATTCGAATGATTTTTTAAATATTGGTGTCGATGCAGCCGCATTTGGAATGTCGAATGCGGTTACTGCAACTACCAACGATGTTAATGCAGGTTACTGGAATCCAGCGGGATTAATGCAATTAAAATCGCAACAAGTCGGATTAATGCACGCTAGTTATTTTGCAAATATTGCACAATACGACTATGTCGCTTATGCCGCACCAATCGACGAAAAAAGTGCTTGGGCAATTTCTGCGATTCGATTTGGTGTCGATAATATACTGAATACCACGCAATTAATTGATAATCAAGGTGTCATAAATTACAACAGAATAAGTTTGTTTTCGGTTGCCGATTATGGTTTTACCTTTTCGTATGCTAGAAAAATGCCTGTCAAAAATTTAAATTTTGGTGCCAATGCAAAAGTAATAAGACGAATAATTGGTAATTTTGCCAATTCTTGGGGCGTTGGTTTCGATTTAGGAGTTCAATATGAAATTAGAAAAATTAAAATGGGTTTGATGATTCGAGATGCAACCAACACCTATAATATATGGAATATTGACGAAGCAGAATTTGCAACTATTAAAAATGCGATTCCGGGTCAAAATCAAGAATTGCCAGAAACAAGCGAAATTACGCCACCAAAATTACAACTCGGGTTGGCAAGAAAAATAGAATTCAAACAAAAATATGGTTTATTAGTTAGTACTAATTTTAATATGCAATTTAGTAGAACTAATGATATTATTTCATCCAAATCATTGAGTATTGATCCAGCTCTGGGGCTTGAAGGCAACTATGCAGATATTGCTTTTTTGAGAGCTGGTGTAGGAAATTTTCAGAAAATTACCGAAATAGACAATACCAAATCTTTAAGTTATCAGCCAAATATTGGCATAGGTTTTAAGTACAAAGGCATAGAAATTGATTATGCATTGACCAATCTAGCCAAGCAAAGTCAAGCTTTATACTCGAATGTTTTTTCTGCAAAAATTGATTTAAATATTTTTAAATAAAATTGAATTTGTAAATATGAATGCATTTTTACTTAAAAAAATTATTGTTTTATCATTAATTTTAGTTTCTCTAAAAAGTTTTTCGCAATATTACAAATTATCCAAACAAGCGAAAGTTAGTGTTTTAACTTGTGGCTCTGGCAACGAATTATATTCTATTTATGGGCATACTGGAATTCGTTTTCTCGATGTCGATAATAATTTGGATTTAGTTTTTAATTATGGGAATTTTGACTTTGCTACAGAAAATTTTTATGCAAAATTCGTAAAAGGCGATTTACAATATTTTGTTGCCGCATGTTCTTTTCAAGATTTTATGTATGAATATCAAGCAACAAACCGACAGGTTTGGGAGCAAAACTTATTAATAAATGATATTCAAAAACAGCAATTGCTTGAAGAGATTAACAAGGCAGTTTTTTCTGATGAGAAATTTTATACTTATAAATTTATCGATAAAAACTGTACAACAATGGTTCTTGATAAAATAAACAACATTTTAGGAAAACTAGTCGTTACTAAAAAAACTAATATAGATGTGAGTTATAGAACCGTTTTATATTCATTTTTAGACAATCACTTTTGGGAAAATTTCGGAATAAATATTATTTTTGGGTCCAAGGTTGATCAAAATGCTAAGAAATTATTTTTGCCAGAAGAGTTAATGTCAAATTTAGAAACATCAAAACTTAATAACAAGAGAATTTCGAAAGAAGCAGTAATTTTATATAAAAAAAAGCCAGAAACTTCTACATTTTCGTTTTGGAATTCAATATATCTTTATTGTGTTTTTTTAATTTTAATTGTTTTAATAAATAAAAGAACAGTCAATATTGTATATTTATCAATTTTGGGTTTATTAGGAATATTCTTTTCATTAGTTGGATTTTATTCTTATCATGAAGAGATTTCGAATAATTATAATGTTTTATTGTTTAATCCAAGTTTGTTGATTTTGTTATATTATATTAAAATCAAAGATAATAAGTGGATACGAAATTTAGTGTATTTCAATTTATTTTGTTTGGCAATTTATTTAATTTTATTGATCAATAAAGCACATTTGCTAATGATGTTGCCAATGATTATTTGTTCAGCAACATTATTAATTAAAATATTTTCGAAAGTAAAATTATTGACCACGATAAAATAAAATCGTGCTAAAAGTTTTAAAAACGATATTAATATCAAGAAAAACACTTCTATGTTTGATATAATATAAATCGTATTGTAACTTTATAAGACTATCGTCGATAGATTCGCCATAAGAATAATTGACTTGTGCCCAGCCAGTTAGACCAGGTTTTATAACATGTCTAGTTTCATAAAAAGGCATTTTTTCGGCGATTTTTTTAACAAAAACTGGTCTTTCTGGTCTTGGACCAATAACTGCCATTTCGCCACGAAGTACATTTAAAAACTGAGGTAACTCATCAATTCTTGATTTTCTGAGAAATTTTCCAAATGGTGTAATTCTAGAATCGTTGGTTGTAGCAAAAATTGCAGATCCATTTTCTGCATTTTTAATCATGGTTCTAAATTTTAGAATATTAAAAAATTTTCCATTTTTTCCAACTCTTTCATGGCTGTAAAACAGCGAACCTTTATTAGCAAAAAAATTGACTGTGTAAATAATTGGAATTAATATTAAAGTGATTATTAAACCAATAATCGAAAATATTGTTTCTATAATTTTAACAAAACCTAAATAAAATTTATTTTGATTGCTTCTTGAAAATGGAAAAAATCTATAAAAATCTCTTTCGACATATTGCACAGGAATTCGATAAGTCAAACTTTCATAAACCTGAGTATATTCTCGAATAACAGCACCACTTTCAAGTAAATTTATTAATTGATTGTAAAGATAAACAGTTATTCCGTCGGTTTTTTGAGAAGCAATTACTATTTCGGAAATTCCGTCGTTAATAACAAATTCTTTAAGCTGATTAATTTCGATATTTTTGACATAATTAAAGCAAAAATTATTTTCTTGATTGCTATCAGTATTTACATAACCTACGATTTTGTAATGCAAATCGATTTTTTCCAATCCGATTACTAATTCCTCAACTTGATCAATATCGCAAATTAAAATAACTTTTTTGGAAAATCTGTGCGAAGACAAAAAATTTGCATAAAAAAAACGCCATGAAAATAAAGCAATTAAAATAGCAAAATAAAAAAATAAGATTTGCAATCTATTTGAAGGTAAAGTTGGCGCAATAATTGGTGTTAACAAGTAAAACAAAACAGTTGTTGAAGTAGTTAAAATAATACTTCGAAGAATTTGGTATTGATTACTAGCAACTTGCAAATTATACATTTCGAATACAGAACCAAAAATGTTAATGTATAATGCTAAAACCAAAGCCCATGAATAATTTTGAGAATTGATACTAAAATAATTAAACTTAAAAATTATACTAAATAAATTAAGAAATAAAAGAACAACAAAAACATCAAGAATACGCAAAAGTATTTTTCTTTCAGATATTTCTAGATGAATTTTCTTATTTGAATTCAAGTTAAAGTATTTTTTAAAAATGATTGCAAGATAGAAAATTTAATACAATAAAGTTAATTAGGGTAGCATAAATACACGTTTATTAATATAAATTTAACAGTCAAAATTACTAAAAAAATTAATCGTCTGGAATGTTGACTTTTAACAATGCTAAAGCATATAAAAAAGCCGGCGATGCAGTTCTCATTGCGGCATGATTAATTGTTAACAACCAAAAAAAGAAGAAAGAAAACATATAAATGTGATTGTAATTTTTATAAAATAAAACAAAAGGTGTTACGAATAAAATTAACAACGCCATTAGTCCAAAAGTACCATGTTCTGCCAAGGTTCTGGTAATTTCATCATGCGAAGCTGCATTAACACCTAGAAATTGTTGTCTTATTTCAGTACCTTTTCCAACGCCTACGCCAAATATTGGATTGTCATAAAACATTTGCATTTCTTGTTCGGCAAGTTCGCCACGACCTGTGAATTTATCTGCTTTTGTTCGTCCTAGTGCATCTTTATTAGCATATCTTTTATCTATCATTCCGTTGGTTTTAAAAGAAACGAAAGACCAAATAATTGAAGAGATTATAAAAAGAATAAAGAATAAATAATTCAGTTTGAGTTTTACTTTACTTTGAGATATCAGGTATATGTAACCTAAAATAAAAGCTATCATCAACAAACCAGTTATCATACCACCTCTCGAGAAAGTCAAAATTCCACGATAAGTTATACAAGTTGTCAAAACAAGATTTATAAATAAAACAAACTTGGATTTTGATTCTACAAACATTCTCGCAACAAAAATAAACATTCCTAATCCAAAAACTGTAGCAACTTGATTGGCGCCAAAACCTCCAGCTAAAGCATTGTTTGAGCCTGTATTTTTCAAAACATCTTTTATATTTGGTGCATAAAAAAATACATAAGTTGCACAAGAAACAATTGGCAAACCAATCATTAACAAAATATTATTTATCTCTGGTGTTGTAATTTTTCGTCGGTAGCAGTAAACCGAAGCAATTGCAAGGCTTACAGGTCCAGAAATATTAAAAATAACTAATTTTCGTGCTTCTGAATCCCCATTTAATACAAATGCTGATAAAATTAATCCTGGAATTAATAGCAATAAAAAAATCCAATAAGGCGTTGCATTCTTGGAAGTACCTGAATAATACATACCTAATAAACAAAAAAATGTTATGCCATATTTTCCAAATTCATAACTAGGACTTCCACCCGTCATTCTTATAAAAACTTCGGCACCAACAATATATCCTGCTACATAAAGCACTTCGTTGTTTTTGTTTTTGGTTTTTACTACAACATAAACGCCGACAATTAAAATCAAATAAGTGTAAATTACTGAGATGAATGGTGCAAGAAAAATCAAAAATCCCAACATCACTTGTATTGCAATTAGTAACAGATAATTTTTATTATTATTTTGCATTAGTAATTTTTAAAATCCAGCTTTTATATTGATTTATAACAGATTGTTCTGAAAAATCATTCGAGATTAGGTTATATAATTGTTGTGCTAAATTTAATCTAAATTCTTTATTTTCTATTAATTTTAATAATTCATTTGAAAATAAATAAGAATCATTTATTGGGACTAAAATACCGTTTTTATTATTAATAATAATTTTAGATATTTCGCCTACATTTGTCGATAAAACAGGTTTTTTATTTATTCCATATTCAAGAAATGAAACGGGCAAACCTTCAGAATTTGAAGCAATTACACAAATTTCTGATTGTGATAATATATTGATAATATCAATTTTTAGACCATAAATAAAAACATTATTTTGTAAATTTTCTTTTAAAATTAAAGATTTTATATCATTAGAATAATTATCGTGAAAATCGGTTCCGACTAAATGAAAACTCCAGTCAGAATGTTTTTTAACCACTTGAACTGCAGCTTCTATGAGCAATTTGTGATTTTTCGGGTTTTTTAAGTTTGCTAAATACAAAATTCTTTTTCCGTGATTTCCAAATAAAATTGTTTGACTATTTTCAATTGAATTTTTTGAAACAAAATTTGGCAAATAAATAATGTTTTTACAATTTAATTTATACTTGCACCAAATTTCTAAATCTTGGTTTACAACGATTATTCCTTTAAAAAAGAAAGAACAAAACCAAAGTAATTTATTTTGAAAAATCGATTCCGAGCTTCTAGATCCTGTGTGTTCGTGATAAATTATACTTATTTTAAAATAAAATAACTTTAATAAAAAAGCTGTAAAAAAAGATGTTGTATGCGCATGAATAAAATTGATTTTATTTATTTTACAGTATTTTTTTAATTCTAGTATTGCTTTAAAATCAATTGATTTTTTTTTGTTTAAGAATAAAAAATCAGACTTATTTTCGATTGAATCAAGCAAAAAACCTTTTTTTCTAGACGAAATTATTCCAGAAAAATCAATTTTTTTGTTTAAAGCATTTGCAAAATTAACAGCCATTTTTTCGGCACCGCCAATGTTTAATGAATCTATTAATTGTACAATTCTCATGCTTGTAAAATTAGTTTTATTTCTTGTTCAAAATAATCTAAAGTGTATTTTCTTGACCAACTTGTTGCATTTGTGACTTTTTGTTGATAATCAGGCTCGTTTATCAACATATTTTCAATTTTTAAAACATCTTTTTCTAAAATATTTTCTAATAAAATGCCTCTATTGCCATTATCAAGCATGTTGGCAACACAAGAAACTGGTGTAGAAATTGGCAAACAACTCCAAAACATTGCTTCTGCAACTGCTTTTGGCCAACCTTCGCTTTCGGAAGGCAAAATCATGAAATGATTTTGTATATAGGCGATTTTTAAAATTTCGAGGTTTTGATTTCCTTTTAATACAATATAGTTTTCTAAACTTTTTAGTTTAATGTATTTTTCGAGATTTTCACGTTCAATTCCTTCACCGAAAATTGATAAATTAATGTTTTCAAATTTTAATTTTAATTTTTCGATTATTTGAACAGCATATAATGGATGTTTTCCTGATGTCAACATTCCAACAAACATAAAATTAATTTTACTTTTGAAATTTTTTATTTCAATTTCTTGTTTATCAGTTTCTTTGTAAGTAGCTGTAAAGAAAGGCTTTACGTTTTTGGATTGATTTTTCCATTCGCCATAAACTAAAACTTGCATATTTCTTGTCAACAATGTGTTGCTTAAAACCCATTTTTGCAATTTATAACTAAAAGGTCTTTTTGCTTTTGGATCCCAATTTCCTGCATATTTTGCAGTTTTAATTTTGCTTGGAAAAAATATTTGAACAATGCAAGCCAATAAACCAATGTTTCCTGGGCAACGAATATGAATGTGATTGGCAGATTTAATAGATTTGTATATAGAAAAAAAAGACTTAAATATGTTCGGAATTGCTTTAATTACATTTGAAAAATTTAGAATATTAAAATCTTTTAGCGAATAAATTTCATTTATATAAAAAGGGATTTCAGCTACTAACAAACCATTATCATTGTCCCAAATTGGACAACAAAAAGCAATTGAATCTGAATGTTTTGCCCAAATTTCAATTTCGTTTATATATGGGCTATAGGCAGACCATTTTTGGTTGTTTTTAATTAATGGTGCATTAGAAATTATCAATAAATTTATCATATATAACCATTTGAACTGTTTTCCGAAATTTTTATCGCAGGTACACCTAACGCAACAGAATTTTCAGCAAAACTTTGATTTACTAATGAACAAGCACCAATCAAAACGTTATCGCCAATTGTAATTTTACCAGCAATCACTGAATTTGCGCCAATATAAACGTTGTTGCCAATAACAGGAATACCTCTTTTTTCATTCAAGCCAGAAATTCCGATAGTTACGCCTTGCGAAATATTGCAATTATTGCCAATAATGCTAGATGAGTTAATAATTATTCCGCCAAAATGACCAATATAAAACGAATGACCAATTTTTGCCGACGCAGGAACAGAAATTCCACACGAAAACTCTATCCATTTTTGCCATATACTACAAAACAATAATATAATTTTTCGTAAACCAAAAATTTTTAAATTTGTATAAAAATAATGAGCAATTCTGTACTGAAAAGTTGCTGAAAAACCTTGAGTAAAAAATAAAATCACTGGAAAACTAGCTCCATAATTGGAATGTTTTTTATAATCCGAATATATAATCTGAGTTAAATTCATAAATATTACAATTAGACAAAACTATAAAACTTTTTTTATTCGATGGATTTTTATTTTCTTTATGTGTGGTTTAAATTAATTTCGAAGTAAAGATTTATAAAAATCTATGTTTTGTAGTACAATCTTGCAGATATCAAAATTGTTTATTATCATTTCTCTTGCATTACGACCCATTTGCAAAGATTTTTCTGGGTTTAGCAAAGCATATTTAATTTTCTCTGCAATATCATTCGGGTCAAATGGATTTACTAAAAGACCTGTTTTATCATCAATTACGGCTTCGGAACCTGGTCCGGTTTTACTGCCAATAAACATTTTTCCCATCGAAAGTACTTCTAGCCAAGCTAATGGCATTGCTTCCATGTGGCTTGGATAGCAACAAATAGCTGCTTTCTCTATATGTTTAGGCATTTCATTATTAGAAATTGTGCCCAAAAATTCAATATTGTTTTTTATTTTTTCAGAAATAGATTTTTCTAGAATTGGTTTATAAGATGTTTGAGTTCCAGGAATATTTCCAACTCTACCAGCAATTTTGAGTTTTATATCTGGAAATTCATCTAATAAATATTCAAGCGATTCAATAAGCTGTCTAATTCCTTTTTTTTCTACCAAAGTTCCCGCAAAAAAAATTGTGTTAGATTCAATTTTATCGGTTATGCATTGATAAAAGCGTTTAGTATCAATTGGATTGTATATTACTAGAATTTTTTTTTGATTAAGTTTTAATAAATCATTGGTTGTTTGAGCAACATAATTCGACACGGCAACCAAATAATCGGCTTTTGAAAAAGATTTTTTTTCTTGCCAAACTTTGCGCCATTCTGTTGGTCTATTTTCTGCTTTTGCAAAAAAATGATGTCCGCCGTGAAGTCGAATTAAATATTTTATTGTAGGTATTTTTTTTATGAATGCTAAACCAAGTTCGCTGGTTTCAATAATATCAATTGGATTTTGTAAATTAATTTTTTTAATTTTTTTACAAATATTATTATTGTTAAAAAACCACTTTAATCCTTTATTTGAACTGGGTTTTAGTCTATAAATTTTAATGCCATTTTCGTCAATTTTTTCATATTCGTTAGTATAATTAATTCCAATTATCGTAACTTTTATGTTAAACTTGACCATTTCGGTAGCAATTGTTTTTACAAAAGTACCAACTCCACCATGCGGAAAACCTTCTTTGGGATATTCGTTGGTTATGAAACAAATGTGCATATTGAATTGATTTTTTCAGATAAATTTTTACTGTTGCCTTGTAAAGGATGATTGACTATTTTTTGCATCCATAAACTTCTATCTTTTCCTATTTTTGTTGGATTATTTAATGTTTCTAAAATTTTAGGAATAAATTCATTTTTAGAATTAATCCAACCAACTGCATCTAGATTTTTCATACTTCGAAAATGTTGAAATTGATAAACATTTTTTACTTTATATTTTGAGTTTTTGACTTGATCATAATTCAAATACAAACATGGCTTATCGAAAACCGCAAAATCATGGGCCATTGTGCTACCAAGATTTATTACTAAATCACTATTTTTCAAAGTATTGTACAACAAATAAAAATCATAATAAGTTGGATAAATATTTCCTTTTTCATCAATTTTCCAATCTGGTTCGACTGCATGTACAAAAGTATTGTATTTTTTTAAAGTTTGGTCAAATCGATTGCTTTTATCGACTGGACAATTTCTAAATAAAATTTGTGGTCTTTCTAAAATGTTTATTTTATTAATTTCTTGACACAAATCTTCGAAATAATTTTGCTCATAAGGCGATGATAAATCGTTTGCAGAATAACAAATTGTTTTTTTATTGCTATCAAGTCCATATTTATTAAAAAAAACTTCTTTTTCTAATAAAAATTTATCGTTAAAATAGAATTCGAATTGTGGTGTTCCAACAACTGAAATTTGATTTAAATTTATATCAGAATAAAGCAAGTTCAATTCGTTTTTCATTAATTCTGACCAAACAAAATAGTGATTATACCTAGCAATTAATCTAGCTTTTGGCACATTGTCCCATGAATAAATAACAGTTGCGGTTTTAATATTTAATTTTTTAGCTGCACAAGCAATTAGACCGCTAGAAATTGTTCTTGGGTGCAAATTTAAAATTAAATCAGGATTTATTGATTTTAAATCTTTTTCGATTAAATTAATTTGTGTGGCTTTTGCAATTTCATTATCATATAATTGATCTGCATATTGAACAAATTTATTTGATTTTGACAACATAAAACCAATAATTTCTGCTAGCCGATACAATATTATTTGTTTCCAATTGCCATTTTTGCGATTCCAAAAATATATAATTGAATTGTTTTTTAGAATTTTTTTATTGTGCAATAATCTTGCATAAGCAATACTTTCTCGAAGTATTCTAGATTTAAAATTTTCAACAAAAAAAGGAATTTTGAATATTCGCTGGAAATTTTTCTGTACTTTTTTTATTTCATTTAAAGCATCGTTACTAATGTCGTGATATAAAACGACATCGAAATTCAAAAGTAAAAGTTCGTTTACAAAATCGGAATATAAATAATTTCGAATCGATAAGGCATCAGGAACAAATAAAATTATTTTAATTTTTTTTTGCATTACAAATCTCTAAATTGTTTTTGATGATTCAGTTGCCAAATATCGCTATTTTTTAATGATTCTAGAAACAATTCGGCAGAATTTCCTTGCCCAAAATCGTTTTCTGATGGTGTAATTTTATAGTTATCGATGTTGTATAATGCTTTTGCAATCTCATTTTGAGAATAATTTACATTTAAAATATCCGAATTTATTGAACGATTTTGCTGGCGTGTGCCAATGTTTATTATTGGAATACCGTAATAGGGTGCTTCGCGAATGCCTGCGCTGCTGTTGCCAATAATAAATTTTGCATTTTTTAATAAGGTCAAAAAATATTCGAATCGCAACGATGGAAATATTCTGAATCTTGAATTAAATTTAAGTTTTTCATATTCATCAATAATAAATTGACTTCCTAAATCGTTGTTTGGATAAATTACAATATAATTGTGGCTGTCATTTTCAAGACATTTTACAAAATTCCGAGTATAATTTTGCATTTCAGCAATTTCGGTTGTTACTGGATGGAACATTACAAGGGCAAATTCGTCAAAATCAATTTCATAATATTTTTTTACGATTTCTAAGTCGGGTAAATTATTAGAAAACATAATGTCTAAATCGGGTGATCCAATTGTGAAAATTGATTCGGATATTTCGCCCATTTGCATCAAGCGATTTTTGGCCAATTCGTTCGAAACGAAATGAATATGACTCATTTTACTTGTCGAATGTCTTATTAATTCATCGATTGTTCCAGAAACTTCGCCACCTTCTATGTGCGAAACCAAAATATTATTGAGTGAGCCAACAATTGCACCAGCAAGGGCTTCTACTCTATCGCCATGAATAACAATCATATCTGGATTGCAGGTTTTGACATAAATCGACAAGCCTTCGATTGTTTTTGCCAAGGTCAAATCCATTGTGGTTTCGTGCGTATGGTTTTCGAAAGTATGAATGTTCTTGAAGTTGCAACGTTGGATTTCTAATAAAGTGTATCCATATTCTTTTTGCAAATGCATTCCGGTTACGAACACAAAAACTTCAAAATTAGAATCGGGTTCTAAAATTGAGATTAGCGATTTTATTTTACCAAAATCGGCTCTAGTGCCAGTTAAGAAAAGGATTTTTTTCATGAATTTAAATTCTTTAAACTATTTTTTATACAACTCAGCCCAACTAAAGACATTAAAAATATAATCCAAATTTTCAAATTTAATTTAGTTTTAAAAGTTTTAAAATCACAAAATTTTATAGTATCAGAAATATTAATATTCGATAAAAATTTTAAACTTTTAAAATAATTTGTTTGGCTATATGCCTGATAAACAAGTCCCCTATTGAGATTACAAACAGGAATTGCCAACAATTTTTTTTGTAAATTGTATCTCAGGACAAATGTTTTTCGACTTAAATAAGTGTCTTTAACTGCAAAAATTAATTTATTTAAATCTTTTGGATGACTCGCACTGCCAGAAACAATTCTATAAACAGTGGTTTGTTCAGGTAAATAGCCAATTTTAGAATTTTGAGCAAATTCTAAAATTAATCTCGTATCGCCAATAATTTTATCTTTAAGTTCTGGTTTTAGAACCCTCATTATTTTAATTAACAGTTCGGTTTTGACCACTATAGATGCAAATTCAATATATTTAGATTTTAACAGTTCTTTTACTACTTCCTTCGGTTCAAGTACAAATTTGGGTAATCTTTCGATGAATATTTGATTAAAATCATCAAATATTTTAACATCTGTATAAATTAAACCACATTCTATATTATTTTCAAGATAATTTATTTGTTTTTGTAATTTTAAAGGGTCAATCCAATAATCGTCTCCTTCACACATTGCGGTATACTTATAATCTTTAGAACAAATATCAAGATTTTCGATAAAATTTGGAATTACACCTATATTTTTTTCTGGAAGTCTTAAAATAATTTTCTCAGGATATTTTTCTTTAAAATCAATACAAATTTGTCTTGTTTTATCTGTACTACAATCTTCACCAATAATTAATTTATATTCAAAATCTGTTATTTGCATCATAACGCCTTCTATAGCTTGACCTATAAATTTTTCATGATTAAAAGTAATCATGCAAATTGAAACTTTAAACTTACTCATAAATTTATATTTATAACCTGAAATAAAATGTTTATTCTATATATTCAAAAATTAATTGTTCATCATTTTCTATATTGCAGGTTGCTGTTTTGCCTAGAATATCGTTGAAATGTTCTGCAAGAATTTTGCCTGTTCCTGGTCGTTTTACCCAAATATTTTCTTTGGTAAAAATATCGCCTTTTTTAATATTGGCAATTGTGCAAACGGTTGCAAATGCAAAATCGATGGTTACTTGTTCTTCATCGGCTGGTTTTTTGGATCCGCCACGCATTTGCCAAATTTCGTTGCTTGAAATTATTAATTCTTTGGTTGCGTTTTCGTCCATGCTACACACAATATCTGGCCCTTGGCGTTGCATTGTATCGGTAAAATGGCGCTCTAGAATACTTGCGCCTAACGAAACTGCGCCTAGACAAGCGTTGTTGTTTAATGTATGGTCAGAAAGTCCAAAAACCTTGTTTGGAAAAGCGTTGTGCAATTGGGTCATTGCACCAAAACGAACCAAGTGAATCGGTGTTGGATATAAATTAGTAGTGTGTAAAAGTGCTACGGGAATATTATGTTTATCGAAAATTGCAACAGCTTTGGCAACACTTTCGATGGTGTTCATTCCAGTGCTTAAAATGACTGGTTTTCCAAAACTTGCAATGTGTTCTAACAACGGATAATTATTGCATTCTCCCGAACCAATTTTGTAGGCTGGAATGTCAAATTTTTTTAATCGTTCGGCTGCGGCACGAGAAAATGGTGTCGATATGAAAATCATTCCTTGACTTTCAACGTAATTTTTGAGTTCTAACTCATCAGTTTCGTTGAGCGAACAGCGTTCCATAATTTCGTAAATAGAAACGGTTGCATTGCCTGGAATTACTTTTTTGGCTTCTTTATTCATTTCGTCGGCTACAATGTGGGTTTGATGTTTAACGACCTCAACTCCAGCACGTTTGGCTGCGTCGACCATAAGTTTAGCTACTTCAAGCGAGCCTTCGTGATTGATTCCGATTTCGGCAATGACAAGTGGTGGATAATCTGGTCCAATTTTTCTGCCTGCTATTTCTATGTAAGGATTCATTATAATATTAAATTTAAGATTTTAAATATTAAACATTTTGATTACTTAGCTAAATAATTTGCATAATCAAAATCAGCTTGTGTATCAATATCGACATTGGCAAAAATATGATTTACTTGGTATGGAAATGCGTTTTCTGATATTATTATATCATCAAGTATTAATTTTGATTTTGTGATATAAAGCAATCCATTTTCGAAATAAAGTGGTTCAAGATCTTGACTTCGTTGCCCGATTTTGTAATTGAAAGGTTGAAATTTATTATCGATAATTTTTCCGAATTTTTGATGGTTTCTGGTTACTGTAAAAAGACTGTCGCAATTGTTTTTTAAGAAAATATCAAAAGCTTCGATTAATAAATTTTCTGGTCTTAAAGGATTGGTTGGTTGCAATAAAAAGACATTATCGACAGTTTCGATATTCTGTAAAACGTGTTTTAGTGCCGAAACAGTTGGATCGAAATCGCCTGATAAATTTTTTGGTCTATCAATAACTTTTGCACCATATTTTAAAGCTATTTCTTTAATTTTTTCGTCATTAGTAGTAACATAAACTTGGTCAATAAACGAATTTTTTTTGGCAAATAAAATACTATGTGCCAATAATGGAATATCTCCAAGCAACATTGTGTTTTTGTTTGGCAATCGTTTGGATCCACCACGAGCTGGAATTATGGCTATTGTTTTAGTCATAAATACTGTTTTTATTGGTAAAATCTTTAAAGAAAAGTGGTTTTATTTTTTCTAATTCTGATTCTGATAAATCCCACCATTTTAATGCTTCGATTTCATGAATAATTTTTTCGGAAAATCTTTTTTTGATTGGTTTTGCAGGAACACCTGCAACAATTGTATATGGTTCAACATTTTTGGTAACGACTGATCCTGCGGCAAGAATAGCACCATTTCCGATATTGACTTCGCCAACAATAATTGCGTTATGACCAATCCAAACATCATTACCAATGGTTACTTTTTTGGTTTCCTTTAATGAATGTAAATCGCCATTAAATAAATTTTTATTAATGTAGGTTGACATATAATTCATTGGGTGATTGGTTGTGTGAATGGCGACATCGGCACCAATTTGACAATATTTTCCTATTGAAATATTGCCATGAAAAAAATTATTATAACCCAATGTTGTTGCATATCCAATTTTTATTTTTCCTGAAAAATTACAACGATCAGGCACGGCATTTTTGCCTTCGAAAGTTACGTTTTTTATTCCGTTAGAAAAACCTGAAATTCTCACATTGTTTCTAATTTCTGAGGAATTTAAAAAATATAAAATATATTTTTTTATGAAGAGTTTGAATCTTATTAACATGTTTTTAATATTCTTTAGCGACAGTTTTATTTAATCCTTTGTATTTAAAAAACCATTTCCAAAATATATTTTTGCTAATTATTTTTTTAAATATGGGATTAACAATATTTATTTTGAATTTATTTATTTTAAGGTTTTTATCAATAGGTGCTTTTATTATTAGTTCATTTTCAATTTTAATTTTATCAAAAACTTGAAACATCCAGGGTTCAACAACATTACCTAAATGATATGCATAATTATCTTCGGTTGATAATCTCCAAAATCCTTGATCAACTGGTGGTTTGTCAAGAATTAAATTTTCGCTGTCGCCACCGAGATTAAATTTGGTAAATTTAACATTTATTTTATCAAATATACTGCCTTTGTAAGTTGCAACAAAATGTGCTGACCCAACTACTGCTTTTATATTTTTAGTATTTAAAGTTAAATTTTTTTCTAAATGATTATTGTTATAAAAATTTGGATTACCGATACTTTCTGCAAATTTTATTAATGCTTTTGGGTTTTTAGTTTTTGTAAAGGCTAACTTATTTGAAAATAAATTAGCTCCAATTAAATTATATGTTAAATGTTTTAATATTTTTGGCGATGGCGTTGGACTGACAACGCCAGCCTTATCAAAGTTATTAAAAATGTGATAGGTTTGAAATTGCCAATCATTTAAAAACAAAACGTCGCAATCGGTTATTGTTATTAATTGAAATTTATGGCCTGTTATTCCTTTTAGAATAGAATTTAGTTTTCCGATTGTAGATGTTTGAATAATTTCATGAATCATTTTATCTTGAAATAATTTATCAAAATAATCTTTAACCTCATCGCAACTTCCATTATTTACAATTGTAAAATAGGTTTTTTGGTGACAGGTTTTAAATAGTGATCCTAAACAAAGTTTCAAGATTTGAAAACTATCTTTAAAATAATCTTCTTGATTAGGAATATAAACAGGAATAACGACTTGATGAAAAAAATCACTTTCAAGTTTAATCGAATCTCTATTTGGGTTTAAACCTATTCGCATTGATTATTGAGTTTGTTATTCTTCCTGAAATTTCTTTATTTGCTCTAGATTCTGAAAACCTATTTTTTGATCTGGTTCTAGATAATTGCCTTCTGCCCATTCGTTCCAAGCTTTTATGAAAATTATTTTCTCGTCTGGTTTATAATTCTTTATTCTATTGTAACAATTCTTTAGATTTTGATAGAATAATTCTGGATTTGTTTTTAAAATAATTTGAGCTTTTTGCCCACTTCTTGGTGTGTGATCCCAATTTGGGCTACAACTCGGAAAAAACTTGATTTCTGTTGCAACATCTTTGTAGTCGCTGGCTTCTAGAATTTGTTTGTGTGTATAAATACTTTTTATTTTAAATGCTAAAAATCTAAAATGATTCCAATTAAAAGAGGTTAATTTTCTGATGCATTTTTCTAAAAAAGAATATTTTACTCTTGCAAAAAGATGACTTGGACTTGGCGGTGTAAGAGCATCGAATCCGTTTTCTTTATACGGATAATTAAAATGTTGGTAAGCTATGAAATAAATTCCGTCCAAGCCATTTTCAATCGCTAATTTGTTCCACAAATTTATGAATAGTTTTGAATCTGGCAAACCAGCAGGATTGTAGATTGTAAACATTGGTTTATTGTCTATTTTTAAATAGCGTTTGTCTTTGAAAGCTGGTAATAATGCATTGAAATGGTTTGTGTAATCTTCTACTCCAGAATAGGTTTGATCCATTAAAAGTCTTTCATACAAATCTCCATAGGCCAATCCGCCCCATTTTACATTTGCCCAAGCGAGTGAAAATCCAAAATCTGGTTTTCCTGATACTAAAACCTCGTTAAAAGGCATTTCGAGTAATCTTTTTCCGTCGCCAAACCAATAATGCCAATAGCAAAAACCTTCAATTCCATATTTTTTGGCCATTTCGGCTTGTTGTTCTCTAATTTCTGGAATTCTGAGGTCATAATATCCTAAATCTGCTGGCAATTTGGGTTGGTCGTGACCTTTAAACAATGGTTTTGCTTTGCCAACATTTGTCCATTCTGTAAATCCTTTTCCCCACCAAGTATCGTTTTCTGGAACAGGGTGAAATTGTGGTAAATAATAGGCAATTATTCTTGCTTTATTCATAATTTAATTTTCTGAATTAGATAATTACTTATTTTATTTAAAACTGGTGGCGTTAAATTATATAAAACTTTATTCAAAAAAGGTTTTTTATTTTTATTTAAAAAGTCACTTTTTGCTTTTTTGAGTTTCGATGAGAATTTTTTATTTTCTATTAAATTATTAAACGAATCATAAAATTCTTTTTGTCTTTCTTTGTCCAATCCATGATTATTCATTTGACTATTTGCAGTCATTCTTATTAAACAATTTGTGGATTCAAAATTTACGTAATGAAAAATAAAATCATTTAAAGAACATTCTAAATTAAAGAACCAATCTTCATAAACTAAATTTCTAAAACTAATAACATCAAAAATTTTTCTTCTGTATATTGGTGCACAATTAGTACAAATATTTTTTTTGATTAAAACTTCTTTCTGGTTTTTATCGTTTTTATTTAATTCAAACATTGGATTTATTCCCAAATAATGAATTGGATAAAAGTTTTCGAAATCGCCATCAAAAAAATACCTACTTGAACCATAAACAATATCTATGTTTGTATTGTTGTTTAAAATGGAAATTTGAAATTTTAATTTGTTTGTTTCTAAAATGTCATCGCTATCTAGAAATTGAATAAATTCACCTTTTGAAGTTTGAATTCCAATGTTTCTTGCATTGCTAACTCCTTTATTTTCACAATGAATATATTGAAATCGATTGTCTCTATTGGTCCATTTTTTTATAATTTGACGAGTATTATCCAATGATCCATCATCTACGACAATGCATTCCCAGTTTAAATAGGTTTGACTGACAACACTTTGTAATGTTTCTTCAATTAAAGCAGCTCTATTAAATGTTGGAATTATTAAAGAAACTAATGCATTCATGATTGTTTTCGGTTTAAATAAATTCGTCTATTGAATTTTAAAAATCCAATAAATCCAAAATAAATTAATTGCAATTTGCTTATTTCTATATATTTTTTGAAATTACGATTCCTAAAATAAAAATATTCAATATTTGATATAATTATTTCTCGATTAATTTTATTGAATTTATTTAAATACAAATTTGTCAATCTTTCGAAATAAAATTGGGTTGCTTTTAATTTTTCTGTTTTAAAATTTTGATTTCCACTAATACTTAAATCGCTTACTCGAATAAAAGCAATTGCATTGTTTATTGTAAAAATAGTATCGAAATTAGAACATTCTAAAATTGCTAAATCGTCTGAATGCCAAGCCATTGGAAAGTCATAAAAAAAGTATTGTTTTAGTGAATTTGTTTCAAATACATGTTCGCTTAATGAACTTCTTGTTAAACCTTTGTGTTTTTTGTAAAAAAAATCATTAGCAGATTCTAGTTCTTTATGGTTAAAAATTTTAGTTGAATTTTCTGAGTTTTCATTGATAATTTGCGTGGCAAATTTAACGACCTTAATGTTATTAGAATTTATTTTTGGCAAATTTTCATAAAACTCATAAATAGCATTTTCTGATAAAACGTCGTCATCGCCAAGAATCATTGTCCAACTTTCGTTATTAGACATATTAAAACAACGTTTCCATTGTTTGACTAACGAAATACTGCCTAAATTAGTATCGAATTTTTTGTATTCAAAATCAAATTTATTTTTATAAATTTTTAATAAACTTTCTGGATTTTCTGGACTTGCATCGTTGCCAATATAAACTTTAAAATTTTTATTGGTTTGTAAAGCTAATGATTGAAGTGTTGCTTCAAAAAAAGTTAATTTGTAATATGGAATAATTATGGCTACCATTTATTTTTGAAATAATTAAATGTTTTTAGCGTAATTTTTTTAAAAATCAAATTTGGTCTTTTTTTATTTTCAACTAAAAATTTAACCATTCTAAAAAACAAATGATTCGAAACAAAACTATGTTTATATTGATTATTGATTATACTTTCAATCGAATTGACTGAATTTATCTGCCTTTCAAAAAGTATTTTTTTTATTTTTTCATCTTTAAAATAACTGAGCAAACAAATAAATAATTTTAAATTAGTTTTTGCTAAATGCAAACTATTCCTTCCAGAGAAAACTCCTACACCATATCGATAAACAGACATTTTTTCATCTAAATATTTTATTTTTCCGTGTTGAGCAAGCATCAAATATAGAAAAAAATCTCCGATTGGAGTTTGTTTAAATTCAAACGGAAAATCTTTTAAAATATTTCTAAATACAACTGATGGTGTATGAATGTAATTGCCAAATTGGGCAAGTGTTTCTAGGCTTTCATAATTATTTGGAACTTTTGTAATAAAATCTTCTGTAATTTCACCATTTAAATTAAGAATTTTTACTTTATGAAAAGTTAAAACATATTCTGGATTAATTTCCAAAAAATCGACTTGTTTTTGTAATTTTAATTCATCAATCCAATAATCATCGCCTTCGCAAATTGCAATATATTTTCCTGTACACTTCTCGAGCGCAAACTGAAAATTAGGCATCATTCCCAAGTTTTTTTTGTGATTAAAATATTTTATCCAATTGGCACTTTTATGCGTTTTTAATATTTCTTGAATGACATCATTTGTCTTATCGGGCGAACAATCATTTGACAAAATTAATTCAATTTCGAAATTGCATTTTTGCATTAAAACGCCTTCTATGGCTTGACGAATGTAATTTTCATGTCCATAGGTAATCATTACAACGCTAATAATTGGTTTCGAAATCATGTTTTTAAAATTCTAATCGTGGCAACATTTTTTTGATTATTGCTGGTGTACCAACGACCAAGCAATTGTCTGGAACATCTTTGGTCACGACCGAACCTGCTCCAACAACGACATTTTTTCCAATTTTTATATCAGGAAGTATTGTTGCATTTGCACCAATTTGCGAAAAATCTCCAATAATCGATCTTCCTAAAATAATTGTATTTGGCGACAATTCTACAAAATTTCCAATAATACAATCATGAGTAATTATTGAGTTGTAATAAACAATGCAACCTATACCAACAGTTGTGCTATTAGAAAAAATTGCACCTGTTAATATGTTTGTTCCTTGTCCGATTTTTACATCATAATTGCCTAAATTAGCTGTTTTACTTATAGTTGATGTATAAATTCCACCTAAAAATGTAAATTTATCATACATTTTCTTTCTCAAAACTGGGTTTCCAATTCCGATTGTAAATCTATTATCTATTTCTTTAAAATATTTTTGTGCTTCTTGAATATTTTTTAAAATTTTGAATTTATTATACAAAAAATCTGGAATATCATGATTTAAATCATCATAAAAAACTAAATTTTCAGTTTGATTTAATTGATAAAGCACTTCAAGCACTTCTTTTGCAAAACCTTTGGCACCAATTATTATCATATTGATTGATTTATGATTGCGACAATTTGCTCTAATTCTGATTGTTTCAAACCAACATACAACGGCAAACATAAAATTCTTGACGCAATACTTTCAGAAACTGGCATTGCTTGTCCAAATGTATAATCGATAGTATTTAATGAAGGATAAAAATAGCGTCTCGGAAAAATATATTGCTGATTTAATTTTTCTTGAACTTTGAGTAATACTGACTCTGATTCTAAAATTATTGGATAATAACTGTAATTCCAATTTGTATTTTCTCTAATTTTAATGCTTTTTAAATTTGTAAAATCTAGGTTTTGATTGTAAAAATCGACAACAATTTTTCTTTCTAAAAGAATTAAGTCCATGCTTGGCAACACTGCTAATCCCATTGCTGCTTGCAATTCTGATATTTTAGCATTGATTCCTAATCCGTGAAAAGCCAATGGACCATTATGTCCAAAATTGTGACTGTAAAAAAGTTGATGTTGCAATTCTAGATTTTTAGCAAATATTGCTCCACCTTCGCCAGTATGAAATAATTTGGTCGCATGAAAGCTACAAGTTGAGATATCGCCAAATTCAAATATCGATTTATTGTCGTAAGTTACTCCAAATGAATGGGCAGCATCATAAATAACTTTTAGATTATGTTTTTTTGCAATATTTTCAATAAAATCAACATTACAAGGATTTCCAAAAACATGAGTTGCCAAAATTGCTGTTGTTTTCGAAGTAATTGCTTGTTCGATTTTGGTTTCGTCGATTGTTAAATATTCTGGATGAATGTCTACAAAAACTGGAGTACAATTTTCCCAAACTATAGCAGCCGATGTTGCGACATAGCTAAATGGTGTGGTAATGATTTCGCCTTGCTTGCCTAGCAATTTTAGAGCAATTTGCAACGGAATTGTGCCGTTATTAGTAACTAAAATATGGTTTATATTTAAGTATTCTTTTAATTTAGATTCGAGTTCAATAAGCAATTCGCCACGATTTGTGAGCCATTGGTTGTCCCAAATTCTTTGAACTTGTTTTTGGTATTCCTCGATTTCTGGAAAAAATGTTTTGGTTACGTTAATCATATTTTAATTAATTTTCCAATCAAATTGTGGTTTTATATATCCTGGTTCTCTTCCCATATAAACGCCAATTTCTCTTCCGCTTTCTACTATTGTAAAATTTAGAATGTCTTTTTCTGAAAAAATAGCTGTTCGCTTATCTTCAATTATAAATAGTGCCAGACTGAAATTTCCAGATTGAAAAAAATTCTCAGGAAAAATACAACTTATACTATTTATACCTTTTTTTAAAATATGATTTTCATTGTCATTATAAAAAGAAAACATTGCTTCACCTAATTCATTATATAAATGATAGGTTAAACTATATCTTTTTGCGTCATTTGTATGAAAAAATATTTTTGCATTCAATTCAATTGATTGGTCTTCTGACAATGAGATAAAATTTGCATTGTCTTTGATTTTAATGCTAATCGATTCTAAATTAAAAGTTGAATTGTTATATTCATCATTAAAAAATTTTGTGGAAGATCTTGCTATTGAATCTCCTCCTAAATAAGTGCTTATCGCAAAATCTACATTTTCGTTACACTTAACCAACCCATTCTCCAATAAAATTCCTTTATTACACAAAGATTTAACAGCCGACATATTATGACTTACAAAAAGTACTGTTCGACCTTCGCCTTTAGAAATATCGCCCATTTTACCAAGACATTTTCTCTGAAATTCGGCATCGCCAACGGCAAGAACCTCATCGACAATTAATATTTCTGATTCTAAATGTGCTGCTACTGCAAATGCCAAACGAACGTACATTCCTGACGAATAACGCTTTACAGGAGTGTCAATATAGCGTTCGACGCCCGAAAAATCTATAATTTCGTCTAGTTTTCGAGTAATTTCTGCTTTGCGCATGCCAAGAATGGCACCATTTAAATAAATATTTTCTCGACCTGACAATTCTGGGTGAAAACCAGTACCAACTTCGAGCAAACTTGCAATGCGACCTTTTACTTTTATAGAACCTGTTGTTGGACTTGTTACTCTTGATAATAATTTTAACAATGTGCTTTTTCCTGCACCATTCTTGCCAATTATTCCAACGGCATCGCCTTGGTTGATTTCGAAATTAATATCTTTTAATGACCATACAATATTGCTATTGCCTTTGGTTGATCGGTCGTTGGTTTCTCCAATTTTCAAAAAAGGATCTTCTTTACCCAATATTTTTGTGACCCAAAAACGTTCTAAATCATGCGAAATTGTGCCAGTACCAATTTGACCTATTTGGTATGCTTTTGATAAATTTTCAACTTGTATAACTGTTTGACTCATTATATAGTATCTACGAAGTTTTTTTCGGTTTTATTAAAAATTAAAATTCCTGCAAAAAGCACAACAAATGTAACTATTGTAGAGTAAGCGATGCTACTTAACGAAAACTCGCCTTTGCCAAGAAACGCATATCTGAAAGCTTCGATAATTCCAGTCATTGGATTGAGCTCAATAAATTTTGCCATAGCTGGAAATTTTAATTTTGCTTCGCTTAACGGATAAATAACGGTAGTTCCATACATTAACAATTGAACACCAAATGTTATTAAAAAGGTTAAATCTTTATATTTTGTGGTTACAGCTGTAATTATTAATCCTAATCCTAATCCTAAAAGTGCCATTAAAATCACTAAAAAAGGAAATAAAAGTATAGCAATTGTTACTTGAAAACTGGCGTTTGAAACAGGAAATAACCAATAATAAATCATCATAAAATCCAATAATAACAGTTGCACACCAAACCGAACCAAATTACTAACAACAATGCTAAGCGGCATAATTAATCTTGGAAAATAAACTTTTCCGAAAATATTGGCATTGTCTTTAAAAACTGTGCTTGTTTTAGTCAAACAATCAGAAAAATAATTCCAAGATGTGATTCCGGTTAAATAAAAAAGTTGTTGTGGCAAACCATCAGTGCCTATTCCTGCTAGTTTCCCGAAAACGAACGTAAAAACTATGGTTGTAAAAATGGGTTGAATAAAAAACCAAAGTGGTCCAAGAATTGTTTGTTTATAGAAACTTACAAAATCTCGTTTAACGAACATTAATAATAAATCACGATATCGCCAAAGTTCTTTGAGTTTTATGTCGAAAAAAGAATTCTGATTTTTGATTTCTAAATCCCAATATTCTAAAGATTGATTAATCTGATTCATTTAAAAAATTTTTGTAAATATAATAATTTGAAAACGATTTGTATTATTAAATTATTAAGTAAATTTTAGTGAATTTTTTATTTTAAAAAAAAATTAGATTTTTGTACCAAAATTATTTCTTCAAGATTTAAAAATTAATAAATATATTGACATTCAATCACATTTATTGTTAGCAATCATCAATTAGATAGAATCTAGCTTTTCGAAAACAGAATTTTGACTAATAAATTCTGGAACTATTGACTTCATTATTGTCACAATTTCGTTATTAGTCATTTTTTTTGCATTAATATTTAAATCTAGAATGCAATTGTTAATGGCATCGAAATCTTCAAAATTATTTTGGGTTATTAAAATTTTATCATTTTGAGTTGGTAGCGTTTTTGAATTGTGGTTTATCAACTCTTCGAAAAGCTTTTCACCAGGCCGCAAACCAATTATTTCGATTTTAATGTCTTTATTTGGTATAAAACCAGCCAATTTTATCATTTTATTGGCGAGCTCAATTATTTTTATAGGTTGTCCCATATCAAAAAAATAAATTTCGCCACCTTTACCCATCGATCCAGCTTCAAGCACCAATTGACAAGCCTCGTGAATTGTCATAAAATATCTAATAATTTCGGTATGAGTTATAGTCAATGGGCCACCATTTTGAATTTGATTTTTAAATAATGGCACAATCGAGCCGTTTGACCCAAGAACATTACCAAATCTGGTGGTTATAAACTTTGTACGATTTTCGAAATTTTCGTTGTTGATTTTAAAATGCAGTGATTGAACATATTTTTCTGCAATTCGTTTGCTTGCTCCCATAACATTGCTTGGATTTACAGCTTTATCGGTAGAAATCATTACAAATTTTTCAACATTGTATTTTTGCGATAAATCTGCTAGATTTTTGGTTCCAACAATATTTGTGTAAACAGCCTGAACTGGATTTTCTTCAATAATCGGAACGTGTTTGTAGGCTGCCGCATGATAAACAATATCAGGTTTATAGATTTTGAAAATGTTTTCTAAAGATTCAAAATCTCTAATATCAGAAAGCAAATTTCTGATTTTTACTTTGCCGTTTTCGTTTTTCAAGCTCAGTCTTAATTCATGCAAAGGCGTTTCTGCTTGATCTAAAATTATTATTTCATTTGGTTCAAATTTTAAAATCTGTCTAGTTATTTCGTTTCCGATTGATCCAGCTGCGCCTGTAATTAAAATTACTTTGGCTTTTAAATGATTAGATATTTGACTTTTATCAAGTTCAATTAATTTTTTGTCTAGAAGATCTTCTATTTCGAAATTCTTTACATTCTTAGAAATTTGATTTAAATCTTTCAAATCAGAAATAATTGGAACATTAAAAACTTTTATATTAAATTCTAAACATTCTTCGATAATTGCAATTTTTTCGGTTTTAGTTAAATTTTTTTCGACAATAATTATTGTATTTGCATTTAAATCGCTCAAAATTAAATTAATTGATTTATTGTGATTTAAAATGGGTAAATTCAAAATTCTCTTAACCGAATCATTAAGATTAATATTATCGATAAATCCGACTAATTTAAATCTCGCAGGCGATTCGTCTTTTAAAGCATTGGCGACAGCAATAGCATAGGCATCTGACCCGTAAATTACAGCATTTTTAAACATATAAATGTTATGTTATTTTTATGTTAAACAAATTTAGGTATTTATTTTATTATACTGCAAGGTTAAAGATTATAAAAATTTTGTTTTATTCATTAAAAAAAGAGTTAAAAACTAATATAATTCTTTTTTTTTCGTCTTGAGACAAATTTGACCCAGATGGCAAACACAAACCGTTATCGAAAAGTTTTTCGCAAATATTAGTCCCATAATAAGGATATTTTTCGAAAATTGGTTGCAAATGCATCGGTTTCCAAAGTGGCCTGGATTCTATATTTTCTTTATCCAAAGCTAATCGCAAGTCTTCACGATTTTTTTCATTCAATTTATAAGAATTGACAATAATTGCTGTTAACCAATGATTTGAAAAAAAATCAGAATTTGGCTCAGAAAAAACTTCGACACTATCAATATCTTTAAAATAATCGACATAAAATTGATGCGTTTTTCTTCTAGCTTCTACTCTATTATCCAAAACCTCCATTTGTCCACGGCCAATTCCAGCGCAAATATTACTTAGCCTATAGTTATATCCAATTTCTGAATGTTGATAATGTGGAGCATTATCTCGTGCTTGTGTTGCCAAAAAAACTGCTTTTTCTTTCAAATCTTTGGTTTTAGCAACCAATGCACCACCACTTGATGTTGTAATAATTTTATTTCCGTTGAATGAAAATGCTGAAAATTTACCGAATGTGCCACATTTTATACCTTTATAAACACTGCCTAATGCTTCGGCGCTGTCTTCTAAAACAGGAATTTTATATTTGTTGGAAATTGCTAAAATCTCATCAACTTTGAATGGCATTCCATATAAATGAACCGCAATAATTGCTTTTGGCATTTTTCCTTTTATAATTCTGTCAATAATTGCAGTTTCTAAAGCAATTGGACAAATATTCCAAGTTTCGGGTTCACTATCAATAAAAATTGGAGTTGCACCTTGATAAATAATTGGATTTGCCGATGCCGAAAATGTAAAACTTTGACAAATAACCTCATCGCCTTCTTTAACATCAAGCAAAATTAAACCTAAATGAATAGCCGCAGTTCCAGAATTTAATGCCGCAACATTAGAATTATTACCCAAAAAAGTTTCTAAATCATTTTCAAAACCTGTAATATTTGATCCAAGTGGCGCAACCCAATTTGTTTCAATTGCCTGATTAACAAACTGTTGCTCGTTCCCGCTCATATGTGGTGATGAAAGCCATATTTTTTTATCAGACATTGTGTTTAGTGCTCTTGAATCTAAAAATAGTTTTAATAATAATTTTTAAATCTAAAAATAAAGATTGATTATAAAAATATTCTAGATTCATTTTTACTTTATCGGGAAAAATAATTTCATCATTAAATTTTAAATGATTTTCTTGCTTGGACAAAATTTCGCTTTCATTTGAATATTTAATTGATGCCAATGAGGTTAAACCTGGTTTTAATTGTAAAATTTTTCGGTTTTCGCCTTCTAATTTGTCATAATAACCTGCAATATCTGGTCTTGGCCCAACTAAACTCATGTTTCCAATAAAAATATTTAACAGTTGTGGCAATTCGTCCAGCTTGTATTTTCTGATGAATTTTCCGAAGTTCGAAATTTTTTTATCATTTTCATTAAATGATTTTATTTTATAAATTATAAATTTTTGTCCAAATTGACCTATTCTTTCTTGCAAAAATAATCCATTCGATTTAGTATCTATTGTTGCGATTGCCCATAAAATAAAAATTACACTTCCAAAAATAATCAAAGCAAGTATTGAAAAAATTAAATCGAATGTTCGCTTTAAAATCATTTTGCTATAAAGAATTAAATCGAAATTTCGATTAATTGTATTGTTTGTCGTAATAATTAGAATATTCCCCAGAAGTAACATTGCTAAGCCAAGTTTCGTTGCTTAAAAACCAATCGATTGTTCGCTCTAAACCTTGTTCGAAAGTCACTGATGGTTTCCAACCCAATTCTTTATTGATTTTCGAGGCATCAATTGCATATCGCAAATCGTGTCCAGGACGATCTTTTACATAAGTAATTAATTCAGATGATTTTCCAGCATTTCTGCCTAATTTTTCATCCATAATTGTGCAAAGCAATTTCACTAAATCGATGTTTTGCCATTCATTGAAACCACCAATATTATAGGTTTCGTGATTGCGACCTTCATGAAAAACCAAATCGATTGCAACTGCATGATCTTCGACAAATAACCAATCGCGTGTATATTTTCCGTCGCCATAAACTGGTAAAGGCTTGTTATTGATAATGTTATTAATAAAAAGCGGAATTAATTTTTCTGGAAAATGATATGGTCCATAATTATTAGAACAATTAGTAATCACGTACGGCAAACCATAAGTTTCGCCATAAGCACGAACAAAATGATCCGAACTTGCTTTGGAAGCCGAATATGGAGAATTGGGATCGTAAGCAGTTGTTTCGGTAAACAAACCTTCGGCTCCAAGTGAACCATAAACCTCATCTGTGGAAACATGATAAAAACGTTTATCGTCGAAATTATTCTTCCAACAATTCTTCGCAGCATTCAGCAAATTCATAGTTCCAATAACATTTGTTTTTACAAAAGATAATGGATCTGTGATTGAACGATCAACGTGAGATTCGGCTGCCAAGTGAATTACTCCATCAAACTGATGTTTTTCAAATAAATTATTTATAAACGATTCATCGACAATATCGCCTTTTACAAATGTATAATTAGGTAATTTTTCGATATCCGAAATATTTTCAAGATTTCCAGCATAAGTCAAAGCATCAAGATTAAAAATCTGATAATTTGGGTATTTATTTACAAATCTTCTAACAACGTGCGAACCTATAAAACCTGCTCCACCAGTAATTAATATTTTTCTCATTTTAATAGTATTGAAATTTCTATAATTTTATAATCTTTTTTTCTTCTTAAAACTATTTTCCTTTTCTAGTTCCAATCCTTTGTAGAGGAATGGGGTAACGTTTTAAAGTGTTCCGTCAGCTTTTTCTTTCAAAATTCCTTTTACGTCATAAATAATTGAATTTTTAGATTTTAGACTTTCGAAATCTAAATCTAAAAATTGTTTATGTGCAACTCCAAGAACAATTGCATCGAATTTTTGATTGGGCAATTTAGTGTAATTATCTAATTTATATTCTTTTTTAACTTCAATTGGGTTTGCCCAAGGATCGAATATTGTTACATTAATTTCATAATCGGCAAGATTTTTTACAACATCAACAATTTTGGTATTGCGAACATCGGGACAATTTTCTTTAAAAGTAATTCCTAACATCAAAAGATTAGCATTTTTTATAATAATATCTTTTTTAATCATCAATTTTACTATTTGCGAAGCTACATATTCGCCCATACTGTCATTTAGTCTTCTTCCAGATAGAATAATTTCGGGATTATAACCGACTTCTTGTGCTTTTTGTGCTAAATAATATGGATCGACACCAATGCAATGTCCACCAACCAAACCAGGTTTAAAGGGTAGAAAATTCCATTTTGTGCCAGCAGCTTCAAGAACTGCGTGCGTATCAATATCTAATAAATTAAAAATTTTGGCCAATTCGTTAACGAATGCAATATTAATATCTCGTTGAGAATTCTCAATAACTTTGGCGGCCTCGGCAACTTTAATGGTCGGTGCCAAATAAGTTCCAGCTGTGATTATTGATTTGTACAAATCATTGACTTTTTTGCCAATTTCTGGCGTTGATCCAGCAGTAACTTTCAAGATTTTATCGACTGTATGTTCTTTATCACCTGGATTGATGCGTTCTGGCGAATATCCTGCAAAAAAATCTAAATTAAATTTTAATCCGCTAATTTTTTCGAGAATTGGCACACACTCATCTTCGGTAACTCCTGGATAAACTGTAGATTCATATATAACAATGTCGCCTTTCTTTAGAACTTTACCAACAGTTTCGCTAGCTTTATATAAAGGCGTTAAATCGGCTTGATTATTTTTATCAACTGGCGTTGGAACGGTAACTATGTAATAATTACAATCTTTAATATCTTCAATATTATTTGAACAAAAAAGTCCATTCTCATTAGAATAGTCATTTTTTAAAACTGATTTTAATAATTCTTCGGAAATTTCTAAAGTATTGTCTACACCAGAATTTAGTTCGGAAATTCGTTTTTGATTTATATCGAAACCGATTACAGGATATTTCGTAGCAAAAAGTCTAGCCAATGGCAAACCAACATATCCAAGACCAATAATTGCAATTTTAATATTCATTTTTTATTATAAATTATTTATCTAAAATTCAGAGAACTTTTATCACACCTACGAAGTCGGAGAATTCGCAGAACGGAGAAATCACATTAGTTGCCTACATTATGTGATTTTTTGTTCGTCGAAATGACAAAATCACATCAAAATTTAATAAACATACCATTTTTAAAAACACCTATTTATTTTAGGAACCAATTCCTTGATATATAAATCCAATTTTCTCTAATTTAGATTTATCTAATAAATTTCTTCCATCAAATACAAATGCTGGTTTTTGCATATTGTCATATATGTATTGCCAGTCATAGGTTTTAAATTCGTCCCATTCGGTCAAGATTGCAATTGCGTGAGCATTTTGGCAAGCTTGTAGTGCGTTTTGATAACTTTGGACATGTTTTTTATTCAAATCAGAGCTTCTTGATTCTAAATAATCCAAATCGGCAAGTACTTTTTTCTCAGAAACTTTTGGATCAAAAACTGCAATATTTGCTTGTTCATTTATTAAATCATCGGCTACATAAATTGCTGCCGATTCTCTAGTATCATTGGTATCTTTCTTGAAAGCCCAACCTAAAAATGCAATTTTTTTGCCAGAAACTGTGTTGTATAATGTTTGGACAATTTTTTTAGAAAAACGTCTTTTTTGATGATCGTTCATTATAATAACTTGTTCCCAATAATCGGCTACTTCGTTTAAACCGAAAGATTTGCAAATGTAAACAAGATTCAAAATATCTTTTTGAAAACATGAACCTCCAAATCCGACTGATGCTTTTAGGAATTTTGAACCAATTCGGCTGTCCATTCCAATGGCTTTTGCAACTTCGTTTACATCGGCACCCGTTTTTTCGCACAGTTCCGAAAGTGCGTTTATTGATGAAACTCTTTGTGCCAAATAAGCATTGGCGGTCAATTTTGACAATTCTGACGACCAAAGATTAGTGGTTAAAATATTTTCTTTATTGACCCAATTTGCATAAACTTCGACCAACGAATTGATTGCAGAAATTCCTTCGAGATTTTGTTCGCCACCAATTAAAACCCTATCTGGATTCAATAAATCTTCGACGGCTGTACCTTCGGCAAGAAATTCTGGATTAGAAAGTATTTGAAATTTTACTCCATTTCCGGTATTATCCAAAATACTTTTTATAGCTTCGGCAGTTCGAACTGGCAAAGTTGATTTTTCTACAACAATTTTATCAGTTGTTGAAACTGCAGCAATTTGTCTAGCACAAAGTTCAATATATTTTAAATCGGCAGCCATGCCTTTTCCTGAACCATAGGTTTTGGTAGGTGTATTGACCGATATGAAAATAACTTGTGCTTCATCGATTGCTTTTTCAACATTAGTCGAGAAAAACAAATTTCGACCACGAGCTTGGGCTACAATTTCTGAAAGTCCTGGTTCATAAATCGGAATATTGTCAACATTTTCATCATTCCAAGCGGCAATTCTTTCTACATTCAAATCTACAACTGTAACTTGAATGTGTGGACATTTTTGAGCAATAATTGCCATTGTTGGTCCACCTACATAACCCGCACCAATACAACATATTTTTGTAATCTTCATTTTTTAATGTTAAATTTTCAATTCGCAAAAATGCAAATTTATTTTTTAAAATACTATTTTAAATTGTTCCAATACCAGTCAATTGCTTCTTTTAAACCTGATTGTAAAGAAAATTTTGGATTATAATTCAATAAATCTTTGGCTTTGTCTATACTGGCTAATGAATGAGGAATGTCTCCTATTCTATTTTCGCCATAAATTATTGATACATTTAGAATTTCTTTATCAAATTCTGATAAATATTGTTTTAAATATTTTACCAAATCGTTTAATGTATTTCTATCTCCAAAAGCGGCATTATAAATTGTGTTTATAGCATTTGGATCATTAGTTAACATTGCCAATTCGTTTATTTGCAAAATATTATCAATATATGTAAAATCTCTAGAAAAATTTCCGTCACCATTAATAACAAGATTTTGGTGATTCATTAATTGTTGCACAAATTTAGGAATTACAGCAGCATAAGCTCCATTTGTATCTTGTTTTCGTCCAAAAACGTTAAAATATCTTAAACCTATTGTTTCTAAACCATAGGTTTTACTAAAAATATCGGCATATAATTCGTTAATATATTTTGTTATTGCATAAGGAGAAAGTGGTTTTCCAATAATACTTTCGACTTTTGGTAAAGATTCAGAATCGCCATAGGTGCTTGAACTTGCTGCGTAAATAAACCTTTTAACATTTGCATCACGACTTGCTGTAATCATATTCAAAAATCCAGAAACGTTAACTTCATTAGTTAAAATTGGATTCGCAATTGATCTTGGAACCGAACCTAAAGCTGCTTGATGCAAAACAAATTGTACATTTTGAACAGCATTTTGGCAAGTTTCGAAATCTCGAATATCGCCATTGATAAATTTAAAATTTTTATTTTCTAAAAAGGCTTCAATATTATGTTTGTAACCAGTCGAAAAGTTATCTAAACAAACAACTTTATAATTTTTATTTAAAAAATATTCGCACAGGTTGGAACCAATGAAACCTGCGCCACCAGTTACTAAAATTGAAATATTTTCGTTTTCTGACATTATTTTTTGAAAACTTTTTGGTAATATTTAGAGAATGGATTTTTAGGCTTATCGTCTTCATGATAGCCATTCGAATAGTTTCCGTAGCCATAATCAAATCCATATCCGTATGCATATCCGTATTTTGCTTTATTTTCGAAACCATTAAAAACGATGCTAATATTGTTTAATTCGCCTCGTTTTTCACGATTATTCAATAATGTAATCATTTCTTTTTTGGTATAATTCTGACGGATAATATATAAAGTAACATCGCAATATTGAGCCAATTCTAGTGCGTCGGCGACCAATCCGACAGGTGGCGTATCTAGAATTATATAATCATATTTAGTTTTCAATTCATTAATCAATTCTGACATTGCTTGACTCATAATTAGTTCCGAAGGATTCGGCGGAATTGGTCCAGATGTTATTAAATCAAGATATGGAATTTGAGTTTTTTGGATAATTTCATCAATCGATTTTTGGCCTATTAAATAATTTACAGCTCCAATATCATTTGTAACATTAAAATCATTAAAAATTTTTGGTTTCCTTAAATCAAGACCAACTATAATGGTTTTTTTCTCGCTCAAAGCAAATACTGTTGCAATATTTATGGAACAAAAAGATTTTCCTTCGCCCGAAACAGTCGATGTCAACATTAAAGTTTTGGTTCCATCAACTTGGTTTTTCTTATAAATAAATTGCAACGACGACCGAATTGCCCTGAATGATTCTGACAATGCTGATTTTGGTTTTTCAAATACTGCTAAATTCGATTTAATGTTCTTTTTGCCTATAATGCCAATTAATGGTATATTGGTTAATCTACTAATATCTTCGACGTTTTGTACAGAATTATTAATGAAAAATAAAATAAAAATGATAAGTAACGGCAATAACAATCCAACAAAAAATGCAATGATGTAATTTACGTTGGTTTTTGGCCCAATTAATCCTCCACCAATATCTTTGGCAGTATCTAGAAAATGAATATCAGACAAATTTGCAGCTTTCACTACTTCGGCTTCGCTTTTTTTGGCGAGAAAGTTGCTGTAAATATTATCGCTTAATGAATATTTTCGTTGAATTTTAGACAATTCTTGTTTGTCTTGAGGCAACTTGCTAATGTTAGATTCGGCTTGATTTATTTTGTTATTTATGAGATTTAAATCATAATTCAGCGCATTTCTTAATGAATTAATATTTTCTAACAAAACATTTTTTATTGCATTCATTTCATTGTCAAAATCTTCAAATAATTTTTCGTTTTTGACCGAATAAGCCATTTGAGATCGAGTTATTGACAACGAAATTAACTTTGAGACATTGGTTACAATATTTGGATCTTCGATTCCAGCGACACTTGGCGCTGGCAATCTAGAAAAATCTGCATTGTTTTTTAAGTATGATTTTAACGAATTGCAATAAACTATTTTACGTTCGATGCCATCTTTAGTCTCATCGAATTTTTCTAATTGTACCGAATAACTACTTCCACCTTCTTCGATTTGAAAAATATTTTTTCCGCGCTGAAAAGATTCTAAATCGTCATTGGTGGCCTTTAATTGTTTTTCGGTAGCAATTAATGTGCTATCTATGAATCGGATAGTATTTGTAGCAAATAAATTCTTTTTCTCAAGTTGGTTTTTAATTAAAATTTCGACTGTCGAATTTAAATAATCAACCATTCTGGCTTTGTTCGTTCCTTGTAAGCCCAAAGTTATAATTGAGCCACTTTTCTCGTCGTTAGTAATTTTTACGCCACGATATCTAGAAACTGTTCCATCAAAATCGTTTAATTTAACAATATATTCTTGCCCGATGTATTTTTCAGGAAACGGTTTTAGTTTTAATTTCCAACTTAGATATGGCAATTCTATTTTTTGTCCAACATTGCACTTTTTAAAACATTTTTTTTCTTGAACAATTGTTTTTTCGTATTTATTTTTTGAATAATTAAATATAGAGTTTCCGCCTTCTTCAAAATCAATTTCTATAGAATATTGTGTTGCATTTAAGAATTTTATTTTTATGTTTTTTCCAAGAATTTGACCTTGAGATTTATCTAGATTTACTGTAAATGGAGCTTCGCCATATACATCAATTTCATAATATTTTCCTTCTTTTAAATATTCTACATAATATTGCATTCGATCAACGACCGATTCGGTATGTGTTCTCGATTTAAGCATCATTATTACGTTTTGAACTTGGTCAGAAGTTCCGCCCCAATTAAAAACCAAACTTGTATTGGCTGTAAAAAAAGGATTATTTTCTTCTTTTAAAGATAAAACCGTATTTATTTCATAGATTTTTTGCTTTCGAATATTGACTTGATAAGCAATCGTAAAAGCAATGATTAAGCTCACAATAAACCATTTCCAATAGCTTCCTATTTTAATTAAAAAGCCTTTAAAATCAAAAGTGTTTTGGTTTTCTAAAAAAGTAAAATCTTTTATATCGAGCATTTTTATTTAAATATTAATTGCGAAGCAGTAAATATGTTGTTGTTATTACTGACAACAACGTTATTATTGTCCCGAGTGATTCTATACCAGTTTTTCCGGTTCCCCAAGTTTTTTGTTTGAGTGGTTTTACATATATATAATCGTTTGGCTGTAAATAATAGTATGGAGATTTTACTGCTTCAATCGAAGTTAAATCAATTGAATGAATTTCGGTTCCCTGCGGAAATTGACGAATTATTTGAACATCTTTTCTATCGCCAGTAATTGTAATATCTCCAGAATTGGCAACTGCTTCTAGAATATTTACTTTTTCTTGAAATAAAATTTTAGATCCTGTAAAACCAACTTCGCCGTTAATTGTATATCTAAAACCCGCAAGTTTTACGTTAACAAATAAATTTGATTCTTTATTGAAATATTCTTTCAAAAGCTTTTCTTCTACTTTAATCCGAATTTCATCGGCTGTAAAACCCAAAACATTCATTTCGCCAAGAACCGGAATTCGAATATTGCCATGATCATCGATTGTAAATCCATCAAAATATAATCCTTGCTCAGAATTAGATGTTGCACCACTATTTGTTGTAGCAAAAATTTGACTTAATTTTGGATCTAATGTCTTTATAGAAATGCTTAAAACATCGTTACTTTGCATTCTATATGGCTTGATGTTTATTTGATTAACATTATTATTTGCATCAGAATTATTTTTATTCTGCAAATAAATTAAATCTTTTATAGGTACGCAAGACGACAAAAATAGACCAATTAATATAAAAGTAAGAATTAAAAATTTGTTCATTTTGATAAATTCATTTTAGCAAACAAATATAGGTTTTTCATTTATATATTAAAACAATTGAAAAAATTTAATGTTTAATTGTTGTTGAAAGCATTTTCGAATGGAACTCTGTGCAAAATACTTCGTCCTAATGTTACCTCATCGGCATATTCAAGCTCATCGCCAACCGAAATTCCTCTGGCGATTGTAGAAGTAATAATGCTGCAATCTTGAATTTGTTTATAAATATAAAAATTGGTCGTATCTCCTTCCATTGTTGAGCTAAGGGCAAATATTAATTCTCGAATATTACCCAATTTTATTTTTTCGACCAATGAAACAATTTTTAATTGACTTGGTCCAACGCCATCAATCGGAGAAATTTTGCCACCCAATACGTGATAAATTCCTCGAAATTGTCCTGTGTTTTCAATTGCCATTAC
Source organism: Bacteroidota bacterium (assembly GCA_043778105.1). Lineage (GTDB taxonomy): Bacteria > Bacteroidota > Bacteroidia > Flavobacteriales > Flavobacteriaceae > Flavobacterium. Next base: position 95,896 of record JAYWGV010000005.1, read on the forward strand.
GTCTCGAATATCTTCGACAACACATATTAATTGATGATCTCGTTTTATATTCGAGCATATTTCGCAAATATCAACATCAGAAATGTTGTGACAATTATTACAAAATTTCACATCTTCACGCATATTTGTCAACGCTTGACTCAAAAAACCAGTTTGCTCTTTGGGTTGTTTCAATAAATGCAAAACCAATCGCAAGGCAGTTCGTTTGCCTATTCCTGGTAATTGCGACATTTCGTTGACTGCTTTTTCTAATAATTTAGACGAGAATTCCATTTGGCAAAAATAGTTTATTTTTTTAAGACTTTTAGATGAAAGATATTTAGACTAGAGATAATTCTGTTTGAGATAATTCAGTATTTTTTATATTTTTTTTTCTGTCTAAAGTCTAAAAGTCTAAAGTCTAAAAGTCTAAAATCAATTATCTAAAAGTCTAAAAAAAATACTATTTTAGCATTCTATTAAAACAAAAATCAATGACACCATTTGCAATTCTTGCGCTAATTACTATTTACTTCGGATTACTTTTCTTAATTTCGTATGTCGTTAGCGGAAAAGATTCTGGAAACGAAGCGTTTTTCAAAGCCAATAAAAATTCAAAGTGGTATTTGGTTGCTTTTGGTATGATTGGCACAGCACTTTCTGGAGTAACTTTTATTTCGGTTCCTGGCGAAGTTGGAAATCCCGAAACGCAATTCAAATATTTTCAATTTGTTTTAGGAAACGCAATCGGGTTTATTGTCATTGCAACTGTTTTACTTCCATTGTATTATAGAATGAATCTGACTTCTATTTACAGTTATATCGAACAACGATTAGGTACAATTAGTTATAAAACTGCTGCAACAATTTTCTTAATCAGTCGCACAATTGGCTCATCTTTTAGATTATATTTGGTTGTAATTGTCTTGCAACGTTATGTTTTCGATTTTTATAAAATTCCGTTTGCAGTAACAGTTTTTGCTTCGTTGGCATTAATTTTTGCTTATACTTATCGTGGTGGACTAAAAACTATTATTATTACTGATACTTTGCAAACATTTTTCTTGGTAACATCGGTTTTCATGACCATTTATTTTATTTGCAACAGCTTGAATCTTGGTGTAATTGATGCATTCGAAACTGTTAAAAACAGCAATTATTCCAAAATATTTTTCTTTGACGATTACTTGAAAGGAACTTATTTCTGGAAACAAGTTCTAGGTGGAATATTCGTAACCATTGCAATGGTTGGGCTAGATCAAGATTTAATGCAAAAAAACCTTTCTTGCAAAAATATTGGCGAAGCACAAAAAAATATGTTCACATTTACAGGAATTTTCATTGTGATTAATATTTTCTTTTTGAGCGTGGGCGCACTCCTATATATATATGCAGAAAAAAACAACATTTCAATTCCATTGGATTTAGTAACTGGCAAACCAAGAACCGATTTGTTATTTCCAGAAATTGCGTTTAATCATTTAACATTAATTCCAGCAATTGTATTTTTATTAGGATTAACCGCAGCAACATTTGCCACAACCGATTCGGCTTTGACGGCCTTGACAACCTCGTTTTGTGTAGATTTTCTTGGAATGGATAAAAAACAGTCAGCAGAAAGCAGTAATCAGATAGCAGCTGAAAAAAAATTAGTTAAAACGAGGCACTTCGTTCATGTAGGTTTTTCGGGACTGATGTTTTTGGTAATAATAATTTTCAATTCCATCAACGATTCATCGGTTGTAAGTATGATTTTTAAAATAGCATCTTATACTTATGGACCACTTTTGGGTTTATATGCATTTGGATTATTTATGAAAAAACTAACTGTTCACGACAAGTTTGTTCCACTAATATGCTTGATTTCACCAGCAATTTGCTTTTTAATAAGTAAAAATGCGAGCGCAATTTTCGGAAATTATGTTCTTGATGCCGAGTTAATTATTATCAACGGAATTATTACTTATATTGGATTAATTATTATCAGCAAAAAAGCGGTTGAACAAACGAAGTTTTAATTTTTTTTATTTTGTAGAGGCTTAGCATGCTACGCCTCTACAAAATAAAAAAAATTAATATTGATTTGTAGCCAATAAAACCAGCGTACAATCTTCTTCGTATTTAATTCCATTCAAGTCCAATAATTGATAAAATTCTGGGTTTTCGGTTCCAGGATTAAAAATCACACGTTTTGGTTGTGCTTCAACGATATAATTGTAGTAATCTTTTTGTCTGGCAGCATTCAAATACAACGAAACCGTGTTTACTTTCGACAACGGAATCGCTTTGGTGTAAATTTTTACATCGCCAATCATTCCTGTATTTTGACCAATTGCCAACACCGAATGACCTTTTTCGGTCAAGGCCGTAATCGCTTTAAACGAATATCTATCTGGTTTAGTCGATGCGCCAAGCACCAAAGTTTTTTTATTTTTCATAGTCGCAAAATTACAAAAAAATATTTGCCACAAAGGCACAAAGTCGCAAAGTTTTTCAGGTTTAAATTCATTTAAAAATCTAACTTTGCAAAAAAATATTTACAATGGAAATTTTCATCTATTTATTCTTCGCACTTTTCTCGGTTTTAAACCCAATTGGAACTGTACCAATTTTCGTAGGATTAACCCAAGATTACAACGCCAAAGAACGCGCCAATGTATCACTTTGGACAGCAATCGATGTTTTTATCATATTAATTGTTTCGTTTTTTATTGGTCAATATGTCTTAACATTTTTCGGAATAACCATCAACGCGCTTCGAATTTCGGGCGGAATAATCATTGCAACATCAGGATTCACGTTACTTAACGGAAAATTCAATAAAGAACGAGGCATCAATAAAAAAGTCGAACAAGATGTTCAAATTCGTAACGACATTGCCTTGACGCCACTCGCAATACCAATGTTGGCTGGACCAGGTTCAATTTCGTTATTAATCGCCTATTATCAAGAACATCACGAAACAACTTTAGAAATTGTATCGTCAAGTTTAGCAATTTTAGCCGTTTCGATTTTAATTTATTTGGTACTTCGAAGTGCACATTATTTAGCTAAAATTTTAGGTTCGGCAGGAATTGTGGCCATTTCAAGAATCGTTGGTTTCTTGACCATAGCCATTGGCGTTCAATACATTATCAGTTCGGTTTTAAGTATTATTCGCGGAATTTAAAATAATTTCTTGAAGCCAATCCTGCTGTCATTCCAATCTTTTTTTCAATTTTTCAATTGCCACGCCTTTAAAGGCTTGGCAATTGAGAAATTGAAAAAAAGGATTTTCCCTTCCATCAGGGCTAAAAAAATCTCGTTTGAATCGAAAATTCTCATTAATTTTTAGTAATTTTATTTATATAAAGATTTAATAAATTTCCGAGACAAAAAATCTGTGAAATCTGTGTCTAATATTTATAAAACTCAGGCTTATGAAAATCCTCCTCACAGGCGCCAACGGATATGTCGGCAGACGACTTTTACCAGAACTTCTTGAACAAGGTCACGAAGTAGTTTGTTGCGTTCGAGATGCATTGCGATTGGGCTTGGACAAGCAAACATTAGCTAGAATCACCATTTGGGAAGTCGATTTTTTGCAAAATCCAGTACAAGAAGATTATTCAAAAGACATTGATGTTGCTTATTTTTTGATTCATTCTATGTCAAGTTCGACCAAAACATTTGATATTATGGAATCGTTGGCTGCCAATAATTTTAATGTTTATATGGACAAAATGAAAGTCAATCAAGTCATTTATCTTTCAGGAATTGTTAATGATCCAAATCTTTCTAAACACATGCAATCTCGTAGCAATGTCGAGCAAATTTTATTAAAAGGAAATTACAATACAACAGTACTTCGAGCTGGAATTATTGTTGGTTCTGGCAGCTCATCATTCGAAATTATTCGAGATTTGTGCGAAAAATTACCAATAATGATTACACCAAAATGGGTTTTAACCAAGTCGCAACCCATTGCAATTCGAGATGTAATTCATTATTTAACAGGCGTTATAAACCGACAAGATTGTTACAATCAATCGTTTGATATTGGTGGTCCAAACATAATTACCTACAAACAAATGATGCAGTTGTATGCCAAAACTCGTGGCATAAAACTTTCGATTTTTACAATTCCGATATTCACACCAAAATTGTCTTCTTATTGGTTGTATTTCGTAACCTCAACATCATACAAACTCGCAGCAAACTTAGTAGATTCAATGAAAATAGAAGTTGTTTGTAACGACAACCGTTTGCAAACAATGTTGGGCATAAAACCAATTTCATACGTCGATGCAATAAAATTAGCATTCAAAAAAATTGAACAAAACCTAGTCATTTCAAGTTGGAAAGACAGTTTGGCAAGTTCAAGATTCAAGCAAAATTTATCGAGTTATATTCAAGTTCCTACTTACGGTTGCTTGAAAGATGTTAAGAAAATAAAAATTTTAAATTCGGCAAATGTTCTCGAAAATATTTGGACAATTGGTGGCGACAAAGGTTGGTATTATGCCACTTGGTTATGGAAAATGCGTGGTTTTGCCGATAAATTTTTTGGTGGCGTAGGAATGCGTCGTGGAAGAACTAGCCCAACACATCTTGACAATGGCGATGCGCTTGATTTTTGGCGTGTTTTATTGGCAGATCGTGACGAAAAACGACTTTTATTATTTGCCGAAATGCGAGTTCCAGGCGAAGCTTGGCTTGAGTTTCGAATTGACGAAAACAATTTCTTACATCAAATTGCGACTTTTCGACCACGAGGAATTGCTGGCAGATTGTATTGGTATGCAATGGTGCCTTTTCACTTTTTTATTTTCGACGGAATGATAAAACGCATTGCTCGAAATAAAAATTAATTGTTATTTATTGTTGTGTGAAGTAATATTGTAAGTTTTACTTACTTATTAATTTGTCTCATTAGGGACAATAAGACAAAAAATCTATAATTATCTACGACACAACCTTATTTATTAAATATATTATACCTTGCTAAATCTATGTAAAAATATGTAGATTTAGCAAGGTATAATAAAAAATATTTTTAGATTAAAAACCTATAAAACTTTTAAAAAATATTTAATAGTCTCGCCTCAGCGGGCTGTTAGGATAAGAAAATTTTGAAAATTACAATTGGTTTTTTGGCAAAAATATTTCTGCCATCATACATCTTGCACTTCCGCCACCACAAGCTTCGATTGTGTCTAGTGAAGAACTCAAAATTGTAATGTGTTCTTCGAGTTGAGCTATTTGTTTTTTGGTTAAACTTTGGTGTGCCGAATTACTCATTATTAGATAACGTCTTTCGTCAGAGCCAACTAATTCGAGCATATTTCCTGCAAAATTATTCATTTGCGCTTCAGAAATTAAAATAATTTCTTTTTCGTCGGCTTTTAACGAATCTAAAACCATTTTTCTTTCTTTTTTATCATCGATACAGTCGGCGCAAATTACTGCAAAAGTGTCGCCAATACACATCATCACATTAGTATGATAAATCAATTTTCTTTCGCCACCTGCCTTGCCGTCAGGCAGATCGACAGTTTGAAAAGCTTCGAAAATTATAGGATTCAAGTCGAAATCTTCGCAAAATTCTATAAACAATTCTTCGTCAGCTCGAGGCGAAAGTGCACAATATGCTTTTCCGTTTTCACGATCTAAAACGATGCTACCAGTTCCTTCAAGATAAAAACCATCTTCTTCGGCGGCAGTATAATCCATTATCTCTTCATTGATTTCGAAACCTTTGTCTTCGAGAATATCAAAAATATCTTCTCGGCGTTCTAATCGACGGTTTTCGGCAAACATTGGGTACAAAACTACATCGCCATTTTCGTGAAAAGAAACCCAATTGTTCGGAAAAATAGAATCGGGTGTGCTTGGCTCTAAAGTATCGTCTATGACAGTAACATCAATTCCGACCATTCGCAATTTATTCACGAAAGTGTCAAATTCTTCTTGCGCTTTGGCATTGACTGTTTCTGGCGAAAGTCCGTCAAGCACTTTTTGATAATAATTATTTACAGCTGTTTGCTCGTTCATTCGAAACGCAACAGGGCGAATCATTAATATGGAATTGGTTGTTTGCATTTTTAACATTTTACTCTTTAAACAGATTTATTCTAAAACCATTTTGCATCTTCGCAGTGGTTATTGATAATATGAGTTACTAAATAGTTTGAATTTTTTTGTTCAAATAAAATAAACCAAGTAGTTCTAGCATTTGTATTATAAAAAATATATTTGTCACCGAAATTAGATAATTGAATTGGAGTATTTTTGCAAGGAAAAGATTCAATATTTTGGTAAATGAAATCGTAAACATTAGAAATATAAATCTCTGCACTTTCTATAAATCCAAAATATTCTTTTTTGTACAAAATTTCAATTAATCTATCAAGAGAGTATGATGCTTCATTAGAAATTTGAATTTTCACTTTGACCAATACTTTCTTATTCTTTCAATAGAACGATTTTTAGCTGCTTCCAAAGGAATTGACTTTTGAAATTCTAAATCAAAATCAAATACTGATTTCTTTTTAAAATTTTCAAGTTCCAGAAGGACTTTATTGTTATCTAAAGTTGAAATCCAATCTATAAGCTCTTTTTTTGAGGTCGAAACATTCATTACAGATAATTTTATAAACAAATATACTATTTATTTTAATTATATTTTAATTATTCTCTTATTAAAGGCAATGTTGAACATCTCAACAATCCTTCTTGTTTTGCAATTTCGGCATACGGAATTTCTTCTACAATAAAACTATTTTCTCGTAACCAATTGTTTAATCTTGTGAAGTTTTTTTCGGAAACAACTACATTATCATCTATCGAAAAAACGTTCGAATTCATATTATACATTTCGTCTCTATTGATGTGAAACAGGTTATCTTTTCCGAAAAGATTAATCAAAAACATATAATCGGCTTCTTCTCGGAAACCACTTTTGTAGATAATTCCCTTGTTTTTTCCAACTGGTTGAAAACAACAATCTAAATGTAAAGCATTGTCTCGGGCTTCGATTTTTGATTTTACAAGGTCGAATTCTTTGACGATTTTATTTGGAAATAAATTTCTAATGTATTCTACACCAGCTATATTAGTTCTTGCCGTGATGTAATCTTTGTAGTCAGAACCTTTGTAGGTTCCTATAAAAATATAATCATTCCAAAGCATTACATCACCACCTTCGATATGAACTTCTTCGGGCGGACGAACAATTTTTACTGGATTTATTTGATCTATAACATATTGAATTGCATCGAGTTCTCGCTCACGATCAGGCAAAATATTGGCTTTGATAAAAATATCATCGATTACAAAACCAATATCTCGGGTGAAAATTTGATTGTAGTTTTCTATCATTTCTGGTCGAAAAACTTTTACATCATATTTTTCAAAAACTTTATTGAAAGCTTCCATTTCAAGAATCATATCTTTTTCTAAAGGATAGGTTCCTGCGAGAATGTGTTCTAATGATTTTGGGTCATACGCTTCGTCGGCAGTTGGAGTTGTTCCGTTATTTATTGCTGAACCCAGAACAACAGCTTTTATCCTTGAAGTTTCGTTTTTAACGTTTAATTGTAACATAAATTACTTAATGTTTTATTTTGCAAATGTAAAATACTTAATTCAAAACTCGAAGTTTTTTAAACTAAACTAAAATTAAATCAATATTATTTTCTTTAAAAAAAGTTTTTACAATTTTTTCTGCATTTGATAAAAGATCTTCTAACGATTTCTGTTCTTTATTCAGTATCTTATAAATTTCTGATTCTGAAATCTCTTCTGATGAATTATCGGTATTTTCTATTGCTTCTTTTAGAACTAAAATGCGCAATCCTTCGTCTTTTATTCTTCCGAGTTCAGCGATAATCCAGCTCAATGCAAAAAAATTGGTTTTATTGATTTCGATTGGTTTTTCGAATTTTATCGTATTTGGCAAAATATTAAATTTAGAATTTATGGTTTCATCGGTTAAATATTTTTTTAAATAATCGTCAACTTTATCATTACTTTCGGTATATTTAAAAAATCCATTTAATGCTTGTGTGTAAATTGACAACCATCGCAAACGGCGGCGCAATTCGTGAATATCGTCTTCGACATGATCGAAATCAAATGTGGTTTCGGTCATAAATTCATTGATTTTTTCGACAGTTTTTGCAAAGAATTTTTTAATTTTTGCAAATTCGTCTTTTTCAGAAAGCCAATCAATATCATTTATTGTCGATTTTATTTTCTCGATTCTTTTTCCGTCAAGCCAATTTTCATCCTCAAGAATTTTGTTTAATTCAGCAAGTTTTAATTCTTTTTGCTTGTGCAAATAATCTATAATTTCGGGTTTTATTTTTAGATTTGTTGCTAATTCAATCGCATAAGCATTGTAATAATCGACAGCGCCAATTGCATCTTCAACTAATTTTATTTGTTCTTTTCGTTTTTCTAAATCTTTGCTATCGTATATTTTTTCGTAAACTCTTGCAGTTGATTCTAGCATAAACATTGGTGTTCGCAAACCGTTTTCGAAAAGCCAAATTGCAGGATTGGATTGATTTTTGGCTTCGTATAATAATTTTTCGGTATTAGCAAGGTGCAAATTGAATATTTCTTTTCCTGGATTCATAGGTATTTATTTTTTTGAACCATTGAGAAATTAAGGCTCATTTAGTTTTTTTAAATCGAATGTTTTTTATAATTTTAGGTTTTTTGCGTTAGGGATAGAAAGGAAAATCCTTTTTTGGCGATTTTTCTTCGCCGAAAAAGATTGGAATGATAGCCCGACCCGCCTTTTCGGCGAGGTAACGCCCAAAAGAAAAACTCCTCGATTAGGAGAAGTTTTTTATGTTATTTATCTTTTATCAACCGCTTTAAAATCTCTTAACGGATGACCTGTATAAACTTGTCTTGGGCGACCAATTGGTTCTTTATTTTCACGCATTTCTTTCCATTGTGCTATCCAACCTGGAAGGCGACCAATTGCGAAAAGCACAGTAAACATATCGGTTGGAATGCCTAATGCTCTATAAATTATGCCTGAATAGAAATCGACATTTGGGTATAATTTTCTTGAAACGAAATATTCATCAACAAGTGCTGATTCTTCTAATTTCTTAGCAATTGCGAGAATTGGGTCATTAACGCCTAATTCTTTTAACACTTCGTCGGCTGCTTTTTTAATGATTCTTGCTCTTGGATCGAAATTTTTATAAACTCGGTGACCAAAACCCATTAATCGGAATTCGTCATTTTTGTCTTTGGCTTTGTCTAAATATTTATCGGCATCGCCACCATTTTTTTGAATTTCTTCGAGCATTTCTAAAACAGCTTGGTTTGCGCCGCCGTGCAATGGTCCCCAAAGTGCAGAAACGCCCGCTGATATTGATGCGAATAAGCCAGCGTGAGATGATCCAACCATTCTTACTGTCGATGTTGAACAATTTTGTTCGTGATCGGCGTGAAGTATGAACAATTTATCTAAAGCGGCTACTACAATTGGATTAGAAACGTAAGGCCCAGTTGGCAATCTAAACATTAATTGCATAAAATTTTCAACATATCCAACTGTATTGTCGTAGTAATTTAATGGGTAACCCATTGATTTTCTGTATGTCCAAGTTGCCAAAACAAGAAATTTACCCATTGTTTTTACAATAGCTTCGTACATTTCGGTTTGGTTATCGACATTAACAACTTTCGGGTTAAATGCTGTTAAAGCACTTGTAAGTGCCGACAAAACCCCCATTGGATGAGCAGTTTTTGGAAAACCATCGATGATGTTTTTCATTTCTTCGTTGACCAATGAATATTTTCTAATATCGGTTTCGAATTTCAAAAGTTGCTCTTTGGTTGGCAATTCTCCAAAAATAACTAGGTAAGAAACTTCAAGAAAATCGGCTTTATCGGCCAAATCTTCGATTGAATATCCTCGATAACGCAAAATTCCTTCTTCACCATCAAGAAAAGTGATTTCTGATTTGCAAACGCCCGAGTTTTTATAACCTGGATCCATTGTAATAAGTCCTGATTGGTCACGAAGTTTGCTTATATCTACAGCAGTTTCGTTTTCGCTACCTGTAATTGTTGGCAATTCGTATTTCTTGCCGTCGTATTCTAATGTTGCTATTTTTGACATAATGATGTTGTCTTTTTTATCTAAAATTTTATAATTTAACAAACATAAGAAATTAAGAATTAATTAAAAAATTTTTACGGTAACGATTTCGTTAATTGTTTGATAAAAAAAGTAACCGCTAATTCGCATATTAAAAATTAGCTAATTAGCGGTTGATTATGTTTAATAAAAAAAATGTTAATTAAAAATTTCTTCTAGGATGAAGTCAAGCTGAGGAAACAATGGACTAGTAATTGTATCTTCATCGATTAATGGATGCAAACCCACAAAAATATTGTCTCGTAAAACATATATCAAACAGGTTCTATCAGTTGGATTAACTATCCAATATTCAAGAACCCCTGCTTCTTGATACAAATCGAATTTGTACTTCATTTCTTTTTTTGAGTTGCCTGGCGATAAAATCTCAATTACCAAATCAGGAGCTCCAAATGCCCCGCGTTGGTCTAGTTTATTCTCGTCGAAAATAACGCATAAATCGGGTTGCACAACCGTAAAAACTTCTTTGTCCGGAGTTGATTTTTTTTTATCGAGTAAGCGCACGTCAAACGGTGCTGAAAATAAATTGCAAGAATGATTCTTGAATTTTGACCACAAAAAACCATGCAAATTACTGGCTGCTCGTTGATGAATAGTGTTTGGCGCTGGACTCATTCTAGACAATTTACCTTTCCAAATTTCTAATCGTTCTTTGAATTGCCATGTTAAATAATCGGCATAAGAATAAGTCTTATCAAAATCGAGTTGGTCTATGCTGGTTATCATTACTGCTTTTTTATACAAATATAGTGATTATTGTTTTATAAAAAATAGCCCAGTCAGGGTTTTAAATCCTGACTGGGCTATTTCTAATCTGTATTTCTATAAAAAACTATTCTTTTACAATTTTCTCAACTCTAGAACCGTTTTCGGTGGTGATTTTTAGGAAATAAATTCCGTTTTAAATTTGTATTTCTAAATTTTCATTAACAACTTTTTTAAAATTTATATCGTTTAGATTATTGTATAACGGCAATCCAAATAAAATATATTCTTTATTCTCTTTTTTAAGGATTTTGTTTTTTCCATATTTTTTAGAAATTTGATTTAGAAATTCTTCTTTCCATTTACTATCATCGTTTGAAATTCTGTCACCACCTTTTGGCTCTATGAAAACTTGATAATACAGCTCTTTTTTTGGCGATTTTAGAAATAGTAAAAAATCGGGCTGAAAACCTCTGCCTTTTTCAAAGTCATAAATTTTATAAACTTCTTCATTCCTCAACAAAAATACTTTTTCGTATTTATTTTCAAAATTTCCCATGGTATCATTCAAAAATGAAATCAGGTTTCGCTCTTCACTGGTTCCACTAAAACCATTATAAATATACCAATCCTTATCTTTTAATTCATTTTCTAAATCAATATTTTCTGGTTCTGCAACAATTGATTTTTCTTTATACCAAACATCCATTTCTGATAATGGTTTTAACTCAAATCCCGAACCGATGTATGGATTTGAAATAGCTTGAATTTCAAAAGCAACTTTTTCAAAAAATCGAACTAAGCAATTTAATTGATCACTATTTGAAACGACTTCTAAACCTACAACCGTCTTTGGAACAATTAGTTTTATTGGAAACTGTCCTAAAAGTTTGTCTTCTAAAATTTCTGTGATAGAATTAATATTTAATTCTTCACGAAGTTTATTGAATCGCAATATCGAATTACTTCTTTTTGCTATGCTGTTTATCGCTTTCCAAATAATATGTCTTTCAAAGTCTTTCAATTTTAATGATAAAGTTTTACTATCCGATGTGCCTTGCTTAAATCGGGTTGTATCTTCTTTCTCTTCAAGATTTAAAGTGGTTTCATTAATTCTAAAAACATCTAATTTATATTCAAAGTCAAATGTAGATTTAATATCATGCAATGTAGATTTTCGTTTATTCGGATTAACTAATTGATTGTTATAATAAAGTTTCATATTGTTGTAAAACTCCTTATTTTCAGCAATAAACGAATGTTTCAATTCGTATTTTTTTAGAATTTTGTCTTGTTCTGGAAGCAATTCTTGGCGTTTTAATTCGTTTTTTAAATCGCTTAAATATTTTTCGTTATTATCACTATGAAAAAAGAATTCTTCTAAAACTCTTAAATCGTGGTTTAATAAATTATCGAATTTGCGTTTGTTTTTTTCTTTTTCTTCAAATTCAAACGGATAATAACGAACTCCTCGACCAATTAATTGCACTTCGGATGTTGTTGTACTTCCTGATTTTCCTTTGTTTGTTCCTCCAGTATTTTGACCATCATACATTCGCACAATATCATATAAATTCAAAACGTCCCAACCTTCAGTAAGTCTTTGAACTGTGAAAATCGCTCGAATATGATTGTTTTTATCTTCCAGACTATTTAATAATCTTTCGGTTTCGGCCTCGGTTTTTTCGATTGTTTTTGTGCCTTTTTTAGAATTGGTAATAATACAATTTCGCTCAACAAATGCTCCTTTTAAGTATTTGATAATATGATTTGCTGTCAATTTATTTTCAAGCATATATCTTTTGATATCAATAATTCGGCTTTGCCCTTTTTTGTACAATTCGGTAATATTAAAAAGGGCGGATTCGTCAAACTCATTCAAGAAATTAAAATCTTCGGATGTTAGATCCTTGATTAAATTAATAAAAAACTCAAAATCTTCTTGCGAATTATTTTCTTGTTCTTTGTCAATATATTTACTTCTAAAAAGTATAACAGGTTTGAAATTTGGAATATTATATTTCAACGCAATTTCATTTCTGTACCAATTGAACAACAAAGCCTGCAAAACTCGTTTTCGTTTGCTAAAAG
>JAYWGV010000006.1:0-45228 GCA_043778105.1 Bacteroidota bacterium
TTTTAATAAAAATAATTTATTGTAGATTTATAAAATGAAAAAATCGATTTTAATTTTAATTGTATTCTTAACTCAACTTATGATTTTTGCGCAACAGCAACAATCGGATAGTTTGAATCGTATTATTGCAAAAATTTATAAATTACCAAGCGATTCATCTCAAGTGCGACAATTGCGAAATTTGGGTTATGATATTAAAGAAATCGATAGCACGCTTTCAAAAAAACTGCTAAATGATGCATTGAAAAGAAGTTTAAAGTTAAATGACAATTATGCAACAGCAAATTGTTACAGACTTTTAGGACTTTATTATAGCAATTTCGACCAAATAGAAAAAGCATTAATTTGTCAAAATGCTTCATTGAACGCTGCAAAAAAAGGCAAACATTTATATTTAATGGCTGGTGCCTACTTTAATATTGGCAGCATTAAATATTATAATGGAGAATATGACAGCAGTATTGATTATTTTTTAGAAGCTCAGAAAATATTTGATAATCCAAAAATATTTGAAGATAAAATTGTTACTAAAAGACTTTTAGATAAAAAGCAATCAGATTTATTTTATAATATGAGTGCTGTTTTTAACACTTTAAAAAATCTCCCTAAAGCCGATGAGTATATTGACAAAGCAATTGCAATAGCAACCAAATACAAAAACAATACTGTAATTGCATATTATTCTCAACAAAAAGCCGATAATTATTTTGAAAATGGCAAAACAGAAAAAGCACTTCGAACCAGATTAAAAAACTTACCCGAATTAGAAAAAAGTGATATTATTGAAAAAGTCACTTTGCTAAGAATTTATCATAATATTTCTTTAGAATATTTTGAATTAAATAAGATAGATTCAGCAAAAATATATGCCAATAAAAGTTTAAAAACAGCCAACGAAATCAAGATTAAAAATGGTATTGCTAATGCAAAATGGCAACTTGGAACTATTGCAATGAAAGAAAAACAATTTGCAATAGCCGAAAAATATTTTAACGAATGCAAAACCTATTATTTACAAAGCGAAGATCCAACCGAGCGTAGAATCTATTTTGAAACTATGCATCAATTTATGTTCGAAACCAAAAAATATAAAGATGCCTATTTATATTTTCAAGAATATTCAATACTTAACGATACAATTTTAAACAGTGAACGAACACAACAATTTTCTGAACGCGAAGCCAAATACCAATCGGCACAAAAAGATAAAAACATTTTAGTATTAGAAAAAGAACAACTCAAACAACGAACTTTAATTTATTCGTTGGTTGCAATTGCAATAGGATTACTTGGTTTTAGTTATTTATTGTACAGAAACTATACCGCAAGAAAACGAATAATTGAACAAAAAATAACCCAATTACAACAAGAAAAGCAACTCGATGCAGCCCAAAATATGATACAAGGCGAAGAGCAAGAACGAACACGATTGGCACGCGACTTGCACGATGGTTTGGGCGGAATGCTAAGTGGTGTAAAATTCCAACTGAATTCTATGAAAGGAAATGTAATTTTATCGGAAGAAAATGCTGGAACTTTTACCAAAAGCATTTCTCAAATAGACAATGCCATTGCCGAAATGCGAAGAGTAGCTCACAATATGATGCCAGAAGCTTTGCTAAAATTCGGTTTGAATGAAACACTCAAAAGCTACTGCGATTCGGTTTCACAAAATTCAGAACTCATAGTTTCTTACCAAAGTTTTGGAATGGAAGAGCGATTAGAACAAACCAATGAAATTGTAATTTACAGAATTGTTCAAGAATTATTAAACAACACAATCAAACACGCCAACGCTAGTAAATCTAACATTCAATTGACCAGAAATGACAATTTAATTTCGTTAACCGTAGAAGATAACGGAAAAGGTTTTGATATAAATGCAATAAAGAAAAACGGAATCGGATTGTCAAACATCAACCACAGAGTTGAATATTTGAACGGAAAAATGGACATACAATCTGACATCAAAGGAACTTCAACGCATATTGAATTTGAAATAATATAAAATGATACATAAAATTTTTATAGTCGACGATCATCCAATGGTAATTGAAGGATTCAAAGCATTATTAAACCAAAACGAAACTATTAACATTGTTGGTTGTGCCGAAAATGCTTTTCAAGCAATGAATTTTCTTAAAAAAAACGAAGTTGATATTGCTTTTCTCGACATTAATCTTCCAGATATTAGCGGCATCGATTTATGCAAAAAAATCAAAACCGAATTTCCTAATATTCAATGTTTGGCACTAAGTACTTTTAACGATAGAAATTATGTTTCGAAAATGATAGAAAACGGCGCAAGTGGATATTTGCTTAAAAATTCATCAAAAGAAGAAATTCTTCAAGCTATTGATGCAGTTTCTAAAGGAAATATGTTTTTTAATGTCGATTATCAGAAACAAAACACTTCCAAATATGACCAAAAACCTATTTTAACCCGTCGAGAACTCGAAGTTTTAAAAGAAATTGCCGAAGGTTTGACCAACCAACAAGTTGCCGATAAACTTTTTATTAGCATTACAACCGTTAGCACACATCGTCAAAATTTAATGTTGAAACTTGAAGCCAGCAACACAGCGTTATTGATAAAAATGGCGGTTAAGTTTGATTTGATTAGTTAATCACAAACATATTTTTCCCAAAAAATTTTTAGCCACAAAATAAGGACGAAATAGAATATTTTGTAATTTTAACCTAAACCATATTATTTAATTTTTAAAATCTTTGCGCCTTGCACCCTTTGTGGCAAACAATAAAACTTGCAGTAATTTTTAAAATATAAATTTTTAGTAAAAAACTTTTTACTAATTCTGAGAATCAAATGCCAAGGCATACATTTTTATATTCTTAATCATTGAAACCAAACCATTGGCTCGCGTTGCCGATAAATGTTCTTTTAGTCCTATTTCGTCAATAAAATCAGTGTTTGCTTGAAGAATATCTTCTGGTTTTTGATTAGAAAAAGTTCTAATTAAAATTGCAATTATTCCTTTGGTAAGAATTGCGTCGCTGTCGGCTGTGAAAACAATTTTGTTGTCAATATTTTCTCCTTTTAGCCAAACTTTCGATTGGCAACCTTTAATAATATTGTCTTCGGTTTTGAATTCTTCTTTTATTAATGGCAACGATTTTCCGAGATCTATCATGAACTGATAGCGTTCTTCCCAATCTTCGAACATTGAAAATTCGTCAATAATTTCGGCTTGTATTTCTAGAATTGTCATAGTCATTGCGAGGCACGAAGCAATCTTTTTTAATTAATTAAATTCTTTTATTTCTTGGCTAATGATGTAATTTTATCTACAAATTTCTTGATTTTTAAATTTGGAAAACCATTGTCGAACGGTTGTGTTTGGTAAGTTTTTCCGTTTTGAATAATTTTTAAATCAGCGATTGCAGCACCGTCATATTGTCTTTTGGCAGTTGGTGGCCTGAGTTTAGACAATCCAGTTAATTTAATTTTTTTAAATTCAGCTGTTAAAAATCTCCAATCTTTTAATGCCATTTTTGTTGATGCAGGCATAACCGTATCGTTTCTATCGCTTGAAATTGCTATAGTTTGGTTTGCAATCCAAATTTTTTGATAAAAACCACGAGTATTTGCAGTGTATTCTATTTGAGCATTTTTAATATTGTTTTGCGCCAATAAAATTGTGCTGTTTCCTAGAAAGAAAACAAGAATTAAGAATGATAATTTTTTCATTTTTAAATATAAATTTGTTAGAAATCTTAAACCCTAGCCTTGATGGAAGGGAAAAACATTTTTCTAACTTTGTCAAAGTTTCGAACTTTGACAAAGCTGGAAAATTTTTGGAATGACAGCAAGATTAGCTTCAAAAAAATAATACTAAGAAAGCATCATTTTTGCTTTTTTAACAGCGGTTACAAATATATCAATTTCTTCTTTGGTATTATAAAATGCGAAACTTGCTCGAATTGTGCCTGGAATTTCGAAAAAATCCATGATTGGTTGGGCGCAATGGTGACCAGTTCGAACTGCGATTCCCATTTTATCGACAATTGTACCAATGTCATAAGGATGAATTCCGTTGATGTTGAACGAAATAACCGAAGTTTTTTCTTTGGCGGTTCCAACGATTTTTAAACCTTCGATTTCTAAAAGTTTCTCGGTTCCGTATTTTAAAAGTTCGTTTTCGTAGGTTGCTATATTGTCAAAACCAATCGAATTCATGTAATCTACAGCGGTTCCAAGAACAATTCCATCTGCTATATTTGGCGTTCCAGCTTCGAATTTATGAGGCAATCCTGCATAGGTTGTTTTGGCAAAAGTTACTTCTTTTATCATTTCGCCTCCGCCCATATAAGGCGACAATTTGTTGAGCCAATCTTCTTTTCCGTAGAGAATTCCAACTCCGGTAGGTCCACAAATTTTATGTCCCGAAAAAACATAAAAATCACAATCTAAATCTTGAACATCGGGTTTTAAATGAGGAACGGCTTGTGCGCCATCGATTAAAACTGCTGCACCAAATTGATGTGCTTTTTCAATAATATGTTTTATTGGATTTAAAGTTCCTAGTGCATTAGAAATGTGATTTACGGCTACAATTTTGGTTTTTTGGGATATTAATTTATCAAAATCATCAAGAATTAATTCGCCTTCAAGATTCATCGGAATGACTTTCAAGATTGCGCCAGTTCGTTCGCACAACATCTGCCAAGGCACAATATTGCTGTGATGTTCCATTGCTGAAATTAAAACTTCATCGCCTTTTTGCAATAAAGTTGCAAATCCGTTTGCGACAATATTTATAGAATGTGTTGTTCCTGATGTAAAAATTACTTCGTGAGTGAATTTTGCATTGATGTGGTTTTGCAATTTGCCACGCGAAACTTCGTAAGCATCGGTTGCTAATTGGCTCAAAGTATGCACGCCACGGTGAATATTGGCGTTTATTTCTTGATAATATTTCGAAATGGCATCGATTACAACTTGCGGTTTTTGCGATGTGGCTCCGTTGTCGAAATAGACCAATGGTTTTCCGTTGACTTTCTGGGTCAAAATCGGGAAATCAGCTCTTATTTTATTGATGTCTAGCATAGTTATTTAGAAAAATTCTATATACAAAAGTAGTTAAAAACAATTAGTATTATTTGAAACATTAGTTAATAAAGATTAAATATTTGACAAAAAAAATTTCGACACTAATTTCATTAATTTACACTAATTAAATTTTAATTAATTCGTGTAAATTAGTGAAATTCGTATCATTTATTTTAATTAACTTGCATCAAAATTATTTACAAATGAAAAAATTCTTTAAATATTTAGGTTTGGCTATTTTGATTTTCTTGATTTATACTGGAATTACGACTTATCCTAAACTCGATTTAATTTCAGGTTTTTCGGCAAAAAGTGTTGCTTCGGGACATTTTCTAGACAATCGTTCAATAGAATTAATCGAAAAAACCGACAACGATATTGATTTGATAGATTTGGCAAAAAATCAAGTTAACGACGCTGAGAATTTTGCAACAGCTTCGGTTTATGGGTTAAAAGAACGAAAAGCAATTTACCGTGAAGGTTTGGGCGCAACATTAATTAATGACGATTTTGATGTTTCGAAACCTTATAATGTTCCAAAAAGAACATTTCTGAATAATAATTTACCTTTTCCTTATGGAAATTTAGAACCAAAAGATACTGTTTTTTCAAATATTGATTATGATAAATTGAATAAAGCTGTCGCAAATGCATTTGATACAAATAATCAAAAACTAAAGCGAAGTCGATCAGTTTTGGTTATTTACAAGGATAAGATTATTGCCGAAAAATATGACAAAGGCTTTAATAAAAACTCTAGAATTTTGGGTTGGTCAATGACAAAAAGCATTACAGCAACTTATTTTGGAATTCTTCAAAAACAAGGAAAAATCGATATAAATAAATCAGCTCCAATTGTAGAATGGCAAAAAGATTCACGCAAAAGCATTACAATCAATAATTTATTGCAAATGAATTCGGGTTTAGAATGGGAAGAAGATTATGGTAAAATTTCTGATGCAACCAAAATGCTTTTTCAAGCCGAAGATGTTACTAAATCTCAAATCGACAAACAATTCGTAGGAAAACCCAATAAAACTTGGAATTATTCGTCAGGAACGAGCAATTTGTTATCAGGAATTATTCGAAATCAATTCAAAACGCATCAAGAATATTTAGATTTTTGGTATTCAAGTTTGATTGACAAAATTGGAATGAAATCAATGATTGTAGAGCAAGATATGGCTGGAAATTTCATCGGCTCGTCTTACGGTTGGGCAACAACCAGAGATTGGTCAAAATTCGGATTACTCTATTTGCACAAAGGCAATTGGAATGGCGAACAAATATTTGACGAAAGTTGGGCGAAATATGTATCAACTCCATCCAATGGTTCAAAAGGAGAATATGGCGCACATTTTTGGTTAAATGCTGGAAATCGTTATCCTGATGCGCCAAAAGATATTTATTCTTGCAATGGTTTTCAGGGTCAAATGGTTTTTATAATTCCGTCGCACGATATGGTTATTGTTCGAATGGGTTTGAAAGAAGAGAATGATGGATTTGATTTTAATGGTTTGTTGAAAGGTGTTTTGGGCAGTGTCGGTAAAGAATAATAAAAAAATATTTGTACCTTTGATTATATAAAATGTTTTTGTTTTTAAGTTAGTTAAATATCATTAAATCAGCATTTTAAAAATTGTTTACCTCGTTGATGAGGTAAACAATTAAAGTTATAAACAATATTTATTTATGAAAAAAGATTTAACTATGTCGGCTATTGATCGACAAAATATTTTAAATAATAAGGCTGTTTTAGAAAACATACAAGAGCATATTGGAATTAGTGGAATGTTTTTTAAAGACCAATATAGATTTACTAAATTACAAGTGTCAGATTTTTATACTATTGATAATTCTACAATAGATAGATATTTGTCTAGTAATGAAGAGGAATTAAAACACAATGGATATGAAATTTTGAAAGGAAAATCCTTGAAAGATTTTAAAGATGAGTTTGGATGGATGTTGCAAGAAGGTTCAAAAGCACCTCAGTTAGGAGTCTTTAACTTTCGTGCTTTTTTAAATCTTGGAATGCTATTAACAGAGAGCGAAAAGGCAAAAGCTTTAAGAAGTATGGTTCTAGATGTAGTAATAGACACCTTAAACCAAAAAGTAGGAGGCTCTACTAAATATATTAATCAGAGAGATGAAGATTTTCTAGTTGCAATAATGAGGGAACCAATTTATAGAAAAGAGTTTACAAATGCTTTAAATCTTTATCTAGACATGGGAAATTACAAGTATTCGATGTACACAGACAAAATTTACGAAACAATTTTTCATGAAAACTCAAAAGAATATAAGCAAATTCTTCAGTTAGAGGAAAAAGAAAAACCCAGAGATACTATGTATTCAGAAGTTTTAAAATTAATAGCTTCTTTCGAAATTGGAATTGCAGATGAAATGAAAAAAAAATTTGACTCTATAAATAGAAAATTAACTTCAAAAGAATTAGACACAATAATCATTGAATTTTCTAACAATAGATTTTGGATACCTCAACTTGAAGATGTCAGAACAAAAATGGCGTGCCGAGATTATGGTTTCAGAAACATTATTCACGAACGATTAAAACCTTATATTAATTCATTGAACAGTGAAGATTATAATCGCTTTTTGGGAGAAAAAAGTAAATCACTTATTGATAGAGTGATGGAAGATGAACAATTATTAGATGTTTTTAAAAGACTTAAAGACAGATAGATATGTTCGAATATTTCTATTTTGATGTTGAACACGCTATATTTGTTCACGACCAAATAATAAAAAATTCTGGTGGTCTTTTTGGTACAATTAATAAAGGGTTAATAGAAAGCTCTATTGAGCACATGAAAAATGATTTTTATTATCCAACTTTAGAAGATAAATTAACTCATTTGTTTTTCTCTATAAATAAAAACCATTGTTTTACAGATGGAAATAAAAGATCATCAATAGCTCTTTCTGCATATTTTCTCGAAATAAATAATTGTGGTTTTATTATTCCCCGTTTTATTGAACAATTAGAAAACTATTCAGTAGATGTTGCAGATAATAAAATTAATAAAAATTTACTACATGAAATAATAACTTCCATTCTCTATGAACAAGAATTTAGCGAAGCATTAAAATTGAAAATAATTATTGCAAAATCTTAAAAAAACAACAACTTTTGATTTTAGTAAAATTTTAATGCCTTCAATTTACTTATCTACAACTCAAACCCAATTTTTACACCCAATTTGGTCGCAATAATCTTCGTAATTCGTTGTTTTAATTCAGGAATTTTAATGCTTTCGATAACTTTGTTAGAAAAAGCATACATTAATAATGCTTTGGCTTCTTTTTTTGGAATGCCACGCTGTTGCATATAAAACATTGCACTTTCGTCTAATTGACCAATCGTGCAACCGTGAGAACATTTTACATCATCGGCAAAAATTTCGAGTTGTGGTTTGGCGTTTATTGTGGCTTTGTCGCTCAATAAAATATTATTGCTTTTTTGGAAAGCATTGGTTTTTTGCGCTTCTTTTTCTACGAATATTTTTCCATTAAAAACACCAACAGCCTTATCGGTAAAAATGCCTTTGTAATCTTGGTGGCTTTCGCAATTGGGCGTTGCGTGATTCACAAGTGTATAATGGTCAACGTGTTGCGATTCTCCAATGATTGTAATTCCGTTTAAATTGCTAACTATATGTTCACCAAAATGATAAAAATTAAGGTTGTTTCTTGTTAGATTTCCGCCAAATGCAAATGTGTTTACCGAAACTACAGAATTTCCTTTTTGCGAAACAAATGTATTATCAATTAAATTGGCTTCGAGATTGTCATTTTGAATTTTATAATAATCGACTATTGCTTTTTTTTCTGCAAATATTTCGGTAACTACATTGGTTAATGTTGCATTTTCATTCAAACTTTGGTGGCGTTCAATAATTTGGACTTGTGCATTTTCTTGAACAACAATCAAGTTTCGAGGTTGCACCAAAATCGCAACTTCTGATCCTGTCGAGAAATACATAATCTCGATTGGTTTATCGACAATTTTGCTTTTTGGAACGTGAATATAGGCGCCTTCATTTGCGAAAGCGGTATTTAGCGACGTTAAACTTTCGTTTTGATTTGCAATTTTATTGAAATATTCGTCAACGACCAACTTGTATTTTGGTTTGGTTAATGCTGATGACATCAAGCAAATATCAAGTCCATCGTGGGTTGTCGATGATAAAAATGAGCTAAAAACACCATCGATAAAAACAACTTTATAAGTATCTATTTCGTGCAAAAAATATTTTTTGACTTCAGAAAATTCAATATGCGATTCATTTTTTGGAAAAACCGAAAAATCATTTTTTAAGATTGAATTTAGTGATGTATATTTCCAAGCTTCTTCTTTTTTGGTCGGAAAGCCTTTAATTTCGAAGTTTTTTAAAGCCGAAGTTCGAATGTCGTGTAACTCTGATGTTACATCGATTTTTTCTTCGAAAGCCATAAAAGACGAGAGTAATTTTTCTTTTAACATTTTTGTTTTGTTGTGGGTTGTGAGTTATAAGTTGCGAATTTCTGAAAACTGCTAACTGAAAACTGCCAACTAATTTTCTGCCTTTATCCAATCGTATCCTTTTTCTTCTAGTTCGTAAGCGAGTTCTTTTCCGCCCGATTTTACGATTTTTCCATCCATCAAAACGTGAACAAAATCTGGAATAATATAATCTAGTAATCTTTGATAATGCGTGATTACTAATACTGCATTGTTTTCGTTTTTTAATTTATTGACACCATTGGCTACAATTCGCAAAGCATCAATATCAAGACCAGAATCGGTTTCGTCAAGAATTGCGATTTTTGGTTCTAGCATTGCCATCTGGAAAATTTCGTTACGTTTTTTCTCCCCACCAGAAAATCCTTCGTTAAGCGAACGAGAAAGAAATTTACGATCAATTTCTAACAATTCAGATTTTTCACGAATTAGTTTTAGCATTTCGCTTGCTGGCATTTCGTCTTTTCCTTGAGCTTTTCGGCTTTCGTTGATTGATGCTCGCATAAAATTGGTTACCGAAACTCCAGGAATTTCGACTGGATATTGAAACGACAAGAAAACGCCTTTGTGAGCTCGTTCTTCAGGAGCAAGTTCCGAAATATCTTCGTTTTCTAGCAAAATTTCGCCAGATATTACTTCGTAATTTTCATTTCCAGCAATTATAGAAGCTAGAGTTGATTTTCCAGCACCATTTGGACCCATTATTGCGTGAATTTCTCCAGCTTTTATTTCGAGATTAATTCCTTTTAAAATTTCTTTATCGCCAATTGTTGCGTGAAGGTTTTTTATTTGTAGCATTATTTATTTATCTGTATTATTTTCGTCTGCCAATTTCAAAAAAGCATTTATTATTTGTAATCTTCGTGGATTTTTGTTTTGCAATATTATTGTAATTAAAAATCGATTTCCTTTCTAATCAAATAAAACTTCATTCATTTTTGCAAATTTTGTTGGGTCTTCATGCTTGTCATACCACTCGTCAAATTTTCTTTTTCTTAAATCTTGCCGTCCATCAGATGAATCGCAAATATACAAAGCAATATTGTTTTTATGTTTTAACAAAAATTCTTTGAAAATTTCTGCTATTGTTTCAGAAACAAGTTTATCTAAAGGTGGGTTTTTGCCCGTTTCATTTACGGCAACTTTAATTACAAATTCAAAAATAAATTCAGAAACTTCTTTGCTAAATAAATTTATGTAGGTCGACGGTTTGAATTTTATTTCGTAAATAATGCCTTTATAAGTTTCAAAAACATAACTATTGTTCAAACCACCAATAAAATCATATTTATATTGCATCTTTTGCTTTATTATTTTGAGCTCTTAATCTTTTAATTGCATCTTTAAATTCTTTAGTATGCACATCATTGCGAATTTCTTGTTGCAATTCACGTTTGCTATTCATTAAATATTCAATAATATCGTCTTGTCGTGTTCTTTTTTTAATTTCCATAATTTTGGTTTTTAATTTGTTTTATTAAAAATTAATCTAATAAATATTGTTTACTATTTCATTAAAAATCTTTGCAAAAATAACCAATAACATTCGATAAACTGTCAATGATTTGATAAATTTTACTATTTACAAAGCTGTAAATAAAAGAATAAAAATTTTCGAATAAAAATTCATACCAAATAACCCAAATCTCTAGCAACGTTAACCAATGTTAATGTGGAATTTACTTCGAGTTTTCGCATTAAATTTTTACGATGCGTTTCGACAGTAAATTCGCTAAGAAACAATTCTTGCGCAATTTCTTTGGTTTTTTTTGCATTGGCAACAAGTTGCAAAACTTCTATTTCTCGTGGTGTTAGATTGAGTTTATTTTTTTTAAGATTAGTATTCTCATTTGTCAAAGAAGGAAAAAATTCTAAGCCGTTTTTAATGTTTTCTATTGCTTGAACAAGTTCTATAACCTCGAAATTTTTGGCTAAATAACCGTTTATTCCAATGTTTTTTAGGTTTTTAATCATCTCGATATTTTCATATTGACTTATCATTAAAATCGAAACAGTCGGATAATTGGTTTTTATTTTTCTGGCAGCATCTATACCATTCAAATTGGGCATATTGACATCTAAAATTATGAGATTTGCAACATTGGTTTGCAAGAATTTCAGCAATTCTAATCCGTCAGGAACTTCGGCGGCGATTGTTCCTAGATTATTGGCAATAATTATTTGGCGAATGCCCGATAAAATTATTTTGTGGTCATCGGCAATGATTATTTTGTATTGATTTTCCATTATTTTGTTGGTATCATTATTATTGTCGATGTTCCTTTGCTATTGCTTTCGATAGTTATTGTTCCTTTTAGAAATCCAACTCTTGCGTTTATATTATTTAAACCCATACTTTTAAAATTGGTTTTCGTGTTATAACCTATGCCATTGTCCTCGATAATTAATTGCAAAAATTCATTTTCTAGAATTATTTGCATCGATATTTTGGTTGCCATTGCGTGTTTTAGCGCATTAGTATAAATTTCTTTAACAATACGAATTATTTGTAATTGTTTTTCAGATGAAATTATGTGGTTTTTATTCAGGTTTGTATAAAAATCAAATTCAATATTTTTCACGCTTTTTTGATAGAATCCAATTTGATTTTCGATTGTTGTCACAAAATTTTCATGAACTTCGTTCGAATTCATAAAATGGCTTATGTTTCTAGTTTTTTCATATAAAATTTTTACATTTTTTAAAATTATTTCTTGTTTTTCGTTAGTCGAATTGGTTTCTATAAAATGATTTTCGAGTTGCAACCTTATTCCTGCAATGTCACTGCCAATTTCATCGTGAATATTTCTGGCCAATCGTTCTTGTTCTTCGGATTCGATTGTTAGCATTTTCGTTGAAAGCTCTAGATTTTTTTTGGTTTCGGATATTATTTTTCTGGCAGCTTCTTCTTTTTCTAATTTAAATTTATAAACAAAAAAAATGGTCAATAACGACACTTCAATCACCGAACCATTAATGATATTGCCTGGATTAAAAATCGGAAAATGAAAAGAATTCAATCCATTTAATAAGTAAGACAAAAATCCATAAAATAGAAAAATAAACGAAATTCCGAATTGCAAAAAATATTTCTTGCACTGCCAAATTCCATAAATTGATATTAAAAATATCGATCCAATTATTACATAAACAATGAAGTTTATTGTAAAATATAGTATTTGATTTCCAACCGAATTTGGGAAATATAAAAAGGTTAACATTAAAACCAAAAAAGTAAATAAGAACAAAATAAAATTCAAATAGTTAAAATATCTATTTAAAACTGGAAAATGTTTTTCTAAATCAATAAATATTTGAAAAATTTTGGCATAGAAAAATATAGAAAAACCAACATATAAATCTTTATTGATAAAACTCCAAATTTTAAAAATACCAGCAGGAATTTGAAAAGAATCAAAATGAAAATCAGAAAGTTGAAACAAAATTATAAAAAACACATAAAAAACGGTGTACAAATAAATGCGCTCTCGAATTATTAGAAATAGGCAAATATTAACAAACAATGCAAAAAGCAAAATACCGAAATACTTGCCCATCAAATAACTAAATTCAACTTCGTACAACAAATAATCTTCGGGCGTAGTAATATCGGTCGGAAAATACACATTTTTTGCAACCGTTGGCGTAACTTTTACAAATAATGTTGTGCTTTGGTTTGAGTTCAAATAAAAAGGAAAAGACACACTTCGAACCGCAAAAGGTCTATTGATTACTGCATTGTGCATTGACGATTTGCTTTTAAAAATCAACTTGTCGGCAATAAGTTCATACAATTCAAAACTTATTCCGTTATTATAAAAATTCCATAAAAACTTTTGTTTTTGATCCGTTTTATTCAAAACATTGACAGTTAACCAATAACTACAAGATGACAATCCAGAGCTAAAAGCACGATTAGGAGTTTGAGCTTTAAATTCGCCTGCTTGAAATTTTTGAATAATTTGTTGTCGTGAATAACAAGAACAATCTTCAATGAATTGATAATAATTCGACAAATGATAATAATCGTTATTAAAAATATAAGGTTTTAGAGGAGTTGCGTGCAGCAAACTTTCACAAATAATAAGAAATAATACAATTGTTCTTTTAAACATAAACAAATTTATGATTTTTTGTGTCATAAAAAATACCTACTTCTGGGTATTGTGCAAGTTTTTAAAAATTATTTAATTTGTTAAATAAATCATAACTACATGAAAGAAATTTTTGGAATTAATAAAAAATAGGCAAAATCCTTTTAAGAATTAGTGTTTTACCTAATAAAAAACTGAAAATGTTATTATAATTTTGAAAAATTAATCATTACAGCGATGCCGAAAACTGTTTAGAGTAGGCGAAATATTAATAAACAATTTAATTATGAAAAATCTCCAAAATTTAAAAAGATTAATGCTTGCAATTTTATTTTGTGTAGCAATTGTGCCAACTTTTATTAGTTGTGATGAAGATGCAGAAGATGCTTATAATTCTTCCAGTTCAGCAAATGCTGGCGATATTAATGGAACTTGGAAAGTAACCGCTTCTAATTTTATAATTAGAATATCTGGTGCTTCAAGCAATAATTCTGGTATTGCAACAATAGTTTCTGTTGGATCTGCAATGCCAAGCGGTGCAAATGGAGGAAATCCCCTAAAAGAAATTGACTATCAACAAGGACTCTATTGGAACGCCTATAATTATACTTATCGAACCGATGAAACTTGGACTCAAACCAGTGCGGTAGCTTTATCAATGAGTGAAGACAAATCAGAATTTAAAATTGGTTCGGCTGTTTATAAACGTCAATAATTAAACCAACAATATAAACTTGTTTTTTATTAAAAAATTTAAAATTATTAATTATGAAAAAAATTACACAAATCTTATTATTAGCAATCAATTTAACAATTTTTGCGCAACCAGTTATTAATAGTTCCGATTTTGACAATTTAAATTTGTCATATTTTAGTAAATCTGCAAATTCTGCTACAATCAATCAAGGTGTGGCTGGAGCAAATGTAACCTGGGATTTTTCGTCACTGGTTTTAACATCCAGCCCAGATAATGCTGATGGCACAAATATAGTTAAAGTGTCAACTGGACCATTTGTTACTAGTTTTCCAACATGTAATTATGTTTTAAAATTTACTTCAATTACCAATTCAACTCCAAGTTCAGAAGGTTATGCCTATTTTAACAAAACCGCAACCAAAATTGAACAATTAGGCGGAAGTTCAAATACTGATTTAAACTTTTCATTAATAAACCCAAATACTGTTTTTGTTTTTCCGTTTAGTTTTGGAATGAGTAATACAGATACTTCTCAACAAGATGCAGCTTCACCAATCGAAACCGAAACACAAACTTATGATGCTTATGGCACATTGATTACTCCATTTGGAACATATACAAATGTAATTAGATTAAAAAGCGAAGAATTGGGTGAAACCAATGTAAGTTATTCTTGGATTAAAGTTAATCCATATCAAGATATTGCAAGTTATAATACATTTAATGGAATTAACTACTTTTCGTTTAGTGTGCCACCAGCACTTGATAACGAAATTTTTGAAACTTCAAAAATTGAAATTTACCCAAATCCAGCGACGTCAACATTAAAAATAAAACTGTCTGACAATTCAGCAATTAGTAAAATAACAATAACCGATTTATCTGGCAAAAAAATCTTAGAGCAAAACGGTAATCTAAACACTATAAACATCGAAAATTTAGCCAAAGGTTTGTATGTTATTGATGCTTTGGTTGGAGAAATTAGGCTGGTTGAGAAGTTTATAAAAAATTAATAGTTTGTGTAGTTTTTTTTTAACCACTTTCATTTTCATTTTGAATCTGAAAGTGGTTTTTTTATTTTTTAAAGAAACAATTATTTAAAACTAAATTTTTACGATATTTGCTATAATAATTTTGTTTCATATTAGGTTTCAACATTTCAAAATCTAATATCTAATATCTGAAATCTAATATTAAAATGTTGTACCACAAACTAGGCGATTTTCCGCAAAAACGACACACACAATTCCAGAAACCAACTGGCGGTTTCTATTATGAGCAATTGTTTGGCACCGAAGGTTTTCACGGACATTCGTCGTTGTTGTACCATGTTCACAGACCAACACAAGTCAAAGAAATATTGAAATCTTATTCGGTAGAGCCAAAAATTGCAATCGATAAAAACATAAAATCATTACTTTTCAAAGGTTTCGAACTGCAACCCGAAGCCGATTTTTTAGAATCAAGAAAACCAATGTTGGTCAACAAAGATTGCACTATTGGACTGGCTGCACCTCAAAAATCATTAACCGATTATTTCTATAAAAATGCCGATGCCGACGAGCTAATTTTCATTCACAAAGGTTCAGGAAAACTGCGAACAATGCTCGGAAATATCGATTTTGAATATGGTGACTATTTAATTATTCCACGTGGAATGATTTATCAAATTGAGTTCGATTCTTCAGAAAATCGATTGTTTTATGTAGAATCATTTGCGCCATTTTATACGCCAAAGCGATACAAAAATGATTCTGGGCAACATCTTGAACATTCGCCCTTTTGCGAACGTGATTTCAAATTGCCCAAAGATTTAGAAACTCACGACGAAAAAGGCGATTTTCTAATCAAAATCAAAAAAGAAGGAATGATTCACGAATTCGTTTATGCCACACATCCATTTGATGTTGTGGGTTGGGACGGTTATAATTTTCCTTACGGATTTTCGATTCACAATTTTGAGCCAATTACTGGTCGAGTTCATCAACCACCACCAGTGCATCAAACATTCGAAACGGCGACTTTTGTTGTTTGTTCGTTCTGCCCAAGATTGTATGATTATCATCCAAAATCTATTCCTGCGCCATACAATCATAGCAATATCGATTCTGATGAGGTTTTATATTATGTTGATGGCGATTTTATGTCAAGAAATAATATAGAACAAGGTCACATTACTTTGCATCCAAAAGGCATTCCGCACGGCCCAGCACCAGGAGCTATGGAACGCAGTATTGGTCACACCGAAACCCATGAATTAGCAGTAATGGTTGATACTTTTCGCCCACTTATGGTTACCGAAATCGCAATGGGATTAGATGATGGGAAATATTATAAATCTTGGTTAGAAGCCCCCTAGCCCCCGAAGGGGGAATTCTAAATATTATATTCAAAAAGATAAATGAAAAAATACGCCGAAGTAGATTCTTCGACTAATCCAATTATAAAAGTTGCTTTTACTGGCGAACAAGCCAATGATGACAATTTTCCGTTTTACATGCAAGAAGTAAAAGACGTTTATGAGCAAAAACAAAAAGTTGCAATTATTTTTGATGCTTCAAATGCCGTATTGCCAGCCATAAAATATCAGAAAATGCAAGGCGATTGGCTAAAAGAAAATGAACAATTAATGAAAGATTATTGTTTAGGAACTGCCTATATTATTCCGAACCTAATCATTAGAAATGTACTTAAAGCAATTTTCACATTCCAAAAACAACCAGTTGATTATTTGGTTTGTAAAACAATGAATGAAGCAGAATTTTGGACAAAAGAACAATTAGATAACGATTTAAATTAATTAATAAAAACCTATTTACCCCAATAGGAATTCCCCCTTCGGGGGTTAGGGGGCTTATATGTCAAAAGAAGTAAAATCAGTCGAATACGGCTTAGAAAAAATATTCGAAGGAGCGCAAGATTTCCTTCCACTTTTAGGAACCGATTATGTCGAGTTTTATGTTGGCAACGCCAAACAAGCAGCGCATTTTTATAAAACAGCTTTTGGTTTTCAATCTCACGCATACAAAGGATTAGAAACTGGCTCAAGAGATTCAGTATCTTATGTGTTGAAGCAAGACAAAATTCGATTGGTCTTAACTACGGCTTTAAATAGCGAATCACCAATTGGCGAACACGTTAAAAAACACGGCGATGGTGTAAAAATTGTTGCGCTTTGGGTCGAAGATGCTCGATCTGCATTCGAAGAAACCACAAAACGTGGCGCCAAAGTCTATATGGAACCAGTTGTCGAATCCGATGAATTTGGCGAAGTAGTTCGTGCTGGAATTTATACTTATGGCGAAACCGTTCATATGTTTGTTGAACGAAAAAATTACAATGGAGCATTTTTACCAGGATTTATAGAACATAAATCAGATTATAATCCAACGCCAGTTGGTTTAAAATATATCGATCACATGGTTGGCAATGTAGGTTGGAACCAAATGAATGTTTGGGTAAAATTTTACGAAGAAGTAATGGGATTTGTCAATTTCTTGTCATTTGATGACAAACAAATTCACACCGAATATTCTGCCTTGATGTCAAAAGTAATGTCAAATGGCAACGGAAGAATTAAATTTCCAATAAATGAACCTGCAAAAGGCAACAAACGATCACAAATTGAAGAATATTTAGATTTTTATGAAGGTTCTGGCGTACAACATATTGCAATTGCTACCGATGACATTATCGAAACGGTTACACATTTAAAAGCTCGTGGAATCGAATTTTTATCGGCACCGCCACACGAATATTATTTGGCAATTCCAGAAAGATTGGGCGTTCACATGGACATGATGAAAGAAGATTTAACCAAAATCGAGAATCTCGCCATTATGGTCGATGCCGATGAAGACGGTTATTTATTACAAATTTTCACTAAACCAGTCGAAGACAGACCAACATTGTTTTTCGAAATCATTCAAAGAATGGGTGCCAAAGGTTTCGGTGCAGGAAATTTCAAAGCATTATTCGAATCTATTGAAAGAGAACAAGCTAAAAGAGGGACTTTATAATTTTAAGATAACAATATTCTATAAAATCGTAATTTAAATATAACATTTTTTTATGAAAATGAATTTACTATATAACAATAATCTATAAAATTGTTATGTAACAATAACAATAATTTTAAAAAGTGTTATTATTACATAACAATTTTATATATTTGCATCATATAATAGTGATGCTTTATGGAAAAATTATTAGAAGAATTTCAAGAAAAAATCGCAAAAATAACATTAGATTTTCAGCGTTATTTGATTGACGAAATAGAATATGACAATCAATTAATTGCGATAAAAGGTGCACGTGGCTCAGGAAAAACCACATTATTGTTGCAACACGCAAAGAAAAATTTGAATTTAAAAACTAGTTTATATGTTAGTTTAGATCATTTGTTTTTTCTAGAAAACACTTTGGTTTCATTAGCCGAAAGTTTTTCTAGAATTGGCGGAACGCATTTATTATTAGACGAAGTTCATAAATATCCGAATTGGTCACGAGAAATAAAATTGATTTATGATGGTTTTCCAGAGTTGAATGTCATTTTTACTTCGTCATCAATGTTAGAAATTTATAAATCAGAATCTGATTTGAGCCGACGTGCCATAACTTATGATTTGAAAGAACTTTCGTTTAGAGAATTTATAAAATTTGAAACCAAAATTGACTTTCCAGCGCATGGTTTAGAAGATTTATTAGAAAATCATAATGCAATTGCACTTTCAGTTCTCGATAAAGTAAAACCTATCCCGTTGTTTACAAAATATTTAGAGTTTGGTTGCTACCCATATTACAAAAAAAGCCCAAAGTTTTACAACCAAAAACTGCTGAATACCATTAATTTAATCATCGAAATTGATATAAATGCTGTCGACCATATTAGTTACGACTTGATTCTAAAACTTAAAAAGCTGCTTTTTGCAATAGCTACAAGTGCGCCGTTTACACCAAATATTACAAAATTAAGCGAACGAATCGGTATGTCACGAGCCATGTTAATTGAAGCCATAAAACAATTAGAACGCGCTGGTTTGGTCAACGAATTGTACAAACCGACCAAAGGAATTGGCGTTTTGACAAAACCCGAAAAATTGTACCTAAACAACACCAACTTGATGTTTGCTTTGGCAAATAACAGCGTGAATATTGGCAATTTGCGAGAAACTTTTTTTGTAAACCAATTCAAGCATTTAGCCAAAGTGCATTTGTCAGACCAAGCCGATTTTTTGATTAACGAAAAATACACATTCGAAGTTGGTGGCAAAAACAAAACTCAAGTTCAGATTCACAATGTCAATAACTCGTTTATCGCAAAAGACAATATCGAAATTGGTTTTGGCAATGTTATTCCGGTTTGGTTGTTTGGATTTATGTATTGAGTTTTAAAGTCATTAAAACATAAGCAAACTCATAAAACCATTAATTACAAATAAAAATCATCAATAAAGTTTTGATAACTATTTTGTTTGATTAACTTTGCTGTATGAATTTAGAAAAACACATATCCGAATTACTTTATCGCTATCAATGTGTTACTGTGCCTAGTTTTGGAGCTTTTTTGACCGAAATTATTTCTGCACAGTTAATCGAAAATTCGAATAGTTTTTATCCGCCAAAAAAATTAATTGTTTTTAATTCAAATTTAAAAATCAACGACGGTTTGCTTGCCAAGCAAATCGCTTCGGTAGAAAAATGTTCTTACGAAAAAGCAATTGATTTAATTAATATTGAAGTCGATAATTGGAGAAACTCTTTGAACTCAGAAAACAATCTCTATTTAAGAAATATAGGTTCGATTTCGATAAATTTTGACAAAAATCTTGTTTTTTCTCCATCTGATGATTTTAATTATTTGCCAAGTTCGTTCGGGTTAACACAATTCGTTTCTCCAAATGTAAAACGTGTTGTAGAAATTAACAATGTTTTTGAACCTGATTTTGATAATATAAAATCAATAAATTCTGCTCTTGATGAAGAAGCAACGATTTATGAATTCAAGAAACCAAGAAATTTCTCAAACTTGAAATATGCAGCTGTTTTTGTAATTGGTTGTGGAATTGCAAGTCCAGTTTTCTTAAATTTATATAAAGAAAAAGTTGCGATAAACAACCTAATTGTCGAAGCGAAAGTTCAAAAACAGGTTCAAAATAAAATTCAAGAAGCTACTTTTTTTATATCGAATATTCCGTTAGTCGAAGCTACATCTGTTTTAAAAAACGAAGTAAAATTGAATTATCACGTGGTTGCTGGTGCGTTTAAAATTGAAGCTAATGCTGATAAAATTTGTAAAAATTTAACTGCGAAAGGTTTTAAAGCCGAGAAAATTTCTCAGAATATTAATGGATTATTTCCTGTAATTTATGGAAGTTTTGCTACATACAACGAAGCAAGAGATGCAATGGCGTCAATTCAAATAAAAGACAATCCAGATGCTTGGATTTTAATTCAGCAATTGGAAAAATAAAATTACCTAAAAAACCTATAAGGTTTTTAAAACCTTATAGGTTTGATATTTTAAAGAATTCTCGTTTAGAAACGGGATTTTTTTTAGCCCTGATGGAAGGGAAAATCCTTTTTAAAATTTGCCTTTTTCAGGCAATTTTTAAAAAGATTGGAATGACAGCAGGATTGGCTTCTAATTAAAAATATAAAAAATTATGATTGCAAAACCAGCTTCAGAATCGTTAACAATTCTTACCGATTTGGTTTTACCAAGCGAGACAAACCCATTGAATAACTTGTTTGGTGGCGAACTTTTAGCAAGAATGGATAGAGCAGCGAGTATTGCAGCACGAAGACATTCACGTAGAATTACGGTTACTGCATCGGTAAATCACGTGGCTTTTAACCGAGCGATTGCTTTGGGAAGCGTTGTAACTGTCGAGGCAAAAGTCTCAAGAAGCTTTCGCACATCGATGGAAATTTTTATTGATGTTTGGATCGAAGACCGCGAATCTGGACACCGAACCAAGGCCAATGAAGCAATTTATACATTTGTTGCAGTTGATGAAAGTGGAATTCCTGTTGCTGTTCCAGAAGTAATTCCAGAAACCGATTTAGAAAAAGAACGTTTTGAAGCTGCTTTACGCCGCAAACAATTAAGTCTTGTTTTAGCTGGAAAAATGAAAGCGCAAGATGCAACTGAGTTGAAAGCATTGTTTTTCTAGACAATAAATATTTAAAATTTAATACCTTAAATTTAATATTTTTTTACTACATATTACTCAACCAATTAGCTGGATTAGAATAGGTTGTGTTTTGAGAAATCATAAATTTCATAACTGTTCGACCAGTATCGCCAGATGTTCTTATTAATCCGAGATTTTGTTTTATCGAAACTTTGTCGCCTTCACGTACAAAAACTTTGCTGAGGTTTTGATAAACCGTGAAAAAATCTCCGTGTTTCACAATTACGGCTTTATTCACTGGCGAAACTACTTGAACCTGAGTTACTTCGCCATCAAAAACTGCTCTAGCATTGGCGCCTTGATCGGTTGTTATTTCTACTCCTGAATTATGAATTACTAAACTTGGATATAATGGATGTGGCTGATTTCCAAACTTTAGAGTAACAGCACCACGTTCAACTGGCCAAGGCAAACGTCCTTGATTGTTCTTGAATTTATCCGATTCTATTCGTCCTTCGGGTGTTAAAACAATTTTGGTTGACGATTCCATTGCACGAGTTTCGGCAGCAGTTACAACTTTGGTTGGGTTTGCTTTTGCAGCAGCAGCAGCGGCTTTTCTGTTTGCTTCGGCAATTGCATCACGAATTAGTCTATCGATTTGTCGATCGATTTGTCGGGTTTCTTGTTGCTGTTTCTTGATTTCAACTGCAATTTTTTTCTTGTCTTTTTTAATTGCATTGACAATTTTTACTTGTTCCAACTTTTCTTTTACTAGCGCAACTTTTTCGGTTTCGTTTTCTTTTATAAGTTTTATTTTATCTTCTTTTTGAACGTTTAGCTTTTTATTAACGCCAGAAATCTGGTTGGTTTTATCAATAATCTCTATGCCTTGCATTTTTCTGTAACTAGAATATTGCTTCATATATTGCGCTCGTTTGTAAGCTTGCAAGAAGTTTTGCGACGATAAAATAAACATTGCACGACTTTGTTGCGAACGACTTTTGTATGATTTGACAATCATTTTGGCATAATCGGCTTTTAATGTGTCTAATTCTTTATTTAATTGGTTAATTTCTTGCTGATTTTTGGTCATATTATTCGCCAAAACTTTGGTTTGCTTTTCGTTAGTATCAATAAGATTTTCTTTTAACCGAATTTTTTGATCTTTGATTCCAATTACTGTTAAAACCGATTTTTCTTGTTTTTTAACGTTTTGCAATAGTTTTTCGTTGGCACGAATTTGTGCTTGAATTTCGGCTTTGCGTTGCTCTAGCTTTTCCTGCGCTGTCGGTTGTGCATACATTGAAAATGAAATACAAACCATCAAAAAACTGAAAATATATTTAGACATTGAAATTGTTTTTTTGCAAATTTACTTAATAAATATTTGTTCGTAACCTTCTGGAACCGAATATGGGAAATTTAATTCTTCGTTAAAAGTTGCCGAATTATATTCGAATTTAATATTAGTTCGTCCTTTTTCCATCAACGCATCAATCAAAATGCTTGTTGGCAAATTCATTTCTATATATTGTTTGTATTCTGGATAAACGATTTGCAACGAACGACTTTGCTCGGCTTGCGAGATTAATTGTTTAGTAACGTGAAAACTTTCTGAGTCGAAATAAAATGTTTTTCTAGTTTTAGAGTCTTCATTATTTTCAAGTTTGTATAATTTATCTTCAATAGAATTGATGTATTTTTCTTTGGTCAAATCGTCTAAAGCTTGACCAATAAAAAGATTTTGAACTTTATTAAAATCTAAATCTGTACCAAGAAATCGGCTTAATGTTTCGTAATTTCCTTCGAAAAATTTCCCTCCAATTTTTTCGTAATATTGTACTTTATTTGGAGTTATTAAAGCTTTTGCCATTGTAATTCCAAGAAAACGAATGCTAACCGAAATTATTTCGTTTTTCTTGATTCGAATTTCTGCTGAAACATGTTGCGATTGTTTTTCGTCTTCATAATGCACCGACGATTTGATATAAATTGTTTTGAAATCGGTTTTATTGGCATAATGATTTGCAATAATTTTTTCTGATGCAATTTCTTCTTTTGCGTGCGATTCGCGAATGACTTTCTTGGCTTTGCACGACAACATTGAAATTGTTATAAAAAGTATAAGTAATTTTTTCATCTTTTTTTTATTCTTAAATCTAAAAATCTAGCGTCTAAAAGTCTAATATCTAGCATCTAAAAGTCTATTTTTTACTTTTCAAAAGTTTATCAGCTTTCGTGAAATAGAATTCTTTTTTGGCAATATCGCCCAATCCATTAAAAGCTTCGCCCAATTGAATGTTAAAATTTATTTCCAAGGTTTTATCATCGACCAAATAATCGATTCCGGTTTCTAGAAAATCTTTGGCTTTTTTGAAATTTTTTAATTGGTTGTATGACAATCCTGCAAAATAATAAAATTGTGGTTGGCTCGGAAACAAATCAATCATATTTTCAGCTTTTTTAGATAATGATTCGAACTGTAATTTCTCGACCAAACACTGAAAATACAAAATCGATGTTTCAAAATCTGGCTCAGTATTGTTCTTGAAATGTAAATCATAATATTGAATTGCCTTATCAAAATCTTTCTGGTTCTGATAAAATTTTGCAACTTCTTTTGCCACTTTTACATTAGGATCATTTTTAAAATAGGCAATTGCAGTTTCTAAATCAGGATTGTATTTTGGATTGGTTTTTACAAATATCAAAAATTCATTTAAGATTCTGTGCTTGATTTTATCATCAATTTTATTGCTTGCATAAACTAAATTCATTGCTTTTACTGCATTATTACCATCGTTTTTACTTAAATGAAATTTAAATAAACTTACCTGAGCCCAATCAGAAGTTGGAATTTCTTTTTCTAATTTTTTAGCAATTTCGAGTGCTTTTTCTTCTTGATTGCTTTTCGAGTATAACGATATTAGTTCAATATAATTGTTTTCTTCTTTAGGATTTTTCTTGATTTGATCTATCAAATTATCTTTCTCAGGATCTTGATGTTTCGAATCTTGCATTATTTGCATTTTATAAAAATCGCGTTTGTCTGACTTGCCAATTTGATCGTTCAATTCGTTAATTAAGGCCAAAGCTTTGTCAAATTGTTGCGTGATCATGTACAACGAAACTAAATCTTCTTTGTAATCATTTTTAAATGCAATGAGTTTATTAACAACAATTATCGCCAAATTGTAATCTTTTTGTTCATAGGCAACATCATACATTCCAGCTGCATACCAACGATTTTTTGGGTCAATAGCTGCAGCTTTCGCAAATGAATCATAAGCTGGCTTGTAATTTTTTTGCAACAAATAATTCTTTCCTAACTGGAAATGAACATTTGCATTTTCTGGTTGTAATTTCAAACATTTTTCAAGAGATTCTATTGATTTATCGAAATTTAAAATTGCTTTTTGTTTCAAAGATTCAAAATAAGCACTTTGAAATTCGTCGTCTTTACTCGCAGATTCTTCCTTGAATTCTTGTGCAAAAACAACACAATTATTGCAAATTGCAAATATTAAAATTAATATTAAAAATGTTTTTTTCATTGTAATATTTCAGTCTAAATCTGAAATCTAAAATTGTTAATTTACAATCTAAAATCTTACTCTAAAACCGAATAATCTCCAATTGAAATACTCGTAAAATTTCCGTCGAAACTAGCGTGGCTACCAATCATTGCATTGTCTAAATTTGCGTTTTTTATATTAGAATTGTTTTGAACCAAACTGTTTTTTATTTTCGAATCGATCACGTGGCAACCTTTTCCTAACGATACATTTGGACCAACTGTTGCATTAATTAAAATAACATCTTCGGCAATAAAACAAGGTTCAATAATGGTTGAATTTTCTAATTTCACATCTTTTGAAACCAAATTTTGTCCATCTTTATGTAAAAATCCTAATAATCTAGAATTGGTTTCGACAGTAACATTTTTGTTTCCACAATCCATCCATTCATCAACTTTTCCTGGCACAAATTTCATGCCTTTTATTTTCATATTTTCAAGACCGTCGGTTAATTGATATTCACCACCTTTAACAACGTTATTGTCCAATAAATATTGCAATTCTGATCGTAAACTTTCGCCAGATTTAAAATAATAAATTCCGATAATTGCCAAATCCGAAACGAAATCTTTTGGTTTTTCGACAAAATCAACAATTTGATTATTTTCGTTGAGTTTTACAACACCAAATGCGCTTGGATCCTCGACTTGTTTGACCCAAATAACCGAATCGGCTGTTGTGTCAAGCGTGAAATCGGCCCGAAAAAGTGTGTCGGCATAAGCCACAACAATTGGTCCAGACATTGATTCTTTGGCGCACATTATGGCGTGAGCTGTTCCTAAAGCTTCGTTTTGGTAATATATTGTACCTTTTGAGCCTAATTTCTCGGCAATTGCAATTAAATCTTCTTCGACTTTTTTACCAAAATCTTTGTGAATGATAAATGCAATTTCATCAATTTTTTGATTGATTACGCCTGCAATATCTTCGACCAATCGATGAACTATTGGTTTTCCAGCAATTGGAATTAATGGTTTTGGAACTGTTAATGTGTGTGGGCGAAGACGTGAACCACGACCAGCCATTGGAACTATTATTTTCATATTTTTTTTAACACTAAGGTCACTAAGTTATTTGCAAAGGACACAAAGATTTATTTGTTTAAATTTAATGTTTTTTATTTAATACCCGTACTTCCAAATCCGCCTGCGCCTCGTTCTGTCGAAGACAATTCTTGCACTTCTATAAATTCGGCTCGTTCGTGTTTGGCTATAACCATTTGTGCTATTCGATCGCCATTGTTTATTGTGAAATCTTCGTGTGACAAATTTACTAAAATTACTTTGAGTTCGCCTCGATAATCGGCATCGATTGTGCCTGGAGAATTGAGACAAGTTACTCCGTTTTTGAATGCTAATCCGCTGCGTGGTCGAACTTGTGCCTCGTAACCAATTGGCAATTCGATGAATAATCCGGTTGGAACCATAACTCTTTCGAGAGATCTAATGGTTATTGGTTCTTGAATATTGGCGCGCATATCCATTCCTGCCGATGCAATTGTTTCGTAAGCAGGCAATTGGTGTTGCGATTTATTGATGATGTTTATTTTCATTTTATTTTTTTGAAATTGAAAGTTGCTAAGATAATAAGGTTTTTGGGAATTAGTGAAAATTTATTTTGAAATCGTGAGTCCTAGCCTTGACAGAAAGGAGAATCTTTGGGTTTTAAATTGTATTTTTTCTTGGCAAAAAACAACGACCAGCGGAAGTTCGTTTTTTGACTTAGAAAAAAACAAATTTAAAAGCCAAAATTCGGGATGATGGCGAGATTGGCTTCGGGTAATTGTTATTTTCGTTTTATGATTTTTAAGATAAGATTTTTTTCATTTTTAAAGATAAAACATCCAAAAATTATTATTGCGAAAATTCCAAAAATATAGCTTTCTCGAAGTTTTGGAACATAGAATGAAAGTGCAGAAAGTGCTATTGAAATGCAGATGTAAGCACTGATTTTATTGATCTCGTAAGGTATTGGATATTTTTTTTGCCCGAGATAATAAGATACAAACATCATGCTTCCATAGGCGGCAATTGTTGCAATTGCCGAACCGTAATAACTCATAATTGGTACGAGCCAAAAGTTGAGTACGAGCGTTATTATTGCACCAAAAATTGAAATATAGGCGCCAATTATGGTTTTGTCAATAAGCTTGTACCAAACCGAAAGATTGGTGTAAATTCCTAGAAAAAAGTTGGCTAGAATTATTAGTGGAACAACTTTTATAGCCGTCCAATAACTGGAATTTGGCACTAAAATGTGTTTGAGAACATCGATAAAAACGATTACAAATAACAAAATAAATGACCCTGCAATGACGAAATATTTGGTTATTGTGGCATAGGTTTGCGATGCGTTTTCATTGGATGAATGACTAAAGAAAAACGGCTCGATGCCCAAGGTATAGGCTGTGCGGAATAAAACCATAAACATTCCGATTTTGTAACATGCAGAATAGGCGCCAATATCTGACTTGGAAACGTGTAGTTTTTCGAGTAAAATTTTATCGAAATGTTCGTTGATTGCAAATGCGATTCCAGCGAGAAGTATCGGGAAACCGTATTTGATCATTTTTTGCCAAAGTTGTTTGTCAAAATCCCATTTTATTTTGAGGTAATTAGGCGATAATACTATAAATGTTGCTAAACTTGCTATCAAATTGGACATAAAAATATAGCCAACTTGAGAATTTGGAAAATAAATGGTGTTAAAAAATCCTGACGGATTTGCATTGGCTAATTTTGGTAATAGCAGTAAGAAAAAAAGGTTTAATGCAAAATTTAAAGTTACATTTCCGATTTTTATTAACGCATATTTCATTGGTTTTTTCTCGGCTCGAAGTTTTGAAAACGGTATTATTGCCAAAGCATCGAATGTGAGAATCCAAATTGTATAGGTTACATATTCTAGGTTAATATTCGACCAGCGCGAAATGGTATTTCTATATAATAATGAAATTATCAAGAAAGAAATTGTTGTCCAAAATATTGATACTGTGGCTGTTGAAATGACATTTTTTTTATTGTCTTCGGTACTATAAAATCTGAAAAACGAGGTTTCCATTCCGTAAGATAATATTACATTAAAGAAAACCAACCAAGCAAAAACGATGGAAACATCTGCAAATTCTTGTTTTGGCAATGCGCTAACGTAGAGCGGATTAAGTAAAAAACTAATCATTCTAGGCAAAACTGTCGCTAAGCCATAGATTAATGTTTGTTTAAAAAGTGATTTGTATAGACTCATTTCTGACACGAATTGCACTCCCGATAGCTATTGGGATTCACGAATTAATTATCGTAAAATTGCAATAAAATTTATTTGACACAAAAATAACTAATTTCTTGGTTTTGCAGTCGGATATGCCAAAAGATCTTGTTGTTTTATGTTTTGAAGTTTGTAAATTAGGATTTTGTTGTGTTTTTGGAATTCTAGAATGGCTTCGTTGGGTTTCAAATCGTATTTTGTTTTTGAAATTTCTGGTGGTTTATTTCCGAATTCTTTTTCGGAATCAACATCAAGAATTCTGTCTTGTTTTGATTTATTGGTAAAGTTTGCAGTAAAAATATTTTCATCTTCTGATTGTAAATCAGATTCTTGACCTTGAAAATAAACCTTTTTAAATTTTATGTTTTCAGGAAATACGGTTTTAAATTGTATAAAAAAATGAGTTCCTGATCCAGATTCTTCTTGACCAGCAAGCCATTTTTGAAAATAAACGGTTTCGATAACTGATGGTAATTGATTTAAAATTTCGGAATCGGTCATTTTTTTATTGCAAGTTTGACCTATAAATAAACTTAGAAAAATTAACACTATTTTCATTTTTATAAAAATTTTACATCTTCGGAATTACTATTTATAATATTGGTAATCAAATAATTATTATTCAATACTTCGAAGAAAATATACCAAGTTGTTGTTTGATTTGATTTGTAGAAAATATAGTTTTGTCCGAAAATTTTTAATTTTTTTGGAGTTTTCTTTGCTGGAAATGTTTGAATGCTCTCTTCAATGAATTCATATATTTTATCGACATAATC
Organism: Bacteroidota bacterium; assembly: GCA_043778105.1. GTDB lineage: Bacteria > Bacteroidota > Bacteroidia > Flavobacteriales > Flavobacteriaceae > Flavobacterium. Next base: position 29,142 of record JAYWGV010000006.1, read on the forward strand.
GTCAGCGGATTCAACAAAACCAAAATATTCTTTTTTGAAAAGTGTGTAAACCAAACTATCTAAATATGCAACAAAATCTTTGGTGTAAATAATTGTCATTTTCCCCACCATTCTCTAATTTTCTCTTTGGATTTTTTTCTTGCTTCTTCGCCAGAAATTCCTTTTTTAAATTCTTCTTCGAAATTAAAAGTGTCTCGGCGTTTCAGTTCGGTTAAATCTTCTAGAATAGAAACGTCGTTAATTGTTGTAATCCAATCGATTAATTCTTGTTTTTGGATTGAAAGCTCTTTTGAAAATCTTGCTTTAATTAATGTTTGTGTTTCCATTTTATAAAAATTTTATTTCTTCGGAATTGCTGTTTATGATGTTGGTAATTAAATAATTATTGTCGAATTGTTCAAAGAAAATATACCAAGTTGTGCGTTGATTTGATTTGTAGAAAATGTAGTTCTGTCCGAAATTTTTTAATTCTTTTGGTGTCTTCTTTGGTGGAAATGTTTCGATGCTTTCTTCGATGAATTCAATTATTTTGTTCTTATAAATTACCGAATTCTCAAAATAACTAAAATAATCTTTCTTGAAAAGTATAAAAGTCAAATCATTCAAATAAAGTTCTACATCAGATTTATAAATAATAACTATTTCTTCCAAGGTAAATTTTTTAAGAATTCGGTTGTTCTTCGCTTCAACTCTTCGCCTGTAATTCCTTTTTTAAATTCTTCTTCGAAATTAAAAGTGTCTCGGCGTTTCAGTTCGGTTAAATCTTCTAAAACAGAAACGTCGTTAATTGTTGTAATCCAATCGATTAATTCTTGTTTTTGGATTTCGATTTCATTTGAAAGTGCAATTGTTGCTTCCATTTTTCTGATATTTAATTCAAATTTACGAATTTATTTGAAACTAAATTATTTATTTTCATCATTATTCTTAGCAAAAAAAACTTGATCTTGTGTTTCTTTCGGTTCTGGAATATCTTCTTCGGATAAAGTTTTTAGAATTTTTGGCGTAATTTTTTTAACTTTCACAATTCTATTAGCTTGGTTCTGCACGCATTTTTCGAAAAGATTTCGAACAACTCTTGCATTTCCAAAACCCTCATCTTTTTTAGAATACAACAACTCAAATGTGTCTAATAATTTTTCTTTCGCATCATCAGTTAATATAAAATCGGAATTCTTACAATTCGATTCGAAAACTTGCATTAATTGTTCAGGTTTGAAATGCTCGAATATGAAAAATCGGTTGAATCGTGATCGCAAACCTGGATTCGATTCTATAAAAAGTTTCATTGGTTCATCATATCCAGCAACAACAACGGCCAAATCCTCGCGATGATCTTCCATTCTTTTCAATAAAGTATTCACGGCTTCTGAGCCATAATCGTTTCCAAAACTATTGGCTGTCAAAGCATAAGCCTCGTCGATAAACAAAACACCGCCTAAACTTTCGCCAACTGCTTTGTCCACTTTGGTTGCAGTTTGACCCACAAATCCTGCAATCATTCCTTCGCGATCGGTTTCGTATAATTGCCCTTTTGATAAAAATCCTAAATGTTTGAAAATTCTACTCAACAATCTGGCAACTGTAGTTTTACCAGTTCCTGGTGGACCAAGAAAAACCGTGTGCAATGTGATTTCTATATTTTTTAGTTTTTGATCTGTTCGTTTTTTCTGTATTTCTAATAAATTTATTAGTTCTGCGACGTCTTGTTTTACGTTTTCTAAACCGACCAATTTATTCAATTCTTCGAGCACTTTTTCTAATGAATCTTCGTTTTTTACTTCAGAAACTTTGTTGTTTTGAATTGGCTTTTCATTCGATTCTAAAAAATCATTCGCAGTTTTATCATCGGCTTTTAAATCGAATGAAAATTGCAGGAATCGTTCAAACTTGGTTTTTATTTCTGGTAATTTTAATGATTTTATTGCAGTTAAAACATTGGTCAAAAAAGAAAATTTCGGACTTTCGTCAAATGAGGAAATCACGTTTTCTCGACGAATTTTCTCTAAATGCAATTTGAATTCGTTTGATGCAACCAATTTGTTTAAAGTTGCTATTCCTCGTTCATCGGCAAAATGATTGTTGCGCAAAGCATCATAATAATAGGCCAAAACAAATCGTGATTTTTCGGTTTGATTGTCGATTTTTAGATTGTACAAACCAATTAAATCCGAAATAAAAAAATGTTGCGACTTGAACAATAATCCTTTTGATGAATTTGGATTTACTAAAGAATTTATTTTCTGAATGAATTTGTCGTCTTTATTTAACTCATCACAAATTGCAATAATTTGAGTAGTTTCTTGTTTTAAACATTGAATAAAATTGCCATCAAAAAACTGCTGTTTTTCATTAGTTTCTTGGTCAAGATAATCTTTTAATGATGTAAAAGAATCTTCTAGAAATGATAATGGATTTCGTTTTTTCAAGTTGGATTTTTTAAGTTTTGTTTATTTTTGAACTCTAAAAGATTTGATTTATTTTTATCCAATATCGATAATTTTATTTCTGTTTGTAGTTCATCTCCTGTTTTTTCTTGGGCGTCGATATACGATTTTTCATTTAATCTTCTTACCGCTTTTATAATATCGATTTCATTTAGTTTTTCGAGTTGATCTTTAGCCATTTTTTTCAAGAAACTCAATCTTCTAGATTTTTCGGTATCTAGTTTTATCATTTCAGAATTAATCGATGCAAGATTTGCAATAACTGCTAATTCGTTTATACTTGCAAAATCTCTAATGTTCAAATTGACTTTCGCATGTTCTGGATTTGCGTCTCGCCATTCTTTTGCAGTACAATCAAAAACGCAATAATTTAATAAATCTGCTTCTATAGAATATTCAATGTTTCTTTTACTTTCTGGAAGTTTTGATTTTGGAATAATATGTTTTTGAATAGCATCTGTTTGAATTAAATAGTTAGATTTACTAATAATTCGCCTTACATTCCACTCAAGATTGTAAGTGTTTTCTTCAATTTCTTTTAATCTTTTAAATTCTATATTTATATACAATTCAAAAGCTGGACTCAAATAAGACCCAAATTTTAATGCTAAATCAATATGAGCAAATGTTCCGCCTGTTCGTCCTGCTTTTGCTATTATTCCAATTGCATTAGTGGTAGAAACCCATTTCTTTACACTCATGTAAAAATTATTGCTCCTTGCATTTTGTAATATTCCCCCGATTTCGGGGGAATTAAAATTTTTGTTATTTAGCGTTTCCCAAACTGTAAGATATTCAAGTGTGTTTTTTTTGTAGTTAACCACTTTTCAATCAATGCACCTTCACCGTCAAAACCTTTACATAAATCAGTTAAACTTACATAATCATTTTCTTGATGAGAAATAATTGATATGTCTTTACCTTGTACGGTAATAATTTTATTTTTTACCATTTTAAAAGGTTTTTTACGAAATCATCATTTGATGTACAATCTCTTTGTATAATTTTCGATGATCTTCGCCATATTCCTTCCACGCCAAGCCCATTTCTCTTAGATCATAATTGGCAACAACGGTTCCATAATCTTGAAGTTTTCCATTTACTGTTGGGTAACCAATTATATAAATTGTTTGCGCCAGCTCGATCGCCAATTTAATATCGTGGGTCGAAAATAAAAGCGTGTTATATTCTGAAGTTTCACTCAATAAATCGAATGCTTTTTTAACTTCTTCGATATTTCCGACATCTAATCCAGAAAATGGTTCGTCCATAATTATGAATTGGTCCGATGAGAATAGTTGTTCAATTATTGCTGTTCGTTGTCTTTGTCCGCCCGAAAGTTCGTTTGGATATTTGTCAACGCAAGATTCTAAGCCCCATTTATGAACATATTCTTTGATTTTCTTATCTTTTTCGTTTTCAGATAAATCTGTTTTTCGCAAGGCAAATTTTAAGGCTTGATTTACAGATTTATGTCTAAAAAGTGTATATTTTTGATCAACAAAACCTATGTCGCCTTCTTGAACTGGTTTAGCGGCATTTTCTTCTTTACTTGAAAAATCTTTAATTAGAATTTTGCCAGAACTTGGCTGAACCAAACCTGTCAATGCCTTAAAAAAAGTTGATTTTCCTCGACCAGATCGACCAACTATTGCAATTATTTGTCCAGTATTTTCTATTCCTGCACGAACAACATCTTTCTCGATTAGTGTTACATCTTTTATAATGATTTTCTCATCATAAGCAACACTAAGATTTTCTACATATAATAATGATTCTTTAAAACTGTGTTCCATAACTAATAATTATTATATTTTTGAATATCTAAAAATTGCTTTACGAAGAAAATTTATAAAAAAATCAAGTCCTAAACCTATTAATAAAATAATGATTTGCAATGCGATAATTCGTGAATGATTAGAAAATTTATCTGAATTCTTTATTAAAACACCCAATCCACCAGCCGCAGCAACTGTCGATTCTACGGTTACCAACATCATCCATGTAATGGCAAGATTTTGACGTATTACATCAATTACATAGTCAATTCTGCCTAGAATTACAACTTGCCAAAGCACTTCGAAACGGGAACATTTTAAGGTTTTAGCGTGGTCAAATTCTTCTTGTGGAATTGCCGAAATTACTGAAATTAATGATGTTGTCAAGAATGTTGTTAAGAAAATAACCAAAATCCAAATTTGCATGTTTCTGGCATCGTGAATAATTAATGTTATGTATAACGTCAATCCAGCCAACGGCAAAAAACGAAACTTTGTAATAAATTCGGATACCGGTTTCATTAACGGAATTGGCCAACAATAGGCAAAAAACATAGACAATACTGTAGCAATTACAATTGACATAAAACACAATTGCAAGGATTTAAAAACACTTACGACCAATCCTTCTTTATACAAATCGCCTAATGCACCAAAAACTTGAGTTGGTGATGGAAATAAATGTTTTTCGCCTGCGGTTCCAATGAACCACAAAGTTATTAATAGTAAAACCCAAACACTCGCAATAATCGTTTTTTTGGATTTTGAAATTTTTTCGAATGGAGTAATTAGTTGTTTTATCATTTTTTTAGTTTCAGGTTTCAGGTTTCAGGTTTCGAGAAGAACTTAAAACCTGAAACTTGAAACAATTTTTTTATTTCAAGAAATTAATAACTACTCGGCGGTTTTTGGCTTTTCCAGCATCAGAATTGTTGTCAGAAACGGGTTCGTTTTGTCCTTTTCCGTCAATCATTTGGAAACGATTTTCTGGAATTCCTTTATTTTTTAAGAAATTTACAACGGCTTGTGCGCGGTTTTTTGATAAATCTAAATTAGCATTTGCGTTTCCAGCATTATCTGTATGACCAACAATTGTAAGTTTAGAATTTTCTGCTTGAATTAATAAATTATATATTTTTTCAAGATCTTTCATCGAATTGTTCTGTACCGATGCACTTCCTGAACCAAAATTAATATTCCATTCGCCCGATGCCATAACTTCAGTTGATTGTTTGTCATAATTGGCTTTGTCTGCCGCCGATGATTCAATATCGTTGATGTTTTTGAAATATACCAAATTTACCGCTTCCTCATAAGGAACAACTGCACCAACGTTTTCATTAAACCCAAACGGATTCAACTCTGTCAAATATCCACCAACCGAAGTATAGACCGATTTATAACGGTTTACGCCATCGGTCATTCCAAAATATTGCATTCCATCTGCATAATTAAATACTTTCGATCCACCCATATTATAGGTAATTCCGTTTTTGGTTGCTTGTTGTCCTTTAAACATTTTATACCAATATTCTGGAGTTTCCATTTGATAAGTGTCAGTAACCGCTTCCGATGCGCGAACTTTCCATTCTTCGTGGTTTTTCATTTGGTTTGATGCGGTCAAAGCCGATTTCAAGATGTTTGAAACAATTTCTGGGTTTTTTGCAGCCCATTCTTTTACGCCAATTATCACAGCTGGCATTTGATTATTGAATTCTTTAGTCGAAACAACATCAACAAAACCTGATAATTTATCAAAAACCGTTTTATCTCCAGGTGTCCAAGTTGCGCAACCATCGATTTTTCTGTTTACTGATTTCCCAGTTAGTTTTCCGTTAGATACTTCTTTTAATGGAACTGTCCAACCAGTAGTTTGCGATTTGATTAATTCTTCAGCCGATTTAATATAATCATCATTTTCTGATGGATAAATATTTACAGCATCAGCATCATAAGTTGATGGATCTGGATTTACTTTTAAACCATTTGCAAAGCAATAATTTACGGTTGTAACCCAGTCGCCATCCCCTAGAACAGCAGAAACTACTGCGCCTTTCATTGTTTGTGGGTTCGATTTCCAACTTGGTGGTCCAATTAATTTGTCTTCGCCATAACTCATGCCTATTGCGCCCATTACTTGCACATGGTATTTGTCTTTTCCATATTTTTCGTCCAACGATTTTTGTGCCGAACTAATATAAAACGGAGCACCATCGCCCATAATCATAATTCCAAAAGCACTTTTATCTGATGTTGGAAAAGCGGTTCCTTTATCGAACTCTTCAATGAATTTCATTTGCATATTTCGCAATTCGGTTAACCAATCTTGGCGAATGATTTCTAGATTGACACCATTTTTTTCCATCAATGAACCTTTGGTAGTTTTTGGTCCACCGTTGGCAACGATTATTCCAGAAGTTGCATTCCAAGCATATCCTGCCATTCTAACTAATGGTTTGCCAGAAACGTCTGATGAAATTTCTTTGCTTGGCAATGCCATTTTATCCGCATTTGTAATATTATTTACATCACCTGAATTGAGCGTGATGCCTGATAATTGTTTAGAAACTGCGGTTTTTATTCCTGGTGAAATAAAATAAATTGCGCCAAGAATTGCGCCGATTCCACCAACGACAATCAATAATTCTGATAGCGTTGTTAATTTTGTTGTTCTTAAAATTTTTCCCATTGTATTTGTAATGTTAGTTTTAAATTAAATCCCTCGACTGCGCTCGGGAAGACAAAAGTTGTATTAAATAATTTTTGTTGTTATTGTGGTTTTGCGTTAGGGATTGCAGCGATATCCTTTTTTTAATTTCCACGGGTTTAAACCCGTGGAAATTAAAAAAAGATTTAACGGAAAGCCCGACCCGCCTTTTCGGCGAGGTAACGCCCAAAATTTTATCCTAAAAAATATCTCCGAATCCGCCAGCGTTTAATTTGTCGTCTTTTGATAATTTATAATTTGGACTTGTGTATTTTGTCGAATCTGGAATGGTGCTGTCGCCAGTCTTGATTTTATCTGCCAATGAATCTAATCGTGAGTACAATTCGTCGTTGTCAACCGAATATTTCGAGGTCAATGTATCGATGTCTAACAAGTTTTCTGATGTTCTGGCAATGTCTTGCGCAATGGTCGATGTTACGACTTCGAGTGCATAATCTAACTCCCAAGATTGTGTGAACATCATTGCGCTTTTGGCAGATTCGGTGGCTTGTTTTGCGTTTTTGGCAAATTCGTATTCTTTTTTAAGCATTACGATTGTCGTGTCGAAATCGGCAATTTTAATGTCGATTGCTGTTCCGGCCAAGGTTAATTTTCTGTCCATTTTACCTAAAACATTGGCTCGAACTCCATATTTTTGAGTGAAATTTTTGCTTTGTTCGTATTGGTTAGAAATTCGTTGCGAATCGCTTAATTTTCTTGCTAATTCGCTTTGCAATGTTACATATTCGTCTGTGTCTTTGGCTGCAATTCCGTTTATTTTGACCATTTCGTCCATCGCCGATTTTAGTTTTTCGGATTGACGTTGCAAACTCAAAATATCTTCTTGAAAGGTTTTAGCCTCTTTTTCGGATTTGTTGGCTTCGATTTCCATTTCGGTTTTCAAACCTTTTAGTTTTGCTTTTGTGGCTTTGAAAACATCGCGGTTTTTAATCATTTTTTGTTTCTGTTCGTCCAATTCGTTAAAAGGATCACTCTTTATCAATGCTTTATGAATATTTTTGGTCATAAAACGCAATCCTTTCATTATAACTGGATACATCATTACTAAAAAAACCAAAAACACGCCGGTTGCCGAAATTGCGATGGCTTGGCCCAACATTGTGAATAATGGCGGAATGATGTATGTCCAAGTTAAATAACTTCCAACGCCCAAAAGTGCTGCTGCCAATGCGTAAAATAATGTTTTTTCACCTTTTTTTAGGGTTTCACTATTTAGTGCAATTTCGCCTTTGGATTCGTCGAAATGTTTTAGAATTGGTAATTCTGATAAAGCGGTTTTTTCTTGTTCGAATTTTGTAGACATAATTATAAATATTGATTTATTCCTGTAACGACAGTATTAATTGATTCTAAAATTTTTTGTTTTGCAATGTTATTGGCTTCAATTTTTTGTTGAATTTGGGCAAACATTTCGTGATTGTCGTGATCAATTCGTACCAATTCGGCTTTTTTGGTTTCTAAATCGGCTTGCAATTTGGTTATTTGCGATTCTAAATCGGCAATAGTTTTTGATAAATTGCTTTTTTGAGTTGTAATTGTGTTGTTTAAATCTTTGTTTTTTGAATTTCCTGTTGCATCATATTTTGCATAGACTTTCTCGATTTCTGAAACATAAAAACTTGCTTTTTCTAAAAGTAATGGTTTGGTCAAATCTCCATTTATAGTTTTTCCCATCGTAAAAGCCATTTGGTAACTTTGCGGATTGGTTGGTCCAACTGCCATAACCGATTTGTACATTTCAAAAAAATCGAAACCGGATTGATTTAATGATTCGAAACCTTTGTTATAAACTTCAAGAATTTCGTTCAGGAAAGGATTGTTAGCATTATTCCCAGAATTTACAACACTGTTTCCAGAATTGATTGTTGTTTCTGGAAATTTACTTTCGGTTGTTGGAAATTTATTTTCAGTGCTAGGAGTGAATTTTGGTTGTTCTTTAATTGTGTTTTCTGAAGTTTTATTTGCTTCATCGTTTACAAATAAACTTTTCCAATTGAAACTTTCGTTTGACATTCTTATTTAATTTAGATTGAAATACTTTGATTATACGTTAGTTTTTTTTAAAAGTTGCAAATTTTTGTTAAATATATAAAAAATGTGTTTATGTATGACATTTATAGAATTTTAACTTAGAAATTTTATTTTAAAAAAGGTTGATACTAATTACACCAATTTGCAGGAATTTTTTTAAGAACATAAAATATTAAAGGTTTAAAGAATTTGTCTAAAGTCTAGCATCTTTTAATCTAAATTCTTAAGTCTAAAATCTAAAATCAATAACTAACTCAATCCATTTTCATCAATAATCTTTACAAAATGAAAACCTTTGGGTGCATAACCTTGGTTGTAATAAAATCTATGTGCTTTGAAATTTCCTGTAAAAGCATCAAGAACAATCATTGTGCAACCTAATTCTTTGGCTTTTTGGTCAATATAATCAGTCATGATTTTGCCTAAACCTTTCATTTGATGGTTTGGATTTACTATAAAATTATCGATTTCGATGTATTTCCCTGACCAAAGTTTGGTTCCAATCCAAAAACCTGTTAACGCTACACAAATTTCGTCATCGAAAACAGCAAGTTGTTTATAATTGTGCGGAATCATCTCTTGGAGATAATTTTTGTATTTTTCTTTAGAAATATTTGGATATAAATGAGTTATGATTTCAAATTGAGAAAACATTTCGTCGATCGTCGTTAATTCTTTTATTAGCATTTTTTATCAAAAATAGCAAAAATTATTTATTGACAAATGATATTCAAAATTCATATAAAATTTATACTTTTCGGCTTCAAAAAATTGCAATGTCTGAACAAGAATTATTTCATTTATTAGCTTTATCCAAAATAGAAGGTGTTGGCGATGTTGTTGCTAAAAAACTGCTTTTGCATTGTGGTTCTGCCGAGCAAATATTTAGATCGAAATCATCGCAATTAACCGGAATTGATGGAATTGGAGTTTTTTTGACCAATAATTTAAAAAATAAAACTGTTTTCGAGAAAGCCGAAAAAGAATTAAAATTTATAAAAGACAACAGCATTAATGTTCAACATTATCAAGATGATAATTATCCTGATAAATTAAAACATTGTATTGATGGTCCAGTTTTAATGTTTACTTCGGGCAATTTGGAAATCAATAATCGCAAAATTATTAGCATTGTTGGCACGCGCCAAATCACATCTTATGGAACCGAGTTTACTAAAAAACTAATAGAAGAGCTTGCACCATTAGACCCAATCATTGTTTCAGGGTTTGCTTATGGTGTAGATATTGTTGCGCATCAAGCCGCAATGGATCATAATTTGCAAACTATTGGCGTTGTTGCTCATGGTTTGAATCAAATTTATCCAAAAGTTCATAAAAAATATGTTTCTAAGATGGAAAAAAATGGCGGTTTCATGACCGAATTTTGGAGTGATTCTGAACCTTTGCGAGAAAATTTTATTCGTCGGAATAGAATTGTCGCCGGTATGTCAGAAGCTACAATAGTTATAGAATCGGCCGATCGTGGTGGATCTTTAATTACGGCAACAATGGCAAACGATTACAACCGCGATGTTTTTGCGGTTCCTGGTCGAACATCAGACAAGTTTAGTCAAGGTTGCAACAATTTGATAAAAACCCAAAAAGCCAATTTGCTAACAAACGCAGCCGATTTGGTTTACATATTAAATTGGGACATTCAAAAAAACATCAAACCCGTTCAAAAACAACTATTTGTTACGCTCGAACCTGACGAACAAAAAATATATGATTTCTTGAATAAAAATGGTAAACAAGTTCTTGATATAATCGCTCTTGAATGCGATTTGCCAGTTTATAAAATATCTGTAATTTTGTTTAATATGGAATTTAAAGGAGTTGTTAGACCGCTTCCAGGAAAATTATATGAAGCGATTTAGTTTTTGGAATTCTATAAATGGTAATCTTATGCTTCAATAAACATTATTTATTTTGATTGTTTTCTAATGCAATTCTTCTAAATCCATCAACAATTTCAACAAAATAGGGATTTGATTGTTGAATTATTAATGAAATTGGGTAAGAGTTTCCTTTAGAATCGCGAATGTGTTCATCAATTTTTATTAAACCAAAATCGGGCTCGCTGTAAAACCAATCATCAAATTTTCGGCGACGAAGTTCTTGTCTTCCATCTGATGAATCACAGATGTATATGCAAACCGAGCCGTTTTTTTTATAATAAAAATCTTTAATAATTTCCGAAATGGTTTTAGAAACCAACTTGTCTAGTGGCGGATTTTTATCTAATGGATTAAAAACCAATTCTATAATAAATTCATATATGTGATTGGCATAAACTGTTGTTTCGTCTCCAAGCAAGTAATTTGTTGGGCGAAATTTAATGTCATATATAATACCTAATTCTGTTTCGAACCCGAAACTATTGTTTTCTCCGCCGCGAAATTCAAATTCATAATGCATTTTTCGATAGTTTTTTCGCTCTTAATCTTACCAGCATATCTTGAAATTCTTGTGTTTTTGCAAATTCTTGACTTTCAATCCTAGATTGTTTTTTGCTTTCTAACATCAAATGAATAATTTCGTCTGCAGATTTGAAAACTGGCTTTTTAATTGGTGTTTCCATAATTAAAATATTTTTACAAATGTAATAATTATTTCAATAGAAATTATTTATGAAATCCCCAAACCAAAATATAATTCTCGTTTTCCTCAAAAAAAATATTGAAATTTTCTACCTTATTATTGAATCGTAATTGTGCTGAAGTTTTTTTATCAGAAACTTGAAAATCATCTTCAAAAATATGGTCTGGAAAAGAAATTCCTTTTTGGTTTTCGATTTTGAAAATAGTTTCTTTTATTCCCCAAATAATTGTTGCTTTTTTTATTTTATTTTCGTGCGATAAATTTTCTAAATGCGAAACATCCATAAATTTCAGAGCAATTTTCAGGACTTTTTCTTTTTGGATTTCCAAATCAATTCCGACAGGTTCGTTGCTAATAATTATTGCTGACATTTGGTGTGAATGCGAAATTGAAATGAATTTTCTATCCAATAAATGCGGTTTTCCAGATTCATCGTAAAACAAATCAGAATCAGAATAATTGGCTTCTTGCAACAATTTTCGAACGGATAGAAAACCACGTTTGTGCATTTCTGATTTCATATTATTTAACCGAAATTGCGATTTTTCGTTTAAAATTATTTCAGAAGAAAGTTCGTCTAACGTTTCGGTAATTTTCCAAATGTAGATTGTTGTTGATCCTGAAAAGTCTATAGTTTTATAAAGTGGCATTTCTTGAATAGATTGATTTTTAGCCCTGATAGCAGCGACATCCTTTTTTTGGCGATTTTTCTTCGCCAAAAAAAGATATAGCGAATAGCAGGATTAGCTTCAAATAAAAATTATTTTTCTGATTGTTAATTCATTACATATATAAACAATTCATAAATATTAACAAATATTTTTTATTTACAAATCTAGTATGTAAATTTGCCGAAATATTTAAATACAAATATACCTATATAATATGAGTACAGCAACTATGCCATTCGTGGCTTACAAAGTTAAAGACATTTCTCTAGCAGCTTGGGGAAGAAAAGAAATTGAATTGGCGCAAGCCGAAATGCCAGGATTAATGGCACTTAGAACAGAATACAAAAACGAACAACCATTAAAAGGTGCTCGTGTCGCAGGTTGTTTGCACATGACAATTCAAACTGCAGTTTTAATCGAAACTTTAATTGCGCTAGGAGCAGAGGTAACTTGGTCTTCTTGCAACATTTTCTCTACTCAAGACGAAGCTGCTGCTGCAATTGCTGCTGCTGGAATTCAAGTTTATGCTTGGAAAGGTCTTGACGAAGTTAATTTTGACTGGTGTATAGAGCAAACATTATTTTTTGGTGAAGATAGAAAACCATTGAACATGATTCTTGACGATGGTGGAGATTTGACTAACATGGTTATTGATAAATTTCCAGAATTAATTGCTGGAATCAAAGGTTTATCTGAAGAGACTACTACTGGAGTTCACCGTTTATACGAAAGAGTAAAAGCTGGAACTTTGCCAATGCCAGCAATAAATGTTAACGATGCGGTTACAAAATCGAAATTTGATAACAAATATGGTTGTAAAGAATCGGCTGTAGATGCTGTTCGTCGTGCAACTGATGTTATGTTAGCAGGAAAACGTGTTGTTGTATGCGGTTATGGTGATGTTGGAAAAGGAACTGCAGCTTCGTTTAAAGGTGCTGGATCTATTGTAACAATTACCGAAACTGATCCAATTTGTGCTTTGCAAGCTGCAATGGACGGATTTGAAGTTAAAAAATTAGCGACAGTTATTGCAACTGCTGATATTGTTTGTACTGCAACTGGAAATAAAGATATTGTTCTTGAAGCTGATTTCCGCAAAATGAAAGATAAAACAATCGTTTGTAATATCGGACATTTTGATAATGAAATCGATATGAACTGGCTAAACAGTAATTACGGAGATACCAAAATTGAAATCAAACCACAAGTTGACAAATATACAATCGAAGGAAAAGATATTTTGGTTCTTGCTGAAGGTCGTTTGGTTAACCTTGGTTGTGCAACTGGTCATCCAAGTTTTGTTATGAGTACATCATTCACGAACCAAGTTTTGGCTCAAATTGAATTGTGGAAAAATTCTGCAAACTATGAAAACAACGTTTATATGTTACCAAAACATTTAGACGAAAAAGTTGCAATGTTACACCTTGAAAGACTTGGAGTTGAATTAGAAGTTTTACGTAAAGACCAAGCAGATTATATTGGTGTTGCTGTAGATGGCCCATTCAAACCAGAATATTACAGATACTAGATCTAATATTAGATTTCTGATTTTAGATATTAAATAAAAAAACCCGAGCAAATTTTGTTCGGGTTTTTTTATTTAAATATTTACAATTTGTGTAAAATTTACTCAACAACATGTTACACTTACACAGTATTTAATATGTTTTCAACATTGAATTAATCTGTTTTTGTTGACTTTATTGGGTTTGTTAAGAATTATATAAGGTTTTCGACTTTGGTATGATTTTTCCTTATACTTAAATATCAATCAATCGTAATCAAATTTCAATCATCATGAAAAAATTAATTTTATCTGTTGCTTTACTTCTAGGAAGTTTCGTAACATTTGCTCAAACAGATGCCAAAACAGTAGCCCAATCAGCTACTGAGACGGCAAAACCAACACAAGATAAATTCAAGGAAGTAAAAGCCGAGGAAGTTCCAGAAGCTGTTTCAAAATCATTATCAAAAGCTTATCCTGAAGCAACAGTAAGTAAAGCTTATGTAAATGACAAGAAAGAATACAAACTAGATATTGCAGTTGGAGACCAGAAAGCTACTGTCTTTGCAGATGCTACTGGCAATTGGATTAAGAAATAAGTTTGGGGAGACTTATTGATTTTGTTTGTTAAAAAAGAGAGATAGTAGTTAGTCTCTCTTTTTTTTTGGAAAATTTTAAGCAATTTTAAACAAAATAACTCTAATTTAGCCATTATTGTTAAAAATTCAAATGGTTAAGATTTTAGTTATTGAAGACGATGTTTCATTTTGTAAATTGTTAGAAAAATTTCTGACCAAAAACAGTTACGAAATATCAACAGCATTTTCGGCTGAAGAAGCAAAAAACAAAATTAAAAATGAAGTTTTTGATTTGATAATTACCGATTTGCGGTTGCCAAATTACGACGGAATTCAATTATTATCAGAATTTAAAACCGATTTTCCTAAAATTCCAGTAATCCTAATGACTGGTTATTCTGATGTTACAACAGCAGTTAAAGCCATTCAAAATGGTGCAGCCGATTATATTTCTAAGCCATTTAATCCCGACGAGGTTTTATTGGTTATCGAAAAAGCACTTCAAAAACCTAAATTTAACGATGCTGGTGCAAATGAACCAAGGAAAAATACAAAAAAGATTGAAAATAAAGAATTTGTTCTCGGAATTTCTAACGCATCCAAAAAATTAGCCGAATATATAAACCTTGTTGCACCAACCAACATGTCGGTTTTAATAATTGGTGATAGTGGAACAGGAAAAGAAGTTATTGCCAAGACAATTCATGAAAAAAGTCCTCGAAAAAGTAACAGTTTTATTGCTGTTGATTGTGGTGCAATTCCAAAAGAATTGGCTGCTAGCGAATTTTTTGGACATTTAAAAGGTTCTTTCACAGGAGCAATCAACGATAAAATTGGTTATTTTGAAGCTGCGAATATGGGAACCATTTTTCTTGATGAAATTGGAAATCTATCCTACGAAAATCAAATTCAACTGCTGAGAGCATTACAAGAAAGAAAAATAAAACCAGTTGGAAGCAACAAAGAAATTGAGGTCGATATCAGAATTATTACGGCAACAAACGAAGATTTGCGTGAAGCTGTAAAAAATGGAAATTTTCGAGAAGATTTATACCATAGAATCAATGAATTTTCAATTCAATCTCCATCGTTGACAGAAAGAGATGGCGATTTAATGATTTTCGCCGATTTTTTCCTGGAAAAAGCCAACCAACAACTAAACAAAAATATTATTGGGTTTTCTAAAGAAGTTTTAACAATTTTTGAAAATTACAATTGGCCGGGCAATTTAAGAGAGTTGCAAAATATTATCAAAAGAGCTACGCTTTTGTCAAAAGGCGACTTTATTGAAAAAAATGTTTTACCATTTGAAATTTTCCAGATTTCCAATAAAATTCAGAATGATTTTTCATTGTCGGAAAATGAAAAAGACACTATAATTAATGCTTTGAGCAAGACAAAAAACAATAAATCTGAAGCTGCTAAATTGCTTAAAATCAATAGAAAAACTTAATTATCCAACTTATGCTTTACAGGTTTTAATTGGTAATGATAATTCTACTGATAATACTTTTTTAGTAGTTTCAGAATTTATAAAAGACAAATTTCAGTTCCAATTAATTGATATTAAAGATGTTATCAATAATCAAAAAGGTAAAGCAAATGTTTTAGCAAATCTTTACGAACATTCAACGGGAAAGTATTTTTTAATTTGTGATGCTGATGTTCAAGTAAATCCTAACTGGGTAAAAGGGATGATTACTAATTTTGAAAAGGATTCTTCAATTGGGCATCAAGTTGGTATTA
>JAYWGV010000007.1:0-2564 GCA_043778105.1 Bacteroidota bacterium
TGTAAATGAATTACTTATGAAATCGGATTACAATAATATCAAAGAACAAATTACTAATCAACTGGTTTTCAACTTATTTTAAGTGGACACTAGTGTTAAATTCGTTTAAATCTTCTAAAAAAACTTTTAATAACTTTTCAAAATCTAATTTTTTCTTTGCAAAATTTTTAAGATTTTTAATAATTTCTGTTTTTTCATTTATGTGATTTTGTATAAATAAATAAAAAAATTCAAGTTTTTTTATATCAGAACACAACTTAAATCGTGGTAAAGTGTCAAATGGATCATTAAAATTTCTTGGACTAGAAAAATACAATTCATTATTGATTAATGAATTGTAAAAATTTTGATTTATAGTGAAATATTTAAAAAAATAATTTTCTGTTTTTTCCATTTATATTTTTTTGGGTAAAATAGCCGACAACGTCTCGTGGCTTGGCGTCAGTTGGGGATTTGGTTAGCCAAATGTATAAATTAAAGACCAAACTTCCAAGTACAATACCAACTTTAAAGTTTGCCTAAAACCCCAATTGCGCCAAACCGCTGTTGGCAGATGTTTTTTTATTCTACTTTGATTAATTTTGTAATTTTTTCAACTAATTCGCCAATTTGTGTTAAATTTGTTGGTTCTATTTTTGATTCTTTACTATTAGAATTTGTTCTTTTCCTCAATGGATCTTTATGAATTTCTTCTAAAGCAGTTTTAATATAATGTATATATTCTTCATTGTTTTCAGTTCCATTCATTTTAAGTTGTTCCGAAAAACCAACTATTGATTTTGCTAAAACCATTTTATATGCGTAATCTTCAATAATATTTTTTTGTTTTGTGTATTGATTTGCGCAAAAAACCGCTCCAATTATTGGTAATGGTAAAAGTGATATTCTCGCAATTAAAATTACTAAATCGTTTGGAATAGTATGTAAAATCCAAATTCCTAATCCAACCGTTCCAATTAAACACAAAATTGCTCCTGTTATCCAACTTCCAAAAATCCATTTACTATCAGCTTTTTCATATTGAACTTGGAAAGATGCACTAATTCCCTCAGCTGTTTTATAATTTAAGGCTTTTTTTGCAGACTCAATTAAGTTTTTCGATTCTATTAGAATGTTCGTTCTTTCATTATCATATGAAATAAGTTTTTGTTTATTTTCTTCTGTTAAGACCTCCAATTCACTTAATCTTTTGTCTCGTTCTTGTACTTTGTTTGCGAACAAAGTAATTAATTTTTCATTAGATTTACTTTCATTCATCGAATTTACAATATCTTCTAAATTTTCTTCTGCTTTTTCTTTAGCGGAAATTAATTCATCATTGTAAGATTTTAAAGATTCGGATTGTTTCGTAAGTTCAATTTTCCTCGCAATTATTGTTTCTAATTCTGTTTCTATTTCTTCTAATTTTTCATTACTTGATTCTATCTTTTCATTAATCGTTTCGTTATCATTTTCGATATCAATCTTTATTTTTTTAACTTCATTTAATTCTTCTTGAAGTTCAAGTTTAATTTTAGTAACATTATTTATTTCAGATTCAAATTCAATTTGACGTTCATTTGTTCCTCGAATATTAAAGTTTCTGATAATTACTTTTAATTCTTCAAAGGATGAAATATGATTATTTGGTGATTCGAAGTAAGTATTTATTGCATTAAGATAATTAAAAATATTTGTTCGTTCTGTATATGTTGATACCGCGATAAATTTATTTGGTGCTTTTGTTAAAGTTGATATATCTACAAGTAGATTATCAATTCCTCCAACTATTCCTCTAAAAGTGTATTCGTTTTCGCTACCGTAAGTATTACTTTTAAATTGATTATAATCTGCAGACTTAATTTTTTCACGAATTTCATCTCTTTTTTCACGAATGTTTTTAATTGTTACTAATTCCATAATTAATTTTCAGTTTTTTCGGTCAAAATATCTGCCAACGTCTCGTGGCTTGGCGTCAGTTGGGGATTTGGTTAACCAAATGTATAAATTAAAGACCGAACTTCCAAGTACAAAACCAACTTAAAAGTTTGCCTCAAACCCCAATTGTGCCAAACCGCTGTTGGTGGCAGTTTTTTTTATTGTAGTGCTTTAATAAATTTTTTCATTTCGTCCATTTTACCTACTGTAATCCTTGTCCATTTACCTTGTTCTTCATATATTCTTCCTCCTTCAATATTATTGATTTCTAATTGTTTGAAATAGTCTTTGTTGTATTTTGCAAGTGAAAAATATATAAAATTTGTGTTAGAAGAAATGCATTCACAATTTAATTTTTTGAGTTCGCTAATAGTATATTGTCTTGCATTTTCATTTAGTGTGTAGCAACTTGAAACAAATTTATCATCTTTCAACGAAGCAATAGCAGCAAGTTTTGATAATACACTAACGCTATTATTTGTGTTGGATTGCGAATTTGCCAAATTATCAATTATTGTTTTGTTCGCAATTGCATATCCAATTCGTGCACCAGCTAAACCGTAAATTTTGGAAAATGTTTTAGTGATAATAACATTTTTGTTTTCATTTACGATATTACTTAAAGATTGTTCTTTAGTAAATTCCAA
>JAYWGV010000008.1:0-44276 GCA_043778105.1 Bacteroidota bacterium
TTAATCCAAAAGCAGATAAAACTTCTTTGGACATATTCATTGCTAACATAGCGATAAAAACCAGATACATCAGGTTAATCATCTTCTGTCTAGGGGTTAATTTTCCTCCTGCCATTTTTTTTTAATTAGTTTGTTATTAAATATAATATGTAGTTAGAAAACTAATTATCCTTTGATACTCATTGCAGATAACATTCCACCATAAACATTGTTTAATGATGACAAGTTTGATGTTAACGACATCATTTGGTCTTTTAATTTCAAGTTATTTTCAGCAACAGCATCATTAATAGTTGCATTTTTTTCGGCTGATTGCAATTGCATTTTATACAATCCGTTCAAAGATTCCATTTGTGTTGCGGCCATAGACATTTCATCAGCGTATTTTTTGGTAGAATTGATTGAATCAACAGATGGTGCAATTCCTTTTGCTGCAGATTCAAAATTTTGTATGCTTGAACCTAAACTTGTAAATAAAGCAGCATCAATCTTAGCGTCTTTTAGCATTGCATCTAATTTAGAAGACAATAATCCTTGTGCATCTTCTGGTTTTTTTAATTCTTTTTTCTT
Organism: Bacteroidota bacterium; assembly: GCA_043778105.1. GTDB lineage: Bacteria > Bacteroidota > Bacteroidia > Flavobacteriales > Flavobacteriaceae > Flavobacterium. The sequence goes on from JAYWGV010000008.1 coordinate 571, forward strand.
GGCATCTCCTCCTGCTAATTCTGGATAAACTAATGACCAATCTAAATCATTATCAACTGGTTCAAATGCAGAAAGAGCAAAAATAAATGCTTCAGTTAAAAGCCCTATTGACAACATTAAAGTACCTGTTAGTGGTCCAAGTTCAAAATGTGTTATTTTGAAAAGAGCTCCGATAATAACGATTGCTGCACCCATTCCGTATGCGAAATTCATTGCTTTTTTGCTTAATAATGCCATAATAAAATTTTTAGTTAGTTAAAGTTAAGGTTTTATTTTTAAAATTGTTTTTTGGTTGTTTGGGTTCCCATATAATCTTGTACAGTTCGAAAGCCTATATAACTTCTTGCTGAATCTGCATATTCATGTTCACGAGTTGCTACTTGCAACATGTAAGCTACATCTTTCCATGAACCTCCACGAACAACTTTTCTCATGTTTTTTGTATCTGGTACATTTGGATTCATTGAAGAAACGAATTCATAAGATCCAGCATCGTAAGAAGAATCTGTCCATTCGGCAACATTTCCTGCCATATTGTATAAATTGTAACCATTTGCATCATAAGATTTAACTTCTACAGTATATAATGCTTGATCTGCTGCATAATCTCCTCTGTTTGGTTTGAAGTTTGCCATAAAACAACCTCTATCATTTTTGGTATAAGGACCACCCCAAGGATAAGTCGCTGATTCTAATCCGCCACGTGCAGCATATTCCCATTCTGCTTCTGTTGGAAGACGAAATGAATTAGTTAAATCGCCTTTTTTATTTTGTTTAATGTAGATATTTTTCTTTAAAGTTCTCCAAGCACAAAATGCTTTTGCTTGTTTCCAAGTCACGCCAACAACTGGATAATCACCATAAGCTTGATGCCAGAAATAATCGTTGTGCATTGGCTCGTTGTAAGAATAAGCGAAATCTTTAATCCAAACTGTAGTATCAGGATAAATTTGAGTTGATTCGGTTTTGATAAATTGTTTTCTTTTTCCAACTTTAGCCTTTGCTGCTGCTTGTATGTCCATCCAAGAAAACTTAAATTTCAATTTTGTTACATCAATTGTGCGGAGTCCATTATAAGACTCAGCAACTGGAATGTACATTGAATCCATAACTTCTGCATAATCAGCATCAGGATATTTTTTAGTATCTTTAATAAGTTTTACTTTTCTGTTTAATTTTCGTCCAGCATAAGGGTCATCTGCAGTTCCGACACTGTAATAATTTTCGTACATGTATTTTTCATACGGTGATTGCTTTGTTGGATCGCTGTTATCAAATGCAAAATCTCCAATTCCTCCTTTGCCACTTTTAGCTGTTGATTTTCCGGTAGTTGCTGGTTTTACACCGCCAGATTCTTCGGCTTGTATAGCCAATTTTACTCTAATTGTTGAATCGCGTACCCATTCTACGAATTCACGATATTCACTGTTAGATATTTCTGTATCGTCCATGTAGAAAGAACGAACAGTTACCGTTTTGGTTGGAGCGTCTTGAACATTGGCTAAATCATCGTCAGATTTACCCATAATAAACGCACCTCCAGGCACTAATGCCATTCCAAAAGGTTTTTCAGGATTCCATTTTCGACCTTTTACTCCTACTAATTCACCTTTATCAGATGATCCGCAGCTAGTCAGTAATGCTAATAATGCTGTAAATGCAACGAATTTCTTCATGTTTATTGGATATTTATATTCTTGATTTGAGGGCGTAAACCTATTTATTATTTTTATAAAAAACAATTAATTATTCAAATATTTCTTAAAACGTCAAAATTAAAAAAATATTTCTAAATAATATAATGTTTTGTTAATAAAATTCAAATATATATTAAAACTCGATTAAAAACAAATTTTTACCGATTAAATGCAAAAATTTATTTATTTTTAAACTTTTAATTTATATTATGGTTTTTTTATGAGCTTTCCACCATCTTTCTGGTATTTCTTGATTGCATGCTTGCAAATATTCATTGTGTGAACAAGGTAATAACGTTTGTTTTTTTAATTTATTGTTCGAGTTTGAAATTTGAGTTATCTCAATCCACCAACGTTCAGTTTTATTGCTTTTATAGAAAACAATTTCGTCATCATCTATTGGAACAATAAATTTTATATAATTTTCTTTGCTTGAAAATGGATATTCGTTGGAACGATAATGATAACCTTCAATAAAATACCAGATTATTTGGGCAATTAATACACTTTCTTGTTTTGAATTATTATGATTAAAAATTCCAAATGCAGATATTTTATCGCTAATTCCCGAATATCTTGACAAAGAACAAATTTCTTTTCCATTAAATCCATTAGGAATAAATTCTTTAAAATTTCCAGAATCTGATGATTTTACCGAAGACATATCAATGCTTACAAAATCTGCGTCACGCAAAACAGGTTCGGAAAGTGATATATTATTGGATATTTCTCCTAATCGATAAACCTCGAAATATAATTTTTCGATTAAATCGATCTCTTCTTGTGAATTATAATAAGATTGGAATCCAATATTACTAAAATTAAATAAATTGTTAGGTTCATCGACAATGATTTTGGTCAAATAAGAATCTTTGGATAAACTTTGCTCTTCTTTGCCTAAATCAAATTTACTATCAATTGAAACTAAATTGACCATTTGTTCCAAATCATCATAAGACCTGTAAATAGGATAAGTCAAATCTTGCGAACCGCCGATAATAATGGGAATAACATTGTTTTTTAATAAAAATGAAATCACTTTGTGTAATGCAAAATAAGTATCTTCAATTTTATCTCCTGCTAACAAATCTCCTAAATCTGCTATCGATGCATTCCAGTTTCCTGGATAAAGGCTGTAAAATTCTTTACGAATAAAATCTAAATTAACTTCCTGCTTTGCATTAAAATCGCCTCTATTTTCTAAAACGCCTACAATCGCAATTTGAATTTTTTTTATATTTGGAAAATCATCTTTGGTGTGAAAAACTACTTTGCAGCCTAGATGTTGCGATGATAATTCGTTCACGAAATCTAAGATTTCAGGTTTAATTGGTGTTAAAAAATCTAGTGCCATAAGCCCATCCCCGACCCTTCCCAAAGGGAAGGGAGTTGTTACGGGATAATTGTTGTTCTCACTTAGGACATAAAATACTTTTATAAATCCAAGAAGAATTGTTAATATTTATTTTTCAAGTTGCTCTTTTGCTACTTCCCTTCGGGGAGGTTGGGAGGGGCTTATTTTTTCTTAGCAACTGCTTTTTTCGATACTGGTTTTTTAGTTGTTGTTGCTGTCTTTTTAGCAGTAACTTTTTTGGCTGGCGTTTTCTTGGCAATCATTTCTTGAACTTGTTCCAAAGTCAATTTGGTTGCATCTATATCTTTGCTTAATTCGATTTTTATTTTGCCTTTAGTAATTTCAGATCTACCCCAACGGGCTTTTTGAACCAAAATCCCTTCAGATTCCCAATTGTGTAAAACTTTATCGATATTTTTTTGGATTTTATCTTCGATTATAGTTTCTATTTCGTCTTGCGACAAATTGTTGAAATTATATTTAGTACTTACATTAATAAACATTCCGTTCCACTTTAAGAAAGGACCAAAACGCCCAGTTCCCTTTTGAACGCCTTCTCCTTTATAAATGGCTATTGGTGCATCGGCTAGTGTTTTTTCGTCGATTAATTCTTGGGCTCGTTCTAAATCTACGTTTAATGGCTCTTCGCCTTTTGGTAACGAAACGAACATTGCTCCAAAGCGAATAAATGGACCGTATCGACCGTTAGAAACCTCAACTTCTTCTCCTTTATATGTACCTAAATTTTTTGGCAACAAAAACAAGTTCAAAACTTCTTCTAAAGTTATGTTTCCAATGTTTTGTTCTTTAAGTAGGCTTGCGAATGTTTTCTCTTCGTCGTCTGGTGCTCCAATTTGAGCCATTGGTCCAAATTTACCTAAACGAACCGAAACTGGTTTGCCCGATTTTGGATCGGTTCCAAGAATTCTTTCACCAGATTCACGTTCGGCATTGGCTTCGACATTTTTTACGGTTGGATGAAACTCGTCGTAAAAAGTTTGCATCATTTTTGTCCAATTGATTTTTCCTTCGGCGATTTCGTCAAAATCTTGTTCGACTTTGGCGGTGAAATTATAATCTAATACGTTATTGAAATTTTTAACTAAGAAATCGGTAACAATTGTTCCAATATCTGTTGGAACGAGTTTTCCTTTATCAGAACCAGTATTTTCTTTTAAGATTTTATCAGAAACTTTTCCAGATTTCAATGTCAATTGTGTGTAATTTCGTTCTTGACCATCAAGCGTTCCTTTTTCGACATAACTTCTATTTATTATTGTCGAAATAGTTGGCGCATAGGTACTTGGTCGACCAATTCCCAGTTCTTCGAGTTTTTTTACTAAAGATGCTTCGGTATATCTTGAGGCTGCTCTTGGAAATCTTTCGGTTGCAGTGATGTAATTGTTGTCTAATTTTTCGTTAATTTTCATTGCAGGAAGCATTCCTTCTTGCTCTTCGTCATCATCGTCGTTTCCTTCAAGATACACTTTCAAGAAACCTTCAAACTTAATTACTTCGCCCGATGCTGTAAAAATTTCCGAATGATTATTGGCTTCAATTTTTACATTGGTGCGTTCTAATTCGGCGTCTGCCATTTGCGAAGCTAAAGTTCTTTTCCAAATTAAATCATATAATTTTGCCTGATCACGATCTATATTAACTGTATGTCGAGACATATCCGTAGGACGAATGGCTTCGTGGGCTTCTTGCGCACCTTTGGATTTATTGACGAATGTTCGTGGTTTCGAAAATTCTTTGCCATAAGATTTTGTAATTTCTGCTGCTGCGGCTTCCATGGCGTCTTTCGACAAATTCACAGAATCGGTTCTCATATAAGTAATTAAACCCGCTTCGTATAATTTTTGGGCCAACGACATTGTTATTCCGACTGGCAGATACAATTTTCTTGCTGCTTCTTGTTGCAAAGTCGAAGTTGTAAATGGTCCAGCAGGCGTTTTTTTGGTAGGTTTGGTTTCTAAATCGGCTACCTTATATATTGATCCAATATTTTTATTCAAAAAATCTTCAGCTTCTTTTTTGGTATTAAAATTTTTTGGCAATTTTGCTTTAACAGATTTTCCAGCTTCGGTAACAAACTCGGCTTGAACGGAATAACTTGCAACAGCCTTGAAATTGATAATTTCTCTTTCTCTTTCAACTATCAAACGAACCGAAACCGATTGCACACGTCCAGCAGAAAGTCCGCCTTTGATTTTACGCCATAAAACAGGAGATAATTCATAGCCAACTAATCTGTCCAAAACTCGACGTGCTTGTTGGGCGTTGACTAAATTATAATCGATTTCGCGAGGATTTTCGATTGCTTTTAGAATTGCAGTTTTGGTAATTTCGTGAAAAACAATTCGTTTGGTTTTCTTTTTATCTAATTGCAATTCTTCCGACAAGTGCCAAGAAATAGCTTCTCCTTCGCGGTCTTCATCAGAAGCTAACCAAACCATATCGGCTTTTTTGGCTAGTGCTTTTAGTTTGGCAACCAATGCTTTTTTATCTGCCGAAACTTCGTATTTTGGTTTGAAACCATTCTCGACATCGACACCAATTTCTTTAGATGGCAAGTCGGCAATGTGACCATAACTTGATTCTACTTGATAATCTGCGCCCAGAAATTTTTCGATTGTTTTTGCCTTTGCAGGAGATTCGACTATAACTAAATTTTTTGCCATATTTTTTTTATTCTTGCGACAAAAGTAATAAGTTTTTTTAAATATATACTATAAGGTATGAAAATTGGAAATATTTAAAGAATAGGTTTTCAGAATTTATACTTTATTCGCAGCAAATTTAGAATCTCTTTTGTTGTGAACAATTGCTGTAAAAACTACAATTTCATTAACTTCATCAATATAAAAATGAATATTGTATGGAAAAGTTTTTGGGTGGGCAATGCGAATGTTTTTGTAACGAGGTGAGTAAGAAGTTGGCATTTTTAAAACTTTTTTAACTGCAGTTTCGATAGCTAGAGCAAATTGAATTTCTAATCCGTCTTTTTGATTTTTGTACCAAATTTTTGCTTCTTGAATATCAATAAAAACAAGATCTAAGTATTGAGATTTATACATTAAATTTTGCGTTTTAGTTCTTCAAAAAGGTTTTTGATAGGTTGTAAACGTTCAGGATTTTTTGCAATTGCCTCTAATCGTCCATCGATCAAATCTTTTTCCCATTGCGGTAGTTCTTGTTCTAGCGTTTCAATATCGGGATAGTTATCTTTTATTAAATTCCAATCTTCCATTGGAACATAAACACCAGTTTGGTTGCCGAAATTATCTTGTAATACTTGAAGTTTCATAATTTTGTAATTTAGATTTGAAAATAAATCTATCTAAAAACAAAATTAAGAAAAATATTTTAACTTTTTTTCTTTTTTGGAATTAGTTGGTATAATCAATTCAAAAACTGGCTTAAAATTTGAAAAATTAAATCCCTTATTTTTATAACTATTCAAGATTTTTATAATTTTAAAAACTTTAAAATCAATATATTATAAAAATACAAATTAAATCGATAAACCGTATAGTTGTTTAAAACTATTGCTGATTGTGAACAAGTTTGACTTCTTTTTTAAAAAAAACCAAATAGCTTTGCTTTATAATAATGAAATAAAAAACCACAGCTACAACTGTGGTTTTAGTAAGTCATTATTTAGATAACTTAATTTTTTTCGCATGTTTTACAACCCAAGCGCAGAAAGTTTGTTAGTAATTTTACAGATTACCTTGATCGTAGTAGAATTGTACAAAGCAGTACAGCCACGTAGAAAAGAGTAACAAACAAACTTAAATCCCGTCATTATTGGCGGGATTATTTATTTAACAAATTTATAAAAATTATTAATTAATAATTTTTAAATTTTGAAAACTTATAAACATTTTTTTAACGTAAATTTTCAACGTTCACAATGCTTTAGCCCTGATTGCAGTGGAAATCCTTTTGAGAGAAAAACTATTTTTTGCTGGTTTTGCAGAACGACCAACGGAAGTTCCTGCAAAGCTTTGCAAAAAAAGTTTTTGGAACAAAAGATTGTAATGGAAAGCGGGATTGGCTTCAAAAAAAAATTATTTTTTACACCATATTTTCTTATTTAATTTGCTCATTAATAGAAATATCAATATTTTTGCAACTTAATTTTTTTTTATGAAAAAAGTACTTTCCCTATTACTTGTAATTATTCCTTTATTTTTATTTTCTCAAAATAAAACACAAAAGCAAAAAGTTGCTGAACAGTCTAATTCTGCGGTTCTAAAATCGTTTTCAGATAGAAGCAAAATTGTCTTTTTTCAAGAAAAATCTAAAGCAAACGATATGGCTAAAAAATTCAATTGGCCATTGACTTTAAAAAAAGACAATACTTTTTCTGAACTAGTAGGTGTTTCCAAAGACAATTTACCTATATATTATTCGACTTTTAACGAAGGCGCTGGCATAACTTCTAGAGCTAACAAACTTCATTCTGGTGGTAGTTTAGGTTTAAATATCAACGGAGAAAATATTACAGCTGGCGTTTGGGATGGTGGCGCAGGTTTAACAACACACGAATTATTTAGCGGTCGTTTGCAAGTTTTAGACAATACGCAAAACACACATCCGCATTCGACGCATGTTGCAGGAACTATTATTGGCAGCAAATTGTTTGAAAACGGAAAAGCAACTGGAATGGCTCACAACGGCAAAGTCAATTCGTATGATTGGAATAATGATATTGGCGAAGTTGCGACCGCTGCCGCAGATGGATTATTGTTATCAAACCATTCTTACGGCAGAAATCCGAATGGTGTTGCCATTGAAGATTGGGGAAAATACGATATAAAATCGCAAGGTTATGATGAAATAATGTTCAATGCGCCATATTATCAATTTGTGTGTGCTGCAGGAAATAGTCGTGGCAATTTTAATACAACCAAAAATGGATTTGATGTAATAACTGGTCATGGTTTAAGCAAAAATGGAATTACTGTTGCTGCTGTAAAAGAAGTTTTGAATTATACTGGTGCCAATTCGGTTGAAATGTCAGTGTTTAGCAGTTGGGGACCAACCGATGATGGAAGAATAAAACCAGATATTTCGGCAAAAGGAGTTGATACCTACTCATCACTTGATGGTTCTAACAGCAGTTATGGCACTTATTCAGGAACATCAATGGCATCGCCAAGTGTTGTTGGTACTTTAATGTTATACCAGCAATATTACAATGATTTGAATGGCAATTTTATGAAAGCCTCAACCTTGCGTGGATTAATGATTCACACAGCCGATGAAGCTGGACCAGCCAAAGGACCAGATTATGGTTTTGGTTGGGGATTAATAAATGCTGAAAAAGCAGCAGATGTTATAAAAAAAAATCAAACTCAATCATTTATTCTTGAAAATACTTTAACACAAAATAATTCCTATTCAATAACAGTAAACTCTAATGGAATTGAGCCACTTTTAGCAACATTGTGTTGGACTGATCCACAAGGAAATCTTCCTGATGCAGTTATTGATAGTTCAAATCCAGAATTAATTAATGATTTAGATATTAGAATTACTCAAAATTCAAACACAACTTTACCTTGGAAACTAGATGTTGCAAACCCAAGTAGTGTAGCTAATCGAGGCGATAACTTGGTTGATAATGTTGAAAAAGTAGAAGTTGAAAACGCAGTTGGTAGCTACACAATAACTATTACCAACAAAGGAACTTTGGTTAATAACTTGCAAGATTATTCGCTAATTGTTTCAGGAATAAATGTTAAAGATTTTTGGCTAACAACCAATCAAAAAACAAAATCGATTTGCGAAGGAATTGCCTCAGTTTCTTATGTATTTGATTTGAAAACCAAAACTAATTTTAATGAAACTGTAACTTATAGTACAATTGGTTTGCCTGCAGGAATTACTGCAACTTTTAATCCAACATCAATGTCTGCAGCTGGAAGTTTTGGTTTGACTTTAAGTGATTTAACTTTTTTATTGCCAGGCAGATATACTTTTGACGTAAAAGCAACGACAGCAACAGATTCATTTGAAATACCGATAACAATTGTTGTTTTAACTCCAACTTTTCAAAATTTAGTTTTATCAGAACCATCAAATAATGCTACAAATGTAGTTTTACCAGTAATTTTTAATTGGCAAGAAGACGTAAATGCGCAACAATTTGAAATTGAAATTGCTAGTAATTCTAATTTCAGTACAATTATTCAAACTGCGACAGTAAATTCTAATAGTTTTAAATCATCTATTTTATTAAATAATTCAACTTATTTTTGGAGAGTAAAACCCAAAAATAGCTGTAATAGTGGCGTTTTCTCGACACCCATTTCTTTTTCGACGGTTTGTAAACTGCCGACTAATATTGTTCAATTATCAGCATCGACAACAACTGCAAGTTTAGGCTGGACAGAAAATTCTGGTGGAACATCTTGGCTCGTTGAAGTTGTGCCCGAAGGAGTATTACCAACAGGAAATGGCACGTTAATTACTACAAATACATATTCATTATCAGGTTTAACGCCCAATACTTGTTATGATTTTTATATTAAATCGAATTGCAATTTAGGAACTTCAAGCTGGACTAAAAAAACTAAATTTTGTACTCAGCCAGATTATTGCGCAGGCGACCATTTTGTAGATTCTGGCGGCCTGAATGGTAATTATTCTAATTTTGAAAACAAAACAACAACTATTTTTCCAGTCAATTCTGGTGATAGAATCAAGGCAGTTTTTAATTCATTTAACATAGAAACTGGTTGGGATTTTCTAAGAATTTTTAATGGTCCAAACGAAAATTATCCCTTATTATTTTCAGGAACTGGAACTTATATTCCTGCATATTTTGCATCATCTGATGCAACTGGTGCTTTAACGTTTAAATTTACATCAGATAATGTTGGAACAAGTTCAGGTTGGGATGCAACAATTATTTGTGAACCAATGCCAGCTTGCCCTATAGAGCCAAATAATATTTCGATTAGTAATTTGACTTATAATTCTGCAAAAATCAACTGGATAGAAAACACCAATGCAACTTCGTGGAATATAGAAATAGTAGCAAGTGGCACAACTCCAACTGGAATAGGCACATCAATTAATACAAAACCTTTTTCTGCAATTTCATTAACGCCGAACACCAGTTACAATGTTTACATTCAATCGAATTGTATAGCAGGAACATCAAGTTGGTCAACACCATTTAGCTTTAGAACACCAGGGAATTATTGTGCAGGTGATAATTTTTACGATGATGGCGGAGCAACTGGAAATTATAGCCAAAATTCATTTCAACAAACAATTTATCCAGATAATGCTGGCGATAGAATAAAAGTTATTTTCAACACATTTGACATTAATAATTATGATTCTTTTTATGTTTACAATGGAATAAACAATAATTCTCAATTATTGTATAATTCAAATAACAATAATATTAATCCAGAAACTTTAAAAGCCACCAATTTGCAAGGCGCATTAACATTCATATTTTACAATTATGGATTTAATAATAAAACAGGTTGGGATGCAACAGTTGTTTGCGAAACCCTACCGCCATGCCCTAATTCGCCTAGTAATTTTATGACTAATAGTGGCGAAAATGAAAACTATATTAATATTTCTTGGAATGAAAATTCAGGCGCATCACAATGGGAAATTGAAATTATTCCTCAAGGAAATACTCCAACTGGAAATGGAATAATTGTTGCTAATAATAATTACAATAAAACTGGATTAGCATCTAATACTTGGTACGATTATTATGTTCGCTCAAAATGCAGTAACGGAAATTCTGAATGGTCAGCAAAACAAACATTTTATACAAAAGCCAACTACTGTGCAGGCGATCATTTTTATGATAATGGTGGACCAAATGGTAATTATTTAAATGAATATAATTATGAAAAAACAATTTTTCCGAATGGATTTGGAAACAGAGTTAAAGCAATTTTTAACAATTTGCAATTAGCAACTGGAGCTACAATAACAATTTATAATGGTTATAGTTACAACTCGCCAATTTTATATAGTGGAAACTCACTTCCACCTAATGAAATAATTGCCACAAATCAGCAAGGAATATTAACATTTAGATTGAACAGACAAAGTAATTTGACATCAAATGGTTGGGATGCAACTATCGTTTGTGAACCGTTGCCACCTTGCTCTAATAGACCTAGCAGTATTAACGTAAATTATATTACAACCACATCAGCGACTTTTAGCTGGTATGAAAATTCAAACGCTACATCGTGGGAATTCGAAATCGTGCCTCAAGGAACAACTCCAACAGGAATTGGAACTATCACTACTTCAAATCCATATACAAAAACTGGATTAACATCTAACACTTGGTATGATTTTTATATCAGATCAATTTGCGGAAGTGTAAATTCTGAATGGACTTTAAAAACAACATTCAATACAAAAGGAAATTATTGTGCAGGCGATAATTTTTATGATAATGGTGGGCCAAATGGAAACTTAGTAAGCAACGGAAGTCAATATGAAACTATTTATCCTACAGGAAATGGAAATAGAGTCAAAGCAACTTTTAATTCTTTTTTATTAAGTCAATATACAACTTTTAAAATTTATAATGGCTCAAACACTAGTTTAGAAAATGAACTGTTTTCATATAATGGCAGCAATTCTCCAAGTACTATAACAGCAACTAATCCTCAAGGAGCATTAACCTTTTATTATTATGATTATAGTAATGTTGCTTCTCAAGGTTGGAACGCAACAATAGTTTGTGAACCATTGCCGCCGTGTTCTAGTAAACCGTCTAATATAAACATCAATAATTTGACAACTAATTCGGCGACTTTTGGTTGGATTGATAATTCAAACGCTACATCGTGGGAAGTCGAAATCGTGCCTCATGGAACAATTCCAACTGGAATTGGGATTATAATCACATCAAATCCTTATACAAAAATTGGTTTGACATCAAATACTTGGTATGATTTTTATATAAGATCTATTTGCGGAAATATAAATTCTGATTGGGCTTTAAAAAGAACTTTTAATACTGAAGCCAATTATTGTGCTGGCGATCATTTTTATGATAATGGTGGACCAAATGCTAATTATCCTCAAAATGATTATAACTATCAAAAAACAATTTATCCGACAGGAAATGGAAATAGAATAAAAGCAACATTTAATACTCTTCAATTAGCAGGTGGCGATTCTTTGACAATTTTGAATGGCACTAACTACAATTCTCCAATTTTATTTAGAGGAAATACAATGCCAACTAATGAAATTATTGCTACAAACCAGCAAGGAATTTTAACTTTTATACTAAATAGACAAAGTAATTTATCTGCTTCAGGTTGGGATGCAACAATTGTTTGCGAACCATTGCCGCCTTGTTCGAATGCACCATCGAATATTTCAATATATAGTATTACTACAAATTCAGCAACTTTTAACTGGTATGAAAATTCAAACGCAACTTCTTGGGAAATCGAAATTGTGCCACAAGGAACCACTCCTACAGGAACAGGAACTATAATCACATCAAATCCATACACAAAAACCGGACTAACATCTAACACTTGGTATGATTTTTATATAAGATCTATTTGCGGAAGTGTAAATTCTGCTTGGACTTTAAAGAAAACTTTTAATACCGAATCTAATTATTGTGCTGGCGATCATTTTTATGATGATGGTGGACCGAATGCAAATTATATTCAAAATAATTATAATTACCAAAAAACAATCTATCCTTCTGGGACTGGCAATCGTATAAAAGCTGTATTTAATAGTTTCCAATTGTCAAGTGGCGATTCTTTAACTATTTTAAATGGTGCTAATTATGATTCTCCAATCTTGTTTAATGATTCAACTATACCAACAACCGAAATTGCTGCAACAAACCCGCAAGGTGTTTTAACCTTTAAACTTAACAGACAAAGTATTCAAACAGCGCCTGGTTGGGATGCAACAATTGTTTGCGAACCATTGCCACCATGTTCGAATGAACCAAATAATATTTTTGTAACCAATACAACAACAACTTCTGCTAGTTTTAATTGGAATGAAAATTCAAACGCAACTTCTTGGGAAGTAAAAATCGTTCCAAAAGGCACAACTTTAACTGGATCAGGAACAATTACTAATTTAAGACCTTACACCAAAACTGGATTAACATCTAACACTTGGTATGATTTTTATGTTAGGTCAAGGTGCGGAAGTGTTAATTCAATTTGGACTTTAAAAACTACTTTTAACACAAAGGCTAATTTTTGTGCTGGTGATCATTTTTATGATAATGGTGGACCAAATGGAAATTTAGTTGCTACGAACAGTAATCAAAACATAACAATTTATCCCACAGGAATTGGAAATAGAGTCAAAGCAAATTTTAATTCTTTTTCATTAGCGCAATATGTTGATTTTAAAGTTTATAATGGCACCAATACTAACACTGAAAATGAAATATTTGCTTTTAATGGCAATAATTTTCCAACAGTTTTAACAGCCACAAACCCGCAAGGAGCATTGACTTTTAGTTATTACGATTATTATAATTCTTTTTCGGAAGGCTGGGACGCAACAATTGTTTGCGAACCTTTGCCACCATGTTCGAATGCGCCAAGTAATATTAATATTAGTAATATTTCAGATTTAACAGCTAATATTAATTGGACAGAAAACTCAAATGCCACTTCATGGGAAGTCGAGTTTGTCGTTCAAGGAACTAATCCAACAGGCATTGGCACAATTATTAACTCAAAGCCTTACTCGAAAACTGGTTTAACATCAAACACTTGGTATGACTTTTATGTACGCTCGAAATGTGGTAACGTCAATTCTGCTTGGTCTTTAAAAAAATCATTCAACACTTTAGCAAATTACTGTGCTGGCGATCATTTTTATGATAATGGTGGACCAAATGGAAATCTAATAAGTAATAATGGAAGCCAATATGTAACAATTTATCCGACTGGAACAGGAAATAGACTCAAAGCAACTTTCAATACTTTTTTATTGAATCAATATACAACTTTTAAAATTTTTAATGGTACTAGTACAAATTCTCAAGATGAACTATTTTCGTATAATGGCAATAATTTTCCAAGTACAGTAACAGCAACTAATCAGCTGGGAGCATTAACATTTTATTATTATGAAAATAGTAATTCAACTTCACAAGGTTGGGATGCAACAATTGTTTGCGAACCCTTGCCACCATGCGCAAATTTACCAAGCAATGTTTATGTGAATAGTATAACTACAAATTCTGCGAACATCAGCTGGACAGAAAACTCAAATGCCACATCATGGGAAGTCGAGTTTGTAGTTCAAGGAAATAATCCAACAGGAATAGGAACAATTGTTAATTCAAATCAGTTTACAAAAACTGGGCTAACATCTAACACTTGGTACGATTTTTATGTTAGGTCTAAATGCGGAAGTGTTAATTCGGCATGGACATTAAAAACATCTTTCAATACCGAAGCCAATTATTGTGCTGGCGATCATTTTTATGACAATGGTGGACCAAATGGAAATTACAACAACAATAATGGCAGTTTTTATAAAACAATTTACCCAACAGGAACAGGAAATAGAATTGTTGCAACTTTTAATAGTTTTCAGATTGGTCAAAATGATTCATTTGACGTTTATGATGGCAATAACTTAATTTTTTCTAGAAACGGCAACAATCCAATTTCTCCAACGACTTTGATTGCGACCAATCCTCAAGGCTATCTAACTTTTCAGTTTTATGGCAACAGCAATCAAACATTTGCAGGTTGGGATGCAACAATAGTTTGCGAGCCTTTGCCACCATGCGCAAACCCACCAAGTAGCGTTTATACATACAGCATAGAAACAACATCAGCAAGTTTTAATTGGACAGAAAATGCTAATGCAACATCTTGGGAAGTCGAATTCGTGTCGCAAGGAACAACACCAACAGGAATTGGAACGATCATTACTTCAAATCCATATACCAAAACTGGATTAACATCTAACACCTGGTATGATTTTTATGTTCGATCGAAATGTGGAAACGTAAATTCGGCTTGGACGCTAAAAAAATCATTTAATACCGAAGCCAATTATTGTGGTGGCGATCATTTTTATGACAATGGTGGACCAAATGGAAATTACAACAACAATAATGGCAGTTTTTATAAAACAATTTACCCAACAGGAACAGGTAACAGAATTGTAGCAACATTCAATAGTTTTCAGATTGGTCAAAATGATTCATTTGACGTTTATGATGGCAATAACTTAATTTTTTCTAGAAACGGCAACAATCCAATTTCGCCAACAACGTTAACTGCAACGAATCCTCAAGGCTATCTAACTTTTCAGTTTTATGGCAACAGCAATCAAACATTTGTAGGTTGGGACGCAACAATTGTTTGCGAGCCTTTACCGCCTTGTTCGAATGCTCCAACGAATGCATATATTTATAATGTAACAACAAATTCAGCTACAATCAATTGGACAGAAAACTCAAACGCAACTTCTTGGGAAGTCGAATTCGTGCAACAAGGAACAATACCAACAGGAATTGGAACGATTATTACTTCAAATCCATTTAATAAAACTGGGTTAACATCTAACACTTGGTATGATTTTTATGTTCGATCGAAATGCGGAAATGTCAATTCGAGTTGGGCGCTAAAAAAATCATTTAATACCGATGCCAATTATTGCTCAGGTGATCATTTTTATGATAATGGTGGGCCAAATGGAAATTACAACAATAATAATGGTAGTTTCAATAAAACAATTTATCCAACAGGAACTGGAAATAGAGTGAAAGCAACTTTTAATACTTTTCAAATCAGTCCAAATGCTTCAACTTTTAAAGTGTACGATGGTTCTAGTTCAAATTCTCCTGAGTTGTTTGTTTTTAATGGTATCAATTCTCCACAAACTATTGCTGCAACCAATCCACAAGGGATACTAACATTTTATTTTTATGATTATAGTGGAAATACATATTCTGGCTGGGATGCAACAATTATCTGTGAACCTTTGCCGCCTTGTTCTTCTCCTCCAAACGATTTTCATATAAATACAACTTTAAAAGACGGTTTTAATATAGGCTGGACAGAACTTTCAAATGCAACTTCTTGGGAACTAGAAATTATACCTTTTGGAAATCAACCAACTGGTATTGGAACGATTATTACTACCAATAATTTTACCGTAAATGGATTGTCTGAAAATACTTGCTACAGTATGTATTTACGTTCAATATGTGGAAATCAGCAGTCCAATTGGGTTTCAATGCTAAATAAATGTACAATTCCTAATTATTGCAACGGCACTAGACTTTATGATTCAGGAGGCGAAAATGGAGCTTATCAAAATAATGAAGATTACAAATTCACAATTTTTCCTAACATTCAGAATGCTAAAGTACAAGTTTTATTCAACTCTTTTCAAACAGAAAGTTGTTGTGATTATTTGAAAATTTATAATGGACCAACCGATAGTTCTCCATTATTATACAATGCTTATGGCACTAATTTCCCAGGAACATTAATTTCAACTCATAGTACGGGTGCATTGAGTTTTACATTTCATTCTGATATTAGTGTGACAGGAACTGGTTGGGACATATCTGTAAATTGTGGGTCAGTTTTAGCAACAGAACAAGATGATTTTGAAAATAATTTAATAGAATATTTTCCAAATCCAGTTTTAGACTTATTAAACATAAAATCAAGATTAAATATTGATAAATATGAAGTTTACGATATTAATTCTAGATTAATTGATTTTAAAAATGTTAATAAGCAAGAATTCATAATTGACTCATCTAAATTTAGTTCAGGAATTTATTTTGTTAAATTATTTGATAATGATGGTAATTCAAAAGATATAAAATTTATCAAAAAATAAAAAATACTAAAACACTTTTCAAACCTCAATGAAAGGTGTTTTTTTTATCAAATAATTAATATCTGCCAACTTGTCATATTTCTTGAAAATGCATTATCTTTGCCATCAGATTAAAAGATACTGAAATTAATTCAGCATGTATGGAACACGAAGAAGGCAAACAAGGCGAAAGCTTGGTTTTAGATTATAAACCCCAAAACCCTAAAAAACTTTTTATAGAAAGTTATGGTTGCGCAATGAATTTTTCTGATTCAGAGGTTGTTGCATCAATACTTTCGTCAAATGGTTATAATACAACCAATATTCTTGAAGAAGCCGATTTGGTTCTAGTCAACACTTGCTCTATTCGAGACAAAGCCGAGCAAACCATTCGCAAACGATTGCAAAAATACAATGCTGTAAAAAGAAACCTAAATCCTAATATGAAAGTAGGCGTTTTGGGTTGTATGGCAGAGCGTTTGAAAGAAAAATTTCTTGACCAAGAAAAAATTGTTGACCTTGTTGTTGGTCCAGATGCATACAAAGATTTACCAAATTTATTAGCCGAAGTCGAAGAAGGTCGAGATGCAATAAACGTAATTTTATCGAAAGATGAAACCTACGGAGATATTTCGCCAGTGCGATTAATGAGCAACGGAATCACGGCACTCGTTTCTATAACTCGGGGTTGCGATAATATGTGTACTTTTTGTGTCGTTCCATTTACTCGTGGGCGAGAACGCAGTCGTGAACCGCAAAGTATAATGACAGAAATTCAAGATTTATGGAAAAAAGGTTTTAAAGAAATTACACTTTTGGGTCAAAATGTCGATAGTTATTTGTGGTATGGTGGCGGACTTAAAAAAGATTTCGTGAATGCATCAGAAATGCAAAAAGCAACTTCAGTAGATTTTGATAATTTGCTCGAAATGGTTGCAGTTGGTTTCCCGAAAATGAGAATTAGGTTTTCAACTTCGAATCCGCAGGATATGCACGAAAGTATTTTGCATGTTATTGCCAAATATCCAAATATTTGCAAACACATACACTTGCCAGTACAATCTGGTAGCAACCGCATTCTCAAGGAAATGAACCGCCTACACACTCGTGAAGAATATATGACTTTGATTGATAAAATCAGAAAAATAATTCCAGACTGTTCCATTTCTCAAGATATGATTGCTGGTTTTCCAACCGAAACCGAACAAGATCATCAAGATACTTTATCTTTATTGGAATATGTGAAATATAATTTTGGATACATGTACAGCTATTCCGAACGACCAGGAACATTGGCTGGACGCAAAATGCAAGATGATGTTCCCGAAGAAATTAAAGCCCGAAGATTGCAAGAAATTGTCGATTTGCAACAAAAACACGCTTGGCAACGCAGCGAAGAATTCATTGGTAAAATAGTTATGGTTTTGGTAGAAAAAGTTTCCAAAAAATCTGAAAATGAGTTTTCTGGAAGAAATTCGCAAAGTATTACGGTTGTTTTCCCAAAAGAAAATTATAAAATTGGTGATTTTGTGAATGTAAAAATTGAAAGTTGTACTAGCGGAACACTGAAGGGAGTTGCGATAAATTAAAAAAAAACACCACGAATTTCACAAATATTCACTAATTTTTATATTGAATAATTACACAAATGCCATTAAATTATGAGTTTATATAAACAAGACGAGTATTACAAAATAATTGGTTTATGCATGGAAGTCCATAGAGTTTTAGGTGGCGGACTTCTAGAAGCTGTGTATAAAGAAGCTTTAGAAATTGAATTTAAAATTCATGATATTCCTTATGAAAGAGAAAAAGAATTTAAAATTCATTACAAAGAAAACTTACTAAAAAAAAGATTTTTTGCAGACTTTGTGGTTTATGATTGTATTATTCTAGAAGTTAAAGCAAGCAAAATTATAGTTGATGAAAACATAACTCAGACTCTAAATTATATGGCAATTACTAAATATAAATTAGGTATAATTGCAAATTTTAGCTATTCTTCATTATAACAAAAAAGACTAGTTATATAAAGTTATTCAAACATTCGTGAAATTATTCACAATAAAAATCAGTGAACATTCATCTAATTCTTTACAAATTTTTTAAATTAAAATTAATGAAATTATAAAATAATTAAAAAATTAGTGTTCATTCGTGAAATTCGTGGCAGACTTTTTAAAATAAATTCGTGGCAAAAACATGGAAACAGTACAATCAATAAAACAACGATTCGAGATTATCGGTAACGACCCAAAACTCAATCGTGCAATCGAGAAAGCAATTCAAGTTGCTCCGACTGATATTTCGGTATTGGTGGCGGGCGAAAGTGGCGTTGGAAAAGAGAATATTCCTAGAATAATTCATTCGCTTTCGCATAGAAAACACGGAAAATACATTGCTGTAAACTGCGGTGCAATTCCTGAAGGAACAATAGATAGTGAACTTTTTGGTCACGAAAAAGGAGCTTTTACAGGTGCGACTGGAACTCGTGAAGGATATTTCGAAGTTGCCGATGGCGGAACCATTTTTCTTGACGAAGTGGGCGAATTACCATTGACAACGCAAGTGCGATTGCTTCGTGTTTTAGAAAATGGCGAATTTATAAAAGTAGGTTCAAGTCAAGTTCAAAAAACCAATGTTCGAATTGTGGCTGCGACCAATGTCAATTTATTTGATGCGATCGAAAAAGGAAAATTCCGCGAGGATTTATATTACAGGTTAAGTACCGTTGATATTCTTTTGCCATCTTTGCGAGATCGTAAAGACGATATTCATTTGCTTTTCAGGAAATTTGCAGCCGATTTTGCCCATAAATATAAAATGCCACCGCTAAAATTAGACGACAATGCCATTTTGGTTTTACAGAAGTTTCGTTGGTCGGGCAACATTCGTCAATTGCGAAATATGGCGGAACAAATTTCGGTTCTAGAAACCAATCGTGATATTTCTGGCAATACATTATTGACTTATTTGCCAAAAGAAGGCAGTAATTTGCCATCGGTAATTGGCAAAAAATCCGAAAGTGATTTCTCTACCGAACGAGATATATTATACAAGGTTTTGTTTGATATGAAAAGTGATTTGCACGATTTGAAGAAATTGACATTGGAATTAATGAAAAATGGCTCGGCAAAAGTGCAAGAAATAAATACCAATCTCATTCAGAAAATTTATGGTTCTAATGAAAAAGAAACCGAAATTACATTCGAAGAATCTCCAAGAAATAACAATTTTAGCAATCAATCTGAAGATGATTTTGATGAAAACGAAGATTTTCAATTTGCAGAAACTGTAGAAGATGAGGAAGAAGAAATCTTGAAACTCGACAAAAAAGAAATAGAAATGATTAAAAAATCATTAGAAAAAAACAAAGGAAAACGCAAAGCTGCCGCAGATGAATTGGGAATTTCTGAAAGAACTTTATATAGAAAAATTAAGCAGTTTGATCTTTAATTATTTAATTTGTGAAAATTTGTGAAATTTGTGTCAAATCTTTTTGCATTTTGATTTGTAATAATATTTTTAAATACCTTTGTGCCAAAATATTTTCTATTATAAAAATGAAAAAATTAAAATATTTATTATTCCTAATTATTTGCTTTGCAATAAATAGTTGTTCGATTTATAATTTTACAGGAACAGGAAAAATCGATGCAAAAACCTTTCAAGTCAATAATTTCATGAACAACTCGCCATTGGTTGAACCAGGAATTGAACGTAATTTTTCGTTAAAATTGCAAAATATTATTCAGAATCAAACCAATCTCAATTTTACTAATTCAGGTGGCGATTTATTATATGAAGGCGAAATTGTAGATTACAGAATTAGCCCTTTTGCAGCAATTGCGGGTGATAAAGCTGCGCAAAGTCGTTTGGATATTACAATAAATGTTAGGTTTACTAATAAAAAAAATGAAAAAGACAATTTCGAGAAAAAATTCACTTTTTTTCATAATTATGGTGCCAATGATCAATTAACAGGTTCGGTTTTATCGGCGGCATTGACAGATATTTTTGATAATATTTGCCAAAATATTTTTAATGATTCTCTGGCGAAATGGTAGAATTAGTATTCAGTGTTCAGTTTTTAGTTTTCAGTTGTACGATTTAAATAACTAATTATTATATTTTATAAATTTTGTCATTTAAAACCAAATATTTAAAACAAAAAATTGATATTTATATTTTTGGTAGTGTTATAGAATATTGTGGGTTTAATTAAAATATTCGTATATTTTGTCATTTCGACGAAGGAGAAATCACATTAGTTGCACACGTTATGATATTTGCTTTGCCAGTCGCACTTTGAGGCTCTAGTCTCCTTCGTCGAAATGACAAAAGTATTAGTTTTCTTTATTACAGTGCTAGTTTTTTTAAAATCTACAATATTCTGTAGCAGAACCATATTTTTTAACTAAATTTTGAAGCCCACAACTAAAAGCTGAATACTGACCACTGAAAACTAAACACTTAAAACTGAATACTGACCACTAAATAATATGAACACAATTCAATACAATCACATCATCAATAAACCAATTGCTATCAACGAAAAGCAGACTATCGGTTTAGAAAAAATGATTGCAGAATTTCCATATTTTCAGAGTGCACGAGCATTGCATTTAAAAGGTTTGTACAATCAAAATAGTTACTCATATAATGTAGAACTCAAAAAAACTGCTGCACACACAACCGATCGATCTATTTTATTCGATTTTATAACTTCTGATAATTTTATTGCTATTCAAAAAGGTTTTTATGATGACAAAATAGATGCTATAAACAATATAAAAGTCGCAGATTTTGATGTTGTAGGAATTAAAAACGATGCAGTTCCAAATATAAATAATCTTGAAAAATCGATTTTAAGTTCCATCTCTAATTCCGAAACCGAAAAAATTGTCGAAAAACTAGAAATCGGAAAACCATTAGAATTTTCTCAAAACGAAAAGCATTCTTTTCAAGAATGGTTGCAAATTTCAAGAATAAAACCAATTATTAGAGTAGAAATCCATCAATTTGAAACAATATTTGAAGAAAATAATCCCGAAAAATTAAAAAATTCAGAACTAATTGACAAGTTTATTGAGTCAAGTCCAAAAATACCAAAAATCGATAAAAACGCAGTAATAGCAAGTGTTTACGAGCCGAAAAACGATTCAAGTTCTTACATTATGACCGAAACTTTAGCCAAAGTTTATCTTGAACAAAAAAAATATGACAAAGCAATTCAAGCTTATGAAATATTAATTTTGAAATATCCAGAAAAAAGTTCTATTTTTGCAATCCGAATTCAAGATATAAAATATTTACAAAAAAATAATAATTAATTACAATACATTATGTTCACAATTTTTTTAGTTTTAATAACAATCGTTTGTTTTTTATTAATCGTAGTAATAATGGTTCAAAACCCTAAAGGTGGCGGATTATCATCGGCAATTGGTGGTTCACAAATGATGGGTGGCGTTCAAAAAACTACTGATTTTCTTGATAAAAGTACTTGGACATTGGGTGCGGTTCTTTTGGCTTTGATTTTAGCTTCAAGTTTAAGTTTTGTTAGCACAAGTTCAACTACTTTAAAAGACGAAACTTCGACAATCGCTCCGAAAACAGATTCGAAAACATTAGGAATACCAGATGCAAGCAAACCAGTAGAATCGGTTCCTGTAAAAAAATAATTTGAAAAAAAATAATTTGAAAATGTCAGCTTAATTATGCTGACATTTTTTTTAAGCAAAAATGTCAGTTTTTAGTATTTGGCACAATTTCTGAACTCTAATTAACACAAAATTAAAAAACCACAACAATATGTCATTAAACATAAAACCACTTTCAGACCGAGTTCTAATTGAACCTATGGCAGCCGAGACTAAAACAGCATCAGGGATTTTTATTCCAGATACAGCCAAAGAAAAACCACAAAAAGGAACAGTAATTGCTGTAGGAAACGGCACCAAAGACCACACAATGACTGTGAAAATTGGAGATACTGTGCTTTACGGAAAATATGCAGGAACCGAATTAAAACTAGAAGGAAAAGATTATTTAATCATGCGCGAAGACGACATATTGGCGATAATCTAAAATTTGTATAATGTAAATTGTATTTTGTAAATACAAAACAACATTAAACATTTTAAACATTAAACAATTTTAAACTAAAAAAAATGGCAAAAAATATAAAATTTGATATCGAAGCACGTGACGGATTAAAACGTGGCGTTGATGCATTAGCAAATGCAGTAAAAGTAACACTTGGACCAAAAGGTCGTAATGTAATTATAGGAAAATCATTTGGTGGACCAACAGTTACCAAAGATGGTGTAACCGTTGCAAAAGAAATAGAATTGGCAGATCCATTAGAAAATATGGGCGCACAAATGGTAAAAGAAGTAGCTTCTAAAACCAACGATTTGGCAGGAGATGGAACAACAACTGCAACAGTTTTGGCACAAGCAATCGTGAAAGAAGGTTTAAAAAACGTTGCTGCTGGAGCAAACCCAATGGATTTGAAACGTGGAATCGACAAAGCCGTAGAAGCAATTGTTGCCGATTTGACCAAACAAGCCAAAGTTGTTGGTAGCGATTCAAGCAAAATCAAGCAAATTGCATCGATTTCTGCTAATAACGACGATGTTATTGGCGAATTGATTGCAAATGCTTTCGCAAAAGTTGGAAAAGAAGGCGTAATTACTGTCGAAGAAGCCAAAGGAACAGACACTTATGTAGATGTTGTCGAAGGAATGCAATTTGATCGTGGATATTTGTCTCCATATTTTGTGACCAATCCAGAAAAAATGGAAGCAGAACTTGAAAGTCCATACATATTATTATACGACAAAAAAGTTTCATCTTTGAAAGAATTGTTGCCAGTTCTTGAGCCAGTTGCACAATCAGGAAAACCATTATTAATCATTGCCGAAGATGTAGATGGCGAGGCTTTATCGACATTGGTTGTAAATAAATTGCGTGGGGCATTAAAAATTGCTGCTGTTAAAGCACCAGGTTTTGGCGATCGCAGAAAAGCAATGCTTGAAGATATTGCAATTTTAACTGGTGGAACCGTAATTTCTGAAGAGCAAGGACACACTTTAGAAAACGCAACTCTTGATATGTTAGGAACTGCGAAACGTGTTACAATCGATAAAGACAATACTACAATAGTTTCTGGTGCTGGCGAAGCTGATATGATCAAAAATCGTGTCAACCAAATTAAAGCACAAATGGAAACTACAACTTCTGATTATGACCGCGAAAAATTGCAAGAACGATTGGCTAAATTAGCTGGTGGAGTTGCAGTTCTTTATGTTGGAGCAGCATCCGAAGTGGAAATGAAAGAGAAAAAAGACCGTGTTGACGATGCGCTTCACGCAACTCGTGCTGCGGTCGAAGAAGGCATTGTTGCTGGTGGTGGCGTTGCTTTATTGAGAGCAAAATCGGCTTTAGAAAAAGTAAAAGCCAATAATCCTGATGAAGCAACTGGAATACAAATTATTTCTCGTGCTGTTGAAGCTCCGTTAAGAACTATAGTAGAAAATGCTGGTCTTGAAGGATCGGTAGTTGTTGCAAAAGTAGCCGAAGGAAAAGGAGATTTTGGTTACAATGCCAAAACAGACCAATATGTAGACATGCTAAAAGCTGGAATTATCGATCCTAAAAAAGTTACTCGTGTCGCACTTGAAAACGCTGCATCTGTAGCCGGAATGATTCTTACTACCGAATGTGCATTAGTAGAAATCAAAGAAGATGCTCCTGCTCATTCTCATGGTGGTGGCATGCCAGGAATGATGTAATTTTTTATAGTTCGTTATTCGACATTCATTAATCAACATTCAAACTTTATAATTTTAAACTTTGATAACGAATACTGAAATTTTAATATTCAAAAAAATCCGTTTAGTGTTAAAACTAAACGGATTTTTTTTGTTTTTTGGAGCACAAGTTTCATATTTTAAAAAAAACACTTGTCCTGCTGTCATTCCAATCTTTTTATCAATTGCCACGGGTTTAAACCCGTGGCAATTGATAAAAAGGATTTTCCCTTCCATCAGGGCTATTATACGAGTTTTTATTCTTTGATAAAATCGGTAAAATTCGACCAATCTTCGACACGAAAAGCTCTAATATCTCTTACTGAATTTCTAAACCAATCTATTGTTTTAAGTTTGTTCATCGCTCGAGTTAAATTAACCATATCGTTTTTATCAGTTAAATAAACACTTCCTTGCGCACGATAAAAATTAAATTCCTCTAGAATACTACTTATTTCGTAATAAGCGTTATTATAAGGTTCACCATAATTGTTTTTAAGGTCAACAATTACCATATCAAAACTAATTGCAAACATTATTTTGTAATAGGTTTAAAATATTTTACAGCATCAAAATAAATATTGCCAAAATTGTCTTTCAAAGCAATTTCTTTTCCAAGAAATGGATTATTTCTTATTTTAATAATAATTCCTTCTACCCAGTAACCTAATCCTGTCAATTTTGGATCAACAATTGCTTTATCTCCTGTTTTCATAATTCAATGATTTGTTACAAAGTTACTTAAAAGTTTTAAAATATTGCTTTCATTTATATGAATTTGTCAGTTATGTCAAAATGATTGAATTAGAATAATTAATTTGTCTATTTATTCGTCAATTTACTTTTAATAATTTTAACAAATAGTGGCGCAGTCGATACCAAAATAATTCCAATTACAATAAATTCAATATAATGTTTCAAGTCAATACTGAATTTATCCAAAAATAATTGGTGCAAATAATGTCCTGAAAAAAGCAGTACAAACGACCATAAAAACGAACCCAGAATATTGTAAAACATAAAAGCTTTCTTATCCATCGCAACAATTCCTGCTATAACTGGAATAAATGTTCTAACTATTGGAATAAATCTTGCGAAAATTATTGCTTTGCTGCCATATTTATCAAAAAAATCTTTGGCGTGGTATAAATATTTTATCTTGAATAAAAAATTATCCTTTCTTTTGTACAAATAGGCACCGCTTTTATTACCAAACCAATAACCAAAAATGTTACCAAGAATACCTGCGAGTGCAATTAATACCGACAAAACTACTAAATTTGCAACCTCATTTCCCATCGAAAATTGTTGCATTAATGATTCGCTGTAAATCCCTGCAAGAAAAAGCAAACTATCACCTGGTAGAAAAAAACCAGCTAAAAGTCCAGTTTCGGCAAAAACTATAAACAAAATCACAAACAGCCCAATCTTTATTCCTCTAAATTCCAGCAGAATATAAAATTCAGGATTCAGAAGTTGCATAAAATTAAAATCACTCATTATAATGGTATCAAATTTAAAGCCGTGAAAATAGTCAATTTTAATCGAAAAACTGAAGTATGATTAGCATTTAATACAAAAATAACATTTCAGAACATTTCTATTTTCGTTCGTATTGACAGCACGCGTGTAAAGAATTATAGGCTTCGTCGGTCGTTTTTTGGCCGTCATTGTCGTGACCAATGTTCGCAATTGCTTGTTGAATATTTTTTGGATTGGTTTTTTCTTCATTGATAATTAAATTCAAATTACCACTGTCAATATTCCAAACTGCCAATTTAACGCCCGAAACACTCAACGCAGCTTTTTCGATTCGCTTTTTACACATTCCACAAACGCCATCAACGTGAAATTCGATTTTTGCATTTTTATTTTTCTTTATTTCTTGAGCGTTACTGTTTAAGGCTAAGAAAAAAACTAGAATTATTGATATTATATTTTTCATTTTATTTACTTTTAATTTTGATTAGATTTATTATTTTCAACTTTAAAGATTAAGTCCCAACTTTTTGCCAGAAAGGCACAAACACTCAAAGTATTTTAAACTTAATTATTTCTATCTACGAGACTTTATGTCTTTGTGGCAAACTTTTTTTATTAATTTTTATTTTAATGTATATCGGAATCCACCATAAAACATTTGTCCAAAAATGGGTTGATATACAATCGATGCATCAAAATTTGAGCCAAATGGATTATCGGTTCCTAAAATGGCTTTGTTTTGACGAGTATTGGTAACGTTTTCGCCACCAAAATAAATTTCGAATATTTTAGAAAAAACCAAAGTTGCTTGAATATTCAACGTCGAGGATGCACTCGAGAATTCTGGCAATCGATCTTTTACAGGATTTGAGGATGTAAATGGTAATCTTTGCGCGCCAATCCAATTTAGGGTTGCATCCAACCGCCAATTTTGTCCTTGCTCATTAAGATGTGATTCATATTCAAGATTTCCAAAAAAACGATGTTTCGCTTGAAGCGGATTTTCAAAATTTCCTGATAAATAATCTGTGGAAACATCATAATATTTATAGGCTGACCGAAGATTAAAATGTTTTATGATTTCAAAATTAAACTCCAATTGCAAACTGTTAGCGACCGATTTTCCATCAAGATTATAAAAAAGTGCTTTTTGTGGAGAATTGTATAAATCGACAACTGCTTGATTTTGAAAATCGGTTCTATATAAATCTAAAGTTACATCGGCTCTTTTATCGAAAATCAAAAACTTTTGATTAAAACTCACGCCATAATTCCAAGCACTTTCGGGATTTAATCCGTATGCCAATTTTGAATCTTTGGTATTAATGATTTTACCATTATTATCTAAAACTTGCAAAAGCCTAGAACTTGCAAAAAGTTGTTGGTTTTCTGCATAAATATTGGCAGTTCGTTTGCCACGACCTGCCGAAAATCTAATTGCTGATTTCTCGGTTGGATTGTATCTAAAATGTATTCTTGGTGTAAAAAAAACACCCAATCGGTTATGCGAATCAACTCTTCCTCCAAGCGAATAACTCATTTTATCATTGTCATCGAAATTATATTCGAAAAAGGCACCAGCAGAATAATCAAGCCTTCCAACATCATTTCGATTGACAAATTCTTCATATTTGTCGTGAGCAAAATTTAATCCAGTAGAAAACTTATGATTGGTATTGTTGATAATTGAATTAAAAATAAGGTTTGAAAAATAACTTTTTTGAGTAATATCATAAGTATTCAAACCAAAATATGATTTTTGATTGTGCGCATTATACGAATTTTGAAAACCAATGCTTTGGTAAGGTATGTCTTTGAAAACATATCCAATTTTAGAAGCAACATCAAACCGATACGTATTAATTTGCGAACCCCAATGATTGGTCGTTAACTTGTCAATATCTGGATTAAACATTTTGTCACCAGATTGTTTTTCGTCTTTTAAATATTTGAAATTCAAGAAGCTAACCCAACCAGTTTCAGCATCGGCAAATTGCCAACGATTTGTAAAATTAACTTGTTTTCCTAAAGGAGAATCAAGAAAATCATCGTCATTTTGATCCAATTTAGCAATTCGAGTATTGCCGTGGAAATAAAAACTTGTTGCCAATTTTGGTGAGAATTTGTGGTTGGCGTGCGTGTTTATTTCGTATCTCGAATCGGTTGATGCGTAGGTGTTTAAAAAAAATTGATTGTCATTTAATGGTTTAATTATTTCGGTATTTATTTGACCCGAAATACTTTCATAACCATTGACAACACTGCCTGCGCCTTTAGTTATTTGAATACTTTCTATCCAAGTTCCTGGCGTAAATGACAAGCCATAAGTTTGTGATGCGCCACGAACTAGCGGAATATTTTCTTCGGTAATCATTAAATATGGACTTGTTAAACCTAGCATTTTTATTTGCTTAGTTCCTGTTAAAGCATCGCTAAAACTCACATCGATTGATGGGTTGGTTTCGAAACTTTCGGCTAGATTACAACACGCCGCTTTGAGTAACTCAGCGCTTGTTAAAACCGTTGTATTGGTTGTTATTTTTAAAGATTTTTGTATTTTTTTTCGTTCGGCTTGCACATTAACAGCTTTTAAAGTGTCTTGCGAATAAGTAAGAAACGAAATAAAAAGTACAAAAAATAGAAATGTATTTTTCATTATTGATTTGATTTAGAAATAATATTAAGTCAGAAATTTTGACGTAAAAATTCTAAATCAGGCGTAAAAAACCAATTGGCAATTTAATTTAAAAATCGGAGGAATATGGTCGTTAAAGCTATATAAAGTTTTACTTTTTTGAGTTTTAAAATTAGTAATTGTTTTATAATTTACTAATTTGTTTGTTTCAATAAAACAAATTTTCGAGAATTCTATCTGACTAATTTCCTTTTGAAATTTATCTGAATTTTCTTGAAGTTGAACAATTTTATCATCGCAACAACATGTTTTCTTTTCAATAATTCCGCAACAACCTTTTTCTAAATCATTAGGTTTTTGATTTAACTTTAAAGAAACCGAAGCGATTTTTTTGCCACAATAATGCACGTTTAACGCCAAGCCCGAGTTGGAAACCAACAATAGAAAAGCTAAAATTAAAATTGTACATTTCTTGAATATCATACTACAAATATATCAAAAAATAGATTGATTATTTCTTAAAATGCTGTTATTTTATATTTTGGAATTTCTGAAAATAAAATCCAGTCAAAAATAATAATAAAAATATAGGCTGAATTAAAAATCGTCGTATGTAAAAGAGTGTCATTTTATTAGTTTCAATAAAATAAATTAATATTATATAAAAACTTATTGTCAATAAAATAAAAAAAATAATATACAAAATAGAAACAAATTTAATCATTTCGAAATCTTTAAAAATTATAAAAATTATAATAATTGAAGTAAGTGAATTCAAAATATACCTGAAAAGCAATCCTAAAAATAAATTAAAATTGTCAATTTCTGGCAATCTTTGGTTTTGATAATTTAATTTAAAATAATTTAAAAATGGATCATAAAATATTTCATTTTCGAATGCGCGAATACAAGCTAATGCGAATGTAAGTGAAGCAATTAACACAATTCTGAATTTATATTTAATTAGTTTTTTTAGCATAAATCGAAAATTTATTAACCCAAATGACCCAAAGTAAAAATACAAATCCATAAATAATTAATGGAAAAATCACGCTGTGCAATATTTCTTCATATTCAGGAAATTCGAAAATTAAGATGCATAAAAGTGCAATTCTGATGATGTTTAAAATATGAATTAGCAAACTTCCTAGTAATATAAAAAAAACAGTATGTTTTAGTTTTCCTGTAAATGCTATCACAAATGCTATAAATAAAATTATGACACTCAAACCGTTGCAACCTTCTATTATTTGAGCAATATATTTTTTATTGTAAAATAATTTTATGCTGGAGGCTTCTAAATTAGTGATTTGATAAGCATTTGAATCAAATAATTG
This sequence comes from Bacteroidota bacterium, assembly GCA_043778105.1. GTDB lineage: Bacteria > Bacteroidota > Bacteroidia > Flavobacteriales > Flavobacteriaceae > Flavobacterium. Next base: position 30,756 of record JAYWGV010000008.1, read on the forward strand.
CAATAATGTTATCGTTTGATTGGCAACAATTTCGGTAAAAATATCTATTTGTAATTTATCTGAATTAAATTTATCCAAATAAGTTTCATAGGCAAATGTCAAAATCAAATAGACAAAAATAAATTTGCCTAGAAAAAGTAAAAATGGTTTGTATTGAATGAAATAATTTTTCAATGTTAATTTTTTTCAAATTTAGATAAAAAAACACAATTATATTAATTTTTAAAAGTTGCCACTAATTTCATTAATATTCACAAATTGCTTAAATTAAAATTGAATTTCGCAAATTTGTATAATAAATTTAAAAATTAGTGAAATCCATACAAACAAAAATTAGTGAATTTTAGTGAAATTCGTGGCAAGAATGTTTTTTAACAAATTTATATAAATTATGAAACTTTCAAGAATTACTTTTGCCAAAAATATATAAAAATGACTTTCCAAGAATTAAAACCTAAAGTAACCGAAATTACATTAAAATATGACATTTCAAGAGATGAAAAACTTTTGGAAATTTGTAAATTATTAAATAATAACATTGAACATTACAATTGGGTTGGGTTTTATTTTGCCAATCACGAAGCGCAAACTTTGCATCTTGGTCCTTATGTTGGTGCCGAAACCGATCATACAGTTATTCCATTCGGCAAAGGAATTTGTGGTCAAGTTGCGGTTTCTAACCAAAATTTTGTTGTACCAGATGTTGCTGCTCAAGACAATTACATCGCTTGCAGTTTTACTGTGAAGTCAGAAATTGTGGTTCCATTATTCGTTAACGGAAAAAATATTGGTCAAATAGATATTGACAGCCACATTTTGGATCCATTTACTAATGAAGATGAGCAATTTTTAGAATTTGTAAACACAGAAATTGCTAAATTATTTTAAAATTCGCTCTTAAAAATTCAAAAGTTACGTTTCAATTTCATTTTATCGATTTATTTAGCCATTTTATAGATTAAATGATAATAATCGTTTGGATTTGAGATTGAATCTTAAATAAAACTTAATTTTATTCTATATTTGTCTTTTTCGATTTACAAATTTATCTGTTTAGGTTACAGCAATGAAAACAATTTTACTTTTTTTATTACTCAGTTTCTCTGTTTTTTCTCAATCTGATAAGAAAAAAGAAGTGAAAGTTGCACCCAAAACTGTGATTGATAAAAAGAAAATTATTGACTCAAAAAAAGTTGTAGTTGATAAAAAAACAGATTCAAAAAAGCTAGTTGATTTAAAAAAAATTGATCCTAAAACCGCTGCCGCAGATAAAAAAAAGGAACAAGAACTAAAAGAAAAAATCAAGTTAAACGACACGATAGTAACCATTACCCAAATGTCAATCGATGAAGCTCCAATCGAGGAAAAAGATCTATCTTACAATGTTGCATTTAGATTATTAAACTCTTGCAACACATCTAAACTTAAAAAATTTACCGAAGAAGAATTAACCAAGAAATTACTCAATAAAATAACCTTGAGTTATATTTCAGCCATTTGTGTAAACAATAATGAGGAATACGGAAAATTCATAAATCTTGAACTTATTGAAGTATTAACCAACGAAAATATTAAAACCAATATATATAGGTATAAAATTGAGTACGAACGAAAAATTCAGAAAAAAGAAATGCGAGTTTATATTGATAGAAATGGGTTGGTTTCGGTAATAAAAACTTTGAGATGGAAAGAAAAATACGAATTAAAGAAAAAATTCAAGCCAAAACCTAAAAAAGTTGTTGATACTTTGACAATTATTGACGAAAGTTTTATTATTCGAAATTAATGATTACTTTTGCACCGTCTTAAAAAAGTTTTAAGGCTACATAATAATCATTTATAAGATATTAAAATGTATTTATCTAAAGAAGTTAAAGAAGAAATCTTCGCTAAACACGGAGAAAAAACAAACACAGGAAAATCAGAATCGCAAATTGCATTGTTCACTTTCAGAATTACGCATTTGACTGAGCATTTGAAAAAAAATCGTCATGATTATAACACAGAAAGATCTTTGGTTCTTTTGGTAGGAAAAAGAAGAGCACTTCTTGACTACTTGAAGAAAACTGAAATTAATCGTTACCGTGAGATTATCAAAGAATTAGGTATTAGAAAATAATATTTATAGAAAGGAGGTGCAATTGTGCCTCCTTTTTTGTTATAAAATAAACTTATAAGGTTTTAAAAAAATTATAGGTTTTGTGTTGAAAAAGTTTTGTTGGCATGGCAACTAAATTTTTGGTAAAAGTCTGCAGATAGCAGTAATCCATAGCAAAAAATTAAAAAAGGAAAAAAATATATGATTCCACAATTATTTGTAGAAAAAATCGATTTAGGTGATGGCAGAAACATCACAATCGAGACAGGTCGTTTGGCGAAACAAGCCGACGGATCTGTAGTAGTAAGAATTGGTAAAACTGTAATCTTAGGAACAGTTGTATCATCAAGAAAAGCAACGCCAGGAATTGATTTCTTGCCGTTAACGGTAGATTATCGTGAAAAATTCGCAGCAGCTGGTCGTTTTCCAGGTGGTTTCTTTAAAAGGGAAGCACGTCCAAGCGACAACGAAGTGTTAACAATGAGATTGGTTGACCGCGTTTTGCGTCCGCTTTTCCCGAGTGATTATCACGCAGAAGTTCAAGTTATGATACAGTTAATGTCTCATGATGACGATGTTATGCCAGATGCACTTGCAGGATTAGCAGCTTCGGCAGCACTTGCATTATCTGATATTCCATTTGAAACTTTAATTTCTGAAGCAAGAGTTGGAAGAATTGACGGAAAATTCATCATTAATCCAAGTCGTGCACAATTAGAATTGTCAGATATCGACATGATGATTGGAGCTTCTACCGATTCTATTGCAATGGTAGAAGGCGAAATGAAAGAAATTTCAGAAGAAGAAATGATTGAAGCAATTAAATTTGCTCACGAACACATCAAAAATCAAATTGCTGCACAAGAACGTTTGCAAGCTGCGTTTGGTAAAAAAGAAGTTCGTACTTACGACCAAGAAAAATCTGACGAAACCATTCACGCCAAAGTGAAAGCAGCAGCCTATGATAAAATTTACGAAGTTGCAAGAAAAGGTTCAGCTAAACAAGAACGTTCAGCAGCATTTGCAGCAATTAAAGACGAAGTAAAAGCATTATTTACCGAAGAAGAATTGGCAGAAAATGGCGATTTGGTTTCTAAATATTTTTATAAAGTTAACAAAGAAGCAGTTCGTAACGTAACCTTAGATTTAGGAACACGTTTGGACGGAAGAAAAACTACCGAAATTCGCCCAATTTGGTGTGAAGTAGATTATTTGCCATCGGTTCACGGTTCGGCATTATTTACTCGTGGAGAAACTCAGGCATTGGCAACAGCAACTTTAGGAACTTCTCGTGAAGCCAACCAAATTGATTCTCCAAGCCAACAAGGAGAAGAAAAATTCTATTTACATTATAATTTCCCACCATTTTCGACAGGAGAAGCTCGTCCGTTAAGAGGAACTTCAAGAAGAGAAGTTGGTCACGGAAACTTGGCACAACGTGCTTTGAAAAATATGATTCCTGCTGATTGTCCTTATACCATTCGTGTAGTTTCAGAAGTTTTAGAATCAAACGGTTCGTCTTCTATGGCTACGGTTTGTGCTGGAACATTATCTTTAATGGATGCTGGTATTCAAATGATTAGACCAGTTTCTGGAATCGCAATGGGATTGATTACTGACGGAGATCGTTATGCAGTTTTATCTGATATTTTGGGTGATGAAGACCATTTAGGAGATATGGATTTCAAGGTAACTGGAACTTCAGAAGGAATTACAGCTTGCCAAATGGATATTAAAATCGACGGATTGAAATATGAAATTATGGAAGCTGCATTGGCACAAGCTCGTGATGGTCGTTTGCATATTTTGAATATTCTAAACGAAACTTTAGCAGCTCCAAAAGCAGATGTTAAAGCTTATGCTCCAAAAATTTTAATGAGAACAATTCCAGGAAACTTTATTGGTGCGTTAATCGGACCTGGTGGAAAAGTGATTCAAGAATTGCAAAAAGCAACAGGTTGTACAATCGTTATCAACGAAGAAAACGATATGGGAATTGTAGAAATTCTTGGTACTGATCCTGACGGAATTGCTAAAGTATTAGCGAAAATCGATTCTATCATTTTCAAACCACAAATGGGCGAAGCTTATGAAGTTAAGGTAATAAAAATGCTAGATTTTGGTGCCGTTGTAGAATATACTGATGCTCCAGGAAACGAGGTTTTATTACACGTATCTGAATTAGCTTGGGAACGCACAGAAAATGTTGCCGATGTTGTAAATATGGGCGATGTGTTCATGATTAAATACCTTGGTTTAGACCCAAAAACTCGAAAAGAGAAAGTGTCTAGAAAAGCATTATTGCCAAGACCACCGAGAGAATCTTAATTAGATAATCTTTTAAATATTAAACTCCCAAATTCGAATTTAGTTTTGAATTTGGGAGTTTTTTTATTTTGAATTAGAATTATTATTATATTTGTATAACTCATTAAATCTTTAAAAGATGATAATCACAATAAAAAAAGGAGCTACAAAAGAAGAAGTTGAAAAACAATTAGCGAAATTAAAACAAAATAAAAAGAAAGTTGGGTTAAGAGAATATTTTGGAAAGTTCCCAATTGAAGGAGATGCAGTTGAAATCCAAAGAAAATTGAGAGATGAATGGAACTAAATATTTAGTAGATACCAATTTTATAATTCACTTAACTCAGCAAAAATATTGGGTTGAACCTTTTTTAGATGTTAAAATTATTGTTTCGTTTATTACAGAAATGGAATTACTTGGTGTTTTTAGCATTTCTAAAAGCCATAAATCTAATATGAAATCTTTATTAGATGATTGTCGGATTATTGAATTAAACCAAGAAATTAAATATCTTGCAATCGACCTAAAACAAAAATACAAACTAAAACTTGCTGATGCCATAATTGCTGCAACAGCAATACATTTAGAACTTCCGTTTATAACTTCTGATGGCGATTTTAAAGCTATTAAAGAATTAGAATTGATTTTTTTGGAGAAGTAAGTTTCTAAATTTTTAAAATATCAAACCCCAATTCGAAACAAGTTTTGAATTGGGAATTTTTTATTTTGAAGCAAAATAATTTATATATTTGTTATTATAATTAAATGCAATATAATGGTAATCACAATAAAAAAAGGAGCAACAAAAGAAGAGGTTGAAAAGCAACTAGCAAAATTAAAATCAAAACAAGAAAAAAAGAAAAAGAGTTTATGGAATGTTTTCGGACAATGCACTATTGAAGGCGATGCATTGGAAATTCAAAAAAAAATGAGAGATGAGTGGGATTAATTATTTAGTTGACACTAATTTTCTAATACATACTGACCAACGAAATAAATTGGTAGAACCATTTTTAAGTTTCAACATTGCTATATCCTGTATTTCTGAAATGGAACTTTTGGATGTATTTAGTATTTCTAAAGAACAAAAACTAAATATGAAACGTATTGTCGATGAGTGTTTTGTAATAGAATTTAATCCTGAAATTAAATATCTTGCAATCAACCTCAAACAAAAATACAAGCTAAAACTTGCCGATGCCATAATTGCTGCAACAGCAATACATTTAGAACTTCCGTTTATAACATCTGATGGCGATTTTAAAACTATTAAAGAATTAGAGTTAATATTTTTGGAAAAATAATTTATTTTAAAAATATTAAATCACCCTATGCAATTGTTTGAGTTGAGTTTTTTATTTAGATTAAATTTCAATAAAAAAATCCTATATTTGACTTTTACTTTTCTTTATGACTATTCAGCAATACGTTAGCAAAATTGACATTTTACACAAAACAGGAAACGCCCGAGAACATTCTTATCGTGGTGATTTACAAAACCTGATAATGGCAATTTTGCCCGATGTATTGGTTACCAACGAACCAGCACGAGTGGCTTGTGGCGCGCCAGATTATGTTTTGACAAAAAAAGACATTCCTATTGGTTACATTGAAGCCAAAGATATTGGCGTAGATTTAAAAGATAAAAAACTCAAAGAACAATTTGATAGATACAAAGCTGGTTTAACCAACTTAATTTTTACCGATTATTTAGATTTTCATTTTTATAAAAATGGCGATTTTGTCACCAAAATTGAAATCGCCAAAATTGAAAATGGTTCAATAATTCCAATTCCTGAAAACTTTGAACAGTTTATAAACCTTATTACAAATTTTGCAGAAACTATTTCGCAAACCATCAAATCGCCTACCAAATTGGCGCAAATGATGGCAGGAAAAGCCAAACTGATGGCTGATGTTATAGAAAAATCACTGAACAATGACGATGAAAACGGAATTCGTTCTAGTATAAAAAGTCAAATGTTGTCGTTTCAACAAATGTTGATACACGATATTGACAACAAGAGTTTTGCCGATATCTATTCGCAAACAATTGCTTACGGAATGTTCGCTGCACGTTATCACGACCCAACATTACCCACTTTTTCTCGAGAAGAAGCCGCATCGTTAATACCAAAAAGCAATCCGTTTTTGCGAAAGCTTTTTCAAGACATTGCAGGTTATGATTTAGACAATCGTTTGGTTTGGATAGTAGAAGAATTGGTTTCTATTTTCCTAGCCAGTGATGTGGCGCAGATTATGAAAAACTTTAACCCCCACCGAACCTCCCCCAAAGGAGGAGGACAAGGAGAAGATCCAGTTGTACATTTTTATGAAACTTTTCTAGGCGAATATAATCCAGTACTCAGAAAAGCGCGTGGCGTTTGGTACACGCCACAACCCATAGTAAATTTTATAGTTCGTGCTGTAGATGATATTTTAAAAACCGAATTCAACCTGAAAGAAGGTTTAGCCGATACAAGCAAAATAAAAATTAAGAAAAAAGCCGTTACGCAAACTAAAGGGAAAAACGCCAAATTACAAGAAGTTGAAACCGAAGTTGAAGTACACAAAGTGCAAATTCTTGATCCAGCGACAGGAACAGGAACGTTTTTGGCAGAAGTAGTAAAACACATTCACAAAAAATTCGAAGGACAACAAGGCATTTGGAGCAAATATGTAACCAACGATTTAATACCAAGATTAAATGGTTTTGAGTTGCTAATGGCAAGTTACGCCATGGCACATTTAAAAATGGACATGCTCTTGACCGAAACTGGTTACAAACCTACAGACGAACAGCGTTTTAGAATTTTCTTGACCAATAGTCTAGAAGAAGCACACCCTGACACGCAAACACTTTTTAGCAGTTGGCTAAGTGATGAAGCCGACCAAGCCAACGCCATAAAACGCGATGCACCAGTAATGGTTGTTATGGGAAATCCGCCGTATAGCGTTAGTAGTTCAAATAAAAGTAAATGGATTGAAAGTTTAACAGCCGATTATAAAAAAGATTTAAACGAAAGAAACATACAACCACTTTCTGACGATTACATAAAATTTATTCGTTTCGGACAACATTTTATAGACAAAAACGGAAGTGGTATTTTAGCTTATATTTCTAACAATAGTTTTATTGATGGAATTATTCATCGTCAAATGCGGAAACATTTATTAGAAAGTTTTGATAAGATTTATGTTCTTGATTTGCATGGTAATGCCAAGAAAAAAGAAGTTTGTCCTGATGGTTCAGCTGACCAAAATGTATTTGATATAATGCAAGGCGTTTCTATAAATATTTTTGTGAAAACGAATAAGAAAAATCAAACTGATTTAGGAGAAATATTTCATTATGACTTACAAGGAAAAAGAGATTTAAAATATGATTTTTTGAATAGAAACTCTTTGAAATCTTTTAAATGGAATGAATTAGAAATTAAAAACCCTGATTATTATTTTGTAAATAAAAATTTTGAAGGTATTTCTGATTATGAAAGAGGTTTTAAGCTTGATGAATTGTTTTTGAATAATATTTCTGGTATTCAATCTGGTCGTGATAAGTTATTTATCGACTCTGATAAATTTGCATTATCAAATAGAATAAAGCATTTGTTAAATGAAAAATTAGACAACAATTTTATAAATGAATATAATATTAATGACTCAAGCAGTTATAATTTAATAGATAGAATAAAAAAATGTAAATTTGATGAAAGTAAAATAATAGAAACTAATTACAAGCCATTTCAAAAATACTACATTTATTATGATAATGTTCTACTAAAAAGATCTTTTTATAGTGTTTTTAAAAATATAATTAACCAAGAGAATTTAGGTTTATGTTTAATGAGGAGTCAAGTAAATGTTATAGATTTCAAGACAATATTCATAAGTAAAAATGTAATTGATTTAAACTTTTATGGTTTTCAAACTTACAGTTTCCCACTTTACCTCTATCAAGAAACCACAACCCAAACCAGTTTATTAGACGAAGTTATTCGCACGCCTAATCTAAACATGGAAATAGTCAACGAAATTGCTAAAAAGTTAGGCATTCCGTTTGTTGCTGAAAAACCCGAAACTCAAAACTCGCAACCCGAAACAGTTTTCGCTCCAATAGACATTCTCGATTATATCTATGCGGTTTTGCATTCGCCAAGTTATAGAGAAAAATACAAAGAGTTTTTAAAAATTGATTTTCCACGAGTTCCTTATCCAGAAGCTTTGCCAAAGTTCCAAACTTTGGCAAAGTTAGGTTCACGATTACGCCAAATTCATTTACTAGAAAGCGAAGTACTCGATAAATTAATCACGCAATATCCAAATGACGGTGATAATATTGTTGGGAAAACATATTATGAGAACAATAAAGTTTATATCAACTATGATAAAACTTCCCCTTTGGGGATTGAGGGGCTTCAATTTTTTGCAAATGTTCCCGAAATAGCTTGGAATTTCTATATTGGCGGTTATCAACCCGCACAAAAATGGCTAAAAGATAGAAAAGACCGAGAATTGAGTTATGATGACATTCGGCATTATCAAAAAATTATTGTGGCATTGACCGAAACCAATAGATTGATGAAAGAAATAGATAAAATTGAGATATAAAAAAAATGAATAATATTTATGTAGTACGTGCAGATTTTGGTAAATACACAAGATCTTTTAAAGAGAATGGTTATGTTGCAATAGGTTGGTTTGATCATCTTGTTGATGCAAGTTTTTCGAGAGAGGCGATTAAAGAATTACATAAAAAAAAATATCTCCATGATGGCAATATGAGAATGAGTCAAAATGCCGGACAAGTATTTCGTTTTATAAATGATTTAAAAAAAGATGACATTGTTATAACACCTTTTAATAATAATGAACTACTAGTTGGTAGAATAATCTCTGAAATTTATTTTGAAAAAGATAACACATCAAATTATTATTTACGAAAAAAAGTAGCATGGTTTACGGAAACATTAGATAGGCAAACATTAAGTATTCCGACTCAAAACACTTTGCGAAGTAGTTTAACCGTTTTTGCATTAAATAATGGTCGTGAGGTTTTAGAATATTATAATCTTATTGATAAAAACGAAGTAAAAGTAAAAACAGATTTTAATATATATACGAGTATAAAAAGTAAGTTATTAGAACTCGATGGTTTTGAATTTGAAACATTTGTGAGTTACTTACTTCAAACAATAGGTTTTGAAAAAACTGATGAAATACAAGGTGGCGTTGGTGATGGCGGAATAGATTTTGAAGGCATCTTGAACGTATATGGAATTGCTTCCATAAAATTACAAGTACAAGTAAAGCGTTATGAAAATACCTCAATAAAATGGCAAGATGTTGCAAACTTTAGAGGCGCAATGAAAAAGGAACATCAAGGATGTTTCATCGCTTTAAGTGATTTTCATCAAAAAGCGATAGAAAATGCAGGTGACCCAAACAAAGTTCCAATCACATTAATTGATGGAAAAAAAATAATTGATATTTTTATAAATCAATATGATCAAATTATTACTGCTATGCGTGAAGATGATAATGATTTATTAGCAGATAAACTCAAATTTAAAAAAGCATTAGTTCCTTATTAGTCAACTCGTAAAACAAGTGCACAAAAAATCAAAACCTTTTCGATAAAGTAAATCATTACATTTTCGCCAAGATATTTAAGAAAAAAAATAGATTTTCACAAAATCTGAGGAGTAATCGAAATTTTTAATTAAACACTAAAATCCAACTTGAGAACATAAGTTGGATTTTTTTATAGCAAGTATTTGAAATCAATAGTTGTTATTTTAGTTAATAATATATAGATTTTTTTAACTTTTGTTATGCTATTATCGTTTTTTAAAAAAATAATTTTACACTAATAATTTAAAAGATTTAAATGATCAAAACAGTTGGTGTCATTGGAGCTGGAATAGGAGGTCTTGCATTATCAATTCGACTGGCGAATCAAGGTTTTAAAGTTACCGTTTTTGAAAAAAATAATTATGCTGGTGGCAAGTTAAGCGAAATTAAACTCAACGGATTTCGATTTGATAAAGGACCATCATTACTAACTATGCCTTCGTTAATTGACGAACTAACTAATTTGCAAAGCAGTAAACATAAATTTGAATACCAGAAATTAGAAGTTATAACTAATTATTTTTATCCTGATGGAACGCAGCTTAAAGCTACTGCCAATTTAGAAGATTTTGCCGAAGAAGTTCATTTAAAATTAAACGAAAAAAAAGAATCCGTTTTAAAATACTTCAAGCGCAATGCTTTTTATTTTAAAACTACCGAAGATTTATTTTTGAAACAATCCTTGCATCAAATTAAAAATTTCATTAATCTTAAAACGGTAAAAGGCATTGTGTTGTCGCCTTTTTTGGGATTATTTAGTACGATGCATAAAAAAAATGAGCAAACATTTTATAATCCAAAAACAGTACAACTTTTTAATCGTTATGCGACTTATAACGGTTCAAATCCTTATAAAGCGCCTGCTTTAATGAATATGATTTCTCATCTCGAATTTAGTCTTGGTGCTTATCTTCCGCTCAAGGGAATGCATCAAATTACGAGACATTTGGTTCAGTTGGCAAATGATGCTGGAGTAGAAATTAAATACAATGAAACAGTTGAAACTTTAAATGTGGATTCTAATAACCGTATAAATGACATTAAAAGTAATGGTATAAATTATCCTTTTGATATTGTAGCAAGCGATGTCGATATTCGAGTGCTTTACAAACATTTATTGCCCAGTTATTTTACGCCAAAAAAATTAATAGAACAAGAAAAATCAAGTAGTGCCTATGTTTTTTATTGGGGAATCAATAAAGAATTTGCATCGTTGGGACTTCATAATATTTTGTTTAGTGGCGATTATAAAAAAGAATTTGATTACTTGTTTTCGAAACAATTTCCGACAGATGATCCTACGGTTTACATCAATATAACCTCTAAATATTGCAAAGATGATGCGCCAACCGGATGCGAGAATTGGTTTGTCATGGTCAATGTGCCGCATAATAAAAATAGTACTATTGAATACGCAACCGATATTAGAAAAAATGTTATTGCCAAAATTAATAGTATGTTGAAAACAAATATCGAACAATTTATAGTTACAGAAAGCACCTTGAGTCCAGTTGATATTGAAAATCAAACATCATCGTATGGCGGATCACTTTATGGAAACTCAAGCAATAATAAATTTGCCGCTTTTTTAAGACACGCAAATTTTTCGTCACGTATTAAAAATTTGTACCTTGTTGGCGGAAGTGTGCATCCTGGCGGAGGAATTCCACTGTGCCTTTTGAGTGCAAAAATTGCAAGTCAACTTATTGTAGACCGAGAAAAAAAATGAAAGAAAGTTACAAATCTTATTTTTTATATTTTTTAATACTGGTATATGTATCTGGTTCAATTGGCTTTGTTGTTAATCCAACATTTTTTAGTCCTTTTACACCTTACACATTATTATTTACTTGTTTTGTTTTTTTGATTCATCAACCAATATCTGATAAGAAGTATATTTCAGCATTTTTCTCTATCGCAATTTTGGGCTACATTATTGAATTGATTGGTATAAAAACAGGTTTGTTGTTTGGCAATTATTCTTACGGAAATGGTTTAGGTTTCAAACTGCTCGATGTTCCTTTAATAATATCCATCAATTGGGCGATGCTTATTTGTGCTGGAATTGTAACCGTAGGCAAGGTTTTTAAAAATAAATTGATCGTTATAAGTGTTACAGCTTTATTAGTTACTTTTATTGATTTAATTATTGAACAAGTGGCACAAAAACTCGATTTTTGGCAATTTGAAGGCGGTTTGCCTGGATTACATAATTATTTAGGTTGGATTGGAGTTGTTTTTTTTACATCATATATTTTTTATCCTGCTATAATTAAAGGCAATAGTATGGTGTCATCAATCGTTTTAATATTGCAAATTATATTTTTTACCTCATTATTTATATTTATTTAACATGGAAATAGTAGTTAGTATTGGAATTATTTTAGTCACTTTTATTTTGACAGAATTTTCAGCTTGGGCAAATCATAAATATATCATGCATGGTTTTATGTGGTATTTTCATGCTGACCATCACAAGAAAGACCATAAAAGTTGGTTTGAACGGAATGATTTGTTTTTCATAACCTATGCAGTGCCAAGTTGGTTGTGCATTATGTTTGGTATGATGAACAATTACGCATGGTACACTTGGGTTGGCTTTGGTATTCTGCTATATGGATTGGCTTATTTTGTTGTACATGATTTAATAATTCACCAACGATTTAAAGTTTTTACAAAATCTAAAAATGTTTATGTTTTGGCTTTGCGACGTGCGCACAAAATGCATCACAAAAACATTGGAAAAGAAGGCGGAGAAAGTTTCGGAATGTTAATTATTAAAAGAAAATACATTCAAGCTGCATTAAAACAATCTAGACTGGCAACAGCTTAATGTAAATAAAATAAAAGTGTAATTTTACTTTAAAAAGTATCTGTTAATCTAATGTTTTATATTAAAAAAATAAATTTAAACCATTAAATGGAAGATGAAAATATAGCTACTTGCACCGTTTGCAAAAAAAGCGAAAGTTCTTTTTATGAAGCTACAAATGCGTTAATGCACGAGCCAAATAAGGAACTTTATAATTTTAATATTTGTGCCAATTGCGAAACGGTATTTTTAACAAATCCAGTAGATTCAGAAAATTTAAATCGTTATTATACCGAAAATTATTTGCCATATAGAGGTTCCAAAGCTTGGGGAAAATACAGTTCTTTTGTAGAAAACAGTCAAAAAGCGTTAGATTTAAAACGAGTTAATTTTGTAAAAAAATATCTCAAAAATAACGAATTAAATTCTAATATTTTAGATGTTGGTTGCGGCAATCCAAGTTTTTTAGAACTATTAAATCAAAAAACTAGGGTAAATTGCACTGGAATCGATTTTTCTGACTCTGGTTGGATTGGAAACAACTATCAAGACTTAACGCTAATAAAAGTTGCGATTGAAGATTTTAAAACTGCTACACTTTTTGACGTGATTACGCTTTGGCATTATTTAGAACATGATTACAACCCAAATCAAACTATCGAAACGCTC
>JAYWGV010000009.1:0-9484 GCA_043778105.1 Bacteroidota bacterium
AATATTGCCTATCGCATAAAATATTTATCTGGAACTATAGATACGGTTACTTCGCCAAATAATGGAACATCTGTAAATATTGAATTGAATGTTTAAAAACCCAACCAAAATATTCATTGTCGACGACCATCAAATGATTATTGAAGGTCTAAAATCTTTGTTACAAAACGAAGAAAATATCGAACTTGTTGGATCAGCAACTTCTGCTGAAAAGTGTTTGCAGTTTTTTAAAATGCACACTTGCGATGTAATCTTGATGGATATTAATTTGCCCGACACCAACGGTATTGAATTGTGCGAAATCATCACGAAAAAATATCCGATGGTAAAAGTCATTGCTTTAAGTACTTTTACGCAAGGTACTTATGTTCGTAAAATGATTGAAAACGGCGCCAATGGTTATTTGCTAAAAAATGCCGACAAACACGAAATTCTAAAAGCAATAACAACTGTAATTAATAGTCAAAACTATTTAACTCACGAAGCAGAAATAGCACTTCGATACGAAAATGAACAACAAAGCAAATTGCCAAAACTGACCAAACGAGAATCCGAAGTGCTTTCATTAATCGCAAATGGATTAACAAACCATCAAATTTCTGAAAAATTATTCATAAGTATTGACACTGTTGACAGCCATCGAAAAAACCTTCATTCTAAATTGAATGTCAACAATACCGCAATGCTAATTAAGTTTGCTAACGAGAATAATTTAATTTAATTACTTTAAAACATCTTACCTAAAGTTTCCAAAACATAACTGTGCATTACTTCTCGATAGTCCAAATGAGTAACCATTCGAAGTTTTCCGTGACCCATAGAAATCATTGAAATGCCTTTACTTTTTAATTTTTCAAGAACCTCTATTTCGTTTAATGAAGCAATAATTTCGAAAATTACGATATTAGTTTCGACAGGTTCAATTTTTAAAACCCACGTTTGTTTGCTTAAAACTTGAGCTAATTCTTTAGCTCGACGATGGTCCTCTTGTAATTTTTCTAGATTATTATCCAATGCAAAAATTCCAGCCGCAGCCAAATATCCTGCTTGACGCATGCCACCACCAAACAATTTTCTAACACGCAAAGCCCGTTTCATTGTAGCCGAATCTGATATTAAAACCGAACCAACTGGCGCACCTAAACCTTTAGAAAAACAAACCGAAATTGAATCAAAAATTTCCCCAAAATCTTTCGGAGATTGATTTTTAGCCACTAAAGCATTCCATAATCTGGCGCCATCCAAGTGCAATTTCAAATTATTTTCGGCACAAACTTGTTTTATTTTTCGCAACTCATCTAGTTCATAACAAGCTCCACCGCCTTTATTTGTTGTGTTTTCAATACTAACCAACGCCGTTTTTGGGTAATGAAAATTTTCTGGATCTTGAATTGCATCACGAACCTGATTGGCAGTAATCATTCCACGATTTCCATCAACCAAATTAAACGAAACGCCACTGTTAAACGATGCGCCACCACCCTCATACAAGTAAATGTGCGACCATTTATCGGCAATAATTTGTTCGCCAGGTTGTGTGTGTAACTTTATCGCCGTTTGATTTGCCATAGTTCCACTCGGGAAAAAAAGACCAGATTGCATGCCAAACATTTCCGCTACTCGCTCCTCAAACTCATTAACAGTTGGGTCAGCCTTAAAAACATCGTCGCCAACTTTGGCATTAAACATATATTGCAACATATCGTTAGACGGCTTTGTCACCGTGTCGCTAATCAAATTTATTTCCATATTTCAATCCAAAAGTTTACATTTGTCGAGATTATTTTGAAGCCAATCCTGCTATACGTTTCAATCTTTTTTATTTTTCAATTGCCTCGGGGTTTAAACCCGAGGCAATTGAAAAATAAAAAAGGATTTCCACTACTATCAGGGCTAAAAAAATCAAGTATTCAAAAACATTTTACAAAATTACAACAATTTATGACAAATACCGAACAAATAAAAGGTATTGTGGAGCGTCTTGGTGCGTTAAGGAGGTATCTTTGACGTCGATGCCAAGCTTGTAGAAATCCACAACGAAGAAGAAAAAACTTTTGCCCCAGATTTTTGGAACAACGCCAAAGAAGCTGAGTTAATTGTAAAAAATCTTCGAAACAAAAAAAAATGGGTCGAAGATTATAACAAAGCCATCGAAATGAGCGATGAGTTAGAACTTGCGTACGAATTTTATCGCGAAGGCGAACTTTCGGGCGAAGAACTTGACGAGCAATACGACACCATTAACAAGTTCATCGAGGCAATAGAATTTAAAAACATGCTTTCGGAAGAAGGCGATACTTTGAGTGCAGTAATTCAAATTACGGCTGGCGCTGGCGGAACCGAAAGTTGCGATTGGGCGAGCATGCTCATGCGCATGTACATGATGTGGGCCGAAAAATATGGTTACAAAATCAAAGAACTCAATTACCAAGAAGGCGATGTTGCAGGCATAAAAACCGTAACATTAGAAATTGAAGGTGATTATAGTTTTGGTTATTTAAAAGGTGAAAATGGTGTTCACAGGTTGGTGCGCATTTCACCATTTGACAGTAATGCCAAGCGTCATACTTCGTTTGCATCGGTTTATGTCTATCCTTTAGTTGATGATACCATCGAAATCGAAATTAATCCCGCCGATATTACAATTACAACAGCTCGTTCAAGTGGTGCTGGTGGTCAGAATGTTAACAAAGTTGAGACCAAAGTGCAATTGGTTCACAAACCATCAGGCATTCAGATTCAATGTTCGGAAACCCGTTCGCAACACGATAACCGCAATAGAGCCATGCAAATGTTGAAATCGCAGTTATACGAAATCGAACTCAAAAAACAAATGGAACAGCGCAATGACATCGAAGCTGGAAAAATGAAAATAGAATGGGGTTCGCAAATCAGAAATTATGTCATGCAACCTTATAAATTAGTGAAAGATGTTCGAACTGGATACGAAACCAGCAATGTTGACGGCGTTATGAATGGCGAAATTGACGATTTCTTGAAAGCATTCTTAATGATGATGGGGCAGAAGGAAGTTGATTAGTTCTCAGTTTTCATTCGCAGTTTTCAGTTATTGCGATTGCAGATTTCAGGTTGCAGATTTTAGTTATAGTTTTAAAATTTTAAGATAAATCTTTTAAAAATTTAATTCTATTTATAAAAATATTAATAATGATATATAATATGTAAATTTGTATATCACAATTAACATATATAATATTTGGTTTACTGAATTATTATGACTTAATTTGTATAATATTAGTAAAGCCAACATACGTTACTATATAAATCATAATAAAATCTTAGTTTCTAAATTAATTTGATAAATAAAATGAGTACACACTTATTTTATTAATAAAATTTATCATAAATAATAAATTATGAATAATTATATAAAAAGATATCACGACACCGAAAGATGGGCAAATGTTCAAATGCCCGATTTATTTGCAAATAAATTTTTTCTTGAAGTTTCTAATTATGGTGTTGTGAAGCGAACTGATAAAAACACCAGCCAATCTTTAAATTTAAAACAATTTTTGGTCGAAGGCTTTCCTCAATCTAAGTTTACGATTATGGAACCAAGATCAGAAAAAGATATTAAAAGTTATTTAGAAACAAGAACTAAAATTGCAGATTTAGAAATAGAATTATCAGACTTGAAATCCAAAAGTACCTCTTTCGTTTTAGATATTATTTCACAATCAGAGCTTTTTACTACGTTAGAATCAAAACAATCAGAATTAGATAAAACTCGAAAAAACTTCAAAATTCGTTATAAAAAAAACGAACAAAAACGTAAAAAAACATTTGGCAATTTAGTACACCGTTGGGTCGCAGAATATTTTTGCGATAAGCCATCGGATAATCATACTTTAGTTGCACATATTGATCACGACAAACTTAATAATCATCATTCGAACCTAAAATGGATGACTAGAGCAGAATGTACAATTCACAATTTAAAAAATCCGTTGGTCGTAAAATCCAAAATTAAAGCAGCATCGTCTGGGCTTGTGCGTACTTCTAAATTAACCACAAGTCAAGTTTCTATTTTAAAAAAACGAATGAATGAAGGCGTTTCTTTAACCGATTTGTCCAAGCGTTATCCTGTAACTCAAACACAATTATTAAGAATAAAACGTGGAGAAAATTGGGCAAAAGTGCCTGCTGCAAGGTGATTTTAAGATTATTATTTATTAATTGATTTAGAATTCATTAAAAATAACTAAATTAGATTTTTAATTCTAAATATTATATTAAATAAATGAAATCATTCACATTATCGCAAATAAACGAAATTTTAAAAGGCGAAATCGTTGGTAATACAACACAAAACATTACCGCGCCAGAACAAATAGAAACTGCTTCGAATACCGAAATTACTTTTATCGGAAACAAAAAATACGAAAAATTTTGGCCGAATTCTAAGGCTTGCTTAGCAGTTGTAAACGATAATATTGCTATTGAACCTGGAGAAAATCGTGCATTCATTAAAGTAAAAAATGCAGATTTAGCTATGTCTCAGGTTTTAGAAATGTATGCTCCTCCTACTCCACTTTTCCATTCAGAAATTCATAAAACAGCAATAATCGATGAAACCGCAACAATTGGCAACGGTACAAGAATTGGTGCAAATTGTTACATCGGACCAAATGTCATAATTGCAGAAAATGTCACAATTTATCCAAACGTAACCATTCTTGATGAATGCACAGTTGGTAAAAATACTATAATTTGGTCTGGAACAGTCATTCGAGAACGAAGTATTATTGGAACAGATTGTATTTTTCACCCAAATGCAACTATTGGAGCCGATGGTTTTGGTTTTCGTCCAGATCCTGATCGTGGTTTGGTAAAAATTCCACAAATAGGCAATGTTGTTATCGGAAATAATGTAGAAATCGGAGCTAATTCTTGTGTTGATCGAGGAAAATTCAGTTCAACAATTCTAGGCGATGGATGCAAAATTGATAATTTAGTACAAATTGGTCACAATTCTAAATTAGGGAAATTTTGCATTATGGCTGGAAACTCTGGTTTGGCTGGATCAGTAACTTTAGGCGATGGCGTGGTTATTGGTGGCAGCGCATCTATAAAAGACCATACAACAATTGGTGCTGGCGCAATGGTTGGAGCAGGTTCGGGCGTAACAGGCGATATCGAAGCTGGAAAAGTAATGCTCGGTTATCCTGCAGTCGAAGCGCGTGAAGCCTTGAAACAATGGGCAATTCTGAAACGATTGGTTAAAGAAAGTTCGGTTAGATGATTGCAGATTTCAGATTTCAAATTAAATAAAAAAATCAATTTCTTTCGAAAGTGATTTTTTTATTATTTTGTTCTAGTTAAAATCTAAGAAAATTACATAAACAATCTTAAAAAACAATATACAATACCAGCTAAAATAGCCGAAACAGGAATAGTCAAAACCCAAGCCCACAACAAACTAACTGTTACGCCCCAACGTACAGCAGAAACTCGTTTGGTTAACCCTACTCCTATTATAGAACCTGTAATTGTGTGCGTTGTAGAAACTGGAATTTTTAAATGTTCTGTAAAATACAATGTTAAAGCACCAGCAGTTTCGGCCGCAACACCTTCGAACGAAGTTACTTTTGTAATTTTTGAACCCATTGTTTTAACAATTTTCCAACCGCCAGAAAGTGTTCCAGCAGCAATAGCAGTGTAACAAGCCAACGGAATCCAACCTGGCATTGCTCCTTTAAAATCATCTTTTGGCAACATAACATTCAACCACGCTGGCATACTTTCTTGTGCCAAACCGCTTGTGTGAATGTAAACCGCAACCGATGCAGCAATGATTCCCATAACTTTTTGAGAATCATTGCCACCATGACCTAAACTAAAAGCAGCTGACGAAATTAATTGCATTTTTCGCAACCAATAATCAGATTTTGCTAAACTTAAGCTGCTGAATATTAAACAAAAAATACTAACAGTAAAAATTATTAAACCAACCAAATACCATTTAATATTGTGTGGTTCTACTAAAACTGCCCAAAAGTGAGAATCAATTTTATATTTATTCTCGATTTTATCGTAAAAATGCATTTGATTATAAATAAACCAACCTGTCAAACTCATTAAAGACAAAGTAAATATTTTTGGTAAAATCGTTTTTTTAGATGATGCCATTAACCATATCGAAATTAAATACGATATTAACGCACCGACCAATGGTGCCAAAACAATAAACGCTAAAATTATCACGACGCCACTTGGCATTCCTCCATCTTTTCCTGGCTTGTACCAACTTACAATATTGTACCAATATTTCACAACTCCTTCATTATCAACATAACTAGAAAAGCCGCGAACTGCTATAGCATGAGCAATTGCAGCGCCAGCAAATCCACCAATAAGCGTATGAGATGAGCTCGAAGGAATGCCTAGCCACCAAGTTAATAAATTCCAAATTATAGCAGCAATTAATCCAGCTAGAATTACTATAAGAGTAATATCCATTGTGTTAGCGGTTTTCGCAACTGTATCTGCAACCCCAAATCCAAACACCCAATAGGCCAAAAAATTGAAAAAAGCAGCCCAAACAACAGCTTGAAATGGCGATAAAACTTTAGTTGCAACTATTGTCGCAATAGCATTAGCAGCATCGTGAAAACCATTTATATAGTCAAAAATTAAAGCTAAAACTATTATAATAATAAGTAATGTAAACATATTATATAGGAAGATTTTTTATTATGAATTTTTTACAGCGATTGATTCTAGAACAGCAGCAACACCTTTACAACGATCAGTCGCCGATTCTAAAACAGAAAGTACTTCTTTATATTTAATAATATTTTTAGCATCAGTTTCTTGTTCAAATAATTCGTAGACTGCTTTATCATATACATTATCCGATTTATTTTCTAACTTGTTAATCCTTGAACAAGCATCGGTAATATTTTTCATTTTCTTGAAATTTCGCAATTCTTTAACAGCCAAATCAATATTTTGGCAAGCTTCAAGATTAATTTCGGTCAATTTTCTAATCGATTTTGTAATTTTATCGACTTGATACAATTTCATTCTGCTCGAAGCACCATGAATATTATCTGCAACATTATCAATCGATGTTATTAACGCATGAATATCTTCACGATCAAATGGCGTAATAAAATTTCTGCTTAATTCTAAGTTGGTTTGTCGTGTAATATTTTCTCCAATTTGTTCTAATTCATCAATTTTATTAAACATTACTTCACGTTCAGGCATAGGAACATTTACCGCATCATGACAAATAGTAGCTATCAAAACCAAATTGCTACTCGCTTTTTCAAATAAAGGGAAAAACTTTTTTTCTTTAGGAACCAGAAACTGAAAAACACTATTCAAAGTCATTGTTTAAATTTTAAATTCGATGCAAATGTAAGAATGTAATGTTAAGCAAACATTAAATCTTAACAATTAGTTTAGATTTTTTGAGTTTCATTTGGGCGTGACCCCGAAGAAAAATCGGGGTCGTGCTGTCCGCTCCCACTTTTTTAAAATTCAATTTCCATCTCGTTTTTAGAACGAGATGGAAATTGAATTTTAAAAAGAGTTCCACTTCCATCACTCACGCAAAAAAAGTCAGCAATAATTTTGTTTTCAATTCCAAATTCTACTAAATCAATACAATTTTTAGCGACAAAATTTATCTTAAAATGAAATCGATTTCGTAAATTCGCCAAAATTATATTTTCTATCAAAAATGGATTTAAACTTCAACAAAAACGAAGACCACAATAAACTTTTATTGGCCGATTTAAAACAACGCTTTGCTAAAGTAAAACTTGGTGGCGGTTTAAAACGAATCGAAAAACTGCATCTCGAAGGCAAAATGACAGCGCGTGAAAGAATTGATTATTTGCTTGACGAAAAATCGAAATCTATCGAAATTGGTGCATTTGTCGGAGACGGAATGTATGCCGATCATGGCGGTTGTCCAAGTGGCGGTGTAGTTGTGAAAATTGGTTATGTTTCTGGAAAACAATGCATTGTAGTAGCTAATGATGCTACCGTAAAAGCTGGTGCTTGGTTTCCAATAACAGGTAAAAAGAATCTGCGTGCGCAAGAAATTGCAATGGAAAATCGTTTGCCTATTATTTATCTTGTTGATTCGGCCGGTGTTTATTTGCCAATGCAAGACGAAATTTTTCCCGATAAAGAACATTTTGGACGCATTTTTCGAAATAATGCTATTATGTCAAGCATGGGAATTACCCAGATTTCGGCAGTTATGGGCAGTTGTGTTGCTGGTGGGGCTTATTTGCCAATTATGAGTGACGAAGCAATGATCGTCGATAAAACTGGAAGTATTTTCTTGGCAGGAAGTTATTTAGTAAAAGCCGCAATCGGAGAAACTATTGATAATGAAACACTTGGCGGAGCAACAACACATTGCGAAATATCTGGAGTTACCGATTATAAAGCCAAAGATGACAAAGATGCTTTAAACAGAATTAAAAGTATTATTGGCAAAATTGGAGACTTCGAAAAAGCAGGTTTTAACAGAATAAAGTCAGCAAAACCAGCTCTAGACGAACAAGATATTTACGGGATTTTACCAAAATCGAGAGCCGAACAATATGATATGTACGAAATTGTAAAGAGAATGGTTGATAATTCTGAACTTGACGAATACAAACCAGATTATGGCAAAACCCTTATTACAGCCTACGCAAGAATTGATGGTTGGGCAGTTGGAATTGTTGCTAATCAAAGAAAAGTTGTCAAAAACGCAAAAGGCGAAATGCAATTTGGAGGCGCCATCTATTCTGATTCGGCAGATAAAGCGACTCGATTTATTGCCAATTGCAACCAAAAGAAAATTCCTTTAGTATTTGTGCAAGATGTAACTGGTTTTATGGTTGGGTCAAAATCCGAACATGGCGGAATTATAAAAGATGGTGCCAAAATGGTTAACGCAGTTTCCAATTCGGTTGTGCCAAAATTCACAGTTATTGTTGGCAATTCTTATGGCGCAGGCAATTATGCAATGTGCGGAAAAGCTTATGACCCAAGATTAATATTCGCATGGCCAAGTGCCGAATTAGCAGTAATGGGTGGCACACAAGCTGCAAAAGTATTAGCACAAATAGAAGCAAGTTCATTAAAATCAAAAGGTGAAGTTGTCGATGAAGCTAAGGAAAAAGAATTATTCGATAAAATAAAAGCAAGATATGATGAGCAAGTTTCTCCTTATTATGCAGCTGCAAGAATCTGGATCGATGCTATTATTGATCCACTAGAAACCAGAACTTGGATTTCAATGGGAATCGAAGCTGCAAACCAATCGCCAATCGAAAAAAAATTTAATTTAGGAGTAATTCAGGTTTAAAATTAGATTTCAGATTTTTGATATTAGATTTTAGATTTTAGATTTTAAATTTTAGATTTTAGATTTTAGATTTTAGATTTTAGATTTTAGATTTTAGATTTTAGATTTTAGATTTTAGATTTTAGATTTTAGATTTTAGAT
>JAYWGV010000010.1:0-2518 GCA_043778105.1 Bacteroidota bacterium
CGCACCAGCAACAATTGCCAAACCAGACACCAAATCACTCCAGGTAAACTCTCCACTTGGGTCTGTATATTTCAGTGGATTGTTCAAAACATACCCATATCGATTATAGTTTTGCGTATTATAAGGCTCTTGCAAATTATTATCAGGTTGCAAAAACCTGTGCAACCTTGGGTCGTACAATCGCCCATTCATGTTAATTAATCTAAAACTCTGCAAGTGCTCATGACCTGTGTAACCTCTATCAATGAACGTTAATTTGGCAAGGTCATTGCCTTTGTCATCTTTTACTTTAATAATGTCGCCCCAAGCGTCGAATAATCGTTTTTCGACTATTATTGCTTGGTCGTTTGTAGTGGCTAAGATAGTATTTAGAAAATTACTTTTTATTTATAATTTTTTTATAAGCAAAGAATATTACAGCAATTAAAATTAAAAACAATATAAAGCCTTTTAGATATTTAATTTGACTTTTTAAATTTTTATTTTGAGAATCAACAGCTTTTTCATCGTTTTTAATTTTAATTAATCTTAAATTCTTGATATCATATTCAAGTTCAAGTTTAGCAATTTTAAAATCTTTCTCAGATATTAAATTTAAGACTTCATTACTTATTTCTTGCGGCGGTGGTGTTGGAAAATTTAAACTATTTTTATTAAAAGGTTTATTAAAACTTCTAGAATTACCACATACACTAATATAAGGTTTTCTATCTTTATTCTTTTGAGAATATAAAATCCAAGTTTCGCCTTTTATGGGATAAATTGAGCAATAATCCACAAAAAATTTAACCGTTAATTGTGTTTTTCCTTTAAAAATTTCTAATACTTTTACTTCAAAATAAATAGAATTAACAGATGTAATTTTTCCTAAAATGATTAAATTTGAAATACTATGTTCCTTTTCTTTAGAGATAGTTTTACAATCACAGCTATATAAATTTGAATTATATAAAAATACAAAAATTAATATTATTGTGTTTTTCATTTACCTTCTATATTTATTATATTTATCGTATTCTGCTTGATATTTAACTGGCATTCTTTGATTTCCTACTTCATAATAATAATAAGTCCACATTTGTGTTACAGCATGATATTTAAATTTATATGTTGTAGATTCCCAATACCTACTATCAATTGAAGCTTGATAAGCTTTATAATGGTTTTTGTTATCATCATGGTAGCCTTTTACACCGTGTCCATAACCTTCGTGGATTGTTAAAGCTCTAATGTTTGCGATTGTCATTTCGTAATCGCCAATATCAAAATTTATATGATGTTTATTATTAAAAAATCCTTTGTAATGCGCGTTACCATTTAAATCTGGTTCGAAAGATAGTTTAAAATCTTTTATACTTTTAACAGAGCCATCGTTAAATACAATACCGTCAACTGCATCGTAAAATACTTTTGTATTTATTTGAGTAGTAAAATCAATTGTTATCAATTTAGGTGTTAAGTATGAATCATACTGCGGTGAATTATTCAGAAAGTTAGTTGCGACAATATTGGTATTTCCTGTCGCCACCTGCGGATGATTCTCCACAGGATTATTGTTATTTGGTTTGTCTTTTCCGCTTCCAAAATCGGTTTTGCTAGTCCATGTGTAGTTTAAACCTGCATCGTTTGATGCACTGTTGGATATTCCGCTCCAAAGTGAACACCCAATTCCGATTTAAACTGTACATTTATTTCCAATGCAAACTGTACAGTTTATTCCGGTTCAAAGTGAACAGTTTTTGATTTGATTTTTTATTGTAAAATTAGATAATTTTTTTAGTTGTTTTTCATTTTTTTTCTCATCGATTCACCTTTAAGTTCAAAACGTATTGCTGAGTGTATTATTCTGTCCAAAATAGCATCGGCAATTGTTTTCTGTTCGATTAAATCATACCAGTTTTTTACTGGTAATTGCGAATAAAAAATAGTTGATTTTTTATGATGTCTGTCCTCAATTAAATCCATCAAAACAAGTTGCTTTTCGTTGTTTATTGCTTGCAGTCCAAAGTCGTCGATAATCAATAAATCACAATTTTCTATCTTGGCCAATTCTCTCATATAAGATCCATCGGCTTTGGCAATCATTAATTTGGCAAAGAGTTTTCCTAGATTGTAGTACAAAACTTTATAGCCTTTTACGCAACTTTGATAGCCCAAGGCAGTAGCCAAAAAACTTTTACCTGTTCCTGTACATCCTGTTATAATAACGTTTTCGTGTCGGTCCAAAAAAGAACTATCCGATAATCTGGTCAGTAAATTTCGGTCTAATTCTCTATCGGCAGTATAGCTAATCTCTTCAATAGAAGCTTGATAATGAAAACGAGCATTCTTGATGAGTCTTTCGCATCGGCTGTTGTTGCGCTGGTTTTCTTCCGATTCAATGAGCCATCCAACAAACTCATCGTTGGTAAACGTGTTTTGGTTTCGGGTTTCAAACGATGATTCATAGGCTCGTTTCATTCCAAGTAATCGCATTTTTTGCATCTTTTCGATGGTGGCATTTGTGTTCATAAGGTGT
>JAYWGV010000011.1:0-9280 GCA_043778105.1 Bacteroidota bacterium
TTTTTATTCGATAGCGATGCTATCCAATAAAAAGAATCCAAAATCTGAAACAAAAATCTTAATTTTTCGCTTCAATCAAAAAAGTTTAAACCACTTCAACATGATAATTCAACAAATAATTGCGTTTTCTATTCTAGGTTTTGCCGTTTTTTATTTGATAAAAAAATTCTTCTTCAAGAAAAAATCTGATAAAAATTGTGGTTCAAATGGCTGTGGTTGCGATTAAACAAATCACAATTAACTAAAATGTTTTTTTTAGTGCCAGATTTAGGACAAATAATCGTCTAAATTTGAAAGAAATTAAATGATGGTTTCCCCAAACTCAACTTGCGACTTTTGACCGATGCCGATTTTTTGCAACGATTAAAATCTGGCGACAAACTTGCTTTTAACAAACTTGTAACCCAATATAAACTTAGGGTTATAAATACTTGTTACAAATTTTTATTGAGTCAAGAAGATGCCGAAGATGTATCGCAAGATATTTTTATAGAAGTTTTTCAATCCATAAAATCTTTTCGTGGCGATTCTAAAATTTCGACTTGGATTTACAGAATCGCAGTTACCAAAAGTTTAGACGAATTGAAAAAACGCAACCGCAAAAAAAGAATTTCTTCTATCGGTAAAGTTTTGCATTTAGACGATGTTGCCAATTGGATAGTTGGCGGAAAAATGCCCGACGCCGATTTGGAAACTTCTGATAACATGAAAATAATCAACAAAGTTTTAGACCAATTGCCACAAAATCAAAGAATTGCATTTACATTAAGTAAAATTGACGGTTTTGATAATCAAGAAATTGCCGATATTATGAAAACCACAATAATCGCTGTCGAAAGCTTAATTTATAGAGCAAAAAAGAAAGTAGCAACTGATTTAATTTCGATTTTAAAAAAATAATTAAAGATTAGTGCCAGAAATAAAAACAATAAACGTCTAAATAAAAAAGTATCTAAAAGATGAACACAGAAGATATAAATATAGAACAAGCATTCGACGCAATCGAAAATATTGCTCCATCAAAAAATTGGGATTTGGTTTTTGAACAAAAGCTACAAAACTCAAAATCATCAAAAGTTAATAAAATTTCGAAAAATACTATTGCAATATTGATTTTGGTTTTTATAAATGTTGGATTTATCTTGAATTCTTTGCGGAACGAAAATTCAAAAACAGAAATTTCAAGAAATGATGATTTCAAGATAATTGCAAACGAATTATTATATTAAATAACCAGAAAATGGATATTTTCAGTCAAAATAAATTATTAATTAGAACGATTTTGTTTCTCGTAGTTTTGAATTTAGGTTCGATTACGTTCTTCACGTTTCGAGAAATGAGACCAAATCGAGAAAGAGATTTTCCGCCAAGCGATGAGAAAAAGAAAGAATTATCAGCCATTTTAAAAAAAGAATTGAATTTATCTGAAGAACAAGTGGCGCAATTTGAAAAAATTAGAGAGCAGAACGCATCTAAAAAGCAAGAATTAAAACAAACTATCAATCAAGATAAAGATTTACTGCATCAGGAAATGTTCAATAAAAATAGAAGTGATGACCAATTGTTAGCCTTAGCGAGAAAAATTGGCGACAACGAATACAGAATAGAATTGTCCAAAATTAACCAATCTAAACAATTAAAATCCATTTGCAACGCCCAACAGCTAGATAAATTTCAAGATTTAATGGTTGAATTGAGAGACAATTTGCGACCAAACAACCAACCCAAACCTAATTAAAACCACCTACTAAAATGAAAAAAACAACCTGCCTAATTCGATTATTAATTTTATTGCTTAGTGCCAATTTAGGGTTTTCGCAATACAATGCACTTTCAATTCCAGAAGCTTATTATGGCGTTTCTGGAACAAACGGAAAAACATTTACATTAAAAATAGACGATAATGTGAAACAATTTCGCTCAGGACAAGCAACGGTAACTGGCGCAATTAATAGTGGAACCAACACATCAAACAATTTTTGGGGACCAACATTAATTGTCGATAAAGACGATGTTGTACACATGGATGTAACCAATAACTTGAATGAGAGCACAACTTTGCATTGGCACGGAATGCATTTGCCAGCCATTATGGACGGTGGACCACACCAAATAATTCCAGCAGGAACACTTTGGCAACCATTTTGGACTGTCAAAAATCAAGCTGCAACATTGTGGTACCATCCGCACATGCACGAAACTACGCAAGAGCAATTAACCAAAGGCGTTGGCGGATTTATAATTGTTCGTGATCCTGCCGAAACCGCATTAGCGTTGCCAAGAACTTATGGCGTTGACGATATTCCGCTAGCGATTTCTAGCCGTCGATTTCTAGCAACTACTAATGTTATGTCAGCAACATTAAGCGACAATTATGGCGATTACTCAATGATTAACGGAACACTAAATTCGCAAGCAACATTGCCAAAACAATGGGTTCGTTTCAGGATTTTGAATGCAGAAATACAACGTGGTTTGAATATTGGTTTTAGCGATAATCGTACTTTTTATATAATTGGTAACGATGGCGGATTGCTAAATGCACCAATTGCTGTTACCAGAATGGCAGTTCAAACTGGCGAACGTTATGAAATTATGGTTAATTTAAGTAGCGATGTTGTTGGTACAGAAACATTATTTTTAAAAGCATTCAACACGGTTGCCGAAGTTACCGCGCTAACAACTGGTTATACTGGGCAAACCACAACTTCGCTATTCGGTTGGCCAGGCAGCGAATCTCCTGCATCGGGAAGTGTTTCGTCAACTGCTGGACCGTTAAATGGTGGTTTTTTAAATTCTAAATCTTATGATTTAATGAATATTAAAATTAGCGCAACAACAACTGCAACCACACCAATTACTGCTGTTCCGACCACTTTATTAAACAATGTTTATTGGACAAATGCCGATGTTACTAACCCAACAACTAGAACAATACTAGTAACTGGTGGTCAAGGTGGCACAGCATTTTCATTAAATAATGTTTTGTACAGCACAACAATGACTCCAAACATTGTTAATTTGAATGCTGTCGAAAAATGGACAATTACTAATAATAATATTTTTGGTCATACTTTTCACTTGCACGATGTTTTTTTCAAAATTATTTCTCGCTCAGGCGGAAATATGGGCACAACTTTAAGACCTTATGAGCAAGGTTGGAAAGATTCAGTTTGGTTGCCAAGCAATGGATCGGCAACATTTATTGCAAAATTCGACGATTATTACGATTCAACTTGGCCTTATATGTACCATTGTCACGCATTAACCCACGAAGACGAAGGAATGATGGGGCAATTTATAGTTTCTGGTGCTTTGGCAACTGTTAAAAACGAAACACCAATTGATTTTAAATTGTATCCAAATCCTGTTTCCGACAAATTATTTGTTAATCTAGCCGATAGCGAAAACGATATTTATTATGTAACAATTACTACTCTCGATGGTCGCGTTGCAATGATGTTGCCAAAACCTGAATGGCAAAACGGAATTGATATTTCATCATTATCAGTTGGAACCTATATGTTTAAATTGACAGATGAAAAAACTAAAACTGTAACGACGAAAAAATTTATTAAAAAGTAAATTATGGAGTTACGAAAAAACCATTTTGGATTGGTAATTTTGCTTTTTTTGTTAAACATATTTTCGGTAAATGCTCAAAAATTAACAACCGAAAAAGCAATAAAAAACTTTGTCTTAAAAGCAACTGATAATAAAATATATTCTTTAGAAAGTTTTAAAAATGCCAAAGGTTTTATTATAGTTTTTACTTGCAATAAATGTCCAATGGCAAAATTATATTCTGATAGATTGAATAAATTACACCAAAAATACAAGTCAAAAAATGTGCATTTGATGGCAATCAATTCGATGGATACTGTTGCATATAAAGAAGAAAATTTTGCTTTAATGCAGAAAAAAGTCAAAACAGAAAAACTAAATTTCCATTATTTGCAAGATAAATCGCAAAAAGTAGCGAAGCAATTTTCGGCATCGCACACGCCACAATCGTATGTATTATGGAAAGATTTTTTCGGAAAATGGATTATAAAATATGAAGGTTCGATTGACGACAGTGCACTCGAACCAACAAAAGCCAACAATTATCTAGAAACTGCCATTGATGAATTATTGGATAAAAAATTGGTATCGAGTTCGTACACAAAATCAGTAGGTTGCCGAATTTTTTATCGAGGCGAAAAGGCTATTATGGAATAAAATAAATTTGTCTTTCCTGCGAGTTTTTTTTAACCTTATAAGTATAAATATTCAAAACAATAAATTAAATAAATAACTATAAGGTCAAAAAGACTTTGCAGCATTAACCAAAACCCAAAACCTATGAAAAATTTAAAATTATTATTATTATTTTTATGTTGCAATTTTATTTTTGCACACACAATTAATTCAGACAATCTGAATTTGAGACTTTGGAAACTCGAAAAAGAAAACAAAATTATCGAAGGTTCATTCTCAATGATGAAAAACGGAAATGTTTATATCGAAGATGCTCACAACAATTTTGTTCATTTTCCGATTGCATCATTTGCAAAAGTAGATCAAGAATTTGCGAATCAAAAAGCAAATACTATTAATGCAATAAACACCAATGTTGTCAATCAAAATAATATCGTGACTCCAACTAGTTTTTATTTCAAATATGGTTTCGTTGTTTTGTTTTTATTGCTTTTAACTTCTATTCTATTCAAATATTCTGACAAGAAAAAACTAATTTATTTGATGCCAATAGTTGCTTTAGGTACATTATTTTCGTTATTTGGATTTGCCAAAAAAGCCTTTTCGACAACCGATCCAGCATTTATGGCATCGGCATTTGCACCATTTGCATCGACAGTAAGCACGACTTTTGATACTAATTTTTTCTATGTAAACACAACTGGAATTCCAAATCACACAATGATGGTTGGAATTGGCAGTAATGGTTGGCAACAACAAGTTCCTATGTCTAAATGTTATATAAACAGCAATCATTGGACAATTCCGTTGAATCCTGTTGTGGCAGCCACACCAATAGTTGTTAACGGCACACATTTTATTAAAGGCGCAATTGCAATGGCTGCCAATGGAATTCCGATTTTTAATCCATACACAAACACAGGAGCCGATGCTTTCTTGACAGGGCAACTTGATAATTTTGGCGGACATTGTGGTCGTGGCGACGATTATCATTATCATACTGCACCATTGCATTTGATAACTTCTGGACAAACAACTTCTAATTTACCAATTGCTTTTGGGCTAGATGGTTATGCGGTTTATGGCAGTTTGGAACCAGACGGATCAGCAATGGCAACGCTTGACACTAATCACGGACATATTGGTTCGAACGGCGTTTATCATTATCACGGCACGCCAGCTGCGCCTTACATGATTGGGAAAATGGTTGGCGTAGTTACTGAAGATACTTCATTACAAATTATTCCTCAACCACAAGGCGGACCAGTTCGAACCGAAAATTGGCAACCGCTTGCAAATGCATTAATAACTTCTTGTGTTGCCAATGCCAATAATGGATATAACACTGCCTATACTAAAAGCGGCGTTTTTGGTTTTGCAACCAATTATACAGCGACAATTGCAGGACTTTATACTTTTCAATATGTAACACCAACTGGCACGACAACAACTAATTATAATGGTCCAGCGCAGTGTACAGTTCCGAATCTAACATCAGATAAATTTACGACAATTGAACAAAATATTAAATTATATCCAAATCCAGCAACTGATATTTTGAAAATTGATCTTGGAAACGAGGTTTTAGAATCAGAAGTTCAATTGATTGCTATTTATGATTTAAAAGGAAGTTTGGTTTCTAAAACTGCAAAATTTGAATCGAGTTTGAATATAAAAAATCTTTCAAAAGGAAGTTATTTTGTGAAAATTCAGTTTGCTAATATGGTTGTGACAAAAAAATTAATTGTTAAATAATTTACTACAAAAAAATAATATTTTTCACGACCGAAATTTACTTGATTGTTAAAATTAATTACAATCTATTAAAAACAGCCATAAGTTGCAACCCATAAAAGAGTTGCTTTTTTTATTAATTCTTGTGATATTAATTCATTTTTAAAATTTATCTTGAATTATAAATCTAGATTTTTTATTTAATTATAAAATAGTTTCAATACTTCATGAGAGTTCATTTTAACCCATATTCCGCATTAGGCTTAGTTACGAAAATTTAAAATGCAATAAAATTGGTGCTCACGTAACTTTTTTATCAAAGAATAGGTTATGTTTTAATGTAATAAAAAAGAGCAAGTGCTAATTTTTGATGCAGTTTGGGTTTGCAATACATTTCTAATGCATAATTTGGGTTTAACTGCATTTATTTTCTTTAGATGTGTTTTAGAAAATTGTTGGTTTAATACCGTTTGTGTATTATTTCGCCTATTCTCAATTTGCTTCGCCTAGTAGATGTTTCAGGTTCTGGTCAGGCTTGGCTGAATATAGTCCAATTTTTATTGGATTATATTCATACTATAATGGCATTATACCAAAGAAATTTAGATTGATTTGAATTCCTAATTGGTATAAAAAGTCGTTTATCAGGAATTTAAGTCGTTTTACAATAATAAAGAAATTATTGAAAGTTTAACTTTGTTTAAATAAATTTATTAAAAAAAAATGAAAAAAACGTTACTATTCTTAACCATATTGTTTTCTATTACAAGTACTATCGGGCAAACGGCACCTTGGACTGTGCTAACACCAGGTCAAGTTGCACTTTTGCCTGCGTTTGAATTTTCAAATATGCCACGAACAGGTTATAAAGTTTTTACCTTAGACCTTTCTGTTTTAAATGCTCAACTATCAATGGCACCAATGGATTCGTCTACAGATTCTAATGTTATAGTAAGTTTTCCAAATCCAGATGGCGGACAAGATAGTTACAAAATTTTTGAAATAGATATAATGGAGCAAGCTTTGGCTAATAATTATCCAACTATTAAATCTTATATAGGCAAAGGGATAATTGATAAAACCCAAGCCATTAGATTTAGTATTACACCACTAGGGTTTGATGCTGTTACTAATTCTGGTAAAGTAGGTTCGTTTTTAATTAAAAAACATCGTAGCAATTCGCTAATTAACTATGTTGTTTATAGACATTTTAGAGCACCAGGAAACGCAATCTATTATAGAAATTCAAATTTTTCAGCAGCAAATTCAGACTTTGATTGTGGTTTTTCTAACGAAAAATCACATTTTAATAAGTTAAAAACTTTACCTAAAACAAACCAAAAAAATGCCGATGGAAAATTGCGAGTTTACAGATTGGCGGTGGCTACAACAGTTGAGTTTACTAATGTAATTGCTGCTCAAGCAGGTATGAGCTCAGGTACAACAGCACAAAAAAAAGGAGTACTTATTGCCTCATTGGTTCATTTGATTACACGATTAAATTGTGATTGGGAAAGAGACTTGTCGGTACGAATGAAACTTGTAGCCAACCAAGAAGCTATTATTTTTACAGATACAGATAATTTCACTAATGGAAATAAGTTCACATTATTAAATGAATCGAACCAAATTACTCCAATTATTGGCAATGCTAATTTCGATATAGGACACGTTATGGCGACAGGTGGTGCTGGAGTAGCAAGTCTTGGCGCAATTAGATATAGTGACACTAAAACCCGAGGAGTAACCGAATATGATGGACTACAAGGTGTAAATAACGATAAATTTAGTAATAATTTTGCACACGAAATGGGGCATTTTTTAGGAGCGAAACATACTTATTCTAATAGTGATTGTTCGAGTTTAGATAGTTCGACACATATAGAACCTTATGCAGGCAACACTTATTTATCTTATAACAGATTATGTGCCGGATTAGCTGTCGATTCTGACGGATGGCAACCTATTTCTGATCCATTTTATCACACAGCAAGTATAAACGAGATACAAAACGCTATGGCTGAATCGAATACTGGTACTTTAATAAATATAAACATGCTGCCACCAATTGTTAATGCGGGCTTGGATTATACGATTCCAAAAGATACACCTTATGTACTAAAAGCATCGGTTACTAATTCAAATTCAGATGGTTATACTTATTCTTGGGAAGGTTTAGATACAGGTGTACAGCCAGAAACTAGCGCAACAGCTACATCCGGACCAAATTTTAAATTTAACCAACCAACAATTTCTCCAAATCGTTATATGCCTAAACTTGAAAAAGTTATTGCAGGAGAAATAAATACAAGAATGGAACGTCTTTCGAGCGTGTCTAGAGTACAAAATTTTGCAGTTACTGTTCGAGACAATGCAGTTATTCAAGGTTCAAATGTGAGACGTGATGATATGGTACTTACAATTAACGCCAACGCAGGACCATTTGTAGTAACATCGCAAAATAGTGTCGGAATAACTTGGGCAGGAAACTCGTCGCAAACCATTACTTGGAATGTGGCAGGAACGACAGCCAATAATATCAACACTTCGTTGGTTAATATACTATTATCAACCGATAAAGGCTTAACTTTTCCAACAACACTTTTGGCAAATACACCCAACGACGGTTCACAATTGGTTATTATTCCTAACAATATTAATTCGTTGGATTGCAGATTAATGGTGCAGTCGGTCGGGAACTTGTTTTATGCCGTTAATACAACAAAATTTGCAATTGCATCAAATTTGGCAAATAATGATTTTGAATTTAAAAATTTTGCTTTGTTTCCAAATCCAAATAATGGCAGTTTCAAAATATCATTTGAACCAGAAACCAACGACGAAATTAAAATAGTAATTCATGATTTAAGCGGAAGAAATATTTACAATAAAACATTTCAGAATTCTGGTTTGTTTGATCAAGAATTACAGTTAAATACGATTTCGTCAGGTATTTATTTTGTAAATATTCAAAATGGAGAAAATAAAATGATTAAAAGAATAATAATTAATAATTAAAAATTATGAAATTAAGTTTATTTTTTGCTTTGTTAGTTTTTCAATTAGGATTTTCACAACAAAGAACTTGCAAATCTAATTCTCATATGCAGAAATTGATGACAGACCCAGTTGCGAAACAAAAATATTTAGATTTGCAAAATAGATTTGAAATTGAATTGTCAAAACTGCAAAGTAATAATAATCATTCGGCAAAAAACACCAATCAAACCCTACTAATTCCTGTAGCAGTACATTTTCCTAATGTTGCAACCAATTCAACTGAAAAAAATTGTTTAAGACAATTGGCACAAAATCAAATAGCTACATTAAATGCCGATTTTAATGC
>JAYWGV010000012.1:0-2471 GCA_043778105.1 Bacteroidota bacterium
TGGCGAGGGATTAGATAAAGGTTTTACTAAAAAACTTCCTCGACTTTCAAGCAATTTCCACTTGAAAACAAGTAATAATTGGCACCTACTTTTTGAGAAAATTCGATTCCAACACTTTGCAAAACCGAAACATCAGCATTTGGAACAGTTCCAGCAGGCAATGCAGCAGTTAAAGTTGATGCAGCAATTAATGTGTTCAAATCCAAGTAAGCAGAATAAACAACCGTACTTTTTTCGTTTGTGTCAGGTTGCATTGGTTCGTAAGCATTTGTAATAGCGTTGTATTCAAAATCACTAACAACCGACAAAGCAATTAACAATCTAAAATGAGTTGCACCAGCAGGAGCATTGACCAAATTAGCAGGATTGAAAGCAGGAATGACCAAAGAACCAGCAGAACGCGCTGCAATGTGCGTCACTGAATAAGGAGCGTTGAAGATTCCAGAAAACGAAGTATTTTTATCGAATTCGAAACCTCGCAAATAACTGCGTTGGGTTGTGATTTCAATTTTTCGGTAACCTCTAGCTTCGGTTTGATCCTCAAGATTAATCTTTTTCATCACAGCCGTTAAACGTCCAGTAGCTTGTGAATCTGCCATTTGTTTCATTAATTGAGACAAACCAGTACGAACCGATTTTCCTGCTTTGGCACAGGCACCAAAATCGCTCATATTCTCTCGAGTTCTTGCAAACTCGGGTGCGTTTTTAATCTGTTCCGCAGTCGCACCGCCAACCATTCCCGCGAAATAACCTTCTTGCCCTTTGATTTTGAAGTGTCGAACATCTCCAATTGTACCCGTGTACTTTAAGGCTCCTCTTTGTCTTGCCATTTTTTTAAGTTTTAAAATATTAATAATTGAATTAAATCATCAAGACAAATTTCAATTATTATCTTTGAATATCAATAACTTAAAACATTGAAATACAATGCAATACAAAGCAAAAGCACCCTATATAGTGGAAACCTACTGGCAAATCGATGAAGTCCTCGACGGCGACAGTATAATCGTGAAAAATATGTTTAAAAATGAGAGAAAAGAGATTCGATTGTACGGCATAGATGCGCCAGAAACCAAGATAAATCGAAAGATGAAAGAAGATGAAGAGAAAAGTCATTTGCCAGCAGAATTATTGCTTGAACTTGGTTTTAAGGCTTTGAAGTATGTTTTGAAAGTTGCACCACCAAAAACAATAATTACAATAATAACTGAAGAAAGTAATTTTTATGATTATTACAATCGGCAACTTGGATATATTATTTTACCAAATGGAAAATGTTTAAACGAGTTGATTTTGAAAAACGGACACGCCAAAGCAACTCATAAATATTACTGCGGCAACTTGGCGGAATATCAAGCGATAAACCGCAAAGCACAAATAAAAAAGCTTGGTATGTACCGTAAAATAAGGGTTTTCTAATTTGTTGTACTTATGTCGTACTACTTTGCAAATATGATTTAATAAAGTCAATAAATATAAGGGTTCACAGATGTAATACGGCTAAACCGCTGTTAGGCGTTCGC
Organism: Bacteroidota bacterium; assembly: GCA_043778105.1. GTDB lineage: Bacteria > Bacteroidota > Bacteroidia > Flavobacteriales > Flavobacteriaceae > Flavobacterium. Next base: position 1,524 of record JAYWGV010000012.1, read on the forward strand.
TTTTTCTTTTTTAATTATTATATTTTTCGGAACTCTATTCCTATAAATAAATCCTAATATTTTTCCATCTGGTGTCAAATCTTTATAACTAGTTTTAATGTAAGGTCTTGCTCCATCGTTTGGATCAAATTTTTCGTTCAAATATTCTATTTCTTCTTTATCTAATTCTCTAACTGTTCCATTTTGCTCAACATAAACATATTCAAATCCGCTTTCTTTCGGTCTTAATGGTCGGAAATATTTGATGTAAATTACGAATATTGCAATCACAATTATAATTAAAATGATGATAAGAATTGTTTTCATACATTTTACTTTTCAAATCTCCACTTTTCCAAAACTAAAGTAATAATTACATCATTCCACATTTCAAAGTTCATTAAATTTGGTTGAATTGGAATAATACTTGTAGAAATCCACTTATTATTTCCAACTATGTACATCATTGCATTATAATTTAGTTTTTTGTCAAATGGATTAGTTACTTTCAGCATCATTCCTTCAGGTTTTTTCTCTTTAATATTCTGAAAAAATTCGATTTGTATTGTTCTTTTCGGTTCCACAATCTTTTCAACAACTTTCATAGCAAATATCGTATCGTTTTTAATTTCAACCTCAATATTTAGTTTTTCTGTTGGGTAAATTTGAATAATATTATCTTTTACAAAATACTTTGATTTTGGAACATCCATTTGATAAAACTGGTCACTATCAACTGCTAATTTTAAAACAAAAGGTTCTCTTTCATTTATTTCATTTTGCGAATAACAAAAACTTGTCGTAAATGTTAAGATTATAAATAGTATTTTTTTCATATTCTTTTTTCGTTTCTGTTCCGCGAAAGTGACGCCTAACGTCTTGTGGCTTCATGAAGTTTGGGTAAAAGTACAAAAAAATCTTTCCGAAATCACTAAACTTTCGGATGAAAAACTAACTTTCCGAAAGCCG
>JAYWGV010000013.1:0-99338 GCA_043778105.1 Bacteroidota bacterium
ACACTGAACACTGAACACTGAACACTGAACACTGAACACTGAACACTGAACACTGAACACTGAACACTGAACACTGAACACTGAACACTGAACAATAAAATCTACCCCAAAATCTGCGCTGAGTGTGCTTTTGTTTTTACATCAGAAATAACTTCTTTAATAATTCCTTTTTCGTCAATTATGAAAGTTGTTCTATGAATTCCGTCGTATTCTTTGCCCATAAATTTTTTTGGTCCCCAAACTCCAAATGCCTGAATTACCGATTTATCTTCGTCGGCAAGAAGCGGAAACGGAAAATCGAATTTTTCTTTGAATTTTAATTGTGCTTTTGCCGCATCGGCACTTACTCCAAGAATTGCATAATTTTGCGATTCGAATCTTGAATAATTGTTGCTTAAATCGCAAGCCTCGGCGGTGCAACCTGGCGTATTGGCTTTTGGATAGAAGAAAACCACTAATTTCTTTCCTGAATAATCTGATAACTGATGCGTTTTTCCATCTTGGTCAATTTGCGAAAAATTGGGTGCGTTGTCGCCTTTTTTTAATGTTGTCATTTGATATTAAATTTTAAATTGATTTTTGAAATTGAAATTTGACATTGCAATTGATATTGAAATTCCTTTTCTTTACATTTCAAATTTAATTAAAAATGAATAAAAAAGAACGTGTACAATTTGTTATAAATACGTTAAAAGAATTATATCCAACGATACCGATTCCGCTTGACCATAAAGATCCATATACTTTATTGATTGCCGTTTTGCTTTCTGCGCAATGTACTGATGTTCGTGTGAACCAAATTACCCCAATTTTGTTTGCCAAAGCCGATAATCCTTATGATATGGTCAAATTGTCGGTCGAAGAAATAAAGGCAATTATTCGACCTTGCGGTTTGTCACCAATGAAATCTAAAGGCATTTTTGGCTTATCGCAAATGATTATAGATGAGCACAATGGACAAGTTCCAGAAAGTTTTGAGGCGCTTGAAGCTATGCCAGCTGTTGGTCACAAAACGGCTAGCGTAGTTATGAGTCAAGCGTTTGGTGTTCCAGCTTTTCCAGTCGATACGCACATTCACAGACTAATGATTCGTTGGGGTTTGACCAATGGGAAAAATGTTACTCAAACAGAAAAAGATGCTAAAAGACTTTTTCCTGAATCAACTTGGAACGATTTGCATTTGCAAATTATTTGGTATGGTCGTGAATATTCGCCTGCTCGTGGTTGGAATTTAGACAACGATTTGATAACAAAAACTGTTGGAAAACCATCTGTTCTGAGAGATTATTACAAAAAAAACGCTTCGAAATAGAAGCGTTTTTTGTTTAATTTGCGATTGTTTCAATAACCATATTTCCTGCTTTTACAAAGGTTAATGCTTTGGAATAATTCAATAAAAATGAAATTGTTTCTTTCTTTGGTTTCATTTTGATTAATGTAACAATTTTTTTAGTGTAAATTTTTGCCATTATGTATTAATTTTGTTTGTTTTAATAAATAACGCAAAAAGAAACTTTATATTGTATTGTCAATTAAAATTATGTCATGTTTTTCTATTAATTTTTTTAAATTTAATATTGCATATCGCATTCTTCCTAATGCAGTATTTAAACTTACGCCAGTTTCTTCGGCAATTTCTTTGTAACTTAAATCATTAAAGTATCGCATTGTTAAAACTTCTTTTTGTTCTTTTGGCAATTTGTCAATAACTTTATTGAGATCAATTTTAATTTGGTCAGCAATTAATTGATTTTCAATTGATTTATCTTCAAAAGTCATTTTTGAAAATATAGAAAATTCATCAGTTTCACGAACCATTGGCATTTTTGCGTTTTTTCTGTAAGTATCTATTACAAGGTTGTGAGCAATTCGCATGACCCAAGGTAAGAATTTTCCCTCTTCGTTATATGAATTTGATTTTAAAGTTTTAATAACCTTAATAAAAGTATCTTGAAAAACATCATCGCAAATATCTCTATCCTGGATTTTAGAATAGATAAAACCGTAAATTTTGGATTGGTGTTTTTTAATTAATTTAGACAATGCAGCTTCATTTCCTGCAATATATTCTTTCACCAAAACAGTGTCTGTGGTTTGTACATTCTCCATAAAAATTAATTTTAGTTTAAAGTAGTAATCGATTTTTCTAAAAGTAATTTTCTTTAATAGGCTAAATGTTGTTTTGATTTATTAATTATTTAACAAATATTGTTTAAAATTTTTTATTTTCCAAATATTAACAAAACATTTAACACTTTTTGCACAATAATTCAATTATTACTTTCAATTTTTAATATTTTTGTGTAAAAATTTAAAAATTTGTAAATAACATTTATCCATTTTGGTTAATTAATTATAAATTTTGTTTTTAAAATATTTCATTATAATTTTGTGATAATATGATAATTGATAAAATTAAAACTAAATGGCAAATAAAATCTAATTTTCAATTAATTGTTATTTTTGTGGTGTTTGCAATAAATGGTTCACTTTCTGCAAAAATTGGCACTTATTTAATTATTTATGCTGGTTTATCTAAGCAAAATTTAAACATTATTCTTTACTATTTTATTTGGTTAGTGATTGTAACGCTAATTTATCCTTTTTTGCTAATTGCAAATGGATTTATTTTTGGTCAATTTGATTTTTTCTTTAAATTTTCAAAAAAAATGTTACAAAGAATTGGCTTAGGATTCATTTTTAAATCAAAAAAAAATCCCGAATAAATCGAGATTTTTAGAATTTAAAATGTTTTTACTTTTCTTTATTTATCACATAAACATATATCCAAGTTAATGTAAAAGTAGGAATTACATCAGTAAACGGAATTAATTCTTCTAAAGTTCCAAAAACTCCAGCAATTTTTCCTGTCCAACCACTATACATTTTTGCTAGCAATAAACCCGAAACTGGCGCCCAAATAATATCAATCGATTCGGCAATTCCAGGAATTAGGTAAGAAATCATTCCGATTAAATCGAAAATAATTCCAAGAAAAAGCTTTAACATTTTATGCGAATTCACTTTTGTCGTTTGCTCTATTTGTATTTGATTAATCATTTTGTGTTTTTAAAATTTTAATATTATTCAATTCAATATACAAATCTAATGCCAAATTTTGAATTTCAGATTTTAGATTTCAGATTTCAGATTTTTTGAATTAAAATTTGTTTCTTTGTGAAAACAATAATTTAATGATTCACGCAAAAAATATTCATAAATTTTACGACAAACTTGAAGTTTTGAAAGGCGTCGATTTGCATATAAAAAAAGGGGAAATAGTTTCGATTGTTGGTGCTTCTGGTGCAGGAAAAACAACTTTATTGCAAATTTTGGGTACTTTGGATTTGCCATCAAAAGAAAATTCGAATGAATTAATAATTAATGGAATCGATATTCTGAAAATGAACGACAAAGAAATGTCAAAATTCAGAAACCTGAATCTTGGTTTTATTTTTCAATTCCATCAACTATTGCCAGAATTTACTGCTTTAGAAAATGTGTGTATTCCAGCATTTATTTCCAATAAAAATAAAAATGAAACCGAAATCGAAGCTAAAAAATTACTAGATTATTTAGGTTTATCGCACAGAATTAATCACAAACCCAATGAACTTTCAGGCGGTGAGCAACAGCGTGTTGCTGTCGCACGAGCATTGATTAACAAACCTGCAATAATTTTCGCCGATGAACCTTCTGGCAATCTTGATACTGCTTCGGCAGAAAATTTACATCAATTGTTTTTTAAATTAAGAAACGATTTTGGACAAACGTTTGTAATAGTTACTCACAACGAAGAATTGGCTAATATGGCTGACCGAAAATTAGTCATGTCAGACGGCAAAATAGTTTCTAGTTAAATGAATAAATCTGAATTAAAAGAATTTCTTGACGAAAAAGTCAATTTGTATAATAATCCAAAATTCATAGAATCAGACCCAATTCAAATTCCGCATTTGTTTTCTTTGAAAGAAGATATTGAAATTGCAGGCTTTTTATCGGCAACAATTTCTTGGGGAAATCGCAAAATGATAATTCAGAATTCGCATAAAATGCTGAATATTATGGGAAATTCGCCTTATGATTTTGTAATGTCGCATAACGATAATAATCTTGAAAAACTTGAAAATTTTGTTCATAGAACTTTCAATAATTTTGATTTTTCTACCTTTATGTATGGACTGAAAAATATTTATGAAAATCATAGTGGCTTAGAAGCTGTTTTTGCGAAAAATCAAGAAAAAGATTCAATGCAAAAAAGTATTTCTGAATTTAAGAAAGTTTTTTTTGAAATTAATCATCAGGTTCGAACTCAAAAACACGTTTCTGATCCAATTAATAATTCGGCTGCCAAACGAATCAATATGTTTTTGCGTTGGATGGTTCGAAATGACAATAAAGGTGTTGATTTAGGAATTTGGAAAACCATTTCGCCAAGTTCTCTTTCTTGTCCACTTGATGTTCATTCAGGAAATGTTGCAAGAAAACTTGGTTTATTATCAAGAAAACAAAACGATGGAAAAGCCCTTGCTGAATTGGATTTATACCTTAGAAAATTAGATAAATATGATCCTGTAAAATATGATTTTGCTCTTTTTGGATTAGGTGTTTTCGAAAGTTTCTAAGCAGATAAAACACCCAAACTTTGAATTAATTGTTTGGCACTTGTTGGTTTTTGAATAAAACTTTTTACAACTTTAAAACTTTGCGAGCGTTCTATTTCGGCTTTATCGATTGTTGATGAAATTACGTGAATATTTAATTTATCTTTAAAGGATAAATTTTCTAAAGCCTCTAGAAACTGCCAACCATCAAGAACAGGCATGTTCAAATCTAGGAAAATAATGTCAGGAAATTTCTCGTTATTGGCGTCTAAAGCTTTTAATCCTTCGAGTGCTTCAAAACCATTTTTGACGTTATCAATTTTATTGAAATTATCAATATTAGATAAGATTTTCTTGAAAACCATTACAAAAATGGCATCGTCGTCGATTATATAAGTGAATTCAAATTTATTCATAAAGCGAAACTTTAAATTGCGAACCTTCGTTAATTATACTTGTAACTTCTATTTTTCCGCCAAGCGATTCAACATGATTTTTGGTCATAAAAAGCCCAATTCCGTTGGCGTCGTCGTTGTTATGAAATGTTTTGTACATTCCAAAAATTTTGTCTTTGTTCTGTTCTAAATCTATTCCAAGACCATTATCTTTTATAATTATTATACAAACTGTACCAGGTTTTTTGACAATAATTTCGATTTTAGGTTTTTCTAAATTTGATTTATATTTGATTGAATTCGAAATTAAATTTAATAAAATACTTTCAAAATAAGAAGGAATTGTTTTTATTTCAATTTTATCATCAATATCAATTTTAACCTCAACTTTTTCTTTTAAAATTATTGCATTAACAGCATTTAAAACTTTTTCAACTTCCTTTTTAACATTAACTACAGTTTTTAAATTATTAGGATTGGTTCGAATATTGATAGTTTCATTCAAATAATGCAAAGTTTCGGTTAATTTGTCATTACTTTCTTTTAATAATTTTAAATATTCTTCTTTTTCATCAAAATCATTTGTTTCTGCAATTAAATCCAAAAGCATTGACATATTGCAAGAATTTGATCGAATATTATGCGAAATAATATATGTAAAATCGATTAATTTTTTATTTTGAAATTGCGAAATTTCGTACAATCGCTTAATCTCTTCGGTTGCGACTTTGGTTTTATTAATGTCTCTACTTATGACAATATATTTGGAGTATTTTCCATTTTCATCATATAAAACAGATGCTGTATCTTCACGCCAAAAATAATTTCCAGATTTGGTTTTTAGGCGAAATTCATATTTAAAACTGGGATTTTTTAATGCTAAATTTTTGGCAACCAATGTTCTAATTTTTTCACGATCATCAGCATGCATTGCATTTAAAATATCCTGCGAATTCAATTTTAAAACTTCTTCTTGCGTATAACCAAATAAATCTCGGTAAGATTCTGATGCATAAGTAATTTGCGAATTTTCTAAAACAATAAATCCGTCCGACGAAAATTCTGAAATTAAATTGACTTTTCGTTCACTTTCAAATAATTTTTTTTCAATTTCAGAAGAATAAAAATGTTCTAACATTAAAGCCAAAATATCGGAAACCGATTTTGCAAATGCCAAATCCGACTCATTCCAAACTCTTGGTTTGTCTCGATGTTCACAACATAAAACGCCAGTTACTTTTCCGTTTTCACGAATGGGCAAATCAAGCATATCGGTAATTCCAAGCGGAATTAAGTAACTTTCTTTTAATTCTTGTGTGTATTGATTGGTCATGACATCATCGGCAACAATTGCAATTCCGTCAGACAATGCTTGAAAATAAATAGGCAAATCACGCTGCTCAATATCAATATGATGCAAATGTTCTTTGGCATCTTTATCAAAAAGATTCACACATTTTAATTTTTCATCTTCAATTTTCCAGTAGCTAGCTCGGTCAATATTTAATCCTTCGACTAATGATTCGGTTATTACATTAAAAATATCACTAACCGAATTTTTTTCTACAAAAGACATTTTATTAAGTTGCAATATCAACTCAAAATGCCTTTGTGAAAACAATAAATTCTTGCTCGTGTTACTTTGTTCCATCTAATTGTTATTAAAACCTTTAAATATTTTTATAAAATTAATATTATTTTCGAAAACACCAAGTAATTCGTGTTATATTTCGCATAGATAACTTACTACATTCGCTTTTAAATTTTAAGCTATTAATATCAATTTTTTCATTTTTGTGTATTTATTTTAATCTATTTTTAGTGGAAATTTATAAAATTCTGGGTTAACTTTTTTAATTTTTTAAAAGCTAATGCCTTAACTATTATTAATACAATTTTCATCAAATTTAAAAAGCCTATATTTGCAAAAATTATAATAAAAATGAACACTTTCGAGCAATTTAATCTTCCAAAATCTGTACAAAAAGCCATTGATGAATTGGGTTTTACAACGCCAACACCAATTCAAGAAAAATCTTTTTCGGTTATAATGTCTGGTCGTGATATGATGGGAATTGCACAAACCGGAACCGGAAAAACATTTGCCTACTTGTTGCCATTATTAAAATTATATAAATTTACTCCAACAAATACTCCAAAAATTGTAATCTTGGTTCCAACCCGAGAACTAGTTGTTCAAGTTGTAGAAGAAGTCGAAAAATTGGCTAAATACATGTCAATTAGGACATTAGGAGTTTATGGTGGCGTGAACATTAATACGCAGAAAAAAGCTGTTTTTGAAGGAATCGATATTTTAGTAGGAACTCCTGGTCGTATAATGGATTTGGCTCTTGACGCATACATAAGGTTCGATGAAACACAAAAATTAGTTATTGATGAGTTTGACGAAATGCTGAATTTAGGATTTCGAATTCAGTTAACATCGATTTTCTCGATGATGAGAAATAAACGACAAAATATTCTTTTTTCGGCAACAATGACCGATGAAGTTGATGCTGTTTTAAACGATTTTTTCGATTTTCCAGAAGAAGTTACTTTGTCGCCATCTGGAACGCCATTAGAACAAATTAAACAATTGTCATATCATTTGCCAAATTTTAATACCAAAATAAACTTATTAAAATATTTGCTCATGGCAAATGATGAAATGTCACGAATTTTGGTATTTGTCAATAATAAAAAAATCGCAGATATGCTTCATGAGCGCATCGAAGCCGATTTTCCTAATGAATTTGGCGTTATTCACTCCAATAAATCTCAAAATTATCGATTAACGACAATGGCAAATTTTCAAGATGGACAATTGCGAGGAATAATAACATCAGATATTATGGCTCGTGGTTTGGATATTTCGAATATTACACACGTTATTAACTTCGAAATGCCCGAAATGCCTGAGCAATACATGCACCGAATTGGGCGAACAGGTCGAGCCGATGCAACTGGAACCGCAATAAGTTTCGTAACTCCACGAGAAGAAGAAATGAAATTCGAAGTCGAAGCCCTGATGGAAACCGAAATCGAAATTCTTGAAAAACCTGTTGATGTAGAAATTTCTCTTGTATTAATTGGTCCAGAAAAAGAAAAACAAGTCGTGAAATTTTTATTGAAAAATAAAAAACTCGATGGCGATGGTGCATTTCACGAAAAATCGGCCAAAAACAAAAAAGTTAATCTTGGTGGTCCATCTAAAACCAAGAAAAAAGTTTCGAGTTCGGTTAACAGAAATATTTTGAAAACCCGAGATAAAAAACGGAAAGACAAAAAATAAGGATTTAGGATTTTAGATTTAGGATTTATTGATTATATTTGTTTATCAAATTAAAATTTAGCACAATGGTAAATTTAGAGCATAGAAAATTGAATTTTATCGAGTCATTTATTCATATTAATGACCTTGATGTAATTGAAAAACTCGAAAAAATCATTAAAGTTGATTTCAACAAAAATAAAACCGAAGATTTAAAACCAATGTCATTGGAAAGTTTTTATGAAATGATTGACGAATCGGTTGAGCAACATAAAAATGGAGAAGTTTATTCGAGTGAAGAAATGGATGCTTTTATTAAATCTTGGAAATGAGAATAAAATGGTCAATATTTGCTAAAAAGCAAATTTATAAAATCAGAAAAGACACTTCTTTCAATACGATTTCAATTATTTATTCAAGAGCTAAATCTCTTTTAAATTTTCCTTTTCTAGGGCAAACAGAAGAATTATTAAGTTTGAGAAAAGAAAATTTCAGATATCTAGTCGAAGGCAATTATAAAATAATTTATTGGATTGATGATGAAATTATTAGAATAGTTTCGGTTTTCGACACACGCCAAAATCCAGAAAAACTGAAAAATTTAGATTAAAATAATGCAATTCAAACACCCAGAAATACTCTATTTTCTTTTTCTTTTAATTATTCCAATTATCGTGCATTTATTTCAATTGCGACGATTTAAAAAAGAATATTTCACTAATGTTCAATTTCTGAAAGAGCTTTCTATTCAAACTCGTAAAAGTTCTAAAATAAAAAAATGGTTGCTTTTAGTCACAAGATTACTGCTTTTGGCTTTTTTGATATTGGCATTTGCACAACCTTTTTTTAAATCCAAAGACAGCAAAAACGCCAATAATGAAATGTATATTATTCTTGATAATTCGTTTTCAATGCAAGCCAAAGGTCAAAAAGGCGAATTACTAAAACGAGCCGTTCAAGAACTTCTTGAAGAAACGCCAGAAAATATGCAGTTTTCGTTAATTACAAACAACGAAACTTTCTGGAATTCGGATATAAAATCTCTTCAAAAAGATTTACAAAATATAAAATATTCTGCGACGCCATTTGTTTTAGACAATTTGATGGCGAAAATAAAAGCCAGAAAATCAGCATTTAACAAAGATATTGTTGTGATTACCGATGCTGTTGGTTTAGAAGAAAAACAAACAAAATCAATCAATAAAGATTACAATACCTATTTTATAATTCCGAAAGCCGAACAAAAAAATAATGTTTCGATTGATAGTGTTTTCATCAGTCAAAATCTTGAAAATTTTTATGAAATTGGCGTAAAATTATCCGATTTTGGCGATGATTCTAAAAACATTCCAATTGCTTTGTACAATCAGAATAAGTTGGTTGCCAAGACATTAGTAAACTTCGAAGAAAAGATAAAAATTGTTAATTTCACTATTCCAAAAATCGATTTTCATGGTTATGTAAACGTTCAAGACAAAGGTTTAGATTATGACAATTCGTTGTATTTCAGCATTTCTAAGCCCGAAAAAACTAATGTTATTGGCATTGGAGAAAATTCAAAATCTGGATTTCTTTCAAGAATTTATACTAATGACGAATTTAACTTTAATAATTTCGAAATCAATAGTTTAGATTATAATTCCATCGAAAAACAAGATGCAATAGTTTTAAATGAGTTGAAAGATATTCCACAAGCTTTGCAAACGACTTTAAAAGCATTTGTCGAAAAAGGTGGCAGCGTTGTTATTATTCCGTCACAAGAAAGTTTGCCTGCAAACCTAAACAGTTTATTATCGAATTTTGGTTCAGTTCAATATTTTAATACTATAAATACTGAGAAATTAATTACTAAAATTAATTTTAGTCATCCAATTTTCGCATCGGTTTTCGAGAAAAAAATTGATAATTTTCAATATCCAAATACCCGAAATTCATTTAATTTGAAAAGCAATTCTGGAGCAATTTTGAGTTATGAAGATCAAAGTCCGTTTTTGGTTTCGATACAAAATTCATTATCAAATGTTTATGTTTTTTCGGCTGCGATTAATAAAACTAATTCTAATTTTCAAAATTCGCCTTTGATTGTTCCTGTTTTTTATAAAATGGCACAAAACAGCCAAAAATCGGGAGTAAATGCTTTGACAATTGGCAATGAAAATCCGTTTTTGATTGATGCTTTATTAGGTAAAGATGAAATTGTAGAAATTAAAAACTCTGATTCAAAATTTGTACCAATACAACAAATATTAAATTCTAAAGTCAAAATGACATTTAACGAGAATCCAGAAATTGCTGGAAATTATGGTGCATTTTCTAATGAAAAATTATTGAAAAATGTAAGTTTTAATTATGCCAGAACCGAAAGTGATTTAGAATTAGCCAATGAAAATGCGATTTCTGATTTCAAAATTATTGATTCTATTGGAAATGTTTTCGATAAAATTAAAACTGATAGAACTGATAATACAATATGGAAAATTTTCTTAATTTTGGCGTTACTATTTTTAGTAATTGAAATGTTGATTCAAAAATTTGTTAAATAATTATTTGCCACAAAGACGCTAAGGCTCAAAGGTTGTTTTAATAAATTTTATTTTCATATTGCTTATTGTCTTTTAGTCTTTGTGGCAAAAAATTTGTTTAAATGTAATCTTAATTATGAACCTAATTATCCGTCAAGCTAAAATTATCGACCCAAAAAGCAATTTTCACAATCAAGTTGTGGATTTAAAAATTGTTGATGGAAAATTCGAAAAAATTGGTTTAAATATTTCAAATACTGAAAATTTTCAAGAAGTTAATTTAGAAAATCTTCATGTTTCTCAAGGTTGGTTTGATTTTAGTGTGTCATTTGGTGAACCAGGATTTGAAGATCGAGAAACAATTGCAAACGGTTTGGATGTTGCAGCAAAATCTGGTTTTACAGGCGTTTGTTTGCAACCCAATTCTTATCCGATTATCGATAATCAATCGCAAATTAACTTTGTGAAAAATAAATCTATAGGTTTTGCTACTGATTTATTTCCGATTGGAGCATTGACCAAAAATAGCGAAGGAAAAGATATGGCAGAACTTTTCGATATGAAAAATGCTGGCGCAATTGCTTTTGGAGATTACAATAAAAGTATCGAAAATCCCAATTTAATGAAAATTGCGTTGCAATATGTTCAAGATTTCGACGGATTAATTATTGCTTTTTCGCAAGATGAAAACCTGAAAGGTAATGGAATAGCAAACGAAGGAATCGTTTCGACAAAATTAGGATTGAAAGGAATTCCGAATATTGCCGAAGAATTACAAATTGCTAGAAACTTATTTTTACTGGAATATACTGGAGGAAAACTGCATATTCCAACAATTTCAACCTCAAAATCGGTTGATTTGATTCGAGAAGCCAAAGCAAAAGGTTTAAATGTAACTTGTTCGGTTGCAGTGCATCATTTGGTTATGACCGACGAAAAACTTGAAAATTTTGATACAAGATTTAAAGTTTCGCCACCACTAAGAACTGAAACTGACAGAAAAGTATTAATCGCTGGAATTCTTGATAATACAATCGACATCATTACATCTGACCATAATCCTGTTGATATTGAACATAAAAAAATGGAATTCGATTTGGCTAAAAATGGCACAATTGGACTTGAATCAGCATTTGGAAGTTTAATGAATGTTTTGCCATTAGAAAAAATTATCGAAAAATTAACTTTTGGAAAATCGATTTTTAGTATTGATGAGCATTCGATTAACGAAAATCAATTTGCTAATATTTCTTTATTTAATACAAATGAAAATTGGATTTTTACAAAAGAAAATATCCAATCAAAATCAAAAAATTCGGCTTTTCTGAACGAAAAAATGTTAGGAAAAGTTTACGGAATTTATAACAACAAACAATTGATTTTATAACAATCCTATAAGATTTTGAAAACCTTATAGGATTTTTTGCAAATAAAAATGGAACAAAAAGAAATCGAAGAAGGAAAAACAATTGCAATTATTAGTTATATATTAATAGTTGGCGTTTTAATTGCAATGTCAATGAATTCTGAAAACAAAAATAAATATGCCAGTTTTCATATTCGTCAAGGATTAGGTTTGACTTTGACTTTTATTTTATTAGGAATAAGTATTTCTTATTTTAACAATATTAATATTGCGGCACCAATGTGGATTTTTATATTGGTTCTAATGAGTTATGGCATTTTTTCAGCCGCAAAAGGAAGCATTGTACCATTGCCACTTGTTGGAAAATTATACCAGAAATTTTTAAGCGGAATTTCTTAAATACTATTTTGTCATTTCGACGTAGAAGCAATCTCATAACGTGAGTAACTAATGAGATTTCTCCTTCGTCGAAATGACAAATAAATAAATCAAAAATTTTATAAATGAAATTAACCTACTTAATCAAAGAACCAAAAACCAAACTCGATAAAAATCCAGTTTTAATTTTATTACACGGTTATGGCAGCAACGAAGAAGATTTATTTTCGTTTGCAAATGAGTTGCCAGACAATTATTACATCGTTTCGGTTCGTGCGCCTTATGATATGCAATTTGGCAGTTATGCTTGGTATGCAATTAATTTTGATGCCGATGAAAATAAATTTTCTGATGTACAACAAGCCAAAACTTCTAGAGATTTAGTTGCTAATTTTATAGATGAATTAGTTGCAAAATATCCAATTGATTTTGAAAATGTAACATTAATTGGTTTTAGTCAAGGTTGTATTTTGAGTTATGCAATCGCAATTTCTTATCCAGAAAAAATAAAAAGAGTTGTCGCCATGAGCGGTTATTTGAACCCAGAAATGTTGCATCAAGATTATTTGAAAAATAATTTATCAAACTTAAAAGTTTTTACTTCGCACGGAATTGTAGATCAAGTTGTTCCCGTCGAATGGGGACGAAAAGCCAAGCCTTTTTTAGATAATTTAGGAATTAATAGTGTTTATAAAGAATATCCGATTGGTCACGGTATTTCTCCACAAAACTTTTTTGATTTTAAGCAATGGCTTGAATTGTAAATTACTATCAAAGTCACAGTTTTCAAGTCTATTGAATTGAAAACCGCGACTTAAAACTTTTTTTTATTTCAAACTTGCTAAACTTTGTTTAATTGTTACAATATTAGCTAAAGAATCTGCTTCTTTTTTGCGTTCGTTTGCAATAATTTCTGGTTTTGCATTGGCAACAAATTTTTCGTTAGATAATTTTATTTGAACCGATTTCAAAAAACCTTGGGCATAAACCAATTCTGTTTCAAGTTTTGTAATTTCGGCTACAACATCTATATTTCCCGAAATCGGAATAAAATATTCGTTAGATTTTGTTCTAAAAGTCAACGAACCATCAATTTTTTCAGCAATATATTCTAAACTAGAAATGTTTCCAAGTTTCATAATTACTGAATCAAAATAACTTGATGTTTTTTCGTTGTTGATTATTTTAAGTTCAATAACATCTTTTTGAGCAATATTTTTCTCTTTACGAATGGTTCGAATTCCTGAAATAACTTCGGTTGCAAATTCAAAATTTTCAATTATCGAATTATTGAAACTTGTCAATTTTGGATATTCTGCAATTATTAATGCTTCGGCTGGTGTTCTTTCTTTTATCAAATGCCAAATTTCTTCGGTCAAAAATGGCATAAACGGATTCAATAATTTCAGATTAACTTCCAGAATCTCTATCGCTTTCGCAAATGTAACGCTGTCAATAGGTTGCTGATAGGCTGGTTTTATCATTTCGAGAAACCAAGAACAAAAATCGTCCCAAACCAATTTATAAGTTGCCATTAAAGCATCAGACAAACGGTATTTTTCGAAATTATCATCAATTTCTAAAAGTGTTTTTTGTAGTTTATTTTCATACCATTCAATGGCAACTTTGGTCGATTCGGGTTGCAGAATTGTTTTCGAAACTTCCCAGCCTTTTATTAATTTGAAAGCATTCCAAATTTTATTGGTAAATGCTTTTCCTTGTTGGCACAATTGTGAAGTATAAAACTCTGGTAAGTTTTTTTCTTTTCTATCTAGAATTTCTTCTTCGGTTAAAACTTTTCCGTTTTCGTCAATTTGTTGCGCATCGAACATAATATCGTTTCCTGCAGCTGCACAAAGCAATAATCCAATTCGAACGCCATCTGCACCATAATCTTCAATTAATCCGAGTGGATCAGGAGAATTACCAAGAGATTTTGACATTTTTCTTCCTTTTCCATCACGAACTAAACCAGTTAAATATACATTTTTGAATGGTTTTTCGCCTGTATATTCATAACCTGCAATGATCATTCTGGCAACCCAGAAAAACAAAATATCTGGACCAGTTACTAAATCATTGGTTGGATAATAATATTTGAAATCTTCGTTTTCTGGGTTCATAATCCCTCCAAAAACTGACATTGGCCACAACCAAGACGAAAACCATGTATCCAGCGCATCTGAATCTTGTCTCAGGTTTTTGGTTGTAAGTTGTAAGTTGTTCGTTTTCTGTTTTGCTAAGATTAATGCATCTTCAATATTTTCGGCAACTACAACATCTTCTTTTCCATCGCCATAAAAATAAGCAGGAATTTGTTGTCCCCACCACAATTGACGAGAAATATTCCAGTCACGGATGTTCTCTAACCAATGTCTGTAAGTATTTTCGAAACGTTTTGGGTGCAAAACAATTTCGTCTGATTCAAGAACCGATTTTATGGCTGGTTTTACTAAATCTTCCATTCGTAAAAACCATTGATCGGACAATCTTGGTTCAATTACTGCTTTGGTTCTTTCTGAAGTTCCAACTTTATTTAAATGGTTTTCTATTTTGGCTAATGCGCCTATTTTTTCAAGTTCAATTGCAATTTCTGTACGAACTACAAATCGATCTTTTCCTTGATAATGCATTCCAAAACTATTTAGAGTTGCATCATCATTTAGAATATCAATGATTTGGAGATTGTGCTTTTCGCCCAATGTTTTATCATTAATATCGTGGGCTGGTGTTACTTTTAGGCAACCTGTTCCGAATTCAATATCAACATATTCGTCGCCAATAACTGGAATTTCACGACTACAAATAGGCACAATTACTGTTTTGCCTATCAAATGCGCAAAACGTTCATCGTTTGGATTGATACAAATTGCTGTATCACCAAAAATGGTTTCTGGACGAGTTGTTGCAACGGTTAAAAACTCATCAGAATCTTGGATTTTGTATTTGATGTAAAATAATTTCCCTTGTTGTTCTTCAAAAATTACTTCTTCGTCAGAAAGTGTTGTTTTTGCTTCAGGATCCCAATTGACCATTCTGTAACCACGATAAATTTGTCCTTTATTGTATAAATCAACAAACGATTTGATTACCGATGCTGACATGTCTGGATCCATAGTGAATTTGGTTCGTTTCCAATCGCATGAGCAGCCCAATTGCTTGAGTTGTTCAAGAATTGTTCCGCCATACTTGTCTGTCCAAGCATAAGCGTGAACCAAAAATTCTTCACGAGTTAAATCGTTTTTATTAATTCCTTCAGATTTTAGTTTGGCTACAACTTTGGCTTCGGTGGCGATCGATGCGTGATCAGTTCCTGGAACCCAACAAGCATTGAAACCTTTTAATCTGGCGCGACGAATCAAGACATCTTGAATTGTGTTGTTCAACATGTGACCCATGTGCAAAACGCCAGTTACGTTTGGTGGCGGAATTACGATTGTATATGGCGTGCGATGGTCTGGTGTTGATGAAAAATAATCATTTTTCATCCAATAGTCGTACCATTTTTTTTCGGTTGATGCGGCGTTGAATTGTGCTGGAATCATTTTTTTTGTTGTATGTTGTAAGTTCTGGGTTGTGTGTTTAAAATTCTCAAAGTCTAACATCTTTAGGTCTAATGTCTTTAAATCTTGAAGCTTTGCAAAAGTAATTATTTGATGTTGATAAAAAAAGTCTATTTCTATAATAACGATTTCAATTTGAACTTAAAATCATATTCAATATTATTGCGATTGATTTTCATAAAAATTGTTTTTCCTTCTTCTGATTTTAGTAACTCATTGATTTCTTGTAGTGTATAATTATAAACTCGGGTATTATTTATTTCCATTATTAAATCGCCTTTTTTTAATCCGCAAATTTCTGCGGGTGAGTCTTTACGAAGATTGGCAATTCTGAAAAGTGGTTTTAGCGAAAAACTATATTTTACATCGTTAATTTTAGGAGTTGTATCTGTAAATGAAATTTTGGTGCTTTGTTGGGTTTTATACTCATTACTTTCTGCAATCCACTGTAAACCATCGTGTTCGAGTTCGATTCCTGACATATTAAAGTTAAAAGGCAAATTGAAATTGCTGTTTTTCTTGAAATGTATTTTTTGGTTCGGATAATCATAAATCACATCAAAACGTTTCAAGATTTCGCCACCAATCGAACCTTCGCGATCTTTGACTAACCTCGAAAAAGTAATTGCTAAAGAATCAGGAAAAGAAGTTAAAGGCTTGTCGAATTCGAATTTATTGATTGATAATTTATTTATTCTAGCACGTTTTCCATATAATTCGCCTGAAAATCCTCGCCCCAAATAATCGTCAAAATTATTTTCTGGAATTTTTAAATTATTAATTTGATTTTCGAATAACCAAATTGCATCGCCAGAACCAGAATCTATTAACATTTTGGTTTGAATTTCTGATTGATTCAAATTTATTTTGGTTAATAAATAGGGTTTGTTTTTTTCGATAATTATGTCCGAATTTGAAAATTTTGAAATTATTTTTTTTCGAATTTTAGAATTTTCTTTATGAATAATTATTTTATGTTGCGAATAACTAGTTTCT
The DNA here is from genome assembly GCA_043778105.1 of Bacteroidota bacterium. Lineage (GTDB taxonomy): Bacteria > Bacteroidota > Bacteroidia > Flavobacteriales > Flavobacteriaceae > Flavobacterium. The sequence goes on from JAYWGV010000013.1 coordinate 17,096, forward strand.
ATAAGATAATTTTTAAAAAATTTATAACCTATAATTCCATTCACAGGAATGCCAACTTGTGCCGAAAAATTGAAATTTTGATCTAAAATAATGTACAATTCGTGGTTATTGTCAATAAAATTCTTGCAAATCATTTGGTTGTTTATTGATTTTAATCCATCTACATAATCGTCGTTTCCAAAACCTTTGAGTTGAATTTTTTCGGTATTTTTGAAACTTGATGTTTCATCGTCTTCGAGTCCAAACATAACAGTTTCTTCAACGCCAGTATCTAGCAAGAAATTAAATTCTATTCCGTTGACAATTAAAGGTATAAAAATTAGGTTATTAATAAACTGAAACGGAATTGTGATTTTGTTTTTTTTAGAATTGAATACAAATCCTTCTTGTGCATTGCTAAAAATGCTACATAAGAAAAATAGTACAATCAGACATTTGGGGTTCATATCACTAATTTACACAAATAAAAGATATTTAAGGCTAAAACAATTGTCTTTAACAAATAAATTACTGAAATTTGCGACATAAAACATTTTAAATATGCCGAAAGTATCAAATAAAGGGATGAATATGCCCGAATCTCCAATCAGAAAATTGGTTCCTTACGCTGATATTGCTAAGAAAAAAGGCAATAAAGTATACCATTTAAATATTGGCCAACCAGATATTAAAACGCCTCAATGCGCACTCGATGCTGTTAAAAATGCTGATATTTCGGTTTTAGAATACAGCCATTCTGCTGGTTTCGAGAGTTATAGAAAAAAATTATCTCAATATTATATCAATCACGGTTTGCCAATAAATCTTGAAGATATTATAATCACAACTGGTGGATCAGAAGCATTAATGTTTGCTATGGGAAGCGTTTGTGATAATGGCGACGAAGTAATTATTCCTGAACCTTTTTATGCAAATTATAATGGTTTTGCAACAGCATCTGGAGTTTCGGTTGTGCCAGTTATTTCGACTATCGAAACTGGTTTTGCCTTGCCACCAATTGCCGATTTTGAGAAATTAATTACCCCAAAAACCAAAGCAATTATTATTTGCAATCCTGGAAATCCAACAGGATATTTGTATTCTCACGAAGAAATATTACAATTGGCAGAATTAGTCAAAAAACACGATTTGTTTTTAATTGCAGACGAAGTTTATCGTGAATTTGCTTACGACGGACACAAACATTATTCGGTTATGAATGTGCCAGGATTAGAGCAACATGCCATAATGATTGACTCGGTATCAAAAAGATTTTCGATGTGTGGCGCAAGAATTGGTTGTATAGTTTCTAAAAATAAAGAATTAATGGCAACCGCAATGAAATTTGCACAAGCCAGATTGAGTCCGCCAACTTTCGCTCAAATTGCCAGCGAAGGCGCACTCGACACACCACAATCATATTTTGATGATGTTATTGAAGAATATATCGAGCGCAGAAATGTGCTTATCGAAGAACTTGAAAAAATCGATGGTGTAATTGTTGCCAAACCAAAAGGTGCGTTTTATTGTATCGCTAAATTACCAATTGACAATGCCGATAAATTTGCACAATGGCTTTTAGAATCTTATGATTATAACGGCGAAACTGTTATGGTTGCTCCAGCCGCAGGATTTTATTCAACCAAAGGTGTTGGTTTGACCGAAGTAAGAATTGCGTATGTTTTGAAAAAAGAAGATTTAATTAAATCGGTCGAGATTTTAAAGCATGCAATTTTGGATTACAATTTGTTATAAAAAGTTCAGTTATTTATTCATAAAAAAAATCATTTGTGTTTACAAATGATTTTTTTTATGAAAACTGAAAACTGAAAACTGAAAACTGAAAACTGAAAACTGAAAACTGAAAACTGAAAACTGAAAACTGAAAACTACTTCTCTTGATGAATCAAACTCTGAAAATTTTCAAAATCAACAGTTTTATCATCGTTTACAAAATATTTTATCAAGCATTCACCCCAAAGGTTTCCGTCAGAAAAATCAGCAATAATCCATCTGTGATTAATAATTTTTATTTTATTAATAATGAATTTTTTATCGCCAATTTGATCCTGACCTGTATATTTATTTCCTTTTGGATTATTATTAAAATCCATTAATTTGTTAGTTAAATCTGGAATCAATTTTGTATAATCAATAATTTTAGAAACATCATCATTGTCAAAATATGCTTGTGCATTGACATTTTTTTCTAATGTAAAATAATCACAATCTGTTGATTTTGATTCATTTTCATTGAATTTCTTATCCAATTTGGCATATTTATTTTGTTCGTGTTTGACTTGACCACGATAAAACATAAAAGTAAATAAATTGAGTAAAACAGCAGTAATTATTCCGTAAAGTAAAAGGGATTTGTTCATTATTTATAAAAAATTAAATTTTAATTTCTAAATTATCATACGCCAAAAAAACATTTTCGGGCAATTTTTTTTGAACCTCTTCGTGAAAACCAAAAGTATAACTAATATGTGTCAAATAAGTTTTTTCGGGTTGCACCAAAGTTATGAAATCTAATGCTTCTTTCAAATTGAAATGCGAATGATGTTCGGTTTCATGCAAACAGTTTACAACCAAAACTTTAACCCCTTTTAATTTATCTGTTTCAGATTTTTCGATAGTTTTTATATCCGTTAAATAGGCAAAATCATCAAATCTAAAACCAAAAACTTGCAAATTTCCATGCATTGCATCAATGGGAATAATGGTTTTGTTTTTTACTTGGAATGATTTATTTTTAAAAATTTCATTAATTGCAACACTTGGTGCGCCAGGATATTTATTCTCGGTTTCAAAAATGTAATCAAATCGTTTTTTGAGATTTTCTATAACTCGCTCGTGGGCAAATATCGGAATGGCTTCTCGTTGAAAAAAGTTAAATGGTCTAATATCATCTATTCCAGCTGTATGGTCTGAATGTTCGTGTGTAAACAAAATAGCGTCAAGTTTTTCGCATTTCGAAGTCAGCATTTGTTGTCTAAAATCTGGTCCACAATCAACTACAATCGAAAAATTTTCATCATAAATCCAAATCGAAACACGCAATCTTTTATCTTTTTTATCGTTAGATAAACAAACAGGATTTTGGTTTCCGATAATCGGAATGCCTTGCGAGGTTCCTGTTCCAAGAAAATAAATTTTCATTTTAGCTGTAATTTTTATTTTTTATTGCAAAAATAAGATTAAAATCTTTGATTAATAACCTATTTTATTAACTTTGTTAAAAATTCCGAAAACTTAAAAATGGATACTTCAATAAAATTGAAAGGCGATAAAGTTATCGAACAAATTCCGTCGATAAAAGACAAGGCTTTACGTATTAATTTAAACGAACACATTTACGGAACTTTTGCCGAAATTGGTGCAGGCCAAGAAACCGTTCGTCATTTTTTTCGATCAGGTGGATCTTCTGGAACCATTGCAAAGGCCATGTCAGCTTATGATAAAGATTTTAGCGATGCCATTTATGGAATAGAAGAAGATGGTCGATATGTAACCGAAAGCCGACTTAAAAAAATGATTACTAAGGAAGTAAATCTTATTGAAAGTCGTTTAGGTCGAGAAAAACATCCCAATAAAATGTTTTTTAGTTTCGCAAATACCGTGGCAACAATAGATTTTGCTAAAAAATTTAAAGGTCATGGTTGGGTTGGTATAAAATATCAAATTGAACCCGATGAAGATTACAACGAAATTATTCTCCACATCAGATTTAAAGAAACCGATGCACGTTTGCAACAAGAAACTTTAGGAATTCTTGGTGTAAACCTAATTTATGGTGCATTTTACAAATACAACGACCCGAAAAAATTACTTAGATATTTATACGATCATCTTGATAAAGACCAATTAGAAATTGATACAATTAATTTTTCTGGTCCACGTTTTGCCGATGTTGACAACCGATTAATGAGCTTGCAATTGGTCAAAAACGGAATGACCGATGCAGTAATGTTCGATCCGCAAGGAAACAATATTTTACCAGCAGCAATTTTGTACAAGAAAAATATTTTGGCACTTCGAGGCAGTTTTAGACCTGTGACCAATGTAAATATGGACATGTACGAACGTTCGCTAAAAATGTTTTTGAATGAAAGTAAAGTCGATGAAAAAAATACATTAGTAATTTTCGAAATCACACTTTCAAACCTTCGGTCAGAAGGCGAAATTGATGAACGAGATTTTATGGATCGAGCCGAATTGCTTTGTTCGTTAGGGCAAACGGTTATGATTTCTAACTTTCAAGAATATTACAAAGTTGTTGAATATTTCTCTGATTATACCAAAGCAAGAATGGGCTTGGCAATGGGCGTAAATAATTTAATTGATATATTCGACGAAAAATATTACCGTCACATGTCAGGCGGAATTCTAGAAGCTTTCGGTAAATTGTTTTATCGAGATTTGAAAGTTTTTCTCTATCCGATGGAAGACGAAGATGGAAATGTTGTTGATTCGCAAAACCTGAAAGTACATCCAAGAATGAAAGAATTGTATAAATTTTTCGCCTATAACGGCAAAGTAATAGATATTGTTGATTATGATAAGAAAAATCTTAAAGTATTTTCGCGAGAAGTCTTAAAAATGATTGGCAAAGGTCAAGAAGGTTGGGAAGAAATGTTGCCAGCAGGAATTTCCGATTTAATAAAAGAGCATCATTTATTTGGATATGAAAAAAGTAATCTTTTATTAGAAAGTAATTAAAATAATTTTTTGGGCGTGACCTCGTCGAAAAAGACGAGGTCGTGCTATCGTTTCAATCTTTTAATAATTGCGAAAAAACAATTATTAAAAGGATTTTCACTACTATCACTCACGCAAAACCAGAATCGAATTGAAAACTTATATTATGAATAAAATGTTTTGCATCTTTAAAAAAATAAAATGATCGAAATTGGAAAATACAACACACTTCAAATTCTTAGAGATACCAAAGTTGGATTATTTTTAGGTAATCCAGAAAAAGATCCCGAAGGAATTCACGATATTTTATTGCCCAATAAATATGTTCCAAAAGAGTTCGAAATCGGCGAAGAGTTTACAGTTTTTGTCTATTTAGATCACGAAGAGCGACCAGTTGCAACAACGCTAGAACCATACATTTTACTAAATGAATTTGCACTTTTGCGAGTAAATTATACCAACCAAATTGGCGCATTTATGGATTGGGGAATGGAAAAAGACATTCTTGTTCCGTTTAAAGAGCAAGCCAGACCAATGGAAAAAGGCAAACGATATTTGGTTTACCTTTATATGGACGAAAAAACCAATCGATTGGTTGGTTCAAGTAAAACCAATCAATTTTTGAAAAATGATACTATTACGGTCGAAAAAAATGAAGAAGTAGATTTAATTGTTTCGCATATAACCGAACTTGGAATTAATGTTATCATTAACGAAAGACATAAAGGTTTACTCTATAAAGATGAGGTTTATGACGATGCAATTCGAACAGGCGACCGAATGCGAGGCTACATAAAAACCATTCGTCCTGACAATAAAATCGATGTGGCGTTACAAATTCAAGGTTACGAAAGTATTGAACCCAATGCCGAAAAAATTCTAAATGAACTTCGAGCCAATCGTGGTTTCTTGCGTTTAAATGACAATTCAAACCCCGAAGACATAAAAACGATTTTGAAAATGAGTAAAAAAACTTTCAAAAAAGCAATTGGTTCTTTATATCGAGAAAAATTAATCGAAATTAAAGACGACGGAATTTATTTGGTTAAAGAATAAGTTTTTATAAATACCAACAAAAAATCCCAATCTTTAAAAATTTTAGATTGGGATTTTTCTATTTATTTCCTTTAAGAAACAAACGAAAACAAATTTAAAGTCTGATTTTCATACTTTAAAAAATTAAATTTATTCTAAAACCAAAAAACCAACTAATTTCTAGCTTTTGGTTTTAAAAATTCTGTGGTTGTGTCTTTAAATTATATCAAATAAAATTACAAGTTTTTTAAAATATCAATATTTGCTATATAGCTGGTGGTTTATTAGTTTATTTTAAAGATTTTAGCTAATATTTGGCTAATAAAATCTTTCAGATAACCACTAGGGCAATTATTTTATTGAATAAAACTTAACGAATTTTCTTGAAATACTGTTTCGATGGCTAATTTTACTTCCGTTGAAGTTTTTACTTTTTTATTACAACTTGTAAAATAAATTCCAAATGAAAGAGCGACAATTAAAAAAATCTTCTTCAAACATTCTTTTTTTAAGTTAATAAATCAGTGAGTAAATTAATAATTTCCAATCAACATAAAAATTTGATTTTCAATTATTTAAAATTAAATAATATTACAATACAGCAATGTTAAAATATCTAAAAGTTATTAACTTTAACTTTTTATATCGATTCTTGGATTTATTTTTAACAATTCATCAATAAAAATATCAGAATTTTTTGGCGAAATAAATATTCCGTCATATTTACTATCAAAAATAATATAACCTTTGTAATTCAATGTTGGTTTTATCATAACTGGTGGAATAAAACCCGAATAGAATTCGATTTTAATGATTTTAGAAACATCAATTTTACCGCGAATTGGCCCTGAATTGTAGATTAAATTACCATTTTTAATGATATATTTTGTGTCAAATAAAATCCATATCAAAAGTAAAATTACCGATAATGGAATGATTATCAAACATTTGCTTTCTTCATTATTAAAATTACCATATAAATTATGCTTAGTAATATTGTAATAATTATACTAATCAATAAAATATATAGTGTACTTTTTGAACAAGAAAATGATTTCATAAAAATGCTAACAAGTTATACAAATTTACTTTAATAAGATTGTAAAATTAATTAAATTTACCTAAAATTAAAAAAAAATGATTAACTGGAAAACCACCAAAGAATTCGAAGATATAACCTATAAAAAATGCAATGGCGTTGCCAGAATTGCATTCAATAGACCTAATGTTCGCAATGCTTTTCGACCAAAAACAACTTCAGAATTGTACCAAGCATTTTATGATGCTCAAGAAGATACATCTATAGGAGTAGTACTTTTATCTGGCGAAGGACCATCAACCAAAGACGGAATTTGGTCATTTTGCAGTGGTGGCGACCAAAACGCTCGCGGGCAACAAGGTTATGTAGGCGAAGATGGGCAACATAGATTGAATATTCTTGAAGTCCAAAGATTAATCAGATTCATGCCAAAGGTTGTCATTGCAGTCGTTCCGGGTTGGGCAGTTGGTGGCGGACACAGTTTGCACGTTGTTTGCGATTTGACATTAGCCAGCAAAGAACATGCTATTTTTAAACAAACCGATGCCGATGTAACCAGTTTCGATGGCGGTTATGGCTCGGCTTATTTAGCCAAAATGGTTGGTCAGAAAAAAGCCAGAGAAATTTTTTTTCTAGGAAGAAATTATTCTGCACAAGATGCAATGGATATGGGAATGGTCAATGCAGTAATTCCTCATGATGATCTTGAAAATACCGCTTTTGAATGGGCGCAAGAAATTCTACAAAAATCACCAACATCTATAAAAATGCTTAAATTTGCAATGAATCTAACAGATGACGGCATGGTTGGGCAACAAGTTTTTGCTGGCGAGGCGACTCGACTTGCATACATGACCGAAGAAGCCAAAGAAGGTCGAAACGCATTTCTTGAAAAAAGAAAACCTAATTTTGGAGAAAATAAATGGTTACCTTAAAAAAGTGGTCAGTTTTCAGTAGCAGTTATCAGTTTGATAAATAGAATATATTATTTTTTGAAAAATCCTAAATAAAAAAATCCTAATTCCTTAATTTAAAATGAAACACTGGATACAAGCGGCAAGACTTAGAACTTTACCATTATCGGTTTCTGGAATTTTACTTGGTTGTTTTTATGCGATGTCGCAAGGCATTTTCAATTGGAAAATTGTCATTTTTGCACTTTCTACAACTTTAGGTTTGCAAGTTTTATCTAATTTCGCTAATGATTATGGCGATGGAATAAAAGGCACCGATAACGAAGATAGAGTAGGACCAAAACGAGCCATTCAATCTGGAAATATTTCTCCATCGGCAATGCGTTATGCTATTTTTATAACCGCATTTTTAACTTTAGTTTCTGCAATGTTGTTGATTTATTGCTCTTTTAAAGGCAAATATCTAATTTATTCACTAGTTTTTTTCGTTCTAGGAATTATTGCAATCGCTTCGGCAATTTATTACACGGTTGGCAAAAATGCCTATGGTTATCGAGGACTTGGCGATTTTTTTGTGTTTATTTTCTTCGGGTTAGTGAGCACATTAGGCATATATTTTATGTTTTCTAAACAAATGGATTGGTTATTGGTGCTTCCTGCAACTGCAATTGGACTGTTGAGTGTTGGCGTTTTAAATCTAAATAACATGCGTGATGAAGAATCTGATAGAAAATCCAATAAAAACACAATTGTAGTTAAAAATGGAGGTCAATGGGCAAAAAAATATCATTTTTTATTGATAATTTCCGCAATGGTATTAATCTTGGTTTTCGCAATAATTTTCGATTTTAGTTATCGTGATCCAAGTCCAGAAATTTTTAATTTTGATATTTACTTTTTTCTAGTTGCATATATTCCGTTAATTATGCATTTAAAACGGGTTTCTAAAAACGTTGAACCTAAATTATTAGATCCAGAATTAAAAAAATTAGCATTAAGCACTTTTTTACTATCAATTTTGTTGTCGTTATCATTGATATATTTCATTTCAGATTTCTTGATATACAATACTAATTAGATAATTAGATAATTGGTCAATTAGATAATCTAAAAATTTAAAAAAAATCCAATTTCATAAGAAATTGGATTTTTTTAGCACTAAACACTAAACCTTTACAGTCCAGCCAAAAGTATCTTCTGCAATATTATATTGTATATTCGTTAATTTATCCTTTAATTGCAAAGCCATCGAATTTTCGATTTTTGGCAATTCATAATATTCACCTTGATAAGAAAATCCTACAATTGGATTAACAACTGCTGCTGTTCCTGCACCAAAAACTTCTTTTAAAGTTCCGTTTTTAGCAGCTTCAACAAGTTCAGAAACTAAAACCGAACGTACTTCGACAGCAATGCCGTCACGCTTCGCAATATCAATCAAACTTTTTCGGGTTACGCCGTCCAAAATTCTTTCCGAAGTTGGCGCTGTATATAAGGTATCATTTATTCTGAAAAAAACATTCATTGTTCCTGCTTCTTCAAGCTTGGTATGAGTTGCATCATCGGTCCAAATTATTTGTTGAAAACCTTTTTCGTTGGCCAATTTTGTTGGATAAAATTGAGCTGAATAATTTCCAGCAGCTTTTGCAGCACCAATTCCACCATTTGCCGCACGGCTGTAATGTTCGGCAATTATTACTTTTACTTCACCAGAATAATATGATTTTGCTGGAGATAAAATTATCATAAAACGATATTGACTTGACGGAGCAGCAATAACGCCAGTACCAATTGCAATCATAAACGGTCGAATGTACAATGTGTTTCCTAAACCTTTTTTAACCCAATTGCGCTCTAAATCGACTAGTTGTGTCAATCCATTCATGAAAATATCTTCAGGAACTTCTGGCATTGCCATACGTTTTGCCGATTTGTTAAAACGTTGCATATTTTGCTCAGGACGAAACAACCAAACATCATCTTGCTCGTCTTTATAAGCTTTCATTCCTTCAAAAATTGCTTGTCCATAATGAAAAACTTTCGCTGATGGATCTAATAGAAAAGGTGCATAAGCAGCAATTGTTGGAGTTTGCCAATTTCCTTCTTTAAAATCACAAGTTAACATATAATCTGTAAAAGTTGTTCCAAATGAAAGTGTTTCGAAATCGACGGAATCAATTTTAGAAACAGGAACTTTTACTATATCGATTGCGTTAGAAGCTATTTCACTCATATTATATGTAAATTAAAAATTGTATTTTTTTTATTAAATAGTTGATTTAGAATATTTTAAACTAATTTTAATGTGTTTTTAGTCGATTATTATTCGTTAACAAAAATAATTAAAATTGAATATCTTTCACATATTATACGAACTTATTTATTATTTTTTAATTTTTTATTTTTTTTATCACAATTTAGTACGAATCTGATAATAAATATTAAAATTTTCATTAATATATATTGAAGTTTGACGAAACTAGCTATTTTTGCAAACAGATAATAATTTAATAAATACAATTATGAAAAATACAATTCTAATTTTGATTTTTGCCATTACTGGAATAAGTTGTAAAGGGCAAAATGACACCAAAACTAAAGACGGATTTACCACATTTGGTGCCAAAATAACTTCGGAAGACGCAATTTCGCAAGAAGAAATTTCAAAAAAATATGCCGATTTGAAAGCTGGTGATACAATCAACGTTAAATTCAAATCGAAAATTAATGCCATTTGTCAAAACAAAGGTTGCTGGATGAAAGTCGAACTGGCTGATAAAAAAGAAACATTTGTAAAATTCAAAGATTATGCTTTTTTTATGCCAAAAGATGCTAAAGAAAAAGAAGTGATTATTAACGGAAAAGCTTTTGTAAGCGAAGAATCAGTTGAAGATCAAAAACATTATGCTGGCGATGCTGGAAAATCTCAAGCCGAAATCGATAAAATTACAACTACCAAAAAAACATTATCGTTCATGGCTGATGGTGTGTTGATTAAAATTTAATTTTAGTTAATTTATGATTCTATAATTTTGATTTATTTGCCACAAAGTCACGAAGTCTCAAAGTTTTTTTGATTATGGTTTGTAGATAAAAAATATAATTCAAAAATTCACTTTTTTTTCTTTGAGTCTTTAAGACTTCGTGGCAAATGTTCTTTAATTTTATAGTCAAAACATAAGTGCTTCTTGTACAATATTTATTATAACAATCTTTTAATGAAAAGAGAAATAATTCAAACCCAAGACGGTTCGACAACGATTTTTTTACCTGATTGGGATGAGCATTACCATTCTAAACACGGCGCAATTCAAGAAGCTTATCACGTTTTTATTCATGCTGGTTTCGATTTATTTAAAAATCAAGACATTTCTATTCTTGAAATTGGTTTTGGAACGGGTTTAAATGCATTTATAACTTTTCTTGAAGCCGAAAAAACGAATCAAATTATTGATTATGTTGGTGTTGAAGCTTATCCAGTAGAAATTTCAGAAGCATTAATGATGAATTACGTTTCAGAATTAAAAGTCGAAACAAAGCAGCAGGATTTTAACAAAATGCACGAAATAAATTGGGAAGAAAAACATAAAATTGATAATAATTTTTGTTTAACGAAAAGAAAACAGTTTTTTAACGAAATTGATGACAATAACGCATTTGATTTGATTTATTTTGATGCTTTTGGTTATAGAGTTCAACCCGAATTATGGAGTACAGAAATTTTTCGGAAAATGTACAATGCACTAAACCTAAATGGCATTTTAGTAACATATGCAGCACGTGGCGTGGTAAAACGCAGTATGATTGAAGTTGGTTTTACTGTCGAAAAACTGCCAGGCGCTCCTGGTAAAAGAGAAATGTTTCGTGCTAGAAAGATGTAGGTCATCTAAGTAATTTTTGTAAGAAGTTAAAATTAGTTATTATTTAGTTAATTAAACAAATCACAATGCAATTTTATATAAATTTGATATAACCAATTTATGAAAACTAAATATTAAAAGTTATATGTCAAAAGCTATGTTTAATTATTCAAAAAAAGTTCTAGAAAGCGTTAGCTTCGATGCGATGCTTTTTTGCAAAGAATTAGAAAAAGCAATAAAAGTATTGTTGCCCTACGAAATTGAACAATTAACCATTTGGTTAATGAGTTTCACTAAAGAAAAACCTGAATTAAGACAATGTTTAATTCTTGTTAACAAATAAAAACTAAAAGGAGCTTAAATGGCTCCTTTTTTATTGAAAAAAGTTTAAACGACTTCATTTAATAAATATCTAATTTTTTAAATTTTAAAAAATTTTTTTAAAAAATCCCTCGACTGCACTCTAAAGGACAAATTGGTTTGTAAAAAAAATTCTTAACTCTAGCGTCTATAAGTCTATCTTCTGTATGTCTAAACTCTAGTTTCTAAAACTCTAGCATCTAAAAAAAACTCATTTCTTCCCAATCGGACTAACAATCTGAACATCTTGAAAAGTGATTGCACCTTTTACAACGCCAGCTATTGTAGACCTTAATGCATTGATAATTTGGATTTTTAATTCGCTTTTTGGGTAAATCAAGCTTACTTCTCGTGCTGGTTTTGGAGCAACAAACTGCTTTAATTTCAACTTGTCTTTTTCTTTTAAATCTAAAGTGTGCAAGTAGGGCAGAAGCGTGATTCCGAGTCCTTCATCTGCTAATTTTATTAATGTTTCGAAACTTCCACTTTGAATTTTGAACGAATTATGATCATTTGCATTGTTAGTTTTACAAATGTTCAAAATACTATCTCGAAAACAGTGACCATCTTGAAGCAACAAAATTTCGTCAACATTCAAGTCCGAAACTTCTAATTCGTTTTTATAATAATTTTGATGATTTTCTGGAATATAAGCAACAAATGGCTCAAAATACAGCACAATTTCTTTGATTTTTTCTTCGAATAATGGTGTTGCAGCAATTGCAGCATCGAGTTTGCCGTTGTTTAGTCTTATAATTATTTCGTCGGTATTTAATTCCTCGATAATCAATTTTACCTTTGGATATTTATGAACAAAATTTGCTAAAAACATTGGTAAAAGTGTTGGCATAACTGTCGGAATAATTCCTAGTCGAAATTCGCCGCCAATAAAACCCTTTTGTTGCTCGACGATATCTTGAATTCTATCGGCTTCGTTAACAATATTTTTGGCTTGGTTGATGATTTTTTGACCAATTTCTGTAATTTGAATTGGTTTTTTGGAACGATCAAATATCAATATCGATAATTCCTCTTCGATTTTTTGAATTTGCATGCTTAAAGTTGGCTGTGTAACGAAGCATTTATCGGCTGCGACTGTAAAATTTTTGTATTCGGCAACAGCAAGAACATATCGAAGTTGTGTTATTGTCATTTTAGATAGTTTTTTGTGATACAAATATAAAAATTATCAGTTTAACTTATTGTTAAGTTTTAAAATATTCGTTTTATATAGTATCTTATTTAGAATTTGTATAAATAGTATTTATTTTATAAATTTGAAAAAAATATCAAAATGAAATATCTATCAATTTTAATAATAATCTTGCTATCTTCTTGCGCATCAATTAGACTTGACGAAACTTATAAGCTTGAAGTAAAATCTGATAAAGTTTCTAAAATTAAATACCAAGATTCGACTTATAATTTGCCAGCAGAAATCGAAGTTTATCGATCGAAACAACCTTTGAAATTGGTTTACATAACCGATTCTATAAAAAGAAAAATTGAAGTTAAACGCATTTTACATCCAAATTTTATTTATGGTAATATTCTTTTTTATGGTTATGGCTATCCAATTGATTTGCTAAACCCAAAACGATTTTATTTCGGTAAAACTTTAATCATTAATCCAAAAGATTCAGTAAAAGTCATTAGAGAACCACTTTTTGATTCGCCAAAACAAATTGGTAAAAATATATTAAATCATTTTACAAAAGAATATGCAACTAAAGAAGGTCAATTTGATTTTACTTTTTCTATACCAACTGCAAGTAATTTTGAAATGCAACCATTAAAAGAAGGAATTAAAAAAAGTGTAGGTTTCGGAATTTCGATTGGTGCGGATTATTATTATAAAAAAAATAAATATTTATCATTAACCTTTTCTGCTTTTGCAAATAAATTGAAATTAAAAAGTTATTATGATTATCCTCCGTATGACAATCAAAGGTTGTTTTCGCAAAATATAAGTCTAACTGACAATTTTAAAATCAACAGATTTTCGTTGGGTTATGGATTAAACTTTTCTGAAAACGGTTGGCAATATGTAAAATCTAAAGAATTTGAATCCTTTTATGAAACTAAATATATAAAAAAATACAATTACAATTTAGGTTTTGTTTTCACAAGTTATTATCAACTTTTTGAATGTTTCTATATTGGTTTGAATTATCGTCCGACAGTTTTTCAAGTTTATCCAACAAAAAAAATGCTGTACCAACACGTTTTAGGAATAGATTATCAATTTAGGTTTTAATTTATTTTTTATCAATCTAAAATTTGCAATGTTGAATTGAAAGTTGCTACCTGAAAACTGCCAACTGCAATCTGAAAACTTATTATTCATCTTCTAAATTTTCATTAAATGCCGATGGCAACAATTGTGGAATAAATTTTATAAGAATTGGCAACAACAAACTTCCGCCAGGGATCAAAAATATGGTTAATGATGGAATTGTTTTGCAAATATCAAGAAGTTGTTTTTTAATTTTCTTTTTCTCCTCATCATCCAAATCTCTTATTGCAGAAAGTGCCAATAACCGCATTAATTCTTTACTTTGCGAAATTTCTTTAGACAATCTTTTTTGGTTTCTAACGATCAATTTTGTAACCGTTTGCGAAGTTTGGTCATAAAAATTTTTTACAGGATTCGAATTGTTAAACAACGAAATTTTGTGTCTATTTTTTTCTACAAATTCATTTGTTTTATGAATACTATCGTTTGCAAAATCATCAGATAAGTTTAATTTTTCGGCTAATTTTTGTATAAAATAAACCTCGTTATTTTCAATTTTTTTATCGCTCCAAATAGATAAACTTGCTAAATCTAAGAAATATTTTTTTTCGAAATTATTTTCATATTCATCAAGATTTAAGTTTTCTAATGTTAAATATTTTATTTCAGAAAAATTGGTGTATCGAACTGAGTTTTCGAAAAGTTTTATCAATAAATCATCGTGAATTGATTTTATCGATTTGGTTTTCAATGCAATAGTCACAATATTAATTATTGATTTTTCAATATTTGTCAAATAGTTTTCTGGAAGTTTGCCTAGTTCTAAGAATTTAAAAAAAGCCAAAATATCTACAAATAAAAAAGCATTAGTAACCAAGTTCGAAAAATTTTTGCCAAAATTATTTTCATTGATATAAATTCGACCATCAATACTATTTTCTAAATTCAAAACCGCTGAATTTTTTGGTAATATTTTATCAAGAAAATTGTTGCGATTTGGTTTTAATGATTCAAAAAAAGCATTTGCTTTTTCAATAAAATCTGTTTGATTTATGTTTTTTTTTATCAATAAAAAAGCTTCATGAACAACATCTAAATATACAATCTTAGAAAGTTCGGAGTTGGTTAATTCATTATCAATCTTAATGTTATTTGAAATAAATTGAACAATATTTCCATAAATAAATCCAGAATTTCGAATATTTTCATAGAATGTATTCTCATCAATATTTTCATAGGATTTTAAATCCATAAAATATTTAGTGATCCAGCCTGGAATTGATGGGTTTATCATAACATGATTTTGAAATACAAATTTATGATTTTTTTATATAAAATAAGCTAAGAATTAAGACCTAGATTTTATATTTTGTTCACACAGACTTATTATTTGTTCGATTCTAAAGTTTCTAGTTTCTGGTCGTTTAGCTTGATTTAGCCAGTATAAATAATTTTTTCTATACGATCGACTAAATTTTAAATAATTTTCGAAAGCAATTTTATTTTTATCGAATTCGATTTTTAAATCAGCAGGAATTTCAAGATTTTCGACAGCATCAAGCGATTGCCAAGAACCATTTTGTTTAGCAATTGTAATGATTTTTAATCCACTTTCGTGAATAAGATTTTCTAGAATGAGTTTCTCAATATAGGTTTTATTGAGTTTGCTCCAAACACTTTTAATTTTTCTTGGCGTAAAAACTTGCTTTCTGCGTTCGTCATCTAATTTTCTGACAGTAGAATCTATCCAACCATAACAAATTGCAACTTTTACAGCTTCTTCCCAACGCGTACTTTCGAATTGACTGTCAACTCTATAAAAAACCAATTCAATTCCTGTAGATAAATTGTGATTTTCGTGCAACCAATCGCGCCATTCTTTGTCATTTTTAAAATAATGAAGTTCTTTTTCTTTCAAAATAGTTTGTTTTAATTTTTAACCAAACTACTTTTAGCAATAATTTTTCGAATTTCGGATTGAAAATGATAAGCAATTTTAGAATCATCATTCATCGCATTTTCTAAAATAACTAAACTTGTGTCAGACTCTGGGAAATAAAAATTTATTGAAACATATCCTGAACCCATTCCTGTATGTCCAATCATTTTTGGTTGCTCGATTTCGTTAATTCTAACGCCATATCCATAACCAATTTCTTTCTCGCCAAATGCATTGTGCTTGGCTTTTACATCATACGAAATCATTAAATTATAAGTTTCGGGCTTTAAAATTTTATTGTGATGCAAATTTTTATTCCAAATTGCTAAATCATTTACTGTCGAGATAATTCCAGCGGCTGGAATAGTTAGTTTTGTAAATTCGAATTTATCAACTATTGAAATTTCTTTATTTTTATGAATATGACCGCTTACTAAATCAATTTTTTTATCGTCATGATTAGCAAATGTTTTATCCATTTTTAATTTTTGAAATAAATTGGTCGCAATTTCGATATAAGTTTTTTTATTGATATTTTCTATAATTTTCCCAAGTAAATTATAGGTTTGATTGCCATAATTAAATGAAGTTCCGGGTTTGTAAATTAACTTTTTTCCAACAGCATCAATGCCAGAAGTATGATTTAAAAGTTGATGAACAGAAATAGAATCAGCCCAAGTATCATTTAATTCGGGTAAATATTTTTTAATTGGCGATTTTAAATTTAAGTTTCCTTTATCGACTTCAATCAAAATTAAAACAGCAGTTATTTGTTTGCTGTTTGACATTATTATAAAATTTTGATCTAAATTTAGTTTAGATTTTAATACATTATTTTTATAACCTAATGATTTAGAATATTTTGTTTTTCCGTTTTTAGAAACCAAAATATTCCCATTAAAAGTTCTAACGTTTTGAGTTGCGATTAAGCTATCAATTTTATTAGAAAAATCGTTTTTTGGTTTAGATTGCGATTGACAGCTTAAACTTAAAAACAATAAAAAAGTTAGCGAACAATATTGAATTATCTTCATTTATATTATTTAATTAATCCCGAACATGCAACTCTAGCACCTGCGTTTCCAGCTGGTTGCGATGTAAAATCGTCGGTTCCTGCATGAACAATTAATCCTTTTCCGACAATATTTTTAGTTTCATCCGTACAGCCAATGCACCATTGATCGGTTATGAATGTAATTTCTCCATTGCCTTTTTCGTCTGCGGTAAAGTTGCCAATATCACCTTTATGGTATTCTGCTTCGCCCCATTTGCCATGTTTTTTAAAAGTTGGGTTCCAATGTCCACCAGCCGAACTTCCATCTGCGGCGGTGCAATCGGCTTTTTCATGAATATGAATGGCGTGAACTCCTGGATTTAATCCCGAAAGTTTAGCAACAAATGTAACGTTGCCATTTTTTTCTAAAAATGTTGCTGTTCCAGCCGTGGTTGTTTTACTTTTTGATTCAAAAACTACACTTAATTTATTGTCTAAATTTGTATTATTTGATGTTTTACAGCCATTAAAAACTATAAAAATTATTGCAATTGTAACGATTATTTTTTTCATGATAAATTTTTTATAAATTTAATCATTTTATTAATGCTAATCATCAACAAATCATAAATTTTAATTTATGGTTATAATTTAAAGTTTATATAATATATTTGTAGACTATAAAAACCAAACCAAAACTTTATATAATGAAATTTTTTTACACAAATTACCTTTTAATTACACTTTTTTTAACCTTTTCGATATATTCCCAAAAGAACGAAAAGCTAAAAGATAATGTTACTTTTCAAAAATCTTTAAAATTTAGTGATGATATTGATAGTAAAGCATCAATTGATTTATTTTTGAATGAATTCAAACTTGGCAAAGGAAATTCATTCGTTGCAAAACAACCTTCGAATGATAAAAATGGTGTTGCGCACACAAGACATCAACAATATTTTAAAGGAATAAAAGTTGAGTTTGGAATGCTAATTACACATTCGCTTGACGAAAATATTAAATCTATCAACGGAGAATTATATAATGCAGATGGACTCAATTTGCAACCATCTTTATCAAAAACTGAAGGTTTAAATTTAGCAATTGCAAACACTAAAGCAACTAAATTTCTGTGGGATAATATTGAAGATTCTCAAGTTATGGATTACAAAAAACCTGATGGCGATTTAGTAATTTTTCCAATCGTGAAAAAAGGCGAAGTAAAATTAGCATACAAATATGATATTTATTCGACCGAACCAATTGCAAGAAACGAAATTTATGTCGATGCACATTCTGGCGAAATTTTGTATAAAAATCCGATTATCAAACATGCCAACGATTTACATTATAACGAAGATAATTCTAAAAAAGTTTCCGAATTTTCTAATTTGATTACTGGCAATGCAGCTACACGTTACAGCGGAAGTCGAGAAATAGAAACAAGTCTTGTGGCGACAAATCATGTATTAAAAGATTTTACACGTGGCAATGGCATATTTACATACAATTCGACAAGAACACCTAATTATCCATCGACCAATTTTACTGATGTAAATAATGATTGGACAGCTATAGAATTTGCAAATGCCAATAAAGACAATGCAGCGCTTGATGCACATTGGGGCGCAGAAAAAACCTATGATTTTTGGAAAATTTTATTCAATCGAAATAGTTTCGATGACCAAAATGCAACAATAAAAAGTTATGTACATTATCGAAAAGTTGCTACACAAACTTATAGTAACGCTTTTTGGAATGGTTCGGTTATGAGTTATGGCGATGGTTCAACCAATCCGTTTACATCAATAGATGTTTGCGGTCACGAAATTGGTCACGCAATTTGCACTTATACTGCCAACTTGGCTTACCAGAACCAATCTGGAGGATTGAACGAAGGATTTTCTGACATTTGGGGTGCGTGTATAGAACAATATGGTAGAACTGGTTCGCTTTCTGGTACAATTCTTCCAGCAGTTTGGATAGTTGGCGAAGATTTTTCGTCAAGCGGATTGCGATCAATGTCAAATCCAAATTCTAAAGGAGACCCTAGCACTTATTTAGGAGATTTTTGGATTACAACAGGCGACGAAGGTTCTTGTATTCCTGCAGGAACTGGCGAACCCGGTGCCAATGATCATTGTGGTGTTCACACCAATAGTGGCGTTTTAAATAAATGGTTTTACATTTTAACTGTTGGAGAATCAGCAATTAACAATGCTCCAGTTCCTGATACTTACAACGTAACTGGAATCGGGATGGCAAAAGCTGCCGAAATTGCTTATTTGATAGAAAGAGATTATTTGACAGCCAATTCAACTTATGCTGATGCACGCGTTGCAAGTTTAGAAGTGGCTAGTAATCTTTATTGTCCGTTAAGTGCCGAATATATAGCCGTGACCAATGCTTGGTTTGCAGTAAATGTTGGCGAACAGTTCGTTTCATATCCAAAAGATGTAGCATTAAAATCGGTTTCAAAATTGATAAATGTATCTTGCGGAACACCAGTAACTCCTACAATAACTATTGGTAATTCTGGAACCGATTCTTTGACAAGTGTAAATATCACATATAATATTGATGGTGGATTGCCTTCGAATACATCTTGGTCAGGAAATTTAGCAATTTGCGGAACTCAAAATATTAATATTCCAATTGGCAGTTTGTCTATCGGAAATCATGTTTTATCTGTTACAATTTCAACTTTAAATGATGGAAATGTTTTAAATAACACTAAATCTTCAATAATTTTAGTGAATAATTCTGGCACATTTAATGAAATAAATACCTTCGAAAATAATACAGATAATTTAATTTCTATAGAAGATGGTGGAAATTCGAATGTTATGTGGCAACGAGGGATTTTGGGAACAAAAGCATTTTTAACAAGTTCGTCAAATGTATATGCTACGAAATTATCAGGCAATTATCCTGACAAGACAAAATCATTTTTATTTTCTAAATGTTATGATTTGTCAAATGTTTCAAATCCAAAAGTTGAATTTGACATGGCATTTGATTTAGAGCAAGATTTTGATTTATTATATGTACAAACATCAAATGATGGCGGAACAACTTGGAATAATTTAGGAACTGGAGTTGGTGTAAATTGGTATAACAGCGCAAGAATGCCTAACAACAACGATTGTCAAAACTGCATTGGTGGTCAATGGACAGGTAGAGATGCAACTTTTAAACATTATACTTATAATTTGACTCAAAATTCAAATACTATCCTAAGATTTGTAATGCAGACCGATGATGCAGCCAATAACGACGGTGTAATTATTGATAATTTTCAGGTTTCGGGCTCAGTTTTATCTACAAATAAAAATAATTTTGAAGTATTTGCAATTTTTCCTAATCCATCAAATGGAATTGTTTCAATAAATTTAAGTTCAAATACT
Source organism: Bacteroidota bacterium (assembly GCA_043778105.1). Taxonomy (GTDB): domain Bacteria; phylum Bacteroidota; class Bacteroidia; order Flavobacteriales; family Flavobacteriaceae; genus Flavobacterium. The sequence continues at coordinate 37,560 of JAYWGV010000013.1, forward strand.
GATGTAAAGATTAGTTTAAATGACATTTCAGGAAGATTAATTTATAATGAAACTTTCAAAAATTCGGATGTTAAATTTAACAAAGAAATAAATTTTGATAAACTTTCAAATGGAATTTATTTAATTAATGTAGAAAGCGATGGAAAAGTTGATTCTAAAAAATTGATAATTGAATAGATTGTAAAATTTTGAAACAAAAAAAAACCGCTAATTCAATTAAGATTTAGCGGTTTTTTATTTTTAAATTACTTTATTAAAAACAATAATCGTTTTCAGCAACCAACTTTGTTGTAATAGTTTCCCGCAGACCAACCACGTTTGGCATATTTACATATTTTGTAAATCGGCGTAAACCCATTAACATCATGCGTTGTTCGTCGCCTTCGGCAAATGAAATAATGCTTTCTTTACCTTTTTGTGCACAAATATCAACTGCATGATACAAGTATAATTTTGCCATAGCAATTTGTTCAACTGATTTGTCTTCGCCTTTAGATTTTGCTAACTTTTCAGTTCTCAAAATAGTACTTTCTGCCATATAAATTTCGATAAGCATGTCGGCTGCAGCCATTAAAAGCATTTGACGAGAATCTAAATCGGGTCCAAATTTTTGAACTGCGCCACCAGCAACCATCAAAAATGCTTTTTTCAAATTGGCAATAATCGATTTTTCTTCCGAAAATAAAACCGAATAATCAGGTGTCTCAAACGATGGGATTCCCATCAATTCTTCTTGAACTTTCGATGCTGGTCCAAGTAAATCAACATGACCTTTCATGGCTTTTTTGATTAGCATTCCAACCGAAAGCATTCTGTTAATTTCGTTTGTTCCTTCATAGATACGAGCAATACGAGCGTCTCGCCAAGCAGATTCCATTGGAGTATCTTCCGAAAATCCCATTCCTCCAAGAATTTGAATTCCTTCGTCGGCACAGTTTTGAATATCTTCCGAAACAGCAACTTTTAGAATGGAACATTCAATTGCAAATTCCTCCACACCTTTCAATTCGGCTTCTTGATGCGAATTTCCTTCGGCAACACGAGCATTTACTCTATCTTCAATATCTTTTGCTGCTCTGTATGAAGCACTTTCGCCAGCATAGCAAGAAGTTGCCATTTCAGCTAGTTTCGAACGAATAGCGCCGAAACTTGAAATAGGCGTGTTGAATTGAATTCTTTCATTGGCATATTTTACAGATCCAGAAATTACCCTTCTTTGAGCGTCCAAACAAGCGCCAGCCAATTTAATACGACCAACATTCAAAGAATTCATGGCAATTTTAAAACCATTTTCTCTTTCGGACAACATGTTTTCAACAGGAACTTTTGTATCATTAAAGAAAACTTGACGCGTAGATGAAGCACGGATTCCGAGTTTGTGCTCTTCTTCATTCATTGAAATTCCATTACTAGCATCATTTTCTACAATAAAACCTGTAATATTTTTATCATCGCCAATTCTCGCAAAAACGATGAAAACCGAACAAAATCCTGCATTTGAAATCCACATTTTTTGTCCTGTAATAGAATAATATTTGCCATCTTCTGATAAAACTGCTTTGGTTTTTCCAGAATTGGCATCAGATCCTGCGCCTGGTTCTGTCAAACAATAGGCACCAAACCATTCGCCAGAAGCTAATTTTGGCACATATTTTTTCTTTTGTTCTTCGTTTCCGTATAAAGTAATTGGCATAGTTCCAATTCCTGTATGAGCACCAAATGCCGTTGAAAACGAACCTGTTGCACCCGAAATATAATCACAAACCAACATTGTCGATACAAATCCCATTCCGAGTCCGCCGTATTCTTCGGGAACAGCAACTCCTAAAAGTCCCATTTCTCCTGCTTTTTTCATGCAGGCTTCGGTGTAAGCGTAATCTTTTTTCTCGAATTTGTCTTTGTGTGCCCACAATTCTTTATCAGCGAATTCTTTAACAGAATCACGCATCATAATTTGTTCTTCTGTAAAATCATCGACTGTGAAAATGTTTTCTGATTTTGTTTCTTTTACGAGGAATTGACCGCCTCTTGTAATGTCTTTTTTTGCCTGAACGACGTCTAAAACTTCCATAATTTTTTAATTTAATAATTTTTATAATTTTCGGTCAAAGACCGTTTATCACAATCACGAAGTCGGTACCGATAGCTATCGGTATCGCTTAACAAACTTTATATATCTGTTGAGAGTTCCCCCTTCGGGGGTTAGGGGGCTAAAAACTCATAAACCCCTGCCGTTCCTTGACCAGTTCCTACACACATACTTACAATGCCATATTTAGATTTTCTCAATCTCATTTCTTCGAATAATTGCACCGATAATTTTGCGCCTGTACAACCTAATGGATGACCCAAAGCAATAGCACCACCATTTACATTTATGATATCTGGATTTAAATTTAATTCACGAGTTACTGCCAATGCTTGTGAGGCAAAAGCTTCGTTTAATTCGATTAAATCGATATCATTCAAAGTCAATCCTGCTTGTTTTAAAACTTTTGGGATTGCTTTTACGGGGCCAATTCCCATAATTCTTGGTTCAACTCCTGCTGATGCAAAGTTTACTAGTCTTGCGATTGGTTCCAAGTTTAATTCCTTGACCATTTCTTCGCTCATAACTAAAACAAATGCAGCACCATCACTCATTTGAGAGGAATTTCCCGCCGTTACAGAACCATCAGCTGCAAATACTGGTCTTAAATTTGCTAAACCTTCGATTGAAGTTCCAAATCTTGGTCCTTCGTCTTTATTTACAATATATGATTTGGTTTCTTTTTTACCATTTTCATTGATGAAAGTTTGCTCAACCGTTATTGGAACAATTTGAGAATCGAATTTTCCATCAGCTTGTGCTTTTAAAGATTTATTATGGGATTGAAAAGCAAACTCATCTTGATCGGCACGAGAAATATTGAATTGTTTTGCCACCGCTTCGGATGTTAAACCCATTCCCCAATAATAATCTTCGTTTCCTGCTTTTGCAACAGCATAATCAGGTGTTGGTTTGTAGCCACCCATCGGTATAAAACTCATACTTTCTGCTCCACCAGCAATGATACAATGCGCCATTCCCGATTGAATTTTGGCAGTTGCCATCCCAATAGTTTCTAATCCCGAAGCACAATATCTGTTGACAGTAACTCCTGGAACATCATCGACTTTTAATCCCATTAACGAAATTAATCTACCCACATTTAAACCTTGTTCGGCTTCTGGCATGGCGTTTCCTACCATCACATCGTCAATTCTGGTTTTGTCAAAATTAGGTAATTCTAACATCATGAATTCGATGGTTTCGGCTGCTAATTCGTCAGGTCTTTTAAATCTAAAAAGTCCTTTTGGAGCTTTGCCAACGGCTGTTCTATATGCTTTTACTATGTATGCTGTTTTCATTACAAACTTTATAAATTGTTATGTGCTTTTTAATATTTTTATATCTATTTTCTGCAAAGTCTCCGACTTTGTAGGTGCGTTTGAAGTTCTCCGAACTTCATTTGCAACGGCGGTCAAAGACCGCTTGACACATCCACGAAGTCGGAGACTTCGCGGAACGCTAGTTTCTCAAAGGTTTTCCTTTTGTAAGCATAAACTGTATCCTCTCCAAAGTTTTTCTTTCGGTACATAAACTCAAGAAAGCTTCACGTTCGATATCTAATAAATATTGTTCAGATACCAATGTGTGTTCTGATAAATCGCCACCAGCCATAACATAAGCCAGTTTGTTTGCAATTTTTAGGTCATGTTCAGAAATGTATTTTCCAGCCACCATTTGGTTTGTACCTACAAGGAACATTCCGAGTGCTTGTTTTCCCAAAACTTTCACATCTTTGCGTTGAATTGGTTTTGTATAACCCGCTTCTGCCATTAGCACAGCGTGTTTTTTGGCTTCTGCGATTTGTCGGTCTTTATTCACAACAACTATGTCTTTGCCATGTTGTAATAATCCTAAATCGAATGCTTCATGTGCCGATGTCGAAACTTTTGCCATGGCAATTGTCATGAAATATTCTTGTAGTACATTTAGTTCAACGTCGTTTTTACGGAATAAATCAGCTGCTCGCAACGCCAATTCTTTCGAACCGCCACCTCCAGGAATAACGCCTACGCCAAATTCTACCAATCCCATATAAGTTTCTGCTGCGGCAACCACTTTGTCGGCGTGCAAACTCATTTCGCAACCACCACCAAATGTCATTCCGTGAGGCGCCACAATGACTGGAATTCCAGAATAACGAACTCGCATCATAGTGTCTTGAAACATTTTGATTGCCATGTTTAATTCATCATATTCTTGTTCGACTGCCATCATAAATATCATTCCAATATTGGCACCAACCGAGAAATTTGCAGCTTGATTACCAATAACCAAACCTTGATATTGCGTTTCTGCCAAGTCAATCGCTTTGTTGATTGCCGATAAAACATCTCCACCAATAGTATTCATTTTTGATTGAAATTCTAAATTCAGAATTCCGTCTCCTAAATCTTGTATAATTGCTCCACTATTGCTCCAAACCTTTCTACTTTCGCGAATGTTGTTCAGAATAATAAATGAATCTTGACCAGGAACTTTAGTTTGTAATTTGGAAGGAATATTGTAGAAATAAGTAGCTCCTTCTTTTACAGAATAAAAACTTGTATTTCCAGAAGTCAACATTTCAGAAACCCATGGAGCAGGAGAAAGTCCTTCGGCTTTCATGATTTCTATTCCTTTTTCGACGCCAATGGCATCCCAAATTTCGAAAGGACCATTTTCCCAACCGAAACCAGCTTTCATGGCATCGTCAATTTTATATAATTCGTCCGAAATTTCAGGAATACGGTTAGAAACATAGGCAAACATTCCAGAAAATGATTTTCTATAAAACTCTCCCGCTTTGTCTTTTCCTTTTACTAAAACTTTAAAACGATCGATTGGTTTATCGATGGTTTTTGTGAGTTCTAATGTTGCAAATGAAGCTTTTTTGGCAGCACGATATTCTAGAGTATCTAAATCTAAAGACAAAATATCTTTATCAACTTTCTTGTAGAATCCTTGGTTGGTTTTGCTTCCTAACCATTTGTTTTCCATCATTTTATTGACGAATTCTGGCAGTTTAAACAAATCGTGTTGCTCATCAGTTGGGCAATTTTCGTAAATTCCGTTGGCAACGTGAACTAAAGTGTCTAAACCAACGACATCAACGGTTCTGAAAGTAGCCGATTTTGGACGACCAATGACTGGACCAGTTAATTTATCAACTTCTTCAATAGTTAATCCCATTTCTTTGACTAAATGAAATAGCGATTGAATTCCGTAAATTCCAACTCTATTTCCTATAAATGCTGGAGTATCTTTAGCTACGACCGAGGTTTTACCTAAAAATTTCTCACCATATATAGTCAAGAAATCTAAAACTTCTGATGATGTTTGTGGTCCAGGAATGATTTCGAATAATTTTAAATAACGTGCTGGATTGAAAAAGTGAGTTCCACAGAAATGCTTTTGGAAATCTTCGCTTCGTCCTTCGCTCATAAATTTAATCGGAATTCCAGAAGTATTCGATGTAATTAAAGTTCCTGGCTTACGGAATTTTTCTACTTGTTCGAAAACTAATTTTTTGATGTCCAAACGTTCGACAACCACTTCGATAATCCAATCGACATTGGCGATTTTTGCCATATCATCGGTTGTGTTTCCTGTTGTGATTCGACTAGCAAATTTCGCATTATATATAGGAGAAGGTTTTGACTTTAATGCGTTTGCCAAACTGTCATTTACCAAACGGTTTCTAACAATTTTGCTGTCAATTGTTAAACCTTTTTTTGTTTCAGCTTCGTTTGGTTCTTTTGGAACAATATCTAGCAACAAAACTTGGACACCAATATTGGCAAAATGACAAGCAATTCCCGAACCCATAATTCCGGATCCAATGACTGCTACTTTTTTAATTAATCTTTTCATATAATAAGGTATAGTTTTTTAGAAATTTAATTCTAATGTATTGAATATTTGTTTTTCGGCTATCAAATCGTTAATTGTTTCAGAAACTTCCATAAAATTTTGAAGTTTTTCTGGAGAAACATTATTCCGAATGGTTTCGTTAAATTTAATTACTGTATTTTTTGATAATTCTCTTTTTTCTTTACCGTATTCTGTCAAAAAAATTAGAACACCACGACCATCATTTGGGTTTGGTTCTCTGTAAATTAAACCTTTTTCTTCCATTGATTTTAAGGTTCTTGTCAGCGATGTTGCTTCCATTCCCATTTTTGGACCAAGTGTTGTCGATGGTGTGCCACCTTCTTTTTCTATACTTAATAAAGTAAAACCAACAGACATTGAACCATCATATTTCGATGCCTCTTCGTTGTACATTCTTGAAACTGCTTGCCAAGTTGCTCTTAAAACATAATCTATGGTTTTTTCTTTCATATCTAATATAACGATTTCAAAGATAAGAAAAAATTTATTATGCACGCATAGTATTTTAAATATTTTTTTTAATTTTTAAATTACTCTATTATTGATGTTACAAAATTTAAATTATATAAAATTTATAAATACCAAAATCTTATCTTTGCACATTAATAAAAATAATGTTAGAAAACGACAACAATATCGAGGTTCAAGGCGCACGCGTACATAATCTCAAAAATATAGACATTTCGATTCCTCGTGAAAAATTGGTTGTAATCACAGGACTTTCGGGTTCAGGAAAATCATCATTGGCATTCGATACAATTTATGCTGAAGGACAACGAAGATATATCGAAACTTTTTCGGCTTATGCAAGACAGTTTCTTGGCGGTTTAGAACGCCCAGATGTTGATAAAATTGATGGATTATCGCCAGTTATTGCAATCGAACAGAAAACAACTTCCAAATCGCCACGCTCAACTGTTGGAACAATTACCGAAATTTATGATTTTTTGCGTTTGCTTTTTGCTCGTGCAGCCAATGCATACAGTTACAATACAGGCGAAAAAATGGTTTCTTATAACGATGACCAAATTAAAGAATTAATTACCAGCAACTTTCTAGGCAAACGAATCAATGTCTTAGCACCAGTTATTCGAGCCAGAAAAGGTCATTATGCCGAATTATTCCAGCAAATTGCCAAGCAAGGTTTTTTGAAAGTTCGTGTAAATGGCGAAGTCAAAGATATTACCGCTGGAATGAAACTCGATCGTTATAAAACCCACGATATCGAAATTGTAATAGATAGAATTGCTGTCGATGAAACTGAGGAAACCGCCAAACGATTATCAGAAAGTATTAAAACGGCTATGTATCACGGCGAAAATGTTTTGATAATTTTGGATCAAGATTCTAATGAAATTCGATTTTTTTCTCGAAATTTAATGTGTCCAACTACTGGGATTTCTTATCAAAATCCTGAACCGAATTTATTTTCATTCAATTCACCAAAAGGCGCTTGTGCAGATTGTAATGGTTTGGGAACTATAAACGAAATTAACATAAAAAAAATAATTCCAAATCCAAAATTATCAATAAAAGCTGGAGGATTTGTGCCGTTAGGCGAATATAAAACCACTTGGATTTTCAAACAATTAGAAATTATTGGCGAAAAATTCGGTTTCAAAATTACAGATCCAATAGAAATAATTTCTGCCGAAGCTATGGAAATGATTTTGAATGGCGGAAAAGAAAAATTTACTGTAATATCTAAAACTGCTGGAATTTCTAAAGAATACAAAATTGAATTCGAAGGCATATCGCATTTTATAAAATCGCAACATGATGATTCGGGTTCAACATCTTTAAAACGCTGGGCAAAAGAATTTATGGACGAAGTAAACTGTCCAATTTGCAATGGATCAAGATTAAAGAAAGAATCGTTATATTTTAAAATTAATGAAAAAAATATTGCCGATTTGTCCAATATGGATATTTCGGATTTAACAGCTTGGTTTCACGATTTAGAAAATCATTTATCGGATAAACAAAAATTAATAGCAACCGAAGTTATCAAAGAAATAAAAGACAGATTGAATTTCTTGATGAATGTTGGTTTAGAATATCTGGCAATTTCTCGAAGTTCTAAATCGCTTTCTGGTGGCGAGGCACAACGCATTCGTTTAGCAACGCAAATTGGTTCGCAATTGGTTGGCGTTTTATATATTTTGGATGAGCCAAGTATTGGTTTACATCAACGTGACAACGAAAAATTGATTCATTCTTTGGAACAATTGCGAGATATTGGAAACTCCGTAATCGTAGTTGAACACGACAAAGACATGATCGAACGCGCTGATTATGTGATAGATATTGGACCAAAAGCTGGAAAGTATGGTGGCGAAATCATAAGTAAAGGAACACCAGCCGAAATCTTGAAAGAAAACACAATTACTGCTCAATATTTGAATGGAACAATGAAATTCGAAATTCCAAAAAAACGTCGTGAAGGCAATGGAAAATTCTTGAAACTTTCAGGAGCAACCGGCAATAATTTGAAAAATGTTTCGATTGAATTACCTTTGGGGAAATTAATTTGCGTTACAGGAGTTTCGGGTTCAGGAAAATCGACTTTGATTAACGAAACACTTTATCCTATTCTGAATGAGTTTTATTTTAATGGAGTAAAAAAACCAAAACCATACAAAAAAATTGAAGGTTTAGAGCATATTGACAAAGTTATAGATATTGACCAAAGCCCAATTGGACGTACACCACGCTCTAATCCAGCGACTTACACCGAAGTTTTTACAGAAATCAGAAACATGTTCACGATGACTTCCGAAAGTATGATTCGAGGTTACAAAGCTGGAAGATTTAGTTTTAATGTAAAAGGCGGACGTTGCGAAACCTGCGAAGGAAGTGGCGTGCGAACTATCGAAATGAGTTTCTTGCCAGATGTTTATGTAGAATGCGAAACTTGCCAAGGAAAACGTTTTAATAGAGAAACATTAGAAATTCGTTTCAAAGGAAAATCAATTTCTGATATTTTGAATATGACAATTGATGAAGCGGTTCCATTTTTTGAAATGATTCCGAAAATTTATCGAAAAGTGAAAACCTTGCAAGATGTTGGTTTAGGTTATATAACTTTAGGTCAACAATCTACAACGCTTTCTGGCGGAGAAGCACAAAGAATAAAATTGGCAGGCGAATTAGCAAAAAAAGATACAGGCAATACATTTTATATTCTCGATGAACCCACAACTGGTTTGCATTTCGAAGACATTAGGGTTTTGATGGAAGTAATTAATAAATTGGTCAACAAAGGCAACACAATTTTAATAATTGAACATAATATGGACGTAATTAAACTCGCTGATTACATAATTGATATTGGTCCCGAAGGCGGAAAAGGTGGCGGAATGGTCGTTGCCAAAGGAACTCCAGAAGAAGTTGCGAAGAATAAAAATAGTTATACGGCAATGTTTTTGAAAAAAGAATTAGTTTAGTAAAATGAGCAAATTAGAAATATATAAGTCAAAAAATGGTCAAACAATATTGGAAGTAAAGTTTGATGATGAAACAATATGGTTAACTCAAAAACAAATTTCTGATTTATTTTCCAAAGACCGAACTGTTATTTCAAAGCACATAAATAATATTTTAAAAGAAGAAGAATTAATAAAAAAAAGCAATGTGCAAAATTTGCACATTGCAAATTCTGACAAACCTGTTTTGTTTTACAATCTAGATGTTATTATTTCAGTTGGTTACAGAGTAAAATCAATACAAGGAACACAATTCAGACAATGGGCAATTAAAAATTAACGATAATGCTTTGGTTGCAATAGCATTGTTAGTTGCACAAAGTAATCCTAGCGATAAAGAAATTTTAATTAAATTGATAATAAATTTAATTAAATAAGTCTGAAATTAATCAGAAAATGGAAAACAACAATCAAAACATAATAATTTATAATACATCAGATGGAAAATCTGCTGTGAGTTTATACACAAAAGATGGAAACGTTTGGATGAGCCAAAATCAAATTGCTGAACTTTTTGACACCTCAAAACAAAACATAGGTCAACATATATCTAATGTATTAGAAGAAAGCGAATTAGAGGAAAATTCAGTTGTAAAGAATTACTTTACAACTGCTGCAGACGGCAAAAATTATTCAGTTACTTTTTATAGTTTAGAAATGATTTTGGCAATAGGCTTTAGAGTTCGAAGCAAACGAGGAACACAATTTAGAATTTGGGCAAATCAAAATCTAAAGGAATATATGATTAAAGGTTTCGTTATGGATGACGAACGTTTAAAAAATCCAGATGGACGACCTGATTATTTTGATGAATTATTAGCCAGAATTAGAGATGTTCGAGCTTCTGAAAAAAGATTTTATCAAAAAGTTCGGGATTTATTTTCGTTAAGTAGCGATTATGACGCTTCGGATAAAGCAACTCAAATGTTTTTTGCCGAAACTCAAAATAAATTATTATTCGCCGTTACTGCAAAAACTGCCGCTGAATTAATTATTTATCGAGCGAACGAAAATGAACCTAATATGGCGTTGACTTCTTGGAAAGGAACAATTATTCGCAAACAAGACATTATTATTGCCAAAAATTATTTGTTAGAAGACGAAATTGATACTTTAAATAGATTGGTTGTAATATTTTTAGAATCCGCCGAATTACGTGTAAAAGAAAGAAAAGATATTTCAATAAATTTTTGGAAAGAAAACGTTGATAAAATGTTGCTCTTTAATGATAAAAATGTTTTAAAAGGAATGGGAAGTATTTCTAACAAAATGATGGAAGAAAAAGTATATTCGATTTATGAAAATTTTGATGCTAAAAGAAAAATTTATGAAGCAAAACAAGAAGAAATTATTGAACTTGAAGAAATAGAGAAAATAATAAAACGTACAATTTAAAAAAAGATTTAATTTGGCATTTTAATTTTTAAAAGAAAGAAATATTAAATTGAAAACAAATACCCTAGCCCAGATTGCTTCGCCAGTTCGCCTTTCAGGCTCGGGTCTTCAATTTTTTTAAAAAGATTGGAATGAAAGCTGGAAAAGCTCCAAATAATAATAAATTTATAATAAAATAAAAAACACATGAAATTACAAGATTTTGACAATGACGACGACAAAGTAATGCAAGACAAACTTAAACAAAAAGATTGGAATGAGATTCGATCGAACGATTCTTGGGCGATTTTCAAAATCATGTCCGAGTTTGTGAATGGTTACGAAAGCATGGCAAGAATTGGACCTTGCGTATCTATTTTTGGATCGGCGAGAACCAAACCAGATGATAAATATTATATTTTGGCCGAAAGTGTGGCTTTTAAAATTAGTCAAGCTGGGTATGGCGTCATTACTGGTGGTGGTCCAGGAATTATGGAAGCTGGCAACAAAGGTGCGCACAGAAGCGGCGGAACATCAGTAGGTTTAAACATTGTTTTGCCATTCGAGCAACATTATAATCCGTATATTGATAAAGACAAAAACCTGAATTTTGATTACTTTTTTGTACGAAAAGTAATTTTTGTAAAATATTCTCAAGGATTTGTGGTAATGCCAGGCGGTTTTGGAACTTTAGATGAATTGTTCGAAGCGATAACCTTAATTCAAACTAAAAAAATTGGTAAATTTCCAATAATTTTAGTTGGTTCTAGTTTTTGGTCAGGTTTGATGGATTGGGTTCAAGAAGTTATGATTGAGCGTGAGAAAACCGTTTCGCAAGATGATATGAAATTGATTAAAATCGTTGATACCGAAGAAGAAGTTGTTGCGGAATTGGATCGTTTTTATAAAAAATATGATTTAAGTCCGAATTTTTAGATAAAACATTTTTTTGTAGAAATACACTGCCGTGCATCTTTACAAAATATTTTAAAGTTGTTGAGATGCACTTCCGTGCATCTTTACAAATATGTATTTATCGAACAACCAATTTTTTAACAATCGACTTATTATCGGAAATTATATTTACCAAATAAATTCCCGATGCTAAATTGAAATTTAATTTTTCGAAAATATTTTGATCATGTTCAAGTACTTTCTCGCCAAAAGCACTAAAAATTTGAATTTTAGCTTCATTTTTTAATCCCTCAATATTTATAAAATTAGTTGCAGGATTAGGATAAATTTTTACTTTCAACTCGTTTTCAATATTTGCGACAGCGAGCGAATTTGTCCATGGTTGACCAATATTTGTACCAAAAACATAACTCGCCAAATTTGGCATATCAATAAACGGGTTTCTATTTTTTTGCCAATTAAAAATTACATTGTTGCGATTCATTTCGAAATCATCGGCTGGATCTTGCGTGTTCCAAGTCAATAATGTTGCCAAATCTCCAATATTTCCGTCAGGATTTTCGGCTGGATAACCATTTACAACATTCAAATTGTTGTATCGAACAGCCATATAAAATAGTGCTCGAGCAACATCACCTTTCCAAGTTCCTTGATTTCCTGCTGGTCCAGAATAATCTGCTGATCCATAATTGCGGTTGTTTCTTAGGCTGTTTTCTGGTCCATCTTCGGCTCGCAAATGGTGTGCATCGGTTCCGCCAGCTTCAATATCATTGGCATCGGTTGATGTAAAAACATTAATACCATCAGGAAAAACGTTGGAATCTAAATTAAAACCGCCACGCGATTGCGGATAAATGTGTTCACGATTCCAAAAACCAATGTTGCTTGATCCAACTTGCTGGTCTAATTTTGATCTAGATTGTTCGACATACATTAACCAAACTTCATTAGAATTGGCGGGATTTTGATCAGCTTCTCGCAATATTGTGTAAACATCAGCATAATTATGCTCACGAATTATTGTTGGATTAGCAATAATATTTTGAATTTCTTGTTTTAATGAAACGCCAGAAAGCCCGTTTAATGAGTCGTAATAATTTACAGGTTTTAAATTTGTAACGGTTCCAAAAGTTGGATTTGTTGGATTTCCGAAAGGTAATATTATAAAATTCGCATCTTTAACTCGAATAATAATGTTGTTATTGTTTAAATTATAAACCGAATTAGGTGACGTTAATGTTAATTTTGCATTTTCATCGCCTTCGTTAATTCCATCATCTAAAATTGTTAATGTTCTTGAAGAACTTGTTTGACCAATAGGAATAGTGACATTGGCTGTTCCTGAAAAATCGCTAGAATTAAAATTTCCATTATTTAATGAAAATGAAATAATTAAGTCATTTGTTATCACAACTTGACTCGACGAACAACTAATTGTTAAAGTTTGATTTTCGTTTAAAGTTGCAGCATTTATTGTTGTTGACACATATATAAGCGGAATTCCTGAACCATCATTGTTTCTTCCTGGCGTTGGTGGTTTGACCTCGAATGTGCCATCGGGTTTTCTTTGCATTGAATCTAAACCTGCTGTTGCATTTAATCCTTCGTTTACAAATGTTGTCGTACCAAAACTTGACATTATTGATGTAGGAACAGGCAATGGCGCAAATGAATATGATAAAGAATTGATCAAATTGGTTGCTGTTGCAGGTGTTAATAACGGAAAATCGGTTGAGTTTCCTAAATATAAACCAATACCATCTGGACCATTTTGAATTGTATTATTAGGTATTTCGAATGCTGGTGTTGGCGATACTAAAGAATTGCCAATTAGAATATTACCATTTACATCAGTCATAAGTCCATCCAAATCTATTGAAAAATAACTTAAATTGCCAGTTCCTGAACTTGTTCCATTAAAAAAAACAAGTACATATCCATTTAATGAAAAATTTGGATTCGTGGATTTTAATTCTATAAATTCTTTATTGTCAGTTCCAGGCGTATCGGCATCAACCTCATTAATAAAAACTTGGCAAAAAGTAATACTGTGTAATAAAATTAAAAAAAACAAGTAAATTTTTTTCATATAATTATAGTATGTAGGTTTGCAAATATATATATATCTGAGCAATTTAATTTTAAATTATAGTTAAGATAAATTCTCTTTTAAAATAAAAAACTAAATTGCGCCTAAATTAGTATTCCTAAACCAAAAAATTGAGAACGATTAAAATTTTATTTTTTTTATTTTATTCTATGACTTTATTTTCGCAACATTCCATAAAAATGAATGTTGTTTTAAATAATGAAAATAAAACATTAACTGTAAATCAAGAGCTTATATATTTTAATGAGTCAAATGATTCTTTAGATTCGATAATTTTGAATGATTGGAATAATGCTTATTCTGATAAAAATTCACTTTTAGGCAAACGATTTTCTGATGAGTTTATTAGAAGTTTTCATGTTGCAAATGATTTAGACAGAGGAAAAACTACGATTTTGAATATAGTTTATGAAAACTCATCTGCATTAACCTATAAAAGATTAGATAATCAGATTGATTTGTTAGAAATTTTGCTACCAAATAAATTATTACCATATCAGAAAATTAAAATTAGTATTAATTATTTGATAAAAATTCCAAATGATAAATTTACTGATTATGGTTTTAATGAAAACGGAAGAATTTCTTTAAAAGATTGTTTTTTAATTCCTGCAAGATACGACAATCATCAATTTATAAAAAATAGCAATGCCAATATTGACGATATAGCCAATGCGGTTTCTGATTATGAAATTGAGTTCATTATTCCTGAAAATCATCAAATTAATTGCGATTTAAATCTTTTAGAAAATTCAAAAAATAATTATAAGTTTTCTGGAAAAAATCGTATTTCTACGAATTTTCATCTCAATATAAAAAATGATTTTTACAGTTTTAAAACTTCTAATCTCGAGGTCGAAACCAATTTGCAAAACAACAAGATAGATACAATTCAAAAAGCAATAATTATTGATAAAATTGTTAGTTATACCAATCGAAATATTGGCAAATATCCATTTGATAAAATTGTTATATCGCAGGTAGATTATGGTCGAAATCCTTTTTATGGTTTAAACCAATTACCTAATTTCTTAAATCCGTTTCCGAATGATTTTTTATACGAATTGAAGTTCCTAAAAACCTATTTGAACAATTTTCTGCACAATTCTTTGCATTTGAACCCACGAAAAGACAATTGGATTTATGACGGAATTCAGGTTTATTTCATGATGAAATATATGGACGAATTTTATCCGAAAGCCAAAATGATGGGCAATATTGCGAAATACAAAATCTTGAAAAGTTTCAATTTGGTAAATCTAGATTTTAATGAGCAATACAGTTATTATTATATGCTCATGGCAAGAAAAAATTTAGACCAACCAATTGGCGATTCTAAAGATACATTTCTAAAATTCAACGAGAAAATTGCAGGAAGATATCGAGCTGGTTTAAGTTTGAAATATTTAAATGAATATTTATCGAATGATTTAGTTGCAAAAAGCATTCAAGAATTCGTTGAATTAAATCAACAAAAACAAACTAATACTCAAGATTTTGAGGAAATTTTAAAAAATAATTCCAATAAAAACATTGACTGGTTTTTTAATGATATTATTAATTCTCGTAAATTAATAGATTTTAAGATTACCGATTATTCTCAAACTGTTGATAGTGTAACTTTCAAAGTTAAAAATCTAACTCGGACTAATGTTCCAATTTCGGTTTATGGTATAAAAAACAAGCAAATAGTATTTAAACATTGGTTAGAAAATATCAAAACTGACAGTACTTTTACTTTCAAAAAGGAAAATGCAGAAAAATTGGTTTTGAATTATAACAATGAAGTTCCGGAATTTAATAATCGTAATAATTGGCGCAAAATATCAGGATTTTTTACAAACAATCGTCCTTTTAAGTTTGCTTTTATGAAAGATTTAGAAGATCCAAAGTACAATCAAATTCTATATGTTCCGGCTTTTAATTTTAATTTATACGATGGTTTGACATTAGGAATGCGGTTTCATAATGATGCAATTCTCAACAGACCATTCGATTTTGATATTCAACCACTTTATGCCAGCGAAACAAAATCGCTTGTTGGAAGTTTTGGATTTTCATACAATCAAATTCTTCGAAACAGTAAATTATACAACATTCGTTACGGAATTTTTGGCTCTACATCGCATTATGCTCCAAACGCGTCTTTTTATAAATTTAATCCAGTTTTAGCATTTAGTTTTCGAGAAAAAGATTTTCGAATGAATCAATTTTCAAGATTATCTTTTCGTCATGTATTGGTTAGTCGTGAAAAAACCAATTTTGTTTCTGCTACAGCAACAACTGTTGACAATCAAGATTATTCGGTTTTTGATGCTCGATACGGAAGTGTAAAAAACGAATTAACAAGAAAATTTAGTTACGGCAGCAATTTGCAATTAGCCGATAAATTTGGAAAAATTTCTGCAACTGCCGAATATCGAAAACTGTTTGACAACAACCAACAAATTAATTTTAGATTTTATGCAGGAACATTTTTATACCGCAACACTACTACCGATTTTTTTAGTTTTGCATTAGACCGACCAACCGATTATTTATTCGATTATGATTTTATAGGTCGATCAGAGCAAACTGGGTTTTTTAGTCAACAACTCATTATTGCAGAAGCAGGTTTCAAAACCAAAGTCGAAAACAGGTTTGCCAATCAATGGATTACATCATTAAATGCCAGTTCAAGTATTTGGAATTGGGTCGAAGTTTACGGCGATGTTGCCTTGTTTAAAAATAAATCTACAAATGCAAAAATGCTTTTCGATTCTGGAATTAGATTGAATTTAGTTCCAGATTATTTCGAACTTTATTTGCCAGTTTATTCAAGCAATGGTTGGGATATTTCTAAAAATTACAATCAAAAAATTAGGTTTGTAGTCACGATTTCTACCAATACATTAATTAGTTTGTTTACTCGCAAATGGTTTTAGATAAATAAAAAAGAAAACCTCGAAAATTAATTCGAGGTTTTTTGCAAATTTATCTAAATAATTTCAATTTTTTTAGCACGAAAAACATAATAAAATCCAACCAAAACCATCGGAATACTCAGCCATTGTCCAGTAGAAAAAATGTGTAACGATTCCTCGATTCCGCCTTGACTTGCTTTTACAAATTCAACTACAAATCGAACTGACCAAAGCAAAATCATGAACATTCCAAAAATATAACCTTGTTTTTTTCGCGCATCGGTTTTCCAATACAAGAAAAATAAAATTGCAAATACAAATACATAACTAATTGCTTCATATAATTGCGCAGGATGGCGATAAGGAATAGCGTTTAAAGTTTCAATAAATTTTGGATCGTTTTGAATTGCATTATAAGCTTCATTAGAATTGGATAAACCTGTTATTTGTCTTGCGGTATTTGGGCTGCAAAATTCGTCGTCTTTTATAAATTTAACTGCATAAAAATTAGTACCAGAAGTAGGATTTCCATATATTTCTGAATTAAAAAAATTTCCTAATCGAATAATAACTGCGCCACTTGCAACGGGAATTACAACACGATCCAAAACCCACATTAATGGACGTTTAATGATTTTTTTGCTGTAATAAATCATCGAAATTACAATTCCAATTGCTGCGCCATGACTTGCTAGACCAGCAAAACCAGTAAATTTAAATTCTGGAACAGTTTGAATGGGCAATAAAATACTTAAAGGATCTTCATAAAAAAGTTCCGATTGATAGAAAATTACATGTCCTAATCTTGCGCCAAGCATCGTTGCAACAACTGTCCAAATAAATAAGGAATCTAGTTTTTCTAGCGTTTCGCCTTCGCGGATAAAAATATGTTTTGTAATGTACCAACCTAATCCAAAGGCAGTTACCCACATGAGGCTGTAATATCTAATCATAAAAAATCCTAAATCAATTCCTTCCGATGGATTCCAAATTATGCCAAGTGTGTGTATCATTTTTTTATTTGTTAAATGAGTTTTTTATTGCTGAAATTTATTGGTTATTGAATTGATTATTTTTAATTTATCTACAATTAATAGTAAAATAAAAATAGTTAGTGTCAAAAACATTATCGAAGTTACAAATATCGCAAAATATTTTATGGTCCATTCTAGTGCAACTTTAATTCTATGAATAAGAGTTATATTTTTTTCGGTTTCGCCTTCATACATTGATAATTTTACGGTGCAAAATTCATTTTCGGCATCGAAATTTCCTAGTTCAACGCCTAATTCTTGTGCTTTTTCTTCGATTTCGAGAATTTTATCGTTTAAAGCAACAAAATCTGCAATTTGTCCGCCTTTATTTTTTAGTTCATTTAAATTTTGTAATGTTTTTTCGATAGATGTTTTCTTGGCATTTAGCTGTCGGTATTCATTGGTTTTATCCACTTTTATGATTTCGGTTGCTTTTACAACACCAATTTTTTGTAAATCGTCATATAATTTATCAAATAAAACTGGATTTACACCTATTAGTAAATGAATTTGTCTGTTGCCTTTTTGTCCAAGATTTTGTTCGTATTGAATAACCGAATTATATGATTTGGTTTTAGATTTTAATATTTTTTCGTCTTTTTCGAATTCTGAAGTTTTAGTTTTTATAGAAGCTGTTTTTTCGAACTTTTGATTCGAAGCAAAATTTGATGATAATTGAACATCGCCACCTTTCATAGCAACTTTTTCTGAAGCATAGTTTTTTCGAAGATTGTCAATACTACTAAAAAAATTATCGCTGTAATCATTGCCAATTGAATTATCTGTGGCAATAAATCCATAAATAAATCTAAAAATAAATAGGAAGAAAAAAATGGCAATAAACCATTTGCTTGTTTTCCAAAACCGAGTTTTAAAATTTGTTGTCATTTTTATGTATTTAATAAAATTTTAAAGTCTAATATTTAAAATCTAAAAGTCTAGAGTCTAATTTCTTAAAGTCTAGAATCTAAAAATCTAGAGTCTAAAAGTCTAGAGTCTAATTTCTTAAAGTCTAGCATCTAAAAATCTAGAGTCTAAAAGTCTAGCGTCTAAAAGTCTATAAACTAAGGAACTGGATCATAACCTTTTCCGCCCCAAGGATTGCAACTCAAGATTCTTTTTATTCCAAGAAATGCTCCTTTTAATAATCCATGTTTTTGCAAAGCTTCAATCGTGTAGGTCGAGCAAGTTGGTTCATACCTGCAGGAAGCCATTGTAAAAGGCGAAATTGCCGATTTATAAAATCGAATAAAAAATATGAACGGGCTTGTTGGTTTCATTGCGGTATTCAATAAAAATTATTTTTAGTACTGCGCAGTCTTGCTTTGTGTGATATTCCTTCGGAATGACAAGTTTGGACAGTAATCTAAAATCTGCAATCTAAAATCTGTCACCTGTAATCTGAACACTGCCAACTGAACACTACTTACTGCAAACTAAAAACTGTCAAATCTTTTCCATCTTTTAAATGAATTCCAAGAGCTAATAATTCATCACGAATCTGGTCAGACATTGCAAAATCTTTATTATCACGAGCTTGTTTTCTCAAATTTATTAATAAATTCATGACCTCGTCTAATTTATTATTGTTGCTTAATTTTAAATCTTCATCTTTTAAACCTAGAACATCAAATACTAATTCACTAAGAGTTTTCGAAAAATCTTGCAAATCATTTTGAGTAATTGTTGCACTATTTTCTTTCAGTAAATTTATAAATTTTACAGCTTCGAACAAATGTGCGATTAAAATTGGGGTGTTAAAATCGTCATTCATCGCCTCGTAGCAATTCTTTTTCCAGTTTTTTAAATTTAAACTTGTAGTGCTTGCTGGCATAACATTTGGCAAATTTTTTAATGCCTCCATCAATCTGTTAAAACCTTTTTCTGCTGCCAAAATTGCATCGTCAGAAAAATCAAGATTGCTTCGATAATGCGCTTGTAACATAAAAAATCTAGCAACTCCAGCCGAAAATGCTTTGCTCAAAAAAGGATTATCGCCAGTCAAAATTTCGCCAGGCAAAATGTTATTTCCAGTAGATTTGGACATTTTTTTTCCATTTAATGTCAACATGTTGGCATGCATCCAAAAATTAACAGGCGTTTGATGTGTACAAGCTTGATTTTGAGCAATTTCGCATTCATGATGCGGAAATTTTAAATCCATTCCACCGCCGTGAATGTCAAAATGTTTGCCTAAATACTTGGTACTCATTGCTGTACATTCTAAATGCCAACCTGGAAAACCGTCGCCCCAAGGCGAAGTCCAACGCATAATGTGCTGTGGTTCAGCTTTTTTCCACAATGCAAAATCTTGCGCATTTCGTTTGTCTGATTGTCCATCAAGTTCACGAGAATTGTTTTGCATATCTTCTATATTTCGACCACTCAGAATGCCGTAATTATTGGTCTCGTTATATTTCACAACGTCAAAATATACCGAACCATTTGCTTCATATCCTAGACCATTTTCAATTATTTGCTTGACAATTTCTATTTGCTCAATAATATGACCTGTTGCAGTTGGCTCAATATTGGGTGGCAAAAAATTAAAATCATTCAAAACTTTATGAAAATCGACTGTGTAACGTTGCACAATTTCCATTGGTTCCAATTGTTCGAGCTTGGCTTTTTTAGCAATTTTATCTTCGCCATCATCAACATCATCTACAATATGACCAACATCGGTAATATTTCTTACATATCGAACCTTATATCCCAAATGTAAAAAATACCTAAATATAATGTCAAAAGACATGAAAGTTCTAACATTTCCCAGATGAACATTGCTGTAAACGGTTGGCCCACACACGTACATTCCGATATTTCCTTCATGAATAGGTACAAAATTTTCTTTTTCGCCCGAAAGCGAATTATATATTTTTATAGAATTGTCTTTGTATTTTGGCATTTTATTATTTTTGTGATTTGAAGCTTAATCCTGCTGTCATTCCAATCTTTTTATCAATTGCCACGGGTTTGAACCCGTGACAATTGCTAAAAAGGATTTTCCCTTCCATCAGGGCTAGGGCTTTTGATTTTATTAAAACATTATTTTAAATTAAAAAAATTATTTTTCGAACAAAAACCCTTAGACTAAGCTCAGGGAGACAAAACTTTAAATTCTAAATAAATCGTAGATTTTAAAAAAAATCTAGCCATCTAAAATCTAAAATCTAATATCTAAATTCTAAAATCTAATATCTAAAATCTAATATCTAATATCTAAAATCTAATATCTAAAATCTAATATCTAATATCTGAAATCTAAAACTTAGTTTCTAACTTAATATAATCCAAAAATTCACGTCGCGTTTCAAGATTTTTGAATTTTCCTCCAAACTCTGATGTTACTGTGCTGCTTTCAATATCTTTTATTCCACGAGAATTCACGCACAAATGTTTGGCATCGATTACACAACACACATCATCTGTACCCAAAGCGATTTGCAACTCTTGAACAATTTGCATTGTTAAACGTTCTTGAACTTGAGGTCGTTTGGCATAATGTTCTACAATTCTATTCATTTTAGACAAGCCAATAACGCGACCATTAGAAATATAGCCTACGTGTGCCCGACCAATAATAGGCAACATGTGGTGTTCGCATGTCGAATAAACTATTATGTTTTTTTCGACCAACATTTCGTTGTACTTATAGTTATTTTCGAAAGTATTGGCTTTAGGTTTTTTTGCGGGGTTCAATCCGCCAAAAATTTCGTTTACAAACATTTTAGCAACCCGGTTGGGCGTGCCTTTCATGCTATCATCGGTCATATCGAGACCTAAAGTTTGCAAAATATTGTAAACATCTTTTTTTATCAGCTCGATCTTCTGCGCATCTGAAAGGTCAAAAGCATCTTCACGAACAGGATTTTGTGCCGATGTTGCAATGTGATTATCTCCAATTAAATCAAGAGATTCGTCGTTATTTATCATTAATTTGTTTTAAAAATTTCAACTTACAAAGTTAGATAATATTATGATAAAACTGCTAAATTATTCTTAATATTAAATTTAAAATTTTCATTTTGTTTAACCGTTTTTTTTTGTAATTTGCACAATTATTTCACAATTAATTCATTTTTATATAACAATACCAATTTATTAAAAATTTCTAAATGAAACATTCATTACTTTTTTATAAAAATTTCAAAACGATAATATTACTTATTTTAATAACTTCGTTTTCAAATGCTCAAAATTTACTTACAAACGGCGATTTCGAGGCCGCCACACAAGTTGGTAATGGTTTTGATGTTGATGGAACTTTTACTTTGGTTACAATACCGACAGGATCAACTGTTCAGGGCAATTATGCATTTACGAACAATCCACAACCATTTAATTCGGTTTTTATAAACACTGGTGATCATACTACTGGTGCAGGCAAAATGATGATAGTCGATGGTTCAGCTAATAGTTCTGCAAAATTTTGGAAAGCTGGAAATGCAGTAACTGGGCTTTGTGGATTAACGCCAGGCTTGACTTATAAATTTTCTTATTGGATAAAAACAATTTCGACTAATTCGACAACGACATTTTCAAGAGCAAATATTATTGCTAGTTTTACTAACACTGTTGGCAATACTGGAACATTATCTCCTGGATCATTGCAACTTGTGCCAGTTTATAATGCTATTGTTAATAATTGGGTACGTGTTGAATATTCGTTTGTGCCAACAAATACGTGCGTGAATATTGAATTATCAAATAGTAGAACTGGAGCCAATGGCAACGATTTCGCAATCGATGATTTACAAGTTTCAGCACCTTTATCAATTTCATCCTCGTTTGTAAATGCATCTTGCACAACTTTAAATGATGGGTCAATATCGATTTATGGAAATGGTGGATTATTACCATATACATATAATTTAACTGGTCAAGCTACATTAACCAACACTGTCGATGGCGTTTTCAGAAATTTAGTTCCTGGAATTTATAATTTATCGGTTACAGATGGAGCAAATACAACTGTTTCAGGCGGATCAATAACAATTACTGAACCAAAATTAATAGTCAATAATCCTTCTACCATTAACTTACTCTGTCCTAATCAAATTGTCAATCTGACAGTTTCTGGTGGAACTACTTACACTTGGTCATCAAATCCAAACGATTTAACGTTAACAACTCCTAATATTTTTAATCCAGTAGTTACTCCAACGGCAAACACAATTTATACAGTAACATCAACCACGCCAACTGTTCGCGAATTGGTTACAAATGGCAATTTTTCATTGGGTAATGTTGGTTTTACAAGTGATTATAATTACATAAATCCAGCCAATACTGGCGGTTTGCAAAAACGATATGGCATTGTAACCAACCCAAACACTTGGTTTAGCACTTTTTTGAATTGCACAGATAATCCGACAGGAATTGGCAACATGATGGTTGTCGATGGTTCGAATACCAATGCAGGAAACGATAAATTGTGGTGCCAGAAAATTCCAGTTGCAACCAATACTAATTATACGTTTAGTTATTATATTCAGAACGTTGTTGCAGGAAGTTTAGCAACTTTAGAAACTAAAATTAATGGAATTTCGCAAGGCGCACCAGTTGCAGCTCCAGCAGCTATAACATGTCCCAATTGGATTCTTGTTTCTTATAATTGGAATTCAGGATTGAGTAATTTGGCTGATATTTGCATTTATGACACAAATACATCAGTAGCTGGCAACGATTTTTCAATAGATGATATTTCGTTTACAACCGTTGCACCAACAGTTTGTAATTTAACAAATACTGTAAGAGTTAATATTGGAACAACCGGAGTAACATTGACCAATGTCCCAACCAATTTTACGGTTTGTTCAGGAGTTAGAAATGTTGCAACTGCTTTTGGAAGCAATACAGTAGGAGTAAATTATTCTTGGACAAATAGCAACCCAGCCATCGGAATAGTAGCATCAGGAACTGGCAATCTAACTGATTTTGTTTTAACAAATACAACCGCTGCACCAATAACTGCTACGATTTCTGTTACAGCTAACGAACCAGTTTCAACATGTTCTAGTCCAACTCAAACTTATATTATTACTGTCAAACCAATAATTTTAGTTCAACAAGCCGATGTTTTTATTTGCAATGCAATTTCGCAGCCATCAATTGGTTTTTCAAGTTTAACACCATTAACTGCCAATGAAGAATTCTATTGGACCAACGACGAGTTATTGATTGGTTTACCAACAGATGGAGTAGGAGCAATTCCAGCATTTGTATCGATAATCAACAGCACATCCGAAAATTTAAATGCAACGATAACGGTTTACAAAAGAAATAAGACCACACAAGCTTTGTCTGATTGTGGCATGACTTTTAGAATAATTCTTAAACCAGCAATAGTTGTTGTTTGCAACAATCCAGTTCGATTATTAGGAAATCCAAATACAATTATATCTGCATCTGTAAATGTTATTGAACCTCCAGGAACATATATTTACACTTGGACAATTCCTGCAGGATTTGCAAATCCAGGTAATGTTGCTACATTTCCTTTTCCACCAGTCAGTTTTACTGGCGTTTTGGCAGCAGGAATTTATGATTTTTCGGTTGTTGTTAGAAACACAGTTACTGGTTGCGAAAGTAACATAGAATTTGCAAAATATAATTATGGACAAATAAATCCACTTAGCC
Organism: Bacteroidota bacterium; assembly: GCA_043778105.1. Classification (GTDB taxonomy): domain Bacteria; phylum Bacteroidota; class Bacteroidia; order Flavobacteriales; family Flavobacteriaceae; genus Flavobacterium. The sequence goes on from JAYWGV010000013.1 coordinate 61,985, forward strand.
AAGTTGGAGTTATAACGAATAACAACGCAGCTGGTCTCAATTTATGTGGCAATGATTCTTGCGTTACACTAGATGCTAGTGTTATTGATTTATTTTCAACATCAGATTACAATGTTCAATCTGTACCTTACGAATTTGTTGAAGTTCTTGGTCAGGTAGGTACTCCGCTCAGTCCTTCTGATGACTCATTTACTGTAGGGCAAGTATTAGATTTTAAATTTTGTTTTTATGGTTTGGAATACGATAAATACCAAATAGGTACAAATACTTTTTTAAAATTTTATACTGGTGCTCCAAATTCAACAGCAGCTGGTTCTTCTGGTTGGGCATTTACTCAAACAGTTCCTAGTACAAGTCTTGATATTCGTTGGCGAAATTCGATTTATTGGCCAATGCAAGACACTGACCCAACGCCAGGAGTATCTCCGGAAGTAACAATTACAAATTATTCTAATGCAGGAAAAGAAATTTTCACAATGTTAAAAATGGGAAATTTTGCATGTGACCTCAATAACGGCCCACAAGAAAGTCAACTGGTTTTAACTCAAAATACTAATGTCATTGATGTTAATATTAAAAGTAGAACGGCATGTGTCGGACATAATTCAGGTAGCGGAGTTGTTGGTTTACATAATGCTACTGGTCTGGAAGGAAGGACGCCACTAACAAGAAATACAGGACCTTGGAATGCTGCGGAAGAGTCATGGCGATTTACTCCAAGTGGGCCAAATATTACAAATTTTGAATGGCTAGAAGCAGGTGTAGTAATTAGTACTGAACGGGTTTTTAAAGTTTGTCCAACAATTACAACAACTTTTACCGCCAGAGTTACTTATAATAATTGTGGGCAACCATTAATTTTTACTCAAGATTTTATTGTTAAAGTTAATAGCGATTTAACTAATGAACCATTAAATATTAATAATATCCCAACCACAAATACGTATAATATTAGTGCAAATCGAGCAGTAATACTTGGTTCCCTGCCAGTAAGTAGTACCACTATAAGTTTTTATCCGAGTTTATCTCAAGCAATTGCACTTGCAGGGCAGATAATAAATTTAAATGCCTATTCTGGGGTTAGTGGTCAAGAAATTATTGCAGTTATCAGAAACAATGCCTCTTCTTGCATAACCTATAAATCATTCAAACTATTCAACACCGATCCAAGCAATTCTGGTCCCATTTGTGCTGGATTAACCTTTGACTTAAATACACCAGATATTGGCGTTGGTGGAACTTATTCATGGACTTCACCTAATGGTTTTTCCTCAGCTTTGAGTAATCCTACCAATATCGACTCCAATATATATGGTGCTGGCATTTACACAATCGAAACTTATTTAAATGGGGTTTTACAATCAACACGTTCAACCACCCTAATCATCAACCCACTCCCAACAATAACCTCGTTCACACCATTAAAGTCAAGCGTTTGTTCGGGCACGAGTACGAGTTTGCAAGTAGTTGGCACACCCGATTCGGTTATCGATTTTAATGACGGCACAGGCGTTGTGCAATTAACAATTCCACCAATTGGCACGTTGTTGATTCCAACAGGCAATTTGACTGTTGCAACAACTTATACAATATTAAAAATTAGAAATGCTACAACGACTTGCGAAACAATATTTGCACCAGCAAGAAACTTAATCATAACTATCGACCCACCAGTAAATGCAGGCGTTGATGGCACAAGAATCGTTTGTGGTAATGATTTAATCCCAATTAATTTGAATAATGTAATCACAGGTCAACAATTGGGAGGAACATGGCAAGATGTTTCAGTTTTACCCTTAGGTGGCACATTTGTAGCAGCAACAGGAACTTTTACTCCAGATTCAAACCCGAATTTTAATACAACAAGAAAATTTTCTTACACATTACCTGCCAATGGCGATTGCCCAGCAAACAGCAGCGTAGCAACAGTAACATTTAACAGCGTTCCAAATGCGAATTTAACAGTCGATAAAACAACAGTTTGTCAAGATTTTGATTCTCCGATTTTAACATTTTCAGGAAGCAATGGCACGCCACCCTACACCTTTAGTTACACCTTAGGCGGAGCTTCGCAACCCAATATTGTGACTACAACGGGCAATTCGGTTACGCTGCCAGTACCAACGGGTGCCTTAGCAACATTGATTTATTGCTTGAAAGGCGTTCAAGATGCCAATTGTCCTAACGTTTTGGCTGTGCCAATCTGCAGAACAATTAATGTTTTAGATGCGCCAGCAGCCACTGAACCATCCGCTCCTTATGAAGTTTGCGATGATAATATTACATTTGATGGTATTGGACAATTTAATTTGCATTCCAAAGATTCAGAAATTTCGACAGTTCCTGGCATACAAATAACTTATTATCCGACACGTATCAATGCAGAAAACGCCAGTTCAAATGATGAAATATCAGAAGTAGGCAATCCTTTATATACCAATGTAACCAATCCACAAACTATTTACGCACGAGTTTTCGATGCCGCAACACCAGCTTGTTACACCATTGTAGAGTTAGTACTAAGAGTAAATCCGAGACCAATACTCAATGCATCATTAAAACCATTCGAGATTTGCGATGTTACAGGACCAGCGTTAAATGACGGATTCGAAACATTCACTTTGAGTGACAAAGATGCCGATATTATTGGTACCCAAACAGGCGTTGTAGTGCGATATTATTTGAACCAACCATTAGCAATTGCCAATCTTCTGGGCAATGCATTGCCAAACAGTTACCCGAACACAACCGCTTTTTCGCAAACTATTTATTACACCATAACAAACACAACATCAGGATGTTCAACAACCGATTCATTAGAATTAAAAGTGAATCCAATTCCGGTTGCGCCGGCATTATCTGTTGGGTTTCCAGCATTCGAAAAGTGCAATACAAACACTGCAACACCAGGCTTTGAAGTATTCGATTTGACTTCGAAAATTCCAATGCTTTTGAATGGTCAAAATGGCGTTTCTGTTACATTTTATTTATCACAACCCCAAGCGATATCAGGCTTGCCAGTCAATGCAATACCAAATCCAACTGCTTATACCAATGCTACACTTGCACCACAAACAATTTGGGTAAGATTGACAAATAACCTTACGAAATGTTATGCAATATCGACAATGAATTTGATAGTATTTCCGTTGCCAATACCAAACCCAATAATTCCTGATGAAGATTTAACAATTTGCGATGGCGATTCCGACGGAAAATCGATATTCAATTTAAGCAAATTAATACCGCTGATTATAAACAATCCAGCACCAATTCAACCATTAACAGTCACGTTTTATAATACACCAGAAAATGCCCAAGGCGGATTAGTAGGCGATCAATTGCCGTTGTTGTTCCCGAATACCAATCCGTTTTCGCAAACAATTTATGCACGATTACAAAACAGCGTTACGGGTTGTTTTGCAATAAAATTGATTACCTTAAAAATTGATCCAGCACCTAAACTGCCATTAAATCCAGCATTAAAAGACATTACAGAATGCGACGAAGATTTGATAAACGACCAAGACGGCAAAACAGAAATTAATTTAACCCAGCAAAATGCGTTTTTCTTCGCCGCAGGATTAAATGCGCCAACCAGCAATTTCGAAATTAGCTATTACAACACATCAGTCGATGCAAATACTGCACCAGCAGGCATCAACCAAATTATTAATCCGAGTAGTTATATTGGTACCGATGCCGAGATTATTTGGGTTCGAATAGAAAACAAAACCACCAAATGTTTCGAAGTAACCTCGTTTAAATTAATAATCAATAAACCATTAGTTATAGTACCATTAAATCTGTTGAGTTTGTGTGATACATCGCCAACCAACACAACACCACGAACAACACCATTTAACTTGGTGCTTAACAGAAATGCAGCCGTTTTAGCAAATGCAACACCACCAGCAAATTATACGGTTAGTTATTATACAAATGCCACAATACCAAGAGCATACACCGGATTAATAACCAACCCAACAGCTTATGTAAACACCAGCAGCCCACAAACATTGGGTGTAATTGTGACCAATATTACTACAGGTTGCAAGAGTTACAGCACGTTGACTATTGAAGTATTGACCATTCCAACATCGGGTTTGACTACAAATCCAGCTCTCGGAACCAACCCAAATTTGGCACCAGTTATAACAAAATGCGATGATGATAATGTTTTGCCACTATTAACCGAAGTGTTCGATTTGACCACAAATAGTGCTGCGATAATAAACAATAATGCTACTTTGACATTGCATTATTATCCGACGAAAGTCGATGCGGAATTGGGTACGAACGAAATTGTTTTACCAACTTTAGATCCAGAGAATTATAGAACAAAAACAGGAAGTGTTTGGATACAATTGCGAAGCACAACACTCAATTCTCAAGGCGTTTATTGCTTCGATTTGATAGAGCAGCCGTTGAAAGTCAATCCGTTACCTATTTTAGATTTGCTCGATGCACAAACACATCCAGGCAATTTATTTCGAAAATGCGAAATCGTGATTTTGCCACCAGGAGCACCAGTTATATCTAAATTTGACTTGACGAGTTTAAAAACAGAATTAAACATATCGAATAATGCATTGCCAGTAACAACGCCAATTGCAACAACATTTCCGATAATTTTTTATACTAATCCAAATGATGCAGTAGCAGGAAACAATCCAATAACCAATGACACGGCTTACGAAAGTACGGTAGCAATTGGAGTAAGACAAAGAATTTATTACAGCATAAAAAACAGTTTAACGGGTTGTTTCAACTATGGATCATTCGAAATTATTGTAGATAACAAACCAATAATCACGCTTCCGCCAGTAGTTGCAGTTTGCGATGACAACGATGGGACGAATGATGGTTTGGTTGCTTATCCGCTTGACGATGCTTTAAAAATAGCAATTCTTGGCAATCAAACTTTGCAACCATTAACAGGTTTTACAGTAACATTTTATATCAATAAAATAGATGCAGATGCTGGCACAAACAATTTTACAGATTTATTAGGACATCAGGCACAAACAGGCTCGTTGTGGATTCGAGTAGAAAACAACTTGACGACTTGTTACAACATAGCCGAATCGGTTCAAACAGTAGAAATTATTCCAGAGCCAACCATAGAAACCTTAGATAATAATAACACAATATGCGTAAATTATCTTACAGGCGATTTGGAACGAGGATTGATACTGCGCGCCAAAAATAACAAACCAAGAACTGGTGTAACCAATACTTATAAATGGTTTTTGGAAGATGTTGCAGGAATATTTAATTTGGTTGGAACCAATGCTACTTATGAGATAACCACATCTGCATCAGATCCTGAAAAACCACGACGATTCAAATTAGAAATGTCGAATGTAAATACAAATCCGTTGTTGACTTGTCCAGTTACAAGCACAATTTTTGACGTATATCAATCAGGTCCAGCAGTAGCAAAAGCAGGTACAATAGGTTATTTTGTGACCAATGCATTCGAAAGCAATCAAACAATAACCGTGACTGTCGATGGTTATGGCACCTATCAATACAGTCTTGACGAAGGCGACAAACAAGACAGCCCAGTTTTCGAAAGCGTGAGTTTAGAAGATCATAAAATTACGGTTTGGGACGTCGAAGGCAACGGAAATCCTTGTAAAGAGTTCACGATAGACAATGTTTCGACGATAGATTATCCTCATTATTTCACTCCAAATGGCGACGGAATAAACGATACATGGAATATTGTTGGATTAAAGAAACAAACTGACGCAAAAATTTATATATTTGATCGTGAAGGAAAATTAGTCAAACAAGTTTCACCAGATGGGCAAGGCTGGGACGGAACGAGAAACGAAAACCTAATGCCATCAACCGATTATTGGTTTACGGTTGATTATACAGAACAAAAATTATCAAAACAATTTAAATCGCATTTCTCATTAAAAAGATAGTAATTTAATGTTTTCTAAAACTAAAAAGGCTTCCGATTTCTGGAAGCCTTTTTGGTTTTTTTTATAAAAAATCATATATTTTGGTTTTTATTTTTTGCAAATTCATAACCATCAATCCACCATGTTTTCATTTTTTCTTTGTTGAAAACCAATGAATTTGTAGTTAATTTTATTGGTGTATAATATAAATTGAGTTTAACATTCTTATTTTTTGCAGCCAATTTTCCAATAGTTACATCATTTTTTTCAACTTGGTCAAATAATGTTGAAAAAATAGAAACCATCAACGAAAATGGGTTTTTACCTACATTTATAGGTTCAATTTGTGTTGCGGTTTCTAGAATAATCACATCAACTTCGGTTGCGCCACGATTTATTGCTTCTCGAATTGGTACTAGGCTTGTAAATCCGCCATCGCCATATTCGGAATCATTTTTATGAACCAAACTCATAAAAGGCACATAATTACAGGATATCCAAATCCAATCTAAAAAATCGAAATAGTCAAAATCACGAATAGATTTATATTCTACTTGATTTTTTGATAAATTTGTAACTGTAACAACAACATCAGTTTTTGAATTTTTAAGCTCATTAAATTCAGATATCGTGAACTGTTCTTCAATAAATTTTCTTAGATTATTACTTTCGCCAAATGTTCTTTTTCCTTTAATAAATTGCAGTAAAACATTAAAATGATGAATTTTGACCGAATCGATTTCGTTTTTTCGTTTTACAACAAATGGTGTAATACTAAAAATTTTGTGCATTCCGAAATTGGTATAAATTTCGTGAATCTTAGAAACATTGCCCAAAGCTAAGTGCGGAATCAATAAACTTCCGGTAGAAGTGCCAATTAATAAATCGTATTTGTGCTTTTTTTCTTCAATAAGATATTGCGCAACACCACCAGCAAATGCGCCTTTGCTTCCGCCACCTGAAATTACTAATGCTCTCATTTTTCGTTCAAATATCGGTTTAATAAATTTTGTTTTTCAGATGTTAAATTAGGTAATAATTTTAAATATTCTTCTTTTATTTTTAAAGTTTTCAGAATTTCTTTTAAAAATTCTTTGCTCCATTTTGCATTTCGCCAATTTGGCAATAAGCAACAATCTAACAAATCTAACAAATTTTGGCTATTTAAATTACCTAATTTATTCGAATATATAAAAGCGTTTTGTCGAACCGAAAATTCAAAATTACTTGATGTATAATTTGATAATGTATCTAATAATTCTTGAGAATTTTGGATGTAATTTGGGGTTGATATTGCCAAAAAGATCCACAGCATTCCGAAACCTTTATCGTTGAAACCAAAAATATTTTTGGTTTGATTCAAATAATTAATTTTGTTTTCAGGAAAATTTTTCAGTAAATTAATTAACGCAATTTCTTTGGTTTCGTAAGAATTATCATTTAATAACGATTCATATTTTAATCTATAATTTTCAGGAATAGAATCGAATGAATTGGCTAGAATTTGTCTGATTTTTAAATCTTTACAATCAAATGCTAATTCTAATAAAGTGGTTTTGTTAGTAATATTATTATTTTTTATTTGAAACAATACTTCTTCTTTCAAAGAATAATAATTATCTGATTTTAATAGCTCTTCGAAAACTTTTTTCTTTAAAGAAATATTTACATTTCTTAATTTTTGTAATTCGAATAATTTTGAAATAGTTTCATTTTTCAATAGCAATTCATTGGCTTTTTCACAATCGAATATTGCTGATTCTAACCAATTTTTGCTAAAATTTTCTTTATCAAAAGAACAAATTTTTTCAATTTCAGATAAAAAATCATCAGTTTCAACCGATTTAAAACTGTATTTTTTCAGATAATTTTTTACAGCTTTTCGAAAATTTTTCTTACCAATCTGATTTTCTAATGCGAACAATGCCCAAGCTCCTTTTTTATAAAATGTCATTGAACTGGCTTTTTCATTCAAAACAGCAGTTGCATCTGTTTTTTCTGAATCTTTGAATTCTTGAGTCATTGAATATAAAACATGATAAAAACAATCATCGCCGAGAATTTTTCTTTCTGCCAAAAGCGCATAATAAGTCGCAAAACCTTCTTGCAACCAATGGTGCTTGCCCGATTTTGCTGTAACCAAATTGCCAAACCACTGGTGCGCCAACTCGTGCGCATTGACATCAATGTAATTTCTATCATTAAAACCTACAGAATCAATCACAAATTCTCTTGAAAAAATCGTCGCCGAAGTGTTTTCCATTCCTGCATAAAGAAAATCTCGAACCGGAACTTGTTTGTAAACTTGCCAAGGATATTTTACCCCAATTTCTTTCTCGAAAAAATCGAATATAGCTTGAGAATATCGATAAGTTGGTTCAAATTTAGGCAAATCTTCTGGCTCTATAAAAAGTTGTAAATCGATTCCAGATTTAGATTTCATAGTTTTGCTTTCATATTTGCCAATTGCTAACATCAATAAATAGGATGACATTGGTTTTTGCATTCGATATTGCCAAAGTTTTTTATCATTTGATATCGATTTGGATTTTAAAATTCCGTTTGAAATTACCTGATAATCTTTATCAAATGAAATATCTAAACCAAAAACAACTTTCTCATTCACATCATCGAAACTGGGGAACCAATTACTGGTGTATTTGCCTTGACCTTGTGTCCAAATTTGCCATTTATTATTAAAATTATTGAAATAAATAGCTTGTTTTGGATTAACTAAATAATCAAACGACAATTTATTTTTACCAATTTTATAATTTTGATAAATTAATAATTTTTGCCCTGAATTTTTGAATTCAACTTTTTTATCATTCACTAATACATTTTGAAATTGCATTTTTTGCGCATCGATATAAATTGTATCAAGCATTTGTAAAACTTCAAAATCATAAACAACTTTCCCAGAAACTTCTTTTTTGTCAAGATTGATAGCCATTTTTCCCAAAACCGATTTAAAATCAACTTTATCAATTTGTTGCGAAAAAATTATATTTGAAAATAGTACTATATATAGGTAGCGCATTTTAATTTTCGTTAATAGGATTGAATTTATCCGAATCCCATTTTTTAGGATTGTTCTCAATGTAATAATAAATTTTTTTGTATTCGTCATAATTTCGAATAATATGGTCGTGAAAATTTGATTGCCATACATCAAAATTTTTGCAGTTCATTAAATTATTTATTGAAACAGTTATTTTGGATTTTATAATTGCTAAAAATGAAGAAATTGACTTTGGTTTTCTTGATAATTTGTATTTTTCTATGATATTTTCGTTAGATGTACTGCCGTACATCTCTACATTTTTAGAAATGTCGCCCATTTTTGCATTCTGATTCTGATTATCATTAGATGCACTGCCGTGCATCTCTAAATTTGGATTATCTAAATTATTTTGGTTTAATGTATTTTCGTTATCAGATTTACTGCCATCATTAGATGCACTGTCGTGCATCTCTACATTAGAATTATCTAATTTTTTAATAAACAGATTTTCATATTCAATATCAGTTTCGGGTGGTAAAATTTTTGTTTCGGAAAAATTATAATTTATAATTTCAGGTTTATTAATTTCGACTAAAATATGAACGTGATTTGGCATAACAATCCAATTATGAAACAACCAATTTTCTCTAATCTTGATTGAATTTAATATTTCATTTTCAACAATTTTACCATTATCATTCAAAATCATTTTGTTATTTTCAATTTCTCCAAAAATGCAATTATGTTGATGCGTATTAAATGTCAAAAAATAAATAGCATTCGCAGAATAATCCCAATTTTTTAATCTATTAGATTCAATTCGATATTTATATTTGTATAATGACATTTTGTTTTTTTATTAATAATTTCATTTTTTTTCGTAAAGACCCACGGTTGTTCATTTCGTAGAGATGCACGGTTGTTCATTTCGTAGAGAAGCACGGTTGTTCATTTCGTAGAGATGTACGGTTGTTCATTTCGTAGAGATGCACGGCAGTGCATCTAATGTGATTATTAAAACATTTTCAAATATAACGATTTCCAAATTCACAAACAAAATTCTATATTTGCATTAAATCAAAAAAACAGAATTCTGGAATCTAAATCGTCTATTTTATTAACTCCAATCGAATACCTAAAAGGTGTTGGGCCAAGTCGTGGCAGTTTGTTACGAAAGGAATTAGGCATTCATAAATACCAAGATTTAGTTAATTTTTATCCGAATCGATATATTGATAGAACCAGATATTACAAAATTAACGAATTGCAAAACAGCAATTCTGAAGTTCAGATTTTTGGTAAAATTATTCATATTAAAACTGTTGAATATGGCAAAAATCAAAAGCGATTAGTAGCCACTTTTGCTGATGAAACTGGTAAGATTGACTTGGTTTGGTTTCAAGGATTCAAGTGGATTCAAGAAACTTTAAAGTTAAATGAACCTTGCGTAGTTTTTGGAAAATGCGCTTTATTTGGTAGTAGTTTTAGTATGTCGCATCCTGATATTGAATCGATTGAAGAACACAAACAAGGTTTGCAATCGGCAATGCAACCCGTTTATCCATCGACCGAAATGCTTGCAAGTAGGCAAGTTACCAACAAAGTCATCAATAAAATGATGCAACAACTTTTTATAGAAATTGGCTTAAAATCATTCCAAGAAACTTTGCCAAAATATTTAATTGATGAATTGAAATTGGTTTCCAAAAACGAAGCAATGTTCAATATTCACTTCCCTAAAAGTCAAGATTTATTGGCTAAATCTAGTTTTAGACTAAAATTCGAAGAATTATTTTTTATTCAGTTGCAATTGATAACCAAAAATTTAATTCGTAAACACAAAATAAAAGGTTTTCCGTTCACGGTAGTTGGCGATAATTTCAATAATTTCTTTAAAAATCATTTGCCATTTGAATTGACAAATGCACAAAAACGAGTAGTCAAAGAAATTCGAAACGACTTGGGTAGCAACGCGCAAATGAACCGATTGTTGCAAGGCGATGTTGGTTCAGGAAAGACAATTGTTGCGTTCATGAGCATGCTTTTGGCAATAGACAATGGCTTTCAGGCTTGTTTAATGGCTCCAACCGAAATTCTTGCTAATCAGCATTTTACAGGATTATCAGAATTGGCAAAACCTTTAAATATAAATATAAAATTACTAACTGGTTCAGTCAAAATTAAAGATCGAAGAATTATTCACGAAGAATTAGAAAATGGAAATTTAGATATTTTAATTGGCACACATGCATTGCTCGAAGACAAAGTAAAATTCAAGAATTTAGGATTTGCTGTTATTGATGAACAACATCGATTTGGTGTTGAACAACGTTCTAAATTATGGAAAAAATCCTCCTCTAGCCCCTCCGAAGGAGGGGAAAATTCGGAAAGTGCAGTTCCGCCTCACGTTTTAGTTATGACAGCAACGCCAATTCCGAGAACTTTGGCAATGAGTTTGTATGGCGATTTGGATATTTCTGTGATCGATGAGTTGCCGCCAGGTCGAAAACCCATTCGAACCGAACACCGTTTTGACAGCAATCGATTGCGAGTTCTGAAATTTATTCGAGATGAAATTGCACTTGGCAGACAAATTTATATCGTTTTTCCGTTAATTCAAGAATCCGAAAAAATGGATTATAAAGATTTAATGGATGGTTACGAAAGTATTTCGATAGAATTTCCGTTGCCACAATACGCAGTTTCTATTCTTCACGGAAAAATGAAACCCGAAGACAAAGCCAGCGAAATGGAACGATTTGTGCGAGGAAAAACCAATATTATGGTAGCCACAACTGTTATTGAAGTTGGTGTAAATGTGCCAAATGCAAGTGTAATGATTATCGAATCGGCAGAACGATTTGGATTATCCCAATTGCACCAATTGCGTGGTAGAGTAGGGCGTGGGGCAGATCAAAGTTATTGCATTTTAATGACATCGTTTAAGTTATCGAGCGACAGCAAAACTCGAATGGAAACAATGGTAGCGACTAATGATGGCTTCGAAATTGCCGAAGTTGACTTGCGATTGCGTGGACCAGGCGATTTAATGGGCAAACAACAAAGTGGTGTTTTGAATCTTCAAATTGCTGATATTGTTCGTGATAGAGATATTTTGCAATTGGCAAGAAACCATGCAATGAAAATTTTGAAAAACGATGCGCCACTCGAAAAACCCGAAAATGAAACTTTAAGAAAAGCATTTGTAGAAATGACAAAGCATTCGACAATTTGGAATTATATAAGTTAGTATTCAGTTTTCAGTCTTAGTGATAAATTGCAGTTTTCAGTTTTATAATATTTTAAAAAATCTAAAATCTAATATCTAAAATCTAATATCAAATATCTAATATCAAATATCTAAAATCTAATATCTAAAATCTAATATCTAAAATCTAAAATCTAAAATCTAAAATATAATATCTAAAATCTAAAATTTAATATCTAAAATCTAATATCTAATATTAATATGGTACAATACAACCCAAAAGATTGGTTAACATTCGTTTTCAGAATACATAAATCAGATACTTTTCGAAAATTAATTCCGATGATGATAACCATCGGAATTTACTCAGCTGCAATATGTTACATAGAACTTGAGTATTATAAATTGAATGATAAAAGTCTTGTGAAAAACATTAGTATGATGCACAGCATGTTGGGTTTTGTAATATCACTTTTGTTGGCTTATAGAACCAACACTGCTTATGAACGTTGGTGGGAAGGTCGAAAATTATGGGGAACTTTGGTCAATAACAGCCGAAATTTCGCCATTAAATTATCGGCTATTTTAAAAGATGATAAGGATAAAAAATATTTTAAAAAGTTAATTCCAGCATTTGCAGCAGTTTTAAATACGCATTTGAACAGCGAAGAAACAACTAACGAATTATTCGATGATGTTGTACAAGAAATAGAAAAACACAAGCATAAACCGAATCACGTCGCCAAAATGATGTTTCAAAAAATTAATGATTTATATGAATTAAAAAAAATATCAGGCAACCAATTGATAATTTTAAATGATGAAATTCAAACTTTTACAGATGTTTGTGGCGCTTGCGAACGTATAAAAAACACACCAATTCCATATTCTTACAGTTCGTTTATTAAGAAATTTATTTTTATATATGTCATGACTTTGCCTTTCGGATATGCAATAAGTCTGGGTTTTTATGTCGTTCCTGTAGTAATTTTTATTTTTTATGTACTAGCAAGTTTAGAACTTATTGCCGAAGAAATCGAAGACCCGTTTGGTGGCGATGCCAATGATTTACCAACAAGAAAAATTGCCGAAAATATTAAAAAACATGTTGAGGAATTGTTATAAAAATCTAAATATTTGTTAACTGATAAAGCTATCGTCTTTAAAACCAATTAAATACAACTTGTCTTTAGCGCGAGTAATTGCGGTGTATAACCAGCGAATGTAATCTCGATCAATGCCGTCTGGCAAATAAGGTTGCTCGATAAAAACGGTGTTCCATTGACCGCCTTGCGACTTGTGGCAAGTTATTGCGTAAGAAAATTTTACTTGCAAAGCATTAAAAAACTCGTTTTCTTTAACTTTTTGAAATTTGGCAAATTTCGTGTTTAAATGTTCATAATCTTTCATGACTTCTTCATACAATTTGTTAGATTGTTCGTAGGTCAATGATGGCGATTCACTTTTTATAGTATCTAATAATAATACTGTTTCAAACGGAATCTGATTTGGATAATCGACCATTCGAATTTTGACTTTTGCAAATTTAAAACCATACAAATCTTGAAAGCTAAAAATTTCTAGCACTTCAATAATATCGCCATTGGCAATAAAACCAGCTTCGTCTTTTTCTTTAAGCCAAAAATAATTGTTCTTGACAACCATCAAATAATCGCCTGTTGATAAATCGCTTTCTTTATCGAGAATTTTCATTCGGATTTGCTCATTGTACTGATTAGCTCGTTTATTTGAACGCACTATAAACGCAGTATCTTCGATAGAATAATTGCTGTATGCCGAATTGATTGCATCTTGAATGTCATAGCCATCGGTCAATCTGACAATGTCTTTAAATCCTTTTAAATTAAATTCAAAATTAGTTATAAAACTTTCTTTTAGAATTTCACGAAGTTCGGTTGCATTGAATAAAATTCCTGATTTTTCTTCTTGCCGCATCACTTCGTCAAGTTCAATCCAATCTATTTTTTTATTGTAATTTAGTTCTAATGTATCTGTGTTTAACGCTGGCGAAATATCCAAATTAACAGGTGGCAATTGAGCTGTGTCGCCAAGAAGAATCATTTTACAGTTTTCTCCGTCATAAATATATGAGATTAAATCGTCTAGTAAACTGCCAGTTTCATACATTTTATTGTCGTTGCTTTGATCAGAAATCATCGAAGCTTCGTCAACTATAAAAATGGTGTTTTTGTGTTTATTGGGTTGGCGAATAAAATTTATGCCACCGCCACCCGATTTTTTCGGAAAATAAATTTTTTTATGAATTGTAAATGCAGGTTTCTGAGAATAATTAGCAATAACTTTGGCTGCTCGACCAGTTGGCGCCAACAAAACATATTTTTTATTAATTTCTATTAAATTATTGACAATTGTCGAAATCACAGTCGTTTTTCCTGTTCCTGCATATCCTTTAAGAACAAAAATGGTATCATTTGAATAATCGGTAACAAATGTTGCTATTTTCTGAAAAAAAACATCTTGTTTTAATGTAGGCTGAAACGGAAATTTATTGATTAATAAACTGTAAAATTGAGCAGAAATCATTTTGATTTAATTTTCAGTAAAGTTACAATTTTAAGTTAGTTGTATTATCAATTAAAATTATAAATAATTTCCGTCAACATAAAACCAAAAATCATTTTCAAGTTTAAAATTTGATAATTCGTGATGAATTTGTTGAATATTTGTAGAATCCAAATAGTATGCCTTAAATTCGACAGTGGTATCAGAATTATTGAGAATTTCAAGTTTTTGCCAAGAATTTGATGTTGCCCAGTCAAAAATTTCGGTTTTAGAATAATATTTTCTTTCTGAAATGTGAGTAGTTGCTAATAAATAATCGGCTTTTTGAGTTGCATATGCTGAATATCTAGAACGCATTAATTGCAAGCAAGTTTCAGGTTTTTGGATTTTTGAAATAAAAGGCTCACAGCAGTTTTCGAATTTTTTTTCAGAACAACAATAACACTTTTTCAAGAAAATAAATTTTAATTGTTAATTTTCTGATGCAATTGGTTCAACAAAACCTGATATTTCGAAATCTCAACCAAATCGGCATCATCGGAAGTAAAATCGAATAATTCGTCTAATAATTCGCTCACTTCAGCTAATTTAAAATTAGCTTCTGAATAATTTTTGGAAGCAATAAAATCTATAATTTCTTGCGTTTGAGTTTTTATATCGGCGAATTTATTTTCCATATTTTTAAAATATACCTAACAATTTGAAAAAACCTGTTGGGAAATCATATTATTATTGATTTGAATTATTTTCGTTAAATTTCTTGACAATTGCTTTCAATTTTTCTTTTCGAGCCACAATTTGTGCTTTCGCTTTGTCTTGCGATTTGTGCAATTTATCGTTGTGTTTCTTGATATTGGCCTCGGTATTTCTGCTCATTTAAATACACGAATATTTTAATTAAATCCACAACATTCTATAAAACAACCATTTTTTTTAAAATTCATAAAACTTATAATGAACTTGAACTATTTATATGTTAAAAAAAATTAAATTATTTAAACTAAATTTCTTTTAATTTCTTCCAGCGTTTTATTTGTAAAAATCAGTTGATTAACGACTTCAATTCTTAACAAATCAATATCGGTTTCATAATATTTTGCCCAACTCGACAAAGTTAAGATATTTCTTGCTTGTTTGATGCGTTTTCGAGTTTCTAATGTTGTTCTTAAAATTGCTTTTCCATCAAATTCGGGATTTTGCCGGTGGTTGTAATTGATGGTTTGGTTAACAGAATCATATTCTAGATAATAAATTTCTTCTAAATCATTATCAGGATAAAAATTTTCATATTTAGCAAAACCAACTTTAAACTTAGAATCAGTTGTAATCTCTAACGGAATTAATCGCCATTTCGAATTCGCCAATCTTCCCCAATGGTTTGAAAATCTGTACATTCCAATTTTATTATAAAAATATTTGCTTCCAGCTTCACTTTCGTAATTAGGTTTCAAATTTTTTATACAATCA
The DNA here is from genome assembly GCA_043778105.1 of Bacteroidota bacterium. Classification (GTDB taxonomy): domain Bacteria; phylum Bacteroidota; class Bacteroidia; order Flavobacteriales; family Flavobacteriaceae; genus Flavobacterium. Next base: position 78,126 of record JAYWGV010000013.1, read on the forward strand.
AGACATACTTCTTGAAAAATACAAAAAGTTTTTTTGAATGATTTTGGATTGGGCTTGTACATAGTTTTCAGTCGCAGTTTCCAGTTTTCAGTCTGTCGCAAATACTGAAAACTGCGACTGAATACTGTAAACTTTTTTACAATTTACTAATATAACTCCCAAAAGGATCTTTGAATTGATAGCCATTTTCGAAACGATCTTTGCTTAATTTATCATATTCGACCAATCCCCAAAGTATAAATTCTTTCATAAAATATTTATCTTCGGGCAAAGTTTCTGGTTGGTATTTCTTGATTAAAATTTCGAGTGGCGCAACATCGTCAAGAATCGATTTGTAATCTTCGTCTGAACAATCATCTAAAAGTTCAAATCCTGAAGTAAAAAACCACTCAATAACATCAGAAAATTCTGTTTTTTCGTCTAATTTCTCTAATTTTTCAATTTTTGGGAAATAGGCTGGAAAAAAAGTATGAATTGCATCTCCAATTAAATGCTGTGCCACTTGTGCTGCGCCTTCTTGCTCGCCTTCATAAACCAACTCGACTTTGCCAGTAATTGCTGGAATTATTCCCATAAAATCGGACAATCGCAAACTTGTTTTATCAACACCAGATTTTAAAGCTCGGCGTTCGGCTGTGCTTAATAAATTTTCATAAGCCGTAATACTCAAACGTGCAGAAATTCCAGATTTATTGTCAATAAATTCACTGTCACGAGCTTCGAAACTAATTTGTTCTAATAAATCTTTGGCTAAACTAGGCACATGAACCATATCTGATTGTTGTTGTTCTAATTTTGCTTCTTGGTGTGTAATTATTCTTGCAACTTCAATAGAATCAGGATAATGTGTCAATATTTGTGAACCAATTCTATCTTTTAATGGTGTTACAATACTTCCACGATTGGTATAATCTTCGGGATTGGCTGTAAAAATAAATTGCATATCTAAAGGCATTCTTAACTTGAAACCACGAATTTGAATGTCGCCTTCTTGCAAAATATTGAACAACGAAACTTGAATTCGAGCCTGTAAATCGGGTAATTCGTTGATTACGAATATGCAACGATTGGCACGAGGAATCATTCCAAAATGAATAACTCGATCGTCGGCATAAGATAATTTTAGATTTGCAGCTTTTATTGGGTCAACATCGCCAATTAAATCGGCAACTGTTACATCTGGAGTTGCTAGTTTTTCTGAAAAACGCTCGTTTCTATGAATCCAAGAAATTGGAGTTTCATCGCCTTTTTCGGCAATTAAATCTTTGGCAAATCTCGAAATTGGTTTCAAAGGATCGTCATTGATTTCTGAACCTGAAACAATTGGCATATATTCGTCAAGCAATTCAGTCATTTTTCTTGCCAATCGAGTTTTTGCTTGTCCACGAAGTCCTAATAAATTGATATTGTGGCGCGATAAAATGGCACGCTCAAGTTCTGGAATTACTGTATTCTCAAAACCGTGAACGCCTTCGAAAACTGGTTTTCCCGATTTTATTTTTTCACGTAAATTGTTTCGTAATTCGTCTTTTATTGAAATGGATTTATATCCTGATGCTTTTAATTCGCCTAGTGTTTTTATGTTGGTCATTTTTTTTATTTAAATTGAAATTATTTTTTTGAACCATTAAGAAATTAAGATTCATTAAGTTTTATTGTTATTTTATTTAAAAGAATTTTCTTAATTGTGACCAGAATCTGAAAACTGCCATCTGAATACTGAAAACTGATCACTTTATTTTCTTCTTTCTATTCGTTTCATAATCTTCGAAAATCATTTCTCCAAGTCCTTTAAGACCTGTATAAAACGCTTTTCCTTGATTGGCTTCCGTAAAATGATTCACGAATCGTTGCAAATAAGGGTCGTTGGCAATCATAAAAGTCGTAATTGGAATATGCAATTTTCTAGCTTGTGCAGCTTGATTGTAACATTTATCGACAATATAATCGTCTAATCCGTTGCTGTTCATGTAATAGGTGCCATCTTTTTCACGAACACAACTTGGTTTGCCGTCGGTAATCATGAAAATTTGCTTGTTTGTGTTTCGTTTTCTCCGCAATAAATCCATTGCCAATTGCAAGCCAGCAACAGTGTTCGTATGATATGGACCGACTTTTAAATAAGGCAAATCTTTGATTGCAATTGTCCAAGCATCGTTGCCAAAAACCAAAATATCAATCGTGTCTTTTGGATATCGAGTTGTGATTAATTCTGCCAATGCCATCGCAACTTTTTTGGCTGGCGTAATGCGGTCTTCGCCATATAGAATCATGCTGTGGCTAATGTCAATCATTAAAACTGTTGACATTTGGGCTTTGAATTGAGAATCTTCGACAATCAAGTCATTTTCGGTTATCATGAATTCTTCGGCACCATTATTAATTTGTGCGTTTCGCAAACTTTCGGTCAACGAAATTCTTTCTAAACCATCGCCAAATTGAAAATCTCTATATTCGCCAGTATGTTCGTCGCCATTGCCAGCATGTTTGGTTTTGTGGTTTCCGTTGCCAGATTTCTTGAGTTTTCCAAAAATTTGATCTAATGCACTTTGGCGAATGGCACGTTCGGTTTTGGCTGTAATACCTATTCCGCCTGATGTTCCATCGTCTTCAAATTCTTCACGAATATAACCTTTGGCTTTTAAATCTTCAATAAAATCATCGATTGTATATTCTGGAGTTGTGAGTTTGTATTCGACGTCAAGTTCTCGTAGCCAATCGATTGCTTCGTCAAAATCGCCTGAAGTATGAGTAATTAATTCTTTAAAAATTCCAAATAATTTATCGAATGGCGATTGCTCTTCGGCGGTATATTGTTTGAAATAAAAACCTTTTATGTTGTTGTTTTTCATATAATATAAAGGTAAAATATTAAAAGCCTTTATTTTTAAAACGAATATTAATTTTAAGTTAAAAGTAATTTATTGCCACAAAGTCTCGTAGTCACAAAGTTTAATTTCAAAAATTGTTTATTTAATAAAGAAGTTTAGAGACTTTGAGACTTTGTGGCAAATTGTTGTTTTTTATTTATATTTGCAAAATAAAATTAGAGATAAAGAATTATGGAAACTTTAGAAAAAAAAGGATTATTCACGGGTTTAATTGACAAAGACGAAAAAGGCAATTTTTTTTGTGGAGAATTCTTGTTAGATTACAAAATGGTCGCAGCCAATTTTCAAGTTGGCGACAAAATAACAATTAAAACCGCAATTGTGAACCCAAGCGATTTGTCATTTAAAGATTATGAGGAAAAATCTAAGAATTTTGCGATTTTTAATTTGAAACCACAGCAGTAATTTTTTAAATTAAAATTTTTATGATTATTCGTGAAGCCAAAATTAATGACATTCATCAAATTCAAATCGTAAGAAATTTGGTAACCGAAAATACTTTATCTGATCCAAATTTGGTTACTAATAAAGATTGTGAATTTTTTTTATTCACAAAAGGCAAAGGTTGGGTTTGCGAAATAAATAATGAAATTGTAGGTTTTTCGATTGTTGACTTGATTGATATTAACATTTGGGCACTTTTTATAAATCCTGAATTCGAAAAGAAAGGAATCGGAAAGCAACTTCACAAAATTATGCTCGATTGGTATTTTAATCAAACTAAAAAAAAAGTTTGGTTAGGCACTTCTCCAAAAACTAGAGCCGAAAATTTTTACAGAAAAGCTGGCTGGATTGAAATTGGTCTTCACGGAAACAATGAAATTAAGTTTGAAATGACTTTTGAAAACTGGAAAAAGAAGAATTAATTTTCGTTTCTAAAATTCAAAAATTTTTCCATCATCTGCCAAAAGTATGTTTTCGAAAATGGTTTCGGCTTCGGTTTTAAACATTTCGATATTTTCATATCTTGTGGAATAATGACCAAGAATTAATTGTTTTGCATTGGCTTTTAATGCAATTTCTGCCGCTTGTTTTGCTGTTGAATGCATTGTTTTGGTTGACAAGTGCGCTTCTGATTCCAAAAAAGTACTTTCGTGGTACAAAATATCTACATTTTGGATGTTTTCGATTATAGTTTCATCAAAAATTGTGTCAGAACAAAATGCATAATTTTTTGGAGGAATTGGGTCAAATGTTAATTTATCATTTGTAATAATTTCGCCATTATTTAAAGTTATGTCTTTTCCGTTTTTGATGTTTTGAAAATAGCAGGTTTCAATTTTATGTTTTTGAACTGCTTCAACATTTAGTTTTCGCTCACGAATTTTTTCTTGAAAATGAAATCCATTGGTATAAACCCGATGTTTTAACGGAATTGTTTTAACGATAACTTTGTCGTCTTCGAAAATAATTTGACTTTCTTTAGATTGAAGTTCGTGAAAAAACAATCCATAACTTGTGTATGAATTGGATAATTTTAATTGCAAAAGAATCATTTCTTTTATGCCTTTTGGACCATAAATATGCAAATCATTTACACGATTTAGGAGCATAAAAGTCGAAACCAAACCAATTAAACCATAGCAATGATCGCCATGCAAATGCGAAATAAAAATGTGATTTATCGACGAAAATTTAATTTTATGTTTGCGCAATTGCACCTGTGTACCTTCGCCACAATCTATCAAAAACATTCGATTTCTAATTTCAAGAACCTGCGAAGTTGGATTGGTAATTGTTCTTGGCGTTGCGGCATAACAGCCTAGAATTGTTAATTTCATTAATTTAGTTTTCAATTTTCAGTCTCAGTTTTCAGTCTGTAAACTGAACACTTTTCTAAACGTTATATTTATTGATGTTTTTTATTGTAAATGCTATAATTACAACATTTAAAACTATTCTTAAATAATCGAAATCTTGTGTTCGAAAACCTTTAAATAATTTACTGGCTAATAAATAGGCAAATATAAAAAGTAGAAAAACGTTGAAATATAGTTTTTGTTGGTTGGTAAAATTCATTTTGGTTTATGGTTTTAAAATCCAAGATCTCTTTCAATTTCTTCCATTTCTATAATGTCAAAAGCTTCTTGAATGGTTGGAACTATGTTTAATTTACTCGAGGATTTATTAAAATCAAAATCAGCAAATACGATTACAAATGATTGTTTGTTTTTTTTGATATTTTTAACAAATGACAAAAAAATATTTAAATCTTTGTTTTTTAATGCTTTATAAGAATTTAAGTCAAGAATTATATTTTGACTCTCAAGATTTTCATTAATTATTTTGATTAATAAATTATCTAAATCTAAATCTGAATCAAAATCTTTGATAATTGTTGCCTTTTCGTGAATTTCTATAGTCATTTGCTATCATTTATATGTCTAATATTTAAAAGTCTAAAGTCTAAAGTCTAAAAGTCTAAAGTCTAAAAGTCTAAAGTCTAAAAGTCTAAAGTCTAAAAGTCTAAAGTCTAAAAGTCTAAAGTCTATAAGTCTAAAGTCTAAAGTCTACAAGTCTAAAGTCTAAAGTCTAAAAGTCTAAAGTCTATAAGTCTAAAGTCTACAAGTCTAAAGTCTACAAGTCTAAAGTTTATAAGTCTAAAAGTCTAAAGTCTATAAGTCTAAAGCCTATAAGTATATAGTCTACAAGTCTCAAGTCTTAATTTTAGATGCCAATAAATATGTAACTGCCATTCGAATTGCTACACCATTTTCGACTTGATTTAAAATTACAGATTGACCAGAATCTGCAACGTCTGACGTGATTTCCACACCTCGATTTATTGGTCCTGGATGCATAATTACGATTTCTTTATTTAACGAATCTAGTAAATTTTTATTAACTCCATATTGCTGTGCATATTCTCGCGTTGATGGAAAATAATTAACATCCATTCTTTCGTTTTGAACTCGCAACATATTGGCTACATCGCACCATTCTAATGCTTTACGCAAATTCGATTCAACTTTTACATTCAAACTATCAATGTATCGTGGAATTAATGTTTTTGGTCCACAAACTCTAACATCTGCACCTTGCATTTGTAAAGCATAAATATTTGATAATGCAACTCTTGAATGTAAAATATCGCCAACAATTAGTACTTTTTTTCCTGCTACTTCGCCTAATTTTTCTTGAATTGAATAACTGTCTAATAATCCTTGTGTTGGATGTTCGTGCGTGCCATCGCCAGCATTAATGATGCTTGCATTAACGTTTTGTGATAAAAAATGCGCTGCACCAGCACTTGCGTGACGCATCACGACCATATCGACTTTCATTGCCAAAATATTATTGACGGTATCTATTAATGTTTCACCTTTTTTGACCGATGATTGTGCTGCAGAAAAACTTATTACATCTGCCGAAAGTCGTTTTTGTGCCAATTCAAATGACAATTTTGTTCTGGTGGAATTTTCGAAAAATATATTGGCAATAGTAATATCTCTTAATGAAGGAACTTTTTTTATTGGTCGATTGATGACTTCTTTGAATTGATTGGCAGTTTCGAAAATTAAATCAATATCTTTTTTATTAATGTATTTTATTCCAAGTAAATGATTTACAGATAATTCACTCATTATTGATCGACTTTATTTATTAAAAAAACAGCATCTTGACCATCGTTTTCTAACCAAGAAACTTTTACTCTTTCATTATTAATTGCATCAACTTGACGACCACGATAATCGGGTTGAATAGGCAAATGTCGACTAAATCGCCTGTCGATTAATACCAAAAGCTCGATTTCTGAAGGTCGCCCAAATGACTGTATTGCTGTTAAAGCCGAACGAATACTACGACCTGTGTATAAAACATCATCAATAAATATAATTTTTTTGTTTTCTACTACAAAATCAATTTGCGTTTTATTGGCTTCTATTGGTTTATCGGTTCGACGAAAATCATCTCTAAAAAAAGTTATGTCTAAGTAACCTAAAACTATATTTTGAATTTTGTATTCTTGCTCTAATAAATTTTTTAATCTTTCTGCCAAGAAAGTGCCTCTTGGTTGAATTCCGATAAGAATCGTATTCGCAAAATCAAGATGATTTTCGATTAATTGGCAAGCCAAACGATTTAGTATGATATTGACTTCAAGTGAAGTAAGCAATATTTTTTGTGCCATGTTTGTATGTTTGGGTCGTAAAGATAATATTTTTTTATGACTTATCAATATTCGAATTTTTGAATTAAATTTTAGTTTTAAATATATTAAACACACATGATTAAAATAAATTTTGTATTTTTGATTAATTAAAGTCCCCGGATATGTATAGAATAATATATTTAAGTTCTGCAATAGATTCGGTTAATGAAACTGAACTTGAAAATCTTTTGGAAAAATCTAGAGAAAATAATCGTAAAGATGATATAACAGGCATTCTTTTGCACATTGATGGAGATTTTATTCAAGTTCTTGAAGGAGAAAAAGAAAAGGTAATTAATCTTTATGAAAAAATTGCTCTTGACAAACGGCATAAAGGAATAATTAATGTCGTAGAAGGAGATTTAAAAAAACGGCAATTCAAAGATTGGTCAATGGGTTATAAATCAACAAATTACAAAGAGATTAATAAAATTCAAGGTTTAAAAGAGTTTAATCGTGTTGCACTTTTTAGCAATGACGAAAAAATAGCTTTAACATTTTTAAGCGTATTTTTGCAATCTCACAAAAATCATATTAATTTTTAAGTTTTTTTTGATCGTTTATATTTGATTTGTTTCTACAATCCGTTTGTGTTCATTTAAACCTTAAACTAATAATATTTAAAATTTAGATATTTTTTTTATTCTAAATTTCTCAATTAACTTATTCTTTTTATATTTTAATTATCTTTGTATTTCAATTTAGAGATTAAATTGATTTTACAATTTTTAATGCGTTATTTCATAAAATTTTCTTACAATGGCACAAATTATCACGGTTGGCAAGTTCAGCCCAATGCTATTTCTGTACAAGAAATTTTGAATAAAGCACTTTCTACAATTTTCAATTCCAAAATAGATTGTATGGGCGCAGGTCGCACAGATACTGGTGTTCATGCACAAGAAATGTTTGCGCATTTTGATTTTGAAACACTAACTGATGTTAAAAACGCAATTCACAAACTCAATTCATTTTTACCAAAGGACATAGTTATTTTTGATATTATAAAAGTTCATAATGATGCTCACGCACGTTTCGATGCTAGAAAGCGAACTTATCAATATCATATAAATACTTTCAAAGACGCATTTATAAATGACCAAAGTTGGTTTTATCATCAAAAATTAGATTTAGATTTAATGAACCAAGCTTGTGAAATTCTTTTAAATCACACTAATTTTGAGGCATTTTCTAAAGTAAATACTGATGTAAACTCATTCGATTGCAAAATTTACGAGGCTTTTTGGAAGCAAGAAAACAATAAAATTGTTTTTACAATTTCGGCAGATAGATTCCTTCGAAATATGGTTCGAGCAATTGTTGGAACGCTAATATATGTAGGATTAAAAAAAATCACAATTCAAGATTTTGAAATGATAATATTAAGTAAAAACAGAAACAATGCAGGTTTTTCCGTTCCTCCACATGGTTTGTATTTAACAAAAATTGAATACGATTACATTTTAAAAAATTGATATTTAAATTTCAGACATTCAAAATCTAATATCTAAAATTTAAAATATAATATTATATTATGAAAGCAAAAGCATTCGACACAAGATTATTCAAACGAATTCTCGAATACACTAAACCCTACAAAACTCGATTTTATAGCGTAATTGCTTTTGCAATATTCTTATCTGTTTTCTCGGCATTGCGCCCATATTTACTCAAACAAACCGTCGATAATTACATTAAATTACATGATAAACAAGGACTTCTTCTTTATGTAGTTTTAATGGGAATTGTACTTTTATTAGAAGTTTTTTCGAATTTTTTCTTTGTCTTTTGGGCTAATTGGCTTGGTCAAGATATTATCAAAGACATTCGCAACAAACTTTTCAAACACATGTTAAGTTTCAAAATGAAATACTATGACAATGCGCCTGTTGGTCAATTGGTTACACGATCAGTGTCTGATATAGAAAGCATTGCCAAAATTTTTTCGCAAGGACTTTTCATGATTGGCAGCGATTTGCTCAAAATGATTGTTATTATGAGTTTTATGTTTTATATGAACTGGAAACTCACTTGGATTGTCATTTTAGCAATGCCAATAATACTTTTTATTACTCGAATTTTTCAGAAAAAAATGCAAATCGCTTTCGAAGAAGTTCGAAACCAAATAGCAAATCTAAACACATTTGTTCAAGAACGAGTTACAGGAATGAAAATTGTGCAACTCTTTAATCGTGAAGACATTGAACTTGAAAAATTCAAAGAAATTAATCAAAAACACAATCAAGCTTGGATAAAAACCGTTTGGTACAATTCAATTTTTTTCCCAATTGCCGATATTATTTCATCATTAACACTAGGTTTTGTTGTTCTTTACGGCGGATTTAATATTCTTGGTGGCGGACTAACAACATTTGGCGATTTATTTTCTTATACAATGTTTATCGGAATGTTATTCAACCCATTGCGTCAAATTGCAGATAAATTTAACGAAATGCAAATGGGAATGATTGCTGCCAATCGGGTTTTCGAAATCATAGATATTCAAGACCAAATTCAAGATATTGGCACAATCGAGGCACCAATTTTTCAAGGAAATATCAGTTTTGAAAAAGTACGTTTCAGTTATATCGAAAACGAAGAAGTTGTCAAAGGAATCGATTTAACCATAAATCCTGGAGAAACTATAGCAATTGTTGGTGCTACTGGCGCAGGAAAGTCTACGATTATTAATCTTTTAAATCGTTTTTATGAAATTGATTCAGGCAGCATTTCCATAGATAATATTAACATAAAAGATTACACATTATCATCATTACGATTACAAATTGCAGTTGTTTTACAAGACGTTTTTTTGTTTGCCGATACTATTTATAACAATATAACACTAAATAATCCAGCAATTTCTCGTGAACAAGTTATCAAAGCTGCCAAGAAAATTGGTGTTTATGATTTCATAATGAGTTTGCCCCAAGAATTCGATTATAATGTAAAAGAACGTGGCGTAATGTTATCATCTGGACAAAGGCAATTAATAGCTTTTTTGCGAGCATACGTTAGTAATCCAAGTATTTTAATTCTCGATGAAGCAACCTCATCTATAGACACTTACAGTGAAGAATTAATTCAAAAGGCCACCGAAACTATTACTAAAAACCGAACATCAATAGTCATAGCGCATCGATTGGCAACCATAGTCAATGCTGATAAAATTGTGGTTATGGACAAAGGTTTGATAGTCGAACAAGGTTCGCATTTCGAACTATTAAATATCAAAAACGGTTATTATAAAAATCTTTATTACTCACAATTTTTGGTTGAGAATATTTTTTAAATTTCATTACTTTGTCTTCCCGAGCGCAGTCAAGAGATTTTTTTTAGAAGCCAATCCAACTTTCCGCTTCAAGTCCTCGTCCTGTTGAAAATTTTTTTAAGAATTGGCAAGAGCTTCCTTTGGTCGCTTTGCCAATTCAAAAAAAATAATTCAACTAGACTGTGGGCTTTCCACTGCAATTTGGGCTAAAAATCAGAATTTCTTAGAGATTATTATTATCCTAACAGCTTTTTTTAACCTATTAGCTATTTGATTTGAAACTATTCAAAAAAAAAGCGTAACAGTTTTCATTATTCGAACAGGTTTGATTATCCTAACAGGTTTTTTTCTACCTGTTAGGTATATAAATTAAACGTATAAAAAAAAACACCTAACAGTTTTCATTATTCTAATAGGTTTTTTTCAACCTGTTAGGTATATAAATTAAATGTATAAAAAAAAACACCTAACAGTTTTCATTATTCTAATAGGTATTTTTCGACCATTTAGGTATATAAATTAAATTTATAAAAAAAAATACCTAACAGGTTTTTAAAACCTCTTAAAATATCAAAAAAAATCATTAATTTCGCTAACTGAATTTTATTATTAAAAAATATAAAAATGAAATACGATATTATTGTTCTAGGAAGTGGTCCAGGTGGTTATGTTACAGCAATTCGCGCTTCGCAATTAGGATTTAAAGTTGCGGTAATCGAAAAAGAAAGTCTTGGTGGAGTTTGCCTAAATTGGGGTTGCATTCCAACAAAAGCCTTACTAAAATCGGCACAAGTTTTCGATTATTTAAAACACGCTTCAGATTATGGATTGACCGTTAAAGAATTCGATAAAGATTTTTCTGCGGTTGTAACTCGTTCACGAAACGTGGCTGGCGACATGAGCAAAGGAGTGCAATTCTTAATGAAAAAAAATAAAATCGATGTTATTGAAGGTTTCGGAAAACTAAAACCAGGAAAAAAACTAGATGTTACTGATAAAGACGGAAAAGTAACCGAATATTCTGCAGACCATATTATTATTGCTACCGGAGCTCGTTCACGTGAATTACCAAACTTGCCACAAGATGGTGTAAAAGTTATAGGTTATCGCCAAGCAATGACCTTGCCAACGCAGCCTAAAAGAATGATTATTGTTGGTTCTGGAGCAATCGGAGTAGAATTTGCTCATTTTTATAACGCAATGGGAACCGATGTTACGATTGTTGAATTTCAACCACTAATTGTTCCAGTTGAAGACGAAGACATTTCGAAACAAATGGAACGTTCAATGAAAAAAGCGGGTGTCAAAATAATGACTAATTCTACAGTCGAAAGTGTCGATACATTCGGCGATACGGTTCAAGTTACAATTAAAACTGCAAAAGGTCTAGAAATTATGGAAGCCGACATTTTGTTGTCGGCAGTTGGAATAAAAACCAACATCGAAAATATTGGACTTGAAGAAGTTGGAATTGCAACCGACAAAGATAAAATCTTAGTAAATGATTTTGCGCAAACTAATATTCCAGGTTATTATGCCATTGGCGATGTTACTCCAGGTCAATCTTTAGCTCACGTTGCATCGGCAGAAGGAATTAATTGTGTAGAAAAAATCGCAGGTTTGCACGTTGACCCAATCGACTATGGCAATGTTCCAGGTTGTACTTATGCAACTCCAGAAATAGCATCAGTTGGAATGACCGAAAAACAAGCACGTGAAAAAGGTTATGAATTAAAAATTGGTAAATTCCCATTTTCTGCATCTGGTAAAGCCAAAGCATCTGGAACACCAGACGGATTTGTAAAAGTAATTTTCGATGCCAAATACGGCGAATGGCTTGGTTGTCACATGATTGGCGCAGGCGTAACCGATATGATTGCCGAAGCAATTGTTGCCAGAAAACTAGAAACAACAGGTCACGAAATCTTGAAAACAATTCATCCGCATCCAACAATGAGCGAAGCCGTTATGGAAGCCGTTGCCGATGCTTATGGCGAAGTTATTCATTTGTAATACTATTGAAAATGTAAAATATTGTCACACTGAGCATGGTCGAAGTGTTTGGTGTTTTCAAATTTAAACTAAATAAAAAACCGATTTAATTTATTAAGTCGGTTTTTTTATTAGTGTAAAATTAGAGTATAAAATTATAAGCGCCAATATCGCTTGGACTGGTTCTTAACAATGTAAGAATATCAGGGAAACCAGAAAATTCAGGATTTCCTTTCCCAATCGCAGCAGACCCTTCAATAATATTCATGAAATTTCTATCAGGATTTTTGAATTTTGGATTTTGATTCCTAAAATTATCATTAAATATTTCATTTGTTGAGATTCCTTTGTTCACATTATTTACTTTGACCAATTTGGGATATAATTAAACGGTTTAGTTTATATATATATATTAAAAGTTTAACATTGAATTTTTGAACTAATTATGTAAACTTTATCTAACTATTTCTAATTAGATGATAAATTTATAAGAATATTTTTTTTCCAAGCGATATTATTATTATTTTTAACATTTATTTGAAATCGCACTTTAGCACTTGGTGCGCTTGGGTAATTATCAGTTTCAGAGAATGTCATCGTGTCGTTAACAGTATCTATTCGTGCTAATAACGAAAAAGTATTTCTACCATCGATTGTTGCAGAGTTTGAAGAAAAGCTATTAGGATTAGGTACTATCCAAGGAATTGACAAAATAATTTCTGCACCAGATTGTAAAACAGGAATTGTTATTGAACTCATTGGCAATAGAGTAATCCAGTTAGTTGGCCATATAAAATATGGTATATCTTTAGCAAAATATAATTTCACCTCTTCTGTTCCATTTGAACTAACACAACTACGATTGGTCAATTTTACATATATATAATTCGGAGTACCATTAGGTTTAAATATTGGATTTTGATGTGTTAATATATTGTCTTGATTATTTCTTACCCAAATATCCTCACTATTAGAAATGATTTGTGATAATGTGTTTGGTTCAATTCCAATATCAGATGGAGAATCTTTAATGTATAAATCTAATTTACAGACATTTATTGTAACAATTCCATTTGTACAATTTGAAACACTTCCATTACTACATATTTGGTAAGTTAAAGTGTAGATTCCAATCGGAACAGAATTTACAACACTAACTTCTCCATTTGTAATGTTTAGTGAAATTCCAGAATTCGTTGAGTTAACAAATGTTAAAGTATTATTTAATGCTGTAACCGGCATACCATTATAAGAATCATTTGATAATACATTGATAATCATTGTATTAAAAATTCCGACAGTTATTGTTGCAAAATCTGGGTTTGCAATAAGTGCTGATGTAACTGAGATTGTGATTGTAGCTGAAACACCACAAATTGATGTATAATATTCATTGATATCACTTAAATTATATGTTATAGTGTATGTACCAATTGGAACTGTTGAATTTACACTAACAGCACCCGTTGTTGTATTCACATTTATACCACTTTGCAGAGAACTTATTATGGTTAATTTCGTATTTATGCTATTAGCTTGATTACCATATGTAAAATCATTTAATCTAATATTTGGTATTACTATACTATTGGATCCATATATGGAAGTTCCACTATCGTTAATAGCAACAAAAGGTGTTGAGCACTTAATTTGAGTAAAATTGGCGACAAAGGGTGGATACGAACCTGCTCCAGAAAAAGTGCCATTTGTTAAACCAAGTGCACCCTGAAAATTACTTCCGCCACCATATAAAGTGCCATCATTTTTCAATACCAATGTGCCAAACTTACTAGAGACAAATTTCCAATTTACATCTATACCATTTTGTGTTGGTATTCTTTTACTAATTGAAGTACCGTCACCAAGTTCATAAGCTGTATTATTACCCCAACCCCAAAGTGTTCCGTTTAACTTAATTCCAAAACCTGAATTTTTAGCAGCTGTAATTTTAATCCAATTTGTATCTGTACCAATTCTTGTTGGAATGTTTTTATTGAGTATAGTATTATCTCCTAATTGATATTTGTTATTCTTGCCCCACGACCATAATGTACCGTCGTTTTTTAAAGCTAAAGAGAAACTGTCACCACTTGAAATTTTTTCCCAATTTAAATCATTGCCAATTTGAACAAATGTGGTTTGATTTGTTCCTGTACCACTAACTCCAGTACCTAACTCCCCAAAATAATTATTACCGATTGCCCAAAGACTATTATTTGTTTTTAAAGCTATTGAATGAGAATCACCACATGAAACATTTTTCCAATTATAATCATTTCCAATTTGCATTGGAGTTTTTTGTGTAATTCCAAAGATGGGTGATGTAAGTGTTGCGTTTGATGCCCAACCCCATATTGAACCATTGTTTTTGATAGCCATCGCTAATTGGTATCCTGCTGATATTGATGTCCAATTTGAATCTGTTCCTACTTGAGTTGGCACATATAAATCAACACCATAAGCAGTTATTATTCCTGTATTTCCATATCCTCCAAAGCTTGAACCCCAAGCCCAAAGAGTACCATTATTCTAAATAGCCAAACAATAATAATTATCACTTGAAATTTCTAGCCAATCAGTATCAGTTCCTATTTGTTTCGGATAACATTGATTGCTAATTGATATCCCTAGACCTAAATTTCCACAATTGTTTGGAATTTGTCCACCACCCAATTTAGAACGTCCCCATGACCATAATGTACCGTCACTTTTTATTGCAATTGTTTGATATAGTCCTGTTTCAACTTTTTGCCAACATTGCCCGTAAAAACTAGTAATATTGGTAATTAAAAAGAAACTAATCATTATTAATTTTACTAATTGTGTTTTGATTTTAATCATAATTATTTTTTTAAAGTTTGTCAAATGTAATAATAATTAACTAACTAATCATACATGATTATATAGATAATTTTTGATTAAACCAAATTTGTAGAGTATTTAATTAAGTTAATGATTAATTTAAGAGATGAAAACTATATTAAAGAATTTGGAATTAATCTGAATAGAATCAGGTTATCCAAAGGTTTCTCCCAAGAAGAGTTAGCGTTTTCTTCTAATGTATCATTACCACAGATTACCCGAATTGAAAAAGGTAAAGTTAATCCAACATTATGCACTATAAAATGTCTAGCTGTTGGTTTACAAATAAATACAAAGGAATTGTTTGAATTTGAAATTTTTAAAATTTAAGGAATGTGCAAATAAGCACCAATATCAAAATTTCGTTTTGATGGATCGCTAATTATATCTGCAAAATTATTTATCGGATTTCCTCCATTATAAGCTCCAGACATTGTCGTTAAAATATTTAGTTGATTTATATTTACATTTTTAAATTTTGGGTCAATGTTTTTTTTATTAAAAAAAGGATTTGTGTTTCCATTAATAAAATTATATACATTACCAGCAAATACTGGACTAGTTGAATTGAATTTAAATAAACAATATTTAAAATCAGGAACAAATTGATTTCCTTTTACATCTATTAATATTTCTGATTGATTAGAACCATAAATTATACAGCTATCAAATGTAGATATTAAAGTTATTGGTATGTCATTTTCGTCATCAAAATAATTATTTAAAAAAACGGCAACCTGCTTAGAATTATTCCAATTATTGTTAATTGTGCAATGTATAAAATCATACAAACCACCTAAAGTTCCTGCAAAACAAGCTTGTCCAGCGGAATTTATAACCAAATTTTTACCATTAATTATCGACGCTTTTGCAAGAATGCCATAATTGGAACAATCATATATTTGTGAATTTTCGATTGTTAAATTTGGAGTTGTCAAATTGTTATTTCTAAGCATTAAAATTCCTACAACTGCATTTTTTAATGTCAAATGTTCAATTCGGTTATTCGTTCCTGATAAAATAAAAACTGCGCCCCATTGTCCTGGAACATATTCATATTCAGGTTCTAAACGATCTCCCTCAAAAGTTACTTCTTTTTTTGTTAGTATTTTTCCGTTGGCATCGAAAAGATTTACTTGCCCTGCAATATTTAAAGTTGCTCCATCATCGACAATCAAGCTTGCGCCATCATGAAAATGAACTCTTGTTCCTACACCAATATTTAATGTTTTTCCAGTTGGAACAACACAATTTCCATAAATGACATAAGGTTTTGTATTAGTCCAACTTAATTCTGAATCGGTTAAAGTGTGTCCATTCAATTTTTCTTTATTTTTATCTACAAAGCCATTTACACTTATTTTTTCGTATATTTTTTTATCTAAACTTCTATTAGGGAATATAAAAATCGCATCATCAATTAAAGTTGTTAATTTTACTTTTTGTTGTTTAGCACCATTATCAAATAAAATTTCGTCGTTATATGTAAAATCGATTTCAGTATCTGTGATATTTGCAGTTGTTTCAATAAATATGTATAAACTGTCTTTTGCTAAAAGTTCTACATTATTAAAAACTTTGTTGTTTCCAGTTATTCCATCTACCAAAATTCGGTATTTAGAATTCAAACCTTTTCCTAATTGAATGATCGGAATTTTTATATCATCATTACTTCGATTATAAACTTTCAAGCTGTATGTACTCGATCCAATTGTACTAAAAACGGTATCTAAATAAACTTCGGTTTTAGAAAATTCTAAATTTCCTGAGCTTGCAACAGTGTCAAAATCTTTTCGACAAGATGTAAATGATAATAAAATTCCAAGAAAAATAATATATATATAATGACGCATTGATTTTTTAATTTTGGTAAAAATAACAAAATATAAGTTATTCAAAAATTAAAACGCTAATTTTTCAAATTTAGTGTAATTTAAAAAATCTTAATTCTAAAATCTTAATTCTAAAATCTATTTTCTTAGATTTGCATTAAAATAAAAACATGGCATTCGATAAAGAATTTATAATAAATACATGCAACGAAATGTGCAAAAATTCGCTAATGAGCCATTTGAATATTGAATTTATTGATGCTGGTGAAGATTTCTTAAAAGCACAAATGCCTGTAAATTCGACTGTTCACCAACCAATGGGTTTGTTGCATGGCGGAGCAAGTGTTGCTTTGGCAGAAAGTGTTGGTAGTGCGGCATCATTTTTATTTGTAAATCCAGAATTATTTGAAGTCCGAGGAATCGAAATTTCTGCTAATCACGTCAAATCTAAAAGAAGTGGAATTGTTTTTGGAACTGCAAGAATCGTTCATAAAGGCAGCAGTATTCACCTGTGGGAAATAAAGATTACTGATGAAAATGATAATCTAATTTCTATTTGTAAATTGACAAATATGGTTTTACCAAAACGTAAAATCGATAAAAATTAATGAATTCATTTAAAGATAAAGTACAAAATCATTTCGAAAAAAAATTACCTTTTGTAATTTATCGAAAACCCAATGAAAACAAAATTATTGGCGTTTTTCAATCTAATGATGAATTGTTTTTGATCGATAATTTTTCTGAACAAGGAATTGCTTTTTGCTCATTTGATGGCAATCAAAAATATTTAATTCCATGCAATCAATCAGAAATATTGGAATTTGAAAATGAATTTATCGATACCATTTCGGAATTTAAGAACGAAAATTTACTTGATAATAATGCAAAATCAGAATTTCAAAAATTGGTTTCAAATGGAATATTAGCAATTAATAACAATAGTTTTAAAAAGGTAGTTTTATCACGAAAAGAAATTTTAGAATTAAATAGTTTCGATTTAATTGATGTTTTTTCAAAATTGGTCAGTCAATACCAATCAGCATTTAGATATTGTTTTTATCATCCAAAAATTGGACTTTGGTTTGGCGCAACGCCCGAACAATTATTGCAAGTAGAAAACAACATTTTTAAAACTGTTGCTTTGGCTGGAACCCAAAAATATGAGGGTTCGATTGATGTAGTTTGGCAAGAAAAAGAAATTCAAGAACAAAAATTTGTAACCGATTTTATTATTAAAAATCTAGAATATGATGTTTCTGATATTGAAATAACTGAACCTTTTTCGGTTCGAGCTGGAAATTTAATACATTTAAAATCAGAAATTACTGGAATTTTAAATAATTGGTTTAGTTTAAAAAAAATTATTAAAATTTTGCATCCAACTCCTGCGGTTTGTGGTTTGCCAAAAGAAAATGCTAAAGATTTTATTTTGCAAAATGAAAATTACAATCGCGAATTTTATACTGGTTTTATAGGAGAATTGAATATTAACAATAAATCAAATTTGTTTGTTAATTTGCGTTGCATGAAAGTCGAACAAAATTGTGCTCACATTTATATTGGATGTGGCATTACCAAAGATAGTATTGCAGAAAAAGAGTTTCAAGAAACTGTTAATAAATCAATGACAATGAAAGTGATTTTAGATTTTTGATATTTAATTTAGACAAAAGACTTGAAATGAAATACAAAAAAGTAGATAGATTATACAATAAACAAATTTAATTTCCATTTTAAACTTATAACTCACAACCTACAGTTTACAACTTTAAAACATACAAACTACAAAAACAAACATACTATGAAACTAGATATTTTAGCTTTTGGCGCACATCCTGATGATGTTGAATTGGGTTGTGGCGGAACAATTGCCAAAGAAGTTTCCTTAGGAAAAAAAGTTGGGATCATAGATTTGACTCGAGGCGAATTAGGAACACGAGGTTCGAAAGAAATTCGAGATGCAGAATCTAAAAAAGCTGGAGAAATTCTAGGTATCCACGTTCGCAAAAACTTGAATATGCGTGATGGTTTTTTTGTCAACGATGAAATTCATCAGATGGAAATCATAAAAATGATTCGGAAATACAGACCAGAAATTGTGCTTTGTAATGCTATAGATGATCGACACATTGATCATGGCAAAGGCAGTAAATTGGTTTCTGACGCTTGTTTTTTATCTGGATTAATTAAAATTGAAACCGAAATAAATGGCGAAAAACAATCTTCATGGCGACCAAAATTGGTTTATCATTACATACAATGGAAACAAATTCCGCCTGATTTTGTTGTTGATATAACTGGGTTTGAGCAAAAAAGAATAGAATCTGTTTTGGCATATAGCTCGCAACTTTATGATCCAAATTCACTCGAACCCGAAACAGCGATTGCTACTAAAAATTTTCTTGAAAGTTTGAATTATCGTTTACAAGATTTTGGACGTTTAATTGGCACTGAATATGCAGAAGGTTTTACTGTCGAAAGACCATTGGCGGTCAATAGTTTAAATGATTTAATATAAATTTTTGATTTTTTTGTTTGTAAAATAAAAAAATCTCATTATATTTGCACTCGTTAAAATGGTGATTGTAGCTCAGCTGGTTAGAGCGCTGGTTTGTGGTGCCGGAAGTCGCCGGTTCGAACCCGGTCATCCACCCTAAAAACGCTAAAAGTTCTGGAGAAATTCAGAGCTTTTTTTATTTTTGCTAATAAAAAAGAATTGAATAGTAAGGAATTAAGTTTCATAAAAGCATATAAAACTAAATTTTTTAATAGTTCATAAACTCTAATCTTGTTTTTTATTGAATCTAAATATGAAAGTACTTTTTATTTTAATATTAATTCCTTTTTTAGGTATTGCCCAAATAGATAAATCTATAAAATTGAAAGTGGCTATGATGCAAAATTGTGTTCACAAAGATACTTTGGGCGAAACCATTTTCTGGCAAACTAAAGGCAAAGTAACCTTTAATATTGTCAAATATACTGTAGAACAAAACCCTGTTTTTAAAGAATTATTCATAAAACAATACCAAGAGCTATTACCGATTTACAAAAAGATGGTTGTTTCTGAAGATGAACGAGACACAGCATTGTTTATAAAAACGTTAATTCGCCAAGAAGATGATTTTAGAAATTTATTGAAACCCGAGCAATTAAAAACTTACTCGGAAAAACTTTTAGATTTCGAGAAAAATAATTTGCAATCTCACGAATCTTATTCTTCATTGTTTTTTTCTGATAATTTATTGAATGAATTCAAGTTTAGATTTGGATACAATTCTCAAATCGAAAAATCAAAAAATGTTTTTGTACCAAAGAAATCTAAAAAATTCAACAAAAAAACTCGTAACGTTAAAAAATAACAAGACAGATTTATTTATTATTTTAGCCAATTCTTTAAGCTTTCAATAAAAGTTTTTTGTTGGTCGATAAAAATATTATGAGAGCACTTGTCTAAATATTTTAAGTTATGACTTTCTATTATATTAGCTAAATCAGTAACTTGTTTTTCAGAATACAAACCATCTTCTTTTCCATAAATTCCAAAAATTTTCGTTTTATTTTCAATTAATTTTTTCAAGTTTTCAGATAAATTTATTGAAGTATAATTTTCTTTTTTCAAGAAACCTGTTGGTGCTTCATTTGTCATTATCATAGCATTTTTAAAAGCATCAACTTTTTTGGAATTTTCATAAATAATTTTGGCTTCGTTAGATAGATTTTTAGGCGAATAAAATCCGTTTTGCATTGCATGACCAAAACTATAAGCGAAATATTGCGCCGAAGTTGTATCCATTTTTTCAATCATATTAATATAATTTAGATTGGTTTTGTCTTGTTTTTCGGTATAAATCTTTCTGCAAGATGTTAATATTGTTTTGAAAGTTTCTTGAAGTGAAACAGGTGCACTTGCCAAAACAATCGCATTGACTTTTTCGGGGTTTTTTTCTGTATATAATGTAGCAATAATTCCCCCGAATGAATGTCCAATTAAATTGATTTTCTTCACATTATATTTTTTAAGAATCAAATTAATGTCTTCGAAAGTTTCTTGAAAATTGAATTTTGCATTCAAATCGACAGATCTTCCTTCGCCACGACGGTCATAAATAATTACATAAAAACCGTTTTCAGAAAGTTGTTTTGCTGTTGAAACTTCGAAACTTGCACCATTGTAACCAGGTCCACCGTGCAGAAATAAAATTGGAA
>JAYWGV010000014.1:0-2456 GCA_043778105.1 Bacteroidota bacterium
ATTTAGTACGCCAAATTTATCAAATTAAAAACCAACTTCCAAGTACAAAACCATCTTTAAAGTTTGCCTAAAACCCCAATTGCGCCAAACCGCTGTTGTAGGTAGTTGTTTTATTTATTATTTATTGGTAATGGAAAAAGGTTTCTTATTACAGTTAGATAAAATATTAATATTGATGTTGTCAAAGTTCCGCAAACGAACATAAATTCAGTTTCTTTTATTTTAAAATAATTGATTTGTTCAAGACCGTGGCACATTATAAAGAAAGCAATAAAAACTGCCCAAATAGATGAAAACCAAAACGCTTTTTTAGCATTATCCTCTCTCAATTGTCTTTCAGAATCTTCTTTTTTCTTTTTTAACCTAAATTCTTCATGCCTTATCCACTCATCTATGTTCGATAAATCCCCACCAAATAATTCATTTTGTTCGATACTTGATACAGACGCAGTAGTTGTTGTATTTGACCAATTAGCATTTTTGAAAAAGTCGTCAATTGATTGATTATTGCCCACGTTTTTCCGCTATTAATTTTTTATAATATTCGTTGATTCTTTCAGTCGGTATTGTCACATTATGCAAACCGTTGTAAGTAGTTTGCCAAGGTGTTCCATTTTCGTGTGTTTTGTCAGATAATTGACTCCCTGAAAATTGCTTGTAGTAATTATAAATAGTATTTAAAAAAGTTGCTTTTTCTTTATCTATTTTATTTTCAGTGTACAGTTCTAACGTACTTTTATCGACATATCCGCTTCCGTATCGTTTTATAACATGGTATAATTCTGGTATAACAGTTCCGTGTTTCCACGCTTGTACTTGATTAAGAAAAAGAGGTTTATTTTCAAAACCTAAATGCCAACCGTGTGCTATATAAGTAAGTTTAAGCAGTTTCATTGGGTCAATTCCTTGACCTTCTTCTTTTGCTTTTCCTACAAAATAGTCTGCTATATCAAAACAATTATACATATCTTTTATACTTTCAGTTAATACTTGCGTTTGCAAAGTTAAGAAATATAAAGCAATTACAAATAAAACTGTAAAAATTATTACGTAAATCATTGTTTTTATGTTTTTTACGCTTCGGTTTTTTACAATTACCTACAACGTCTCGTGGCTTGGCGTCAGTTGGGGACCAAGTACACACAATATTTAAATTAAACACTATGATAACAAACACACACGAACTCTCGAATAATCACCAAAACCCCAATTGCGCCAAACCGCTGTTAACTGACGGACTTTTATTTTGTAATGCTAAATTTTTGATTTTTTGTATCCAAGTATATTTTTTTATCTAAAAAGAGTTTATTACCTGTTAAACCATCGACATTTAACGCTTTTGTTAATAATGTGATGTCTAAACCATCGATATAACTTATCCTTTCAATTGGTATTTTGGTTTTGCCGATTACTACTATTTCATTTAATTTGATGTCGTAACAATCTATGTCTTTGCCCCAAGAACCGACTTTGTAATTTTCAATAATAGTTTTATTTTCTGCAATTTCGTTTGCAATTTTTTTTGTCGTAAGTATTTCAAATGTGCTAGATCCTGTATCAAAATATAATTTACGTTTTTCACCATTTATTGTAATTGGCAAAAGTGCTTTATTTTCGTACCATTCGAAATTAAAAAAATCTATACTTTTTGAAATTGTGTCGGGTAATTTATTATATAAACTTATTTTTTGATTTGGGTAATCTATGCAAATTGTTTTATTGTTTATAAAATCTGGTCCAATTGATCCAATAATAATTTTCTGGTTTTTTTTATTCCAATTTATAGTTTCTCCAAATGATGATATGTCAATTTTTTTAGTACGTATTTTGGTTTCGCCAATGTTAAAACTAAAATTCGCAAGAATGGTATCTTTTTCTTTGTCAATTCTGAAATGAATATTTTTAAATTTTTTATTTATACTTTCTAATTCTGGCTTGTAAAAATGTGTTACAAATGTGCCTATATCAAATTGCATGTAAAATGTTTCAGGACAACCATTTAATTTTATTGGAATTAATATTCCTGCTTTTTCATTTATATTTTTATTAATGGTTGCACTACTCCAAACAAAATTAAATGTAAAATCATTTTTAGGGAAAATTAATTCACTTGGAACTGCTTTCATTTTCTGTTTCACAAAAATATAACTGCCGATACTAATGAAGGTTATTATACTAACGAAAATAATAATTGTTTTTTTTATGTTTTTTTTTATAACCATTTTCGAATTAATTTTTTTAAGTTGATTATGATATACTTCATTTTTAGTAGTCTGTCAGTTAACGTCTCGTGGCTTGCAGAAGTTGGGGATTTGGTTAGCCTAAATTTTCAGTAAATCACCGACCGTAAAAGTACATAATAATGTGTAAAGTCAAAACCAAAACCCCAATTTTTGCAAACCGCTGTTATCGGGCGTTCTTTTTTCGCCCGTTTGCTATTTTAATTATGTTTGTCA
>JAYWGV010000015.1:0-9099 GCA_043778105.1 Bacteroidota bacterium
TGGAAACGTAATGTTGAAATGCAGTTTTCTGTTGACAATTTCGGCTGTGATGTTGTATTTTTTTTGGGTATCGTCTTCGATGATTTTGCCAGTACAAACTGCATTTATTTCGGTGGCAGCAATTTGTGCCGTTCGGCCATCCATGGTTAAAACACCTTTTATTTTGTTGGTTCTTGAAATGGCAGTTAGTGTTACAAAAATTTCTTTTTCGTTGTGTGTGCCCGAAAAGTTGCCGACAAAATTGCTAAGCGGTCTTTTTGCAACAGCGACTTTAGCGATTTTCGGTTTGGTAGTTGTTTTGGTTTTTATTTGTTGTTCTTGGTATGAAAACATTGCTATGAACAATATGAAAGTTTGAATGGTCATGATATTTTGGTTTTGTTGTTTAATGACTAATCGAAAGTGATTTTACGAATTTTGTTATTACCTGCATCTGTAACGTATAGATTGCCTTGTGCATCAATGGCGATACCTTGTAAACCAGAAAATTGTGTAGTAATAGCATTTCCATCAACAAAACCTGCTGCGCCAGTTCCAGCAATTGTTGTAACCAACCCTGTTGGAGAAATTTTGCGAATCTTAATTTCATCAGCCACAAATAAATTGTTTTGAGAATCGATTGTAATACCTGACGCAAGGTTAAATCTCGCAGCAACTCCTTGACCATCTAAAAAGCCTTGTGTAGAAGAACCTGCGATTGTGCTAACCAAGCCAGTTGGTGTTATTTT
This sequence comes from Bacteroidota bacterium, assembly GCA_043778105.1. Classification (GTDB taxonomy): domain Bacteria; phylum Bacteroidota; class Bacteroidia; order Flavobacteriales; family Flavobacteriaceae; genus Flavobacterium. The sequence continues at coordinate 729 of JAYWGV010000015.1, forward strand.
TCGAATTCTTTTTCCAATTCCATCAGTAACGAATAAATTTCCGGCTGAATCTATTGTTAAGCCTTTAGGAAGTGCAAAACTTGCATTAACTCCTTGACCATTAGTCGAGCCTAAAGTTCCGCTTCCAGCAAATGTTGTTACATTATTTCCAGAAATTTTTCGTATTCTATGATTACCTCTGTCGGCAATAAATATATTTCCAGAACCATCGATAACTATTCCTGCAAGACCAGAAAATTTAGCACTTGCAAGATTTCCGTCTAAAAAACCGCTGGTTGATCCTGCGAATGTTGATACTAAGCCAGAACTAGAAATTGCTCTTACTTTATTATTAAAATCATCTGTAACAAACATAGTACCTGCTGCATTTTTCGCTATGTCATTTACACCAGAAAAATCAGCCAATATGCCTTGACCATTTGCAAATCCGCCAAAAGTTGAGCCTGCTATAGTTGTAACTGCACCATTAGTTAGAGAAACTTTTCTTATTCTATCATCATCTGCTACCAGCAAGTTTCCTTGACCATCAAGAATAATACCTTGCAGGAAACTAAATTGAGCATTTGCACCTTGACCATCGGCAAAACCTCTTGTGCTACCAGCAATTGTGGTTACGATTATTGATTCTAAAAATTCAAAGTCGTTACTTTCGACATTCGCAGCAGCGACGCCAACTTTTATTTTTCCAGAACCTGCTTTGGGTGGAATAGTAATAACAAGTTGTGTGGAGGTGCTGTTAACTACTGGGCAAGTTTTTCCGTTTATAGTTACAGTATTATTGGTGGTTGTGGTACTAAAGCCTGTTCCGGTGATGGTTACTGACGTATTCTTTGTTCCCTTGGCTGGGTTGATGTTTGTTACTGATAAAACTGATGTAATTGGTGTTAATGTTTCGGTTGATTCATCAGGAGTACTGGTTTCATCGCTGTCTTTTGAGCAGGAAGCTATCAGCACGAGAATAAAAAGTGTAAAAATGTTTTTTAAGTTTTTCATAATGATAATTATTTGAATTTGAGAAAATTAATCAATAGTAATTTTGCGAATTTTGTGATTTTGTCCATCGGCTACATAAATATTGCCTTGTGCATCGAGAGATAATAATGCTGGATTTCTAAATTTTGCAACTGCAACATTTCCGTCGGTATCGCCTTCGGTTGTTCCAGCTATTGTTGTTACTAAGCCAGTAGCAGTAATTTTTCTGATTCTGTGGCTTAAATTATCTGATACATAAATATTGCCTGTTGCATCGACAACGACGCCTGACAAGACTTGAAATTGTGCGGTGTTGCCCTGACCATCGCTATTTCCTTCGGTACCACCTGCGATTGTAGAAACTAATCCTGTTTGAGATATTTTTCTTATTCTACGGTTGACTCCATCGGCTACAATAATATTATTAGAAGCATCGATTGCAATTCCAACGGGAAAATTAAATTGGGCTGCTGTGCCTTGTCCTTCTGCAAAGCCACGACTGCTTCCTGCAAAAGTTGTTACTAAACCCGTCGTTGCTACTTTTCTTATGCAATGGTTGCTAGAATCAGAAACAAATAAATTTCCAGCATTGTCAACGGCTAAAGCATTAATGCCATTAAATTTGGCAACTGCACCTGGGCCATCTGCAAACCCAGCAGTACTTCCCGCAAATGTACTTACACTGCCAGATGGCGTGATTTTTCTAATTTTGTCATTAGCATCGGCTACATATAAATTACCAGCATTGTCTATAGTTATGCAATTTGGAAATGAAAACTTTGCATCTGTACCAACAGCATCTTGAAAACCATTGGTACTTCCTGCAAAAGTGCTAACAAGTCTAGATGGGGTTACTTTTCTAATTTTATGATTAAATATATCGGCTACATACATGTTTCCTGCATTATCAAACACGGTAGCAATTGGAATTGCAAATTTTTCTATGCCACCCTGACCATCAGCAAAACCTCGAACAGTGCCAACATAAGTACTTACTAAAAACGTATTTATAAATTCAAAAACAGTACTTTCGGCGTTGTTTGACCCAACTGCTACTTTGATTTTACCAGAACCTGCACTTGGCGGAATCGTAATATTGATTTGCGTAGTTGATGCGCTATTAACAGTACAAGACTTGCCATTTATGGTTACGATATTTTCTGCAACTGTATTGCTAAAACCTGTACCTGTTAACAACACATTTGTATTTTTTGCACCACTGCTTGGTAAAATGCTGCTTATAGTAAAGCCAGTTGTTGGGTTTTGTACTATTGGTGATGGCTCGGCTTCGTCTTTAGAACAAGCTGCAATGATTATCAAAATTGCTAGGATAAAAATTGATTTTAATTGGTTCAAATTGGTATTAATGTTTTTCATGGTATTTCGAAGTATTGTTTTCATAGTTGATGTTTTTAATATTTATTAATAACTGTTTTTTAATCAATAGTGATTTTTCTAATTCTGTTATTGCCTGAATCTGCAACATAAAGATTACCATTTTGATCAATGGCTATTCCTGCTGTAACATTAAATTGGGCTGTCGATGCATCGCCGTCTGTAAAACCAGGTGTATCTGATCCAGCAATTGTAGTAACCAAACCTGTTGGTGTTATTTTGCGTATGCGGTGTTTATCGGTTACAAATAAATTACCAACGCGATCGATAGCAATGTCTGTAACGTCGCTAAATTTGGCTTGTGCACCTTGCCCATCTGCAAATCCAGCTACATCGCCCGCAAAGGTTGTTACTAAACCTGTTGGCGATATTTTTCTAATTAGTTTGCTAAAGCTATCATCGGCAACATATAAATTTCCTACAGCATCGATTTCAATTCCTTCGGGATTTGCGAACTCCGCTGCACTGCCTTGTCCGTCTCTAATTCCAGCAAGATTTCCGGCAACACGCGTTACACCGCCAGAATTTGGAACTTTACGAATTTTAAAATTATCAGAATCAGTAACATATAAGTTGCCTAGTTCATCATTAGTTATTCCAAACGGATTATTGAATTTAGCAGATAATCTTTCGCCAACTTCAAAACCTTGTGTGCTGCCAGCATAGTTTTCTACTTGACCAGTACTTGAAACTTTTCTGATTTTATGATTATTTTTATCGGTAACGAATAAATCGCCAGCGGCATTTCGCACAAGATGTGTGGGAAAATTAAACTTTGCCAAATCACCTATTCCATCTGCAAAGCCAAGAGTGCTTCCTGCAATTGTGGTTACTAAACCCGTTGGTGAAATTTTACGAATTCTGTGGTTGCGTGTATCTGCAATAAATAAAGTTTTGGTTCCATCAATTGCAATTCCAAAAGGCCTGTTAAATTGTGCAAGTGCGCCTTGACCATCTGCATTTCCGTTCGTGTTGCCTGCAATTGTGGTTACAGTTGTAGTGAAAATAAAATCAAACTTTTCAGTTTCTCTATTTAACCCATTTACAAAAATTTTTATAATGCCAGAACCAACCGCTGGTGGTATTGTAATTTTCAATTCGGTTGCAGTTGCACTATTTACGACACAAGGTATTGCATTTATAGTAACTGAATTAGTTGTTGCAATTGTGCTAAAATCTGCACCGGTTACCGTTACAATTGTATTTTTTGGACCTGTTTTAGGGCTAATTGTTAATGCTGAGACTGGCACAACAGGTTCTGCTAGTTCATCGCTGTCTTTTGAGCAAGAAGCTATCAGCACGAGAATAAAAAGTGTAATGATGGTTTTTAAGTTTTTCATAATATTTATATTTTAATTTTTTTTTTTCAATTATCAACCGATTGTAAAATTGTAGTAAAATAAAACTGTTTGCAATACGTAAATGCGAGTATTAAAATGAAATATAATTTTTTATAAAATATTGATAGTCAATGCTTTAACAATAATTGCATTTTTATTACGCACAAAAAAATACGCTCTTTGGCGTATCTGTTTTTTTTTATTTTTTTTAAAGATTATTTATTTGTATTAAAAAGGTGCTTTAATTCTGATTTTTAAACCATTACTGTTTTCGATTTTTAGGATACCATTTAAGTTGGTAATTCTCTTTTTTAGATTCGTCAATCCATTACCAAAATTATTAGCTTTTTGAATTCCTATGCCATTATCGTGAATTGTAATCAAAAGTTCTTTTTTATCTGTTGAAGAAACGTTTATTTGAACTTGGTTGGCTGCAGAATGTTTAACAATATTATTGAGAATTTCTTTAATACAAAAAAATAAATTTTTTCTAGAATTTCCATTCAATATTTTATTCGAAATAGCTTCAATATCTTCAGAAAAAAACAATTTAATTTCGGTTCCATCTAAAAATTTAAAAGCGTATTGTTTTACATAATCACAAAAATTTTGAACGTTGTTATTGTCTGTATTTAAAGACCAAATAAAGGTGTTTAATCTTTGAGAAATTTCTGAACTTGTATAACTTATTTTATCAATTAGTAAAGTTTGCTTGTCATTGGTCACGTAATTTTTTAATAAATTAGTGTTAATCAATATACTACTCAATTCACTTCCAATATCATCATGAAGGTCTTTGCTTATTTCGTTTTTTTGATCTAATAATAGTTTTTGCAATTTGTTTTTTCTTCTAATTATTATTATAGCAAGAGACAAAATTAAAGCCATAAAAAGAGCTGCAACAAGTTGTAATATTTTTATGTTTTTTTGTTTATCGAGTTCATTTATTTTAGATAATAATAATTTATTTTCGCTATTAATATATTGATTTGTAATGTTTTGAATATAAAAATTTCCGTTTTTGTTAATGTCATTGTCTATCGACAATAATTTTTCTTGCAAAGCTAATTGCAAATTAATGTTGTTCATTTTTTTGAAAACCATTAATGATTGATCATAAAAAAGTCTCTTAAAAGTTGGATTTATATTATGATTTGTAATTAGGTTTTGTCCTTTTTCAAAATAATATTTCATCTTTTGGGTGTCATCAGAAAAACATTCTGCTAAATTTCCATAACCTAATAAAGCTGTATCATATATTGATGCGTTTAATGATGTTTCTATACTTTTTTTAAAATAAAATTGAGCAGAATCTTTTCTGTTTTGTTTTATAAACAATTCTCCAAAAGTACGTTCAACATTAGCTATGCACCTGTAATCTTTAAAATTTTTAGCAAATTTGTAAGCCTTTTTGTTATAAAAATAGCAAGAATCCAATTGATTCGTTTTAATTTTTAGCTGTGCTATATCATTATAAATATATTCTTTATTGATTAAATATCTTTTGTAATTAGACTTAATTTTTAAAGGAAAATATTTTTTAGCTTTTTGAAAAAAATCTTCAGCTTTAGATAATTTTTCCATTTCATACAAATTAATTCCTTTTAAAAGATAAGCGTTTGAAATGTATAAACTATCATTAATCTTTTTTGATAATTCGATAGATTTTTCTGCTTCATGCAGACCAAATTGGTGCAAACCCATATAATAAAAAAGTTCAGATTGCAAGCTGTTTGAGTAATATTGAAGGGTGTCGTTTGGATAATTTAGAAGCATTTTTTTAGAAACATCCAACCACTTTTGAGAATCTTCTATTTTATCGTTTTCTAAATAATATTCAGAAATAGCTATTGATTTAGAAACTTTAAAAATGCCGTTTTTACAGTTATTAAATGCAACTTTTTTTTCAGATAATGTTTCCTGAGAAAAAACAAACATCGACCATAACATTAAAAATAACATGTAACCAAATTTCTGTTTCATTTATTCGTCATCGTTTTAAATATACGTTTACGGCTTCGACTCTTGTATTTACATGTAATTTTCCATAAATATGTTGAATGTGTTTTCTAACTGTTCCGCTACTTATCTGCAAATCATCGGCCACTTCTTTATTCATTTTTCCTGTAGCTAATAAATCTAAAATTTCATTTTCGCGCGGTGTTAATAACAATACACTTTCATCAACTGATTCAAACTTAGAAAAACTAGCAACTACTTTTCTGGCAATACTACTACTCATTGGACTGCCGCCATCAAATAAATCGTTTAGCGCGTCTATAATTTTTGTTGGTCCTTCGGTTTTTAGTATGTAGCCACTTGCTCCGGCTTTTAAACTTTTAAAAATAATTTCATCGTCTTCGTACGAAGTACACATTAAAAAAAGAAGTTTTGGATTTTTGGCTTTTAAAATAGCAACGCATTCGAATCCGCTGTAACCAGGCAAATTCACATCCATTAGCAAGGCATCAATTCCTATTTTTGGTACCGTATCTATTGCAACTTCAGCGTTTTCAAAAGTACCAACCAACTCAAATTGATCTGTAAATTGAATCATCATTGCCATTGCCTCTCTCAAATCGCGATTGTCTTCTACAATTCCAATTCTTTTTTTCATTTTTTGAATTCTTATAAAACAAAAATAATCATAATTCAGCAAACCAAAAATACGCAATTAAGCGTACTTAAATAAAATTAAATCATTAATTTGCATACTATTTTGAATTAATATTATAAAAAATGAAACTCTACCCAATAGAATCTGGAAATTTCAAGCTCGATGGTGGCGCAATGTTTGGAGTTGTGCCCAAAACCATTTGGAATAAAACCAATCCAGCAGACCAAAATAACCTCGTCGATATTGCTGCAAGATGTTTACTGATTGAAGACGGAAAACGACTGATATTGATTGATACTGGAATGGGAAACAAACAATCCGAAAAATTTTTTGGCTATTATTCGCTTTGGGGAAATCACTATTTAGATAAATCATTGGCAAAATATGGTTTTTATCGAGATGATATTACCGATGTTTTCATGACGCACCTACATTTTGATCATTGTGGCGGAAGCGTTCAATGGAATAAAGATAAAACTGGCTATGAACCAGCATTCAAAAACGCCAAGTTTTGGACAAACGAAAACCATTGGAAATGGGCAACCGAACCCAACCAACGTGAGAAAGCATCGTTTTTATCAGAAAATATTTTACCAATGCAAGAAACTGGGCAAATTAATTTTATTTCAAAACCAGACTCTGATTTTAAATTTTCATCAGAATTAAATTTTGATGTTTTTTATGTAAACGGTCACACCGAAAAAATGATGATTCCGCATATAAAATTCCAAGACAAAACCATAGTTTTTTGCGCCGATTTAATTCCGACAGCTGGACATTTGCCTTTGCCGTATGTTATGGGTTATGACACTCGACCGTTATTGACAATGCCTGAAAAATCTAAATTTTTGGAAGCAGCTGTTGCAAATAATTATTATTTATTTCTAGAACACGATGCTCACAATGAAATCATTACTGTCGAACAAACCGAAAAAGGAATTCGATTAAAAGAGGTTTTTAAATGCGATGATGTTTTTTAGTTTACAACAATTTTCTTTAAAACAGAATTTTGATTTTTTTCTAATTTAATAAAATAAAAACCTTTCGAAAAGTCAGACAAATCAATTTGATTTTTCAATTCGTTAGTGGTTTTAAATTCTTTTAAAAGTGCGCCTAAATTATTGTAAATAGCAATATTATCTAACTCGACATTATCAATATTCAAAATATTTGTTGCAGGATTTGGATAAATAGTTGCTTTGTCGAATAGTGAATTAGTGGTTTTTAAAACAGTTGTTTGAGTAACTTTTACGTCGTCTATCGCAGCGTCATTGCCGCTATTTAATGTGCTTGCAGATCTTATATTGAATATTATATAAGGTGTTACAACTGAACCCGAATTTATTGAAAATTGTCTTAATTGCCAAGTATTTGTTTTTGCAATTAAATCTGTATTTGGAGTCATCGGAACTTGCCCAATCAATAAACCAGTATTGGTTCTAATTTCGTAAATTAATGCTGGATCTACAAAATTTGGAAATGTTGGCTTAACTAAATTGGCTACATTTGCTGAAATATTTAAGTTTTGATTTGGCTCAACATTAAATATTTTTTGGCTGTATAAAATTCCATTTGAACCGGCTGCACTGCCAATATTTATTGCTAAAAAACGACCATCAGGATTCAATCCGCCAGAAGTATGGTCACGAAAATCGAACCAAGTACCATTCAATGGATTTATTCTCGATGTTACAACATATTGGCTTTCTTCAAGTCTATCGAAATAAGAATTGGTTTGATCAGCACCGACGGGACAAATTCTAGAAACTTGGTCGTTATAACAATATTGCGTTGCAATTGTACCTGCTGGCAAAGCAACATTTGGTCCAAAACCAAAATCATCATTTAGCAAAACTGTTTGTGTTGCTTGTGAAAACAATTTTACAGAAATTAAAAAAAACGCAATAAGTAATAATTTTTTCATAGTATGTTAGATTTTAAACTTCAAACGCAGGGCAAACGCATTAAAATCCTAGTATTTTCAATAGAAAATTATTGTCCCAAGCTGCTTTTAATCGTTTAGTTCTAATACTCATTTTTGCTGTAC
>JAYWGV010000016.1:0-2421 GCA_043778105.1 Bacteroidota bacterium
CCTGAACCGTTTGCTTGAGCAAATGGATAAAGTTTATTTATAAAATCTGGATTTTCGCTCCAAGATTCTAGTCCCGATTTATAATCTGTACCAATTCCAAAACCTTCTGAAAAATTTTCGTACCCTGAAATATCATTTTCAAAACCTACTAATTTTATTAAAACATTTGGAACGTCTTCTCTTTTAAAACTATTGTAAAATTCTAATAAATTCATTTTTAGATTGTTATTTGTTATTTAATAAGCGTTTAACTGTAATATTTTCTATTTTTTAGGCAAAATTGCCACCAACGTCTTGTGGCTTGCAGAAGTTGGGGATTTGGTTAGCCTAAACTTCGATTAATCACTGAACACAAAAGTACAACTTAGCGAAGCGATATCACGAATTCCTATAAAAAAAATTAACCATGAGTAAAACAAAGTTTAAATTCTAGACCAAAACTCCCAATTTTCGCAAACTTGTTGGCAGAAGTACATTTCAAGGTTTCAATTTGGACTAATTAAAGTAATGATTCCAATTCAAGGAAAGAAATTCTTTTATTCCACTTGGTGAATAATGAGGATATATTTTTAAAAAGTCTTCTTCTGCTTTTTCAAAACTTTCGTTTCTAATTTTTCTTTTTGTAGCTAAATATAATAGTCCAATGCTTGGAGAACGAGAAATTCCTTGATTACAATGAATTAATACTTTTTTACCGTTTTCTAGATTTTCATTAATAAAATTCAATGAATTTTCAAACATACTGTTTTCAAAATATTTTCCTGTTGGAGGATCAATCATATTCAAAATAAGCTTTCTTTCTCTTCTCGCAATTAAATATTCAGGATGATTTTCATTAGCAGATCTGCCAGTATAACCTAATGCTTTTCTATGACAAGGTTCTTTACAAGCTTGTACAAAATAAAACTCATCATCAAACTGATTATTTTCGAAATCAAGTAAATTACCAACAAATAAATTTTTATGAATTTCTATCATTTTTTTTGGATTACTGCCAATGTCTCGTGGCTTGGTGTCAGTTGTGAATTTCGTAAATCAAATATATCGATTTAAGACCGAACTTCCAAGTACAAAACAAAGTTTAATCACTAAGATTGGGCATGCCTAAAACCCTAATTTTTGCAAGCGTCACTTTTGTTTGTGTGCAATACCTTTATTTATAGAGGTTTGTCGTTTAAATATTTTCTATTTCTATTTCATTAATTTTTTTCATTTATTTATTGGTTTCTTTTAATGCAACAACTATCTTCTGTGCTTCTCGATTATTTCTAAAATTGCAGAAAAGAAAATTGTATCTCTTGCCAAAGAATCGTCTCCAAGGTTTCTGAATCTTCTAAAATCAGTAAATTTTTCAACTCCAAATAATTTATCAATATTGGCTTTTATGCAATTTGAAGCACGTATTGAAATTGGAGGATTTGTTTTTATATAGGTTTTAATTTCTTCCAAAAATTCATTAGGCAATTCTATTTCAAATGGTTTTGAACTCACAAAACCTGGCGAATTATTTTTATAAAAAATTAAAACGTGCCAATATTTTCCATCTGGTTCATCTACAATATGCGTAAACTTGTCATACAAAGTATTGCTTCCGTCAAAGAAATCGCTTACTTCAAAGGTTTGATTGTCACTTTCAATTTTTATTTTTAAAGTTTTTATTTTCATTTGTTATAAATTTTATTCAATTTCAATTAAATTTATGGCTTTCATTAATTTTTCGGTTTCTGTTAACGCTACAATTATTTTTTGATAATGCGCAATATCGTCAAATTCTAATTTTCTGCCTTTTCGGTCTTTGAGCCATTTTTGTGCTGGTTGATAACCGCCAATATAAAAATTCCACGCTACTTCGGGAACATTCTCGAAATATTGGGTTTCGTTGATATAAACTTTACCAAGACCTAACAGGTTTTCAAAACCTGTTAGGTCTGACTTTATAAACCTTGGTTTTTCTACAACACAATCGCCGTCAATGTTAAATTGGGTGATATAATCTTCTACTTTTGGACTTTCAAGCAAATGAATTTCTCGTATTTGCGAACCCAAAGCCACCAAATCCCAAAACGTATTAGTGTTTTTTGGATAAGGAATTTTTGGAAAATCTATTTTTAAAAATTCTTTGTATTTTTCTCTGTAATTTGGCGAGTGTAAAACTGCGTAAATATAATCGAGAATATCAATTGGCGAAAAACTGCTTGCAGTTTTTTCTTTTTCGTTTGTAAATTTTAAATTTAGTTCAATTGAAATTTTATTTACAATTTCTTGGTTTAAATTTGGAACTCTTTCTTCGTTTAATTCTGTTGTTAATTGTCCGTTGGTTTCAGGATAAAGGTAGAGTGGGAATACTTGACAGCCTTCTTTTGTTTTATTTGATATAAAACATTGATCGGAAATAATATTTGAAATAAATATATGATTAAA
>JAYWGV010000017.1:0-43346 GCA_043778105.1 Bacteroidota bacterium
CTGTAAATGAATTACTTATGAAATCGGATTACAATAATATCAAAGAACAAATTACTAATCAACTGGTTTTCAACTTATTTTAAGTGGACACTAGTGAAATTAATTTTTTTATTCAGGCGATTCAATTGATATTGGCAATTGATAAGTGCAGCGAACTGGCTTGCCATCGAGATAACCTGGTTTCCATTTTGGGGAAGATTTAATGACTCTAATTGCTTCTTTTCCAGAATCATATCCAATATCTCGCAAACATTTTATATCGGTCAAACTTCCATCAGTTTCTACAACAAACTGAATGAATATTTTACCTTTTAAGCCTTTTTCTTTAGGAACATTATAATTATCGCCAATATATTTAAAAAACGCTTCAGTTCCGCCAATAAACTCTGGTTTATCGCTCATCGAAACGCTATTAAGACTATAAATAACATCAGAATTGTCATTAGAATTTAAAGTGTTTTTTATTGGCAAACCCAATTGAAAATTGCTTACATCTTTTTTTGTGATTTTATAATTCTCTTTTTTGATTGGTTTTTTTCTTATTGATTTTTTGGTCACAACTTTAATCGTTGATTTTGCAATTGCCCTTTTTTCTTGCGAAACAGTTTTTATACAAAACATAAATATCAACCCTAATAATATAGGCAAGACTGCTATTTTTTTAATCAAATTTAAAGTTTTTGAAGTTGTTTTAGTCATCATAATAAATCTTTTCTTGGTTAATCGATAATTCAAATTGCTTGCTAATTGTAAATTTACATTGCAAGTTTTAGTTAATAAAAGTGTTTGATACAATGATATATTTTGATGTTGCCGATTAACATTTGCATCAGCTAGAAATTCATGATTGAGCTGAATTGCTTTTTTGTACAAATAAAAAACAGGATTGAACCAAAAAATAACTTTCAAAAATTCAATAAATATAATATCTAACGAATGTTTTTGGTTCACATGTGTAAGTTCGTGCGTTAGTAATTCAGCTTCGATTTTGTTGTTTTCGAAATCTTGTTTGTTAATGAAAATGAAGTTTAAAAAAGTATAAGGCAAAGTTTTCTCCTTCAATAAAATCAATTTTGCGTTTTTAAAATCTTGAGTTTTATAATTTCTAATCTTATAATAGTATTTATAAATATTTCGATTAAATCGTATAAATAAAACCAGCGTAATCAATGTATAAATTGAATAAATAGTAATTTCAAGATAATTATTGCTAGATTTATCTTGAGTTACAATTGCTTGAATGTTACCAATTTTAATGTTAGATTGTGGAATTTCTTGAATAATTTCGAATGATAAAAAAGGCAAAATCATTGAAAAGACAACACTAAATAACAAATAAAATCTATTAAATTGATGTGTTTTGTTACTTTCTAATATCAAATAAAAAAAAAGCAAAAGCACCAAAAGCGAAATTGAGGATTTAATTAGAAAGTCAATCATAAATTGTTTTTTTGAATTTGTGAATCTATAATTTTTTTCAAATCTTCTAATTCAAGGTTGGTCATATTGGTTTCTTGTGTAAAAAAAGAAGCAAATTGCGAAGTCGAATTTCCGAAAAAATCTTTAATTAAACCATTGACGTGTTTTGAAAAATAATCGTTTTTATTAACCAATGCATAATATTGACGAGAATTTCCGAACTCGTTATATGCTACGAATTTTTTATCAATCATTCGTTTCAATAAAGTCGCAATAGTGGTCGTTGCTGGTTTTGGATTGTTGTACGCATCTAGCAAATCTTTCATAAAAGCGGTTTCTAATAGCCAAATGTGTTGCATTAATTGTTCTTCTGATTTTGATAAAGTCATACTGTATTTTTATATTTAACAATAAGAGATTGCGTTTCTCAATCACGAAGTCAGTGACCTCGTTAAACTTTTTTATGGTTCTACCACGAATTGTGTGGGTAAAATTTTCTACCACAAATTACACAAATTCGCACAAATTATTAATTTCAAAAATTTAATTACACAAATTCTAAGGTTAGATAACGGGATTTATGAAATTAATATACGACTTTAATTACTGAAAATTCGCCTAATTGCTTCGCCTGTTAGCAATTTCAGGCTCGGGTCGTAGCTTTTTTTTTATTACAAATTAATAAAACCATTCAATTCGTGGTAGAACCTTTTTTATAATTTAAAAATCCGTTTCAGAAACTAAAAGTCCATTTTCATAATGTTTGATTTTTATTAATTTTTGATTTTCATCATAAAAAAACCAATCGCCAAAATAAAACCAATGAAGTTGATCTTTGGTTTCGATTTTGGATTGCCCACGTTGCATTATTTTTCCGTTTTTGTGATAATAAATAGTTTTACAAATGTCTTTTCGGTATTTTTCTTTTTGATAAATTGTATCATTTTTAAAATATTTCCATTTTTTGACTGGATTTCCTTTTTTATAAGTTCCTGTAGATTTATATTCGTCGTCGCCTAACATGTATTTATCAATCCAAAAACCTTCGCGCACTTTATCGATAGTTTGATTGGTTTTGCAACCAAAAACTAAAAATAATGTTAAAATAAAAAACAAAATTTTGATTTTCATTCTACAAATATAAACATATTTCTACAAACATAGAGCAAGGTTGTAAAAATAATTTTTACATTGAAGTATAAAAGTATTATTTATTTAAAAACCAGATGTTTGCATTCAAGATTAATGCAAAACCAACCCAAGCTAAATATGGAATAAATAAGTAACCTGCAATTTTATCAATTTTAGTAAATTTGTTGTAAGTTTCAAAAATCATTAACAAAAGCAAAACAATTTCGATTAATGCCAACAACGGATTTTGCAAACCAAAAAACAAATAAGACCATAAAGCATTTAATGCCAATTGAATAACAAAAAATAACAATGCTTTTTTAACAACTTCTTTATTGGTATCGATTTTTGCCCAAACCAATCCTGCAGCAATTCCCATAAATGTAAAAAGCATAGACCAAACTGGTGCGAATATCCAATTTGGCGGATTAAAACTTGGTTTGTTTATTGTTGGGTACCAAGTAATTATTGCATTTTTGGTAACTTGTCCAGACAAAAAACCAATTGCTAGACACGAAGCAACACAAACTAGAATTTTAATATTTTTATTCATCTTTGACTTTATATTGAAATATTTTGACCAAATTTAGTCAAAACTTTCAATTCAATTAAACTAAAAGTATATTTGTATTCGAAAAAATATACAAAAAGTATATTTGCACAAAATTTTAAAAATGTATTCAGAAAACGATTTTATTGCTAAAAATTTATCTAACGAAATAAATTCAGGAAGTTTAACTTTTTCATCGCCAAGCAATATTGCTTTGGTTAAATATTGGGGCAAAAAAAAGGATCAGATTCCTGCCAATCCATCAATAAGTTTTACATTGAATAATTGCAAAACTATCACAAAATTAATTTTTGAGAAAAAAGCAACAAATGATAATTTTTCTTTTGATTTGTTATTCGAAGGCAAACCAAAAGAAGATTTCAAACCAAAAATTCAAAAATTTTTTGAACGAATTGAGCAATATTGTCCCTATTTAAAAAACTATCATTTTATAATCGATACTCAAAACACATTTCCTCACAGTTCTGGAATTGCATCTTCAGCATCGGGAATGGCAGCAATTTCGATGAATATTATGGCTTTGGAACGTGTATTAAATCCCGCAATAACCGACGATTATTTTTATAAAAAAGCATCGTTTTTGGCAAGATTAGGTTCTGGTAGTGCTTGTCGAAGCATTAAAGGACAAGTTGTTTGCTGGGGAATTCATTCAGAAATTTCAGGAAGTTCAGACTTGTTTGGCGTAGCATTTCCAACAGAAATTCATTCGAATTTTGAAGATTTTCAAGACACAATTTTGCTTGTTGACAAGGGCGAAAAACAAGTTTCTAGCACAATTGGTCATGATTTAATGCACAATCACCCATTTGCTGAAAAGCGATTTGAACAAGCCCACGAAAATTTATCCAAAATAAAAACAATTCTCGAAAATGGAAATTTAGAACATTTTATTAATATTGTCGAAAGCGAAGCATTGACTTTGCACGCCATGATGATGACATCGATGCCATATTTTATTTTAATGAAACCCAATACTTTAGAAATTATTAATAAAATTTGGAAATTTCGAGCTGAAACTAAAATTCCTGTTTGTTTCACGCTCGATGCTGGAGCCAATGTGCATGTTTTGTATCCTAAAAATGTTTCAAGCGAAGTTCTAGTTTTTATTACAACTGAATTGGAGCAACATTGCCAAAACAGTCATTTTATTTGCGATGAAATTGGATTTGGAAGTTTAGAAATTTCTGAATAATCCAAAAAAAAACGAATTTCAAAATTTTGAAATTCGTTTTTTTATAAAATTTTAAATTTTATACTGTTGCTAATGTTTTGGCTTTGTTAACCAAGTCCAAAAGATTAGTGACATTAAGTTTTATCAACAATCGCAACTTGTACGTGCTAACAGTTTTTTCATTTAAACCTAAAATTTCGGCAATTTCGTTATTTTTTTTACCATCGCTTAAATAACGTAGAACTTCAATTTCACGAGTCGAAAGTTTTCTGTGCAAACGCTCACTTTTATGCTGACTGCCAATTATTTCGAGATTTTTCTTGATAGTTTCATTCAAAATTATTTCTCCATTAGAAATTTTTATTATGGAACTGCTTAAAGTTTCCATTTTTTCAGCTTTATTCAAAAATCCTGAAACACCCATTTTTATACAATTCGGTGCATACATGTTTTCGGAATAATTACTAAAAATCAACACTTTAATATTCGGATTATCTCTTATTAGTGCTTTTATTTCTAGCACACTAGCCAAACCATCAAGATCAAGATCGATAACCAAAACGTCAATATCTTTGGTTTTTAAAGCTTCTTTAACAAGATTAAAATTTCCTGCATTAGCAACGACCGAAATTTCTGAACTAGCTGCAAAATAAGCTTTCACACCATAATGTACCACCGGATAATTATCGGCTAAACATACTTTTATCATAATATTATTATTTAACAACTGTTTAATTAAAACACAATGCAAATGTACTACTAAAATTTACATAATCAATAATATATAGATAAAAAACCAATATTAACGATTAACGAAACAAACTGGTATTGGGTTCATTTTGTGCAAGTTATTTGAATTTAGCTTTTTATAGATTTTAAAAACCTCTAAATTTCTACTTTCAAAATTATTTTCTGAACTTCCTTTTTCAACTTCATTCATTGCCCATTCAAGTTCAACATAAGTAGCACCCAATTGTTGTTCGTCGGTTCTATCATCGCCAAACAAACCGTCTGTTGGCTGGGCTTTTTGAATAGATTCAGGAATTTTTAAGTATTGTCCCAACAAGAATACTTCTGTTTTTAGCAAATCGGCAATAGGACTTAAATCGACGCCGCCATCGCCATATTTCGTATAAAATCCTACTCCAAAATCTTCGACTTTATTACCCGTTCCTGCAACCAAAAGACCGTTTATTCCTGCTAAATAATACAACGACGTCATTCTAAGACGCGCTCTTGTGTTTGCCAAAGCAAGATTAACTTTCCAATCTTCGACATCATTAGGTACAATTGTCTTGAAATTATCAAAAGTCGATGTTAAATCTACCTCGGTATTAATCACGTTTTCGAACCTATTTTTGAGTTGCGCAATGTGCTCACGAGCGCGTGAAACATGACTAGATGCTTGGTGAATTGGCATTTCTACACACAAAACTTTCATGCCTGTCATTGCACACAAAGTCGATGTAACTGCCGAATCTACGCCGCCCGAAATGCCAATTACAAAACCATTAACTTTTGCATTTTCTGCATAAGTTCTAAGCCAATTTACAATTTGGTTAGCAATATTTTCTGAATCGAAAACTTTTAAATTTTGCATATTATTTAGATGTTTTTAAAATCAGTAAGTTATATTTGCAAAAATAAATCATAACAATCCAGATTTAAAATAATTAATAAACATTTAGTGATTTTTTAACTTGAAGCTATTCCAGCTTTCCGCTACAATCTTGCTTTTTAAATTTGGTTTTTTCTAAAACAAATAACGAACTTCCGTTGGTCGTTGTTATTTGTTAAGAAAAAATCCAATTTAAAAAGCAAGGATTTCCACTTTAATCTGGGCTAAAAAACCCGAATACAATGAAAAACTATTTATTAATTTCAATAATTTCTTTCTTAATATTTTCTTGCAACAAAAAATCTCAAACCGAAATAGCTGTCGAAGAAATAAAATTAAATCTCAAAATTGAGCGTTTCGATAAATTATTTTATGAAACTAAACCTGAAAATTTATCAGACTTAAAATCTAAATTTCCGTTCTTTTTTTCGCCCGATGAACCCGATTCGGTTTATACCAATAAAATGCAAAATCCTTTGTGGCGTGAACTTTACAGCGAAGTGCAAAAAAAATATTCTAGCGTTGAAAACATTCAATCTAATGTCGAAAATTTGGTCAAACACATTAAATTTTATTATCCTGAAACCAAAAATCCAAAAATAATTACTCTTGTTTCCGAAATGGATTATAATTCTAAATGCATCTATGCTGACAGTTTGGTTCTCATTTCATTAGAACTTTATTTAGGAAAAGATCATAAATTTTATAAAAATGAATTTCCAGATTACATCAAACAAAATTTCGAAGAAGATCTAATTATTCCGGACTTAGTCGAAAGTTTTGCATCGCAACGATTTATTTTTCCAACCGAAAAAACATTTCTTGCACAAATGATTTATGCTGGAAAAAAACTTTACTTGAAAGACAAATTAATTCCAGAAACTGCCGACGAAATTAAAATTGGTTATACCATAGAGCAACTTTTATTTTGCCAAGAAAACGAATCGTTAATGTGGCGCAATTTTATCGAAAATCAATATTTATATAGTTCAGATTCTAAATTAGCTAATAGATTTATAAACCCTGCGCCATTTTCTAAATTTTATTTAGAAATCGATAATCAAACTCCTGGCAGTGTTGGCGCATGGATTGGTTGGCAAATCGTTAGATCATTTGCAGAAAAAAATGATATCAAATTACAAGAAATTCTAAAAATGGAAGCCAAAGAATTATTTGAAAAATCGGGTTATAAACCTAGGAAATAGACTTTTAGACGCTAGACTTTGAGATGTTAGACATTTAGATTTTAGACGCTAGTCATTTAGACTTTAGACGCTAGACTTTGAGATGTTAGACTTTTAGACAATAGATTTTTAGACATTAGATTTTTAGACATTAGATTTTTGACTTTAAAGAATTGACTATAAATAAATTACATTTAAATAACTTACAAATTTTAAATCAATAAAAATGAATACAATAATTGCTCCTTCGGTTCTTGCGGCAGATTTTGCGAATTTGCAACGCGATATCGAAATGATTAATAATTCTAGTGCAGATTGGTTTCATATCGACGTTATGGATGGTCATTTTGTGCCAAATATTTCTTATGGAATGCCAGTTATTGAGGCAATCAAGAAACATGCAACCAAACCACTTGACGTGCATTTAATGATTGAAAAACCCGAAAGATATATCGAAGAATTTGCCAAAATTGGAGCCGATATTATTACGGTTCATTACGAATCGACAATTCATCTGCATCGAACGCTAACCCAAATAAAAAATGCAGGTTGTAAAGCTGGTGTTGTTCTAAATTTATCGACACCTGTTTCGGTGCTCGAAGATATTTTATCAGAATGTTATATGGTTTTAATAATGTCAATTAATCCGGGATTTGGTGGTCAAAAATTCGAAGAAATGACATACGACAAGGTTCGAAAACTTCGCAAAATGATTGACGAAAAAGGTTTGCAAACTTTGATAGAAATTGATGGCGGCGTAACCGATAAAAACGCAAAACAATTAGTCGATGCTGGTGCAAATGCCCTAGTTGCAGGAAGTTATATTTTTAAAGCAGAAAACCCAATTCAAGTAATTGCCAATTTAAAGACGTTGACTGCCTGAAATTATTAAAAATATTTTTGGATTATAATTTGTAATAATCGCCTTTAATATTTTAAAATTTAAAATGAGATTGTTTTTTAGTTATCGAATGTATTTTTTGATTTAAATTTTCAATAAATTTATTATGATTTTCAGAATTTAAATTAAAAGGTTTATGTCGTAAAGCTTTTTGAATATCGCAAACTTCTAACATTGTTTCAAATTCTTTTTCTGAAACATAATTTTCGTAGAATTTCTTCCAAATATAATTGATAGCCAATTGCGACGGATGCAACATATCATCGGCATAAAAACGATAGTCGCGCAACTCATCTAGCACAATTTCGTAAGAAGGAAAGTAGGTAATATTCAGTTTGCAGTATTCAGTTTGCAATTGAGTGAAAATTGCGGTTAATAAATTTCCTTTACTAACATTATTTTCAACAAAACCATCTTTTATATGGCGCACTGGCGAAACTGTGAAAATAAATTTTACATTAATATTAATTAATTGAATCAACGCAATTGTATTTTCTATTGATTTTTGTGTAGTTTCGGCTGATAATAATTCTTTTTTAAAATATTTTTGAGGCATTTTATGACAATTGGCAACGATTTTATTAGTTTCGATATTTCGATAAACCCACGAAGTTCCCAAAGTAATAATGCAATGTGTTAATGAAATAATTTGAATGTAAGACATTGCCAAAATCTCATTTAAATTTTTTAGAAATAAATCTTTATTAGAATTACTTAAATTAGAATGAACTTCGAAACAATGCCATAATTCGTTATAAAAGAAAATATCTTTTTCGGTAAATTCTTCTTGATTGACAATTCTTTCCAAAATTCGTTCAATTGAAACTGCATTAAAAATAATTCCATACGGATTTACGACATTTTGAAATTTATAATACTCGAATTTTTCTGCAATATTTTCGGCAAAACAAGAACCTAATAACATAATTTTTGAATCGTAATCAATAGGAAATTGGTGTTTTTGAATTGGTATTTTGGTTGTAAAATTCATATTAAAAAATATATTTTTAAAATTTAAATAATTTGCTTTCAATTAGATTAAAATTTAATTTATCAATATTTTCAATATTTTTATCTTTCACAACAAATATCGATTGACAATTGGTATATAAAATTTCTAGAATATGACTTGAAATAAAGATTATTGCATCTTTAGATTTTTCTTTTAAGAAATTCATTAAAACATAATTCGATTCTAAATCCAATCCATTGAAAGGTTCATCGAGAATAAAAATTTGGTAATCTTTTTGAAAAATAGCATTCAAATAGGTTTTCTTTTTCATTCCAGTCGAAAAACTTTTCAGTAATTGATTATTTGGCACTTCGAATAAAAATTTATTTTCGGTTTTTTTGATATTTGTTAATTCCCGATAAAAATTATAAAACTCTTTGGCGGTCAATTCGTCGTACAAATCGGGATCGGTTGGGCACCAAGCAATTTGGTTTAAAACTAATTTATCTGAATTAAATTCGATTTTTCCTTCATAAGATGTCAATCCTAAAATACAATTAAAAAAGGTTGTTTTGCCTTGACCATTTTTGCCAACAATTCCGTAAATTCCGTTTTCAAGAATTTGCACATTGATGTTTTCGAGAATAATTTTTGACCCAAAACTTTTATTTGCAATTTTTATATCAAGCATTTTGGATGATTTTTAAGTTTTTGATGGATTTGAAATATAATATTGGAATAAATAAAAGCGGAAAACCAAACATTAAATTTCCAATAAAAAATGCAAAAGCAATATTATGAACTACGATTTTATCGAAAAAAACATATTTAAAAAGTAAATTCACAATTGGCAAGATTAATAATAATGGTATGAATACTATTTTATTATATTCTTGCAAAACTGCAAAAACAATCGCAATTGGAACTAGAACAAACATCGAATTATAACAAATAGTTTTTACTTGTTGCAACAAATAAGCTTTCCCAATAAACGAACTAGCTTTTATGAAATGCAATTTTTCTCGTTCGCTTGTTGCAATGCATAAAACAAATCCTAAAGCCAATAAAACTGCATATTGCAAATTAGGATTTTGATATTTTATTCCCATATAAATCACAAATCCCAAAATTGGAATCAACAATAACAATTTGTACTTCCTAAAAGATATTGTCCAAAAAACATCGAACATTTTAAAAGGATATTTTATTGCTTTTGAAATTGATTTATTGATAAAAGTAATACCGAAAATAGATATTAAATAACCTAAAAATAAAATCCATTTTAAATTTATTAGCAACAAAATAAGAATTGGTAAACTAAATATTACATATTCTAAAAATAAGATAATTCGAAAATTTATATTCAATTTCAAGAAAGAAACATCTTTTCTATCTATTTGTAAAACAAGAATTTGAATAATAAAAATTGATAAATAATTTACTATTTGATGATAATTTATTTGAAAAAAATAACTTAAAACAACAATTGTAAGTAACAATAAACCAATTGCAAAAAAGTCGTCTTTTGCAAAAATTTTTCTAAAACGAATTAATATTAAAAATTTTAAAATTTTAATCATTTAACGAATATTGAATAAGTCATCGATTGTTAATGAAAATTGCGGTGCAGAAAGTGCATACATATTATCGACCAATCCAAAAGTCGTAATCATTGTCAAAAAAACTGCTTTTCGAGTTTTTGTACTCGATTTAAAAGCTGCAATTTTGTTACGCAATTTCATATCGTACTCTTTGGTAATTTCGAATTCGTTTACCGAAAATTTTATTTCAAATAAATTAATTGCACGATCATTTCTGTCAAAAATCAAATCTATTTGCGCACCATTTCCGTCTTCATCTGCTGGTTTTCGCCACGAACTTGTTTCGGTGTAAATGCCATTTATGCCCAAACTATTTTTAATATTATCTGTATGATCCCAACAAACTTGCTCGAACGACAATCCTGCCCAAGCATTTATTGAACCATTATTTATTCGATTAATCCAGCTTCCTTTCACAAATTTGCCAGCATTCTCTAGATATTTGTAATAAAAAAGCGTGTAATAATCGGCAATTACATAAATTCTTTTTGTTTTATTAACGCCAATTGGCGTGTACGATTTTAAAAATCCGCTTTCTTCGAGTTCATTTAATTTTACCGAAAAATCACCACTAGACATTGTTTTCATTGCCGTTATCAAGTTGTCACGTGTGGCGCGATTGCCCAATTCATATATTTTTTTCAATAACTTTTCGTGTTTATCGGAATTGTTAAATAAAGAAGTAAATATAAATTGAAACTCATTTCTTAAAATTCCGTTGTTGCTAAAGCAAATTTCTTCGATGTTTTGTGCAGCACTCAATCCTTTTTTAATTTGCTCTAAATAATATGGAATTCCGCCCATAACCATATACAAATTCACGATTGAATACCGGTCAAGATAAATATTTTTGGATTCTAAAAAAAATTCGGTTTCTTGCAAGGTAAAAGGTTCGATTTTAAACCGATGCGTCACACGATTGTATAAACCGCCAGTATTTCGAATCAATTTATTGATCATCCACGATGCTGCAGAACCGCAAACAAATAATTTCAAGTTTTTCTGGTCGCTTGCCCAACTGTTCCAAAAATATTCTAATCCAGTCATAAAATCGGACTTTTTAGTGTCGAACCAAGGCAATTCGTCAATAAAAATAACTCTTTTTCCTTTTATTTTTGAAAGTTCTGTGCGTAAAATTCCAAATGCCTCTAGCCAATTTAGCGGTGGCGAATAACTAGCATTAAATGATTTATTTATAAAAATAGTAAAATTAACCAATTGCATTTTAGTATTGCTGTTGGCTAGTCCTGTGGCATAAAAAGTAAAATTATTGTCGAAATATTGTTTAATCAAATATGTTTTTCCAACACGACGACGCCCATAAACAGCAATAAATGCAGGTTTAACGTCTTCAATAATTTCTTTAATTCTTTCTCTTTCTGGCAAGCGACCAATTAGTGGCATTGATATTTTTTTCCAAATATACATATTTTTTTAGTTTTTGGAAATAAATAACAACAAATTATTTCCAAAAACAATCAATTTTATAAAATTTGGAAAATTATAAAATTAATTATTTTCCAAAAAAAAATATTTTTATAGTTTTTGGAACATTTTAATATTTATTATTTTCCAAAAAATGAAATTTTTATAGTTTTTGGAAAATAATGAAATGTAATTTTATCAGTAAATATAAGGTTTTGTATTTTTATTAAGGTTTTTTAGAAGTGAAAAACATTAAATTAATAAAACATTAGATAAACTAGCGTTCATCTCTACAAAAAAAATAATTCAGTTTAAAATTAACCTGCAATCGTTTTAATTCTGCTAATAATTCGTTAGAAATTTGATTTGCGACACAACTTTATGAAAATAAATAATATAGACGAACTGTCGTTCATCTCTACGAAAAATATAAATTCTAATTAAACATAATTTCTTAATAATAAAAATAAAATCTTGCAATTAATTCAATTTAAAATCAATTTGCAATCGTTCTAATTCTGATAACAATTCATTAGAAATTTTAATTTTCAGTTTTCGGCTTTGCATCCATAATCGGTTTACAACTTTGGTTTTTTAATAAGAATAAGATATTATGTAGTTCTCATTTCGTCAACAATTCGCATTGTCTCAACACTAACAGCACAAACTCTTTTTAATAAATCAATTACGTGTGTTTTGTAATCTGCAAATCGATAAGTATTAAAATTTTCTGCAATAGTTTTATCGGTATATTTTTTCTCTTTGTATTGATCCAAAACCCATTCAAGTGCCGAACGATTACCGAGTTTGTAAAGCCAAGCATTATCTGGAATTCCAAGAATATGTGTGTGCTCATCAATAGCAATTACACCATTTTCTTTATCGGCTTTTAATTTCACTTTTGGTTTGTAGTTTTTGTCTTTGATGTTGCTGTTGTCCACAACTTGCAAGTCATACGGTGCAACGTTTTCATAATTTATATGTAACTCCATAAGCTGCTTGCCCCAAGATACCCATTTGAAGAAATCGTCATAAAATGGCAGTCGTGGAAACTCACGCTTGAGGTTCAACTCATATTTTTTTCGATATTCTGGATTGTGCAAAACGGCGTAAGTATAATAAAAAATGTCTTCTTTAGTAATCTTTGTCAAAGTTTCGAACTTTGACAAAGATGAGTAGTGATTCACAAACTGATCCAAACCCCAATCGGTAATGTTGTCTAGTTTATTGTCTTTACTTTCAAAACGGTTTAAAGCAAATATTTTTGTGTCGCCAGTAAAATGCAAATCCACAATTTTGTTAGACGCCAAAACTATCAAGCCTTTTCCGTTACCGTTAAAACAAATAACTCTATTTTCTATATCGAAATTTTTACCAAAATAGTCATAGTGGTTTTGGGTTAATCTATCACTAAAAATTTTATTTGAATAATATAATTGTTTAGTAAATGGTCTGTAATTAAAATTGACAATGTATTTTTTATCGAATTTTGATTTTGTTTTGCTTTTTAAACAATTTCTTAAACTCTCGCTCCATTTTATTTCATCAATTACAATATTATCTTTTATAGCTTGATTAAATTTATTTGATAAAAATTTGGTTTTATTTTCAAGGTTTTTTTTATCTAAATCAAAAACCCATTCGTCACGATTGGTCGAAACACCATTAGAATGTATTGTAAACAAAACATTTTTTGATTTTTTATCAGCAATTGCTAATAAATCATCAAAATTATTATCATCTAAAATTCCTACCCAATTATTATTTTTATCAGGATGAATCGCATCAAAAGCCAAATCTTGAATATTGGCATAATTTAGAAATTCGAGTTTATCAATTGCCAATTCTTCTTCTGGACGTCTATAATATTCTATTCGGCAAGGCTTAGAACTATAAGCAGTTCTATTGCCGTATTCTGCAGTTGGTTCTTCAACTAGATTATATTCTGTTTTTAGTTTTTGAAATTCTTCCTCGGTTTTGGCTTTATAATTGTTATTGTTTTTTACCAAATGCACAATTGCAACGCCTGTTTGTATTGCAAAAACATTGTGTTTTGGACCCGAAAGTTTAGGGTTACTGCGCACATCGCCACCCAAATCGATAATATAAATATGATTGAATTCAGATGCAATTATTTTCCTAAATCCATCAAAAGTTCGACTATCAATAAACGAGCGATTGGTTACAAACGATAATATTCCGTTATCGTCTAATCTGTCGGTTGCCCAACGAAAAAAACGAGCATACATATCATAAACTTTAGTTTTTTGTGCAGATGAATATTTTACATAAGTATCCTTAATGCGCCTGTCAACATCTGGATATTCTCGGTTTTTATTAAAATCGTTAAAATTGGCTTGGTTGGCATTGTAGGGCGGATTGCCAATAATTACTGATATTTTTTGTTCGTTTTGGCGTTTGATACGTTCAGCATTTTCGCTACTAAAACCAAACAACTTGTTTTGTTTTCCTTCATAAATTAGTCCGTCAATATTGTCTAACGTATCTACAAAACATGAATTAGGAAACTCTTCGTACTTGCCCATTTTTTGTTTGTAGGTATATTCTATATTTAAATTAGCAACATAATAGGGTAGAATGGCTACTTCGTTGGCAAAAATTTCGTGTTTGTATTTGTGTTCTATATATTGTTCGGGAATAAAATCGATAATATCAGTAATAAAAGTTCCTGTTCCTGTTGCTGGATCTAAAATATGTACGTTTTTGTCTGACAAGCCTTTATTAAAATGTTTTTGCAACAAATAGTCGGTGCTTTTGACCATAAATCTAACGATTTCGTTGGGCGTATACACCACGCCCAGTTTGTCAGCACCTTTTGGGTTATAGACTTTATAGAAGTTTTCGTAAACTACTTTCAAGAATTTTTGTTTTTCGTGGTGGTCGCTCACAAGTGCCGCTTGTGCGTTCAAGGTTTTGTAATAATGACCCAATTCGCCCAACTGGTTTTGGCGCATCGAGCGACTCATAAAGGTGTTGACCAAACTCTCGAGTTGCGAAGCTATGTTATTTTCATGATGAAAGTCGGCTTCATCAAAAACCGATTTAAACAAATCTTCGGTCAAGATGTGCTGAATAATCATTTCTCGAATATCGTCCTTGGTAATTTGCGGATTGATTTCTTTTTGGCACATATCAAAAAAATCTTCCGAACCTTTTACAAACGCCTTGTTAGTCTTGAATTCGGCACTAATGGTTTTTCGCAACGTGTCTACAATGGTCGGAATATCTTCTTTGAATTTGCGTAAAGCTTCTTCGAATTTATCAATATATTCTGGCTTGTAATTGATAAATTGATTTAGAATTTTCTCTAATTTATTGGCATCTTCCATTTCAATTCTAGAAACCTCGATACTGTTCTGAATCAAAACTGCAAAAATACTATCTTGAAAAATGATATTGGTTTTTGGGTAACCCGCTTTATAGAGTTTTTTATTTATTTCTTCGTCGAGCGTGTCATTAGTATCTTTGCTTTCGACATAACCTTTGTGAATTCGGAGTTCGGTCATTAAAATTCCGTCGGGGCGAATGGTTTTGCCACTATCATTTTTTATAGAAACCTCGGTAGCATACACATAATGTTTTGCCGATGCCAAATTAAGCAACAACGAATCGAATGGTTGTTTAATCGCCATTTCGTTAGTTACACCAACTCTTTTAAGATTATCGCGCTGGTTGTAATATTGATTGATAAGTTGTTTTGACATTTTTTATATTTTTTCAAAAGTAAGAATTTAATTCAATCTAAAATCAACTTGCAATCGTTCTAATTCTGTTAACAATTCATTAGAAATTTTGATTTTTAGTTTGCGACTTTGCATCCATAATCTTGTTATAACTTTGGTTTCTTCGACTGCGGTTTCAATAATTGGTTCTGCAATAATTGGTTCGTCATCTTCAGAGATTTCTTCTGTAAAAACTACTTCATCATCGTCGTTATCAATTCCATTTGATTCAAATAAAACAGGCTCAATAACTTTTTCTTCAATTTTTAAAGGTTCTAATATTGGTTTTTCGATGGCAATTTTTTCTAATTCTAAAACATCAAATGTTACTAAATTATCGCCTTTATTTTCTTGGAAAACTTTGCCTAGATTTTCTATAAATTCAGGATTTAAATCTTTTACATCTAATGAAATATTGATTTTTTTAGCAAAATTCTCAAAAACATCTTGCAACATTCTAAAATCTGCAAAAGTTAATCTTGGTTCTGATTTTTTTCCAGTTTCTCTATCAATCCAACCTTCTTTTACCAAAACTTTCATATAAGTAAAACTATTTGGAATTAGATAATGGCGGTTTTTCATATATTCTTCGCCAAAAATCTTGAACTCGTAACTTTCGTCGTAACCTTCTAGATTAAAAATCGCCCAACCTTTTCCGTTTTTAGCAATTCGATGTTGAATATTGGTAATTATTCCTCCAAAAACCAAATTTTTATTCAAATGTTGGTTCAAATCTTTCAGAGATTCAAGTTTAGAATTACAAAAATATTTCATTTCATATTTAAAATCATCTAAAGGATGACCCGAAATATAAATTCCGACAACTTCTTTTTCTTTGGCTAATTTTTCCATTGTTGACCAATCTTCGCAAGACGGAATAACGGGTTCAGCAATTTGAATATCGCTGCTTTCGCCAAATAAACTTACTTGTGCCGAGTTTTCATTCTCTTGAAACTTGGCTGCAAATCGCAATGCTTTTTCGTAGAAAGTGATTCCTTCGCCATCAGTATGGAAATATTGCGCACGAGTTGTATTGGCAAATGAGTCGAATCCGCCAGCGAGTATCAAGTTTTCGATTGCTTTTTTATTCGCCGAACGCAAATCAATTCGCTTGGTCAAATCAAAAATCGATTTGTATTTTCCATCTTTTCTATTCTCGACAATGGTGTTTACAGCTCCCATGCCTACGCCTTTTACGGCGCCAATTCCAAAACGAACCGCATAATCATCATTTACAGTAAATTTATAAAAACTTTCGTTGACATCTGGACCTAAAACTTTCAATCCCATGCGTTTGCATTCTTCCATAAAAAATGAAACTTGCTTGATATCGCTCATGTTATTACTCAAAACCGCAGCCATATATTCGGCTGGATAATTGGCTTTCAAATAAGCAGTTTGATAGGCAATCCAAGCATAACAAGTAGAGTGCGATTTATTAAAAGCATATTCGGCAAATGCTTCCCAATCTTTCCAAATTTTCTCGAGTTTGTCTTCGGCGTGACCATTTTCCATTGCTTGCGAAATGAATTTTGGTTTCATTTTCGCCAAAACATCAATCAATTTTTTTCCCATCGCTTTACGCAAAACATCGGCATCGCCTTTAGAAAAATTAGCCAATTTTTGAGATAAAAGCATTACTTGTTCTTGATAAACCGTAATTCCGTAAGTGTCTTTTAACAAATCTTCGCAGGCTTCGAGGTCATATTCTATAGGTTCTTCGCCATTTTTTCGACGGACAAAACTCGGAATATAAGCAATTGGCCCAGGTCGATAAAGCGCATTCATTGCAATTAAATCTGGAAAAACAGTTGGTTTTAATTCTCGCAAATATTTCTGCATTCCGGGACTTTCATATTGGAAAATTCCAACGGTTTCGCCACGTTGAAAAAGTTGATAGGTTTTTAAATCGTCTAATGGAAAATTATCAGGGTCAATGACTTCGCCAGTACGATATTTTATTAATTTGACTGTATCTTTTATTAATGTCAAGGTTTTTAAACCCAAAAAATCCATTTTTAGCAAACCCGCACTTTCTACAACCGAGTTATCAAATTGTGTGCAATATAAATCTGAATCTTTGGCAGTTGCAATAGGTACAAAATTGGTAATATCGCTTGGCGTGATGATTACACCGCAAGCGTGAATTCCTGTATTTCGAAGATTCCCTTCGAGAATTTGCGCTTGCTGAATGGTTTCTCCACCCAAATCTTCTGATTTAGAAAGAGCAACTAATTCTTTAATTCGTTCAAAATCTTCAGGTCGTAAAACTTTCTTGAAATTAACTTCATCATCATTCAAAAAACGAGCTAAATTCCATTTTGACGGAATCAAACCTGGAATTAATTTTGCAATTTTATCAGCTTCAAATAAAGGCAAATCCAACACTCGCGCTGTATCTCGAATAGCAGATTTTGCTGCCATTGTTCCATAAGTTACAATTTGGGCTACTTGATTTTTTCCATATTTATTGATTACATAATCCATAACTTTGCCACGACCTTCATCGTCAAAATCAATATCGATATCGGGCAATGAAACTCGATCAGGATTTAAGAATCGTTCGAAAAGTAAATTGTATAAAAGCGGATCAATATTGGTAATTCCTAAGCAATAAGCTACGACTGAACCCGCAGCCGAACCACGACCAGGACCAACCGAAACGTCCATTGATCGAGCAGCGGCAATTAAATCTTGAACAATCAAGAAATAACCTGGATAACCAGAATTGGATATTGTAAGTAACTCAAAATCAATTCGTTCTTGAATTTCTTCGGTAATTTCTTTGTAGCGTTTGTTTGCACCTATATATGATAGGTGTTTCAGATAATTATTTTCGCCTCTAACGCCGCCATCTTCGGCATCTTGTGGCTCAAGGAAATCATCGGGAATTTCGAATTTTGGAAGTAAAACTTCACGAGCCAAGTTATAAATTTCGATTTTGTCAACAATTTCTGATATGTTTGAAATCGCATCGGGCAAATCGTTGAATAATTTTTTCATTTCGTCGCTCGATTTGAAATAATATTCTTGATTTGGCAACCCAAATCGGTAGCCACGTCCACGACCAATTGGTGTAGATTGCTTTTCGCCTTCGCGCACACAAAGCAAAATATCGTGGGCATTGGCATTGTCTTTATTGATGTAAAAAGTATTATTGGTTGCAATAATTTTAACTTCATTTTTATTTGCCAAATCAATCAAGGTTTCGTTAACCCGATTTTCATCTTCTTGATTGTGCCGCATTAATTCGATATAAAAATCATTGTTAAATTCATTTTTCCACCATTTTAATGCTTCTTCGGCTTGATTTTCGCCAAGATTCAAGATTTTACTTGGCACTTCGCCATATAAATTTCCTGATAAAACTATTAAATCTTTTTTATATTGTTGAATGAGTTTTCTATCTATTCTAGGCACATAATACGATCCTTCGGTATGAGCAATTGATGATAATTTGCAAAGATTTTGATAACCATTTTTATTTTTTGCCAGAAAAACAACTTGATAACCATTGTCTTTAATTTTCTTATTGGTATGATCATCACAAACAAAAAATTCACAACCAACGATAGGTTTCATAGCAACTTCGGTTGGTTCTTCGCCGTTTTCGATTGCCGTTTTATTTTTGGCTTCGGCAGATTTATTATGATTTAAAACATCACGAACGAAATGAAATGCACCCATTAAATTGGCATAATCTGTAATGGCAACGGCTGGCATTTTGTTCTTTGCAGCAGCACCAACAAGCGATGCAATAGAAACCGTAGATTGCAAAACCGAAAATTGTGTATGATTGTGCAAATGAACAAATTGCGCATTGGTTAAAACTTTTTTATTATCTGATAAATCTTTTTTAGAAACAGCTTTCGGTTCATTTCCGCCTAATTGCTGACGAATCTTGTCAGATGCTTCTTTAAGATTTATATGTTTTAAACCTAATAATTGATATTCACGAGGGTTTTTTAATTGAAAATCTTCGAAATAATCTTGTTCAACTTCTAGTTCTTGTTTTGTAAAAATTTCGGTACGAATCAATTCGAAAAAACAACGCGTTGTTGCCTCAACATCAGCGGTTGCGTTGTGCGCTTCCGCAAATGGTTTGTTGAATAAATATTGGTGCAACTCGGTCAATGTTGGCAATTTGAATTTTCCGCCACGACCACCAGACAATTTTAATAAACTTGCAGTAACTTCGGTACAAGTATCAAGAATTGGCATTGACGACATTGGACTTTCTATGCCTAATCGAAAGAATTCGCAACCCATAATATTGACATCAAAACCTAGATTTTGACCTACAATAAATTTAGATTTTGATAGTGCAATATTAAATTTTTCTAGCACTTCTGCCAACAAAAATCCTTCGGCTTGCGCTAATTCGGTGGAAATTCCGTGAATTCGTTCGGCGTCATACGGAATATTGTAACCTTCGGGTTGAATTAAATAATCTTGATGTTCGATTATTTTGCCCATATCATCATGTAGTTGCCAAGCAATTTGCACACAACGTGGCCAGTTGTTGGTGTCAGAAATAGGTGCGCCCCAGCGTTTTGGTAATCCTGTGGTTTCGGTATCGAAAATTAAGTACATATAAGCCCCCTAGCCCCCAAAGGGGGAATTAGCAACATTGTAAATAGATAATTTTATGATTATCAATATTATAAATGTTTTGGTTTTAAAATTATTTGAATTTCAAATTTAGGGTTTTTTGGGTTCGGTTTATGAGGAAGTTATCAACAAAAAAAACTCATTTATCAAAATTAATGATAAATGAGTTTTAATATTTAAATATTATTTGAAACAAATAATTTATTGAAGTTGATAATTAATATCCACCACGGTTTCCACCACCGTTGTATCCACCACCACCACGATTTTCTCTGTCTCCACTACCTCCACGGCTGTTTCCACCACCATAACCACCACCACCGCCTGAACGGTTATTGTTGTAAGGTTTTCTTTCTCCTTCTGGTTTTGGTTCTGATTTATTTACAACGATTGCACGCCCTTGAACCGTTGCACCGTTTAATTCATCTATCGCTTTTTGAGCCTCGTCGTCGTTGGACATTTCAACGAAACCAAATCCTTTACTACGTCCTGTAAATTTATCTGAGATAATTTTAACTGAATCTACTGCACCATACGCCTCGAAAGACTCTCTTAAATCTGCTTCCTCAATACTAAAAGGAAGGCTTCCTACGAAAATATTCATATTTCTTATTTTAAATGTTTAACAAATGTAGTGTTATTTTATTCTAAAACACCTTTTTATGATTTATTTATTTGTAAATAATTTTATTTTACTTTAATTACAGGAATTTTATAAAAAACACCTTGAGTAAAATTAGTTGCATCAGGAGATTCTAGCTGTATATTAGTATTTATGGCTTTAAATTTAAAACTTCCAGTTAATGTTCCATTTTCATATTTATCAATCACAACTTCTCCATCGCCACCATTAAAACCAGTAGAATAATTCCCTTTTGATCCAACAACATTATTAGTATATTCTGCAAAGTTAAGTGCATCTATACCCAAAATTGATTTGTGTGGAGCAATTGTAAAAGTTTTGATAGAAATTGATTCTAAACCTCTGTTACCAACAATTACAACTTTACCATCGGCTGTTAAAGTGGCTTTAAAGTCGTTTGCGCGCCACAAAACTCCCTGCTTTTGAGCTTGTATAGCTGGATTGTTAAATTTAATATCTTCTTGACAAGAAATACATGAGCATACGATTATAAACAAAAATAAAAAATTTTTCATTATTTTTAGGTTTTTTAAAAAACAAAAATAGTGATTTTAATTAAAAATTGATTAGAAATATGTAATTTTTTACAATACCAATTTATCACATTAAAATGAATTTAAAAAAATAGTTAACTAATTTTAAAATATTAAATAATAAAAATGTACTTTTGCACCCTTAATTAATCGAGGTCGTGAACCTCAAAATTTAATCATTAGATTATGTCAGTAAAAATTAGATTACAAAGACACGGTAAAAAAGGAAAACCTTTTTACTGGGTAGTAGCTGCAGATGCACGCTCAAAAAGAGATGGTAAATACTTAGAGAAAATAGGTACTTACAATCCAAACACTAATCCTGCAACCGTAGATTTAAATCTTGATGCAGCTGTTAAATGGTTACATGATGGTGCACAACCAACAGATACTGCTAGAGCAATTCTTTCATACAAAGGTGCTTTATTGAAACACCACCTTGATGGCGGAATTCGTAAAGGTGCTTTGACACAAGAACAAGCCGATGCTAAACTGGCTACTTGGTTAGATGCTAAATCTGGTAAAGTTGATGCCAAAAAAGATGGCTTGACAAAAGCACAAGCTGATGCAAAATCAAAAGCATTTAAAGCTGAACAAGCTGTAAACGAAAAACGTTTAGCTGCTGCTGTTGCTGCTGATGAAGCTGCAAACGCTCCAGAAGTTGTTGAAGAAGAGGCTGCTGAAGAAGTAGTTGAAACGGAAGAAACTCCTGCAGCAGAAGAGAATAACGAAGCAACACAAGCTTAATTGATTTAGCGATTATGCGTAAAGAAGATTGTTTCTATTTAGGTAAAATTGCGAAAAAATTTAGTTTTAAAGGTGAGGTTCTAATTTATTTAGATACTGATGAGCCTGAGTTATATGAAAATATGGAATCGGTTTTTGTTGAATTAAACAAAAACTTGGTTCCATTTTTTATTGAAAATTCATCATTACACAAAAATGATTTTCTTCGTGTTAGTTTCGAAGAAGTAAAATCTGAACAAGATGCTGATGCGATTTTGAACAAAGAAGTTTATTTGCCACTTAGCACTTTGCCCAAACTTTCGGGCAATAAATTTTATTTTCATGAAGTAATTGGTTTTGAGATTGAAGATAAAAGAATTGGTGTTTTCGGAAAAATTCAATCTATAAATGACACTTCGGCACAGCCACTTTTTGAGGTTTTGAATGGCGAAATCGAAATTTTGATTCCGATGATTGACCAGTTTTTAGTAAAAATTGATCGCGAAAACAAAAAAGTTATTATGGATTTGCCAATTGGTTTGGTAGAAATGTATCTTTAATTTTATTAAAAAATAAAATTTAAATTTAAACACAAAACTTGTTTATTATTTTGGAAATATGAATTATACATTAAAAAATAGTCATTTTATAATTTAAAGTAAATTTATACGTTGTTTGGTAATTGAATATATATAAATTTTTATGTCATTAAAGAAAGTTTAAAATTATCTCATTTAAGAATATATATAATCAAAATAATATTGAAAAATTAGTAATTTTTAATAATACATGTCATTTGACGATTATTTGTGCTTTTAGTCTGATTTTTTAATTGATTTAAAAATTTAACATTCAATACTATTCAATATTATTGTAATCAATATTATATTTGTAAAAAAAACAAATGAAAAAATTATTATTGTTTCTATTAGTTTTATCAAATTTATTTTTAAATGCACAACAAATAAAAGGCATTTTTGGTGAAGACAACTGGATGCAATCTTGGGCCAATTTTAAAGCGAAAACGACTGATTATCGTTCATCAAATATAATTTTAAACGGTAACATTAAAGTCAATACAACACTTACAGCCGACAATGTTTATTTATTAATGGGCACCGTAAGAGTCACCAATAATGCAATCTTGACAATAGATCCAGGAACAATTATTAGAGGCGATACACAAGACATTGGTTCGTTAATGATTTGCAAAGGATCAAAAATTTTTGCTAAAGGAACAGAATCGTTGCCAATTATTTTTACTTCTAACAAAACGGCATCTGACCGAAAAGCTGGCGATTGGGGCGGGCTAATTTTACTTGGAAATGCAACATTGAATACGCACGGAGATAAAGCTTTTTTTGGGTATGATAAAAATCTCACTTATAACGAATATGGCGGCAAAGATGACAATGACAACTCTGGTTCGCTTGAATATGTCCGAGTCGAATTTGGCGGCAAAAAAGATCCTACAGGTTACTCATCTAACGGAATTTCGTTGGCAGGAGTTGGCTCTAAAACTACTTTAGAAAACATAATGATTAGTTATTCTGCCGATGATTCTATCGAAGTTTATGGTGGCGTAACGTCATTATACAACGTTATTTCATACAGATCGAACGACGACGATTTTGATTTTACTAAAGGTGCTCAAAGCACAATATATAATAGTTTAGCAATTAGACACCCTTTTGTATCTGATGTTTTAAAATCAAGATGTTTTGAAATAGAAAGCTATGACGATGTTAAAAATTTTGATGCCACAAAAAAGAAAACATTAGTAAAAATAAAAAATGTATCATTAATTGATATTCCTGTCGAAGAAATTGGTTTGCCAAAAGAAGCAGTGTATTTAAATAAAGAAGCCGAATTAGAAATCGATAATTGCATTGTAACAGGTTTTAACACATTTGTAGTTTTTGACAATTATTATTTAGACAACGAAAATTTCAAATACATTAGAATTAACGATTGTATTATTGACAATTGTTTGACATTTTTTTCGAAAATAAACTTTACAGAAGGATCAGAATTCAATGAAGATTTAACAGCAGTAAACAAATGGTTTCTTAATCCTTTGAAAACTAATATAATAAGTAAAAACGGATATAATAATTTATTTATTGAAGGTGATTTAAAGAAACAACCCGATTTTAGGTTAAAACAATAAATTATATTTAAAAGAAATATTTCATAAAACCCCACAAAGACCTTGATTTTAAATAGTCAAGGTTTTTTTCGTTTGTGTAAGCTTCCCGCTCAAAAACAATGTTTCGATAAGCTTTTTGAAAATTACGATATCTAATGATATTTATAAATAAATTCATAAAATAGAGAAAATAAAAAGGCAAAACCAGCAACTCTATTTGTTGTCGAATGTGAATTTTTTCATGATTGATAGTAATTGTATTTTCTAAATAATATTTGCTTCTAACAATAATAAAAGGATAAACTGTTAAACCAGCATATCCTTTCGGAATTAAATATTTAGATACAATTAAAAACATTCGAAATTTATTATATTTGTGCTTATGAAAGTGCAAAATAACGAAAATAAACTCATTGAAGGCGAAGATTTTTATTACACGCCCGAAGGCTATAAATGTTTTACCGAAAAACACCACCTAAAACGCGGCTATTGTTGCAAAAGTGGTTGCCGACATTGCCCCTATGAAAGCCCCCTAACCCCCAAAGGGGGAAAAAGGAAAGATTATGAATAGAATATTTCTTTAAAATCTCAAATAAAATGAACACCAATACAATTTCCCCTTTGGGAGTTAGGGGGCTAATCCAACTCGGAATTCCAAATATACTTCCATTAATAAAACCATACGATTCATCGATAAATCACGCCCCAAAACGCAAAGAAATTCTTTCTGAAGATGAAAAAAAATTGGCACTTCGCAACGCATTGCGCTATTTCGAGCATCAACATCACGCCGAATTAATTCAAGAATTCTCGGAAGAATTAAAAATTTATGGGCGTATTTATATGTATCGTTTTCGACCAGATTATGATATGTATGCACGACCAATCTCAGAATATCCAGGACAATGCGAACAAGCAAAAGCCATAATGTTAATGATTCAAAACAACCTCGACCCAGCCGTGGCACAACACCCACATGAATTGATAACTTATGGTGGTAATGGAGGCGTTTTCTCGAATTGGGCACAATATTTATTAACAATGCAATATCTGTCAGAAATGACCAATGAGCAAACATTATCAATGTATTCTGGTCACCCATTGGGATTGTTTCCTAGCCATAAAGACGCACCACGAGTAGTTGTGACTAATGGAATGGTTATTCCAAACTACTCATCGCCAGACGATTTAGAACGAATAAATGCTTTGGGTGTTTCGCAATATGGGCAAATGACCGCAGGAAGTTACATGTACATTGGTCCACAAGGAATTGTTCACGGCACAACAATCACAGTTTTAAATGGGTTCAGGAAAATTAAAAAATCACCAAAAGGAGGACTTTTTGTAACCTCTGGATTAGGTGGCATGTCGGGCGCACAACCCAAAGCAGGTAACATTGCGGGTTGCATAACGGTTTGTGCCGAAGTAAACCCAAAAATTACAAAAATCCGTCACGATCAAGGTTGGATTAACGAAGTTTTCGAAAACATTGATGAATTAGTAATCAGAGTAAAATTGGCGAAAGCCAAACAAGAAATTGTTTCATTGGCCTATCTTGGAAATGTTGTTGATGTTTGGGAAAAATTCGACCAAGAAAACATATTAATTGATTTAGGTTCAGACCAAACATCATTGCACAATCCTTGGGCTGGCGGTTATTATCCAGTCGAGTTTTCATTTGAGGAATCGAATGAAATGATGGCAAACAATCCTGAACAATTCAAAATCGAAGTCCAAAAAACATTACGACGACATGCCGATTCCATAAACAAACATACTGCAAAAGGGACTTATTTTTTCGATTACGGAAACGCATTTTTACTCGAAGCCTCAAGGGCAAATGCCGATATTATGGCAGAAAATGGTTTGGATTTTAAATATAATTCCTACGTTCAAGACATTATGGGACCAATGTGTTTCGATTATGGATTTGGTCCTTTCCGATGGGTTTGTGCTTCTGGAAATCCCGAAGATTTAGCCAAAACCGACCAAATTGCTTGCGAAGTTCTCGAAGAAATCATGAAATCTTCGCCGCCAGAAATTAAACAACAAATGCAAGACAACATCACTTGGATAAAAGGTGCACAAGAAAATAAATTGGTCGTTGGCAGCCAAGCAAGAATTCTTTATGCCGATGCCGAAGGTCGCATGAAAATTGCCGAAGCATTCAATCAAGCAATAAAAAAAAACGAAATCGGAATGATAATTCTAGGTCGCGATCATCATGATGTGTCAGGAACCGATTCGCCATATCGCGAAACATCTAACATTTATGACGGTTCACGTTTCACTGCCGACATGGCGATTCAAAATGTCATTGGTGACAGCTTTCGAGGCGCAACTTGGGTTTCTATTCACAATGGTGGCGGCGTGGGTTGGGGCGAAGTAATCAATGGAGGTTTTGGCATGTTGCTTGACGGTTCAACCGATGCTTCTCGAAGACTAAAATCGATGCTTTTTTGGGATG
This sequence comes from Bacteroidota bacterium, assembly GCA_043778105.1. Taxonomy (GTDB): domain Bacteria; phylum Bacteroidota; class Bacteroidia; order Flavobacteriales; family Flavobacteriaceae; genus Flavobacterium. The sequence continues at coordinate 26,846 of JAYWGV010000017.1, forward strand.
TAAACAACGGAATTTCTCGACGAAGTTGGGCCAGAAATGAAGGCGCAATATTCGCAATTAAACGAGCTATGGAAAGTGAACCTTTGTTAAAAGTTACAATTCCTAATTTAGTCGATGATGATTTAATTAATATTATTTAGAAGCCAATCTCGCCATCATCCCGAATTTTGGCTTTTAAATTTTGTTTTTTTCTAAGCCAAAAAACGAACTTCCGCTGGTCGTTGTTTTTTGCCAAGAAAAAATACAATTTAAAACCCAAAGATTCTCCTTTCTGTCAAGGCTAAAAAAAATAAAACTATGAACAACAAACTAGAAATTATTCTTCAACAAAACTCTTCCGAAAAGAAGAATAAGAAAATCGAAGACATTACCAAGAAAATTCAAAAAATAGACAAGTTAACTACCGATTTCGAGATTTTAAAAGACAAAATCAAATCTATAAAATTGCAAGTCGATGAGCAATCTACGGCAGAAAAACTGCATTTCTGTCAAGCCAAAGAGCGATACATTATTTTGTTAATGGATAAATATGCAATGAAAAGTTTAACACGTTGGCAAAAAGACATAATTGCCAACATGATAAATGAAGATTACGAAATCTTGAACGATTTCGACTATGAATCGGAAAAATTAATTGATGCCTTTTCGAGATTTGTAGAAATGCAAAACAACGAAATGAATTTTTTCGAAAAACAACTCGCCAAAGAAGCATTTGCAAATTTAATGTCAGAATTCGGACTAGACGAAGAAGAAGAAGATTTTGAATTTGATTTCTCAAGAATAAACGACCCAATATATAAAAAAGAATTCGAAGAAAAAATTCATCAAAAACAACAAGAAGAGCAAGAAAAACTAAAACAATCCCAAAAAGAAAAACAAGTTGCCAAAACCGATATCGATTTCCAGAAAGTTTATAAAAAACTAGCCAAATTAACACACCCAGATTTATACAAATCCAAGGACGAAAAAGCAATTAAAGAAGAGCAAATGCAACGTTTGACTAAATCTTGGGAAGAGCGAAATTATTATGAATTGCTAATGATTTGGCTCGAAGTTGACCCAGAAAACACAATCGAACTCGAAATAACAGAAACCAATCAAAAAAATATTATCAAACAATTAAATGAAAAAATAACAACACTTGAAGCCGAAATGTATCGAGTAAAATTTCATTATAAAGACACTTCGTTTTATTATCAAAACTTTAATGCGCCCAACCCAAAAACGATTGTCAAAAAAATTGATGATTACATCAAAACATTAGTCGAAAACGCAAATGACACAACTCGACATTTTAATCTGTTCGAAAAAACCGCTAATCTTAAAAAACATCTAGCTAAAATTTACGAAGAAAACCAACAAGATGATTTTGGCGATTTTTTAAGAACATTTGGCTCAAATTTTGATTAACTTTACTGAATATTAAATATTTAAAAAATCATTATCATGAAAATTTATAAAATTCTATTCCTAATAATATCAAGTTTTTTGGTTTCATGCCAAGCCGTTCACATCAATTCTGATTATGACAAAACTGTCGATTTTTCTAAATATAAAACTTATGCTTTTTATAAAACCGGAATCGATAAAGTCGAAATATCTGATTTAGATAAAAAAAGAATCCTTCGTTCAATCGATGATGAAATGACTCGCAAAGGTTTCTTAAAAAGCGAAACGCCAGATTTATTGGTAAATATATTGACTAAAGAAAGAGAACAAGTTAATGTAAACCAATTCAATGCAGGATTTGGTTATGGCTGGGGATTTGGCTGGAACCCAATGTTTTGGGGTGGCGGAATGAACAACGTGTCGACATTTGCCGAAGGAACTTTAATTATAGATTTAATTGACGCTAGTAAAAAAGAACTCATTTGGCAAGGCGAAGGAGTTGGACATTTAACACAAAACACCGATCGAAAAGACGAAAATATTAATGGTTTTGTGACCAGAATATTGAGTCAATATCCGCCTATTAAAAAATAGTGTTTCATTGAATAATTTGTAAATTTTTAAATGATTTAATTTTTAATTTAGTTCAATCAAAAATATAATTATTATGGTACTGTTACAGAATATTGTAGATTTTAAAAAAATAGCACTGTAATAGAGGAAACTACTACTTTGGTCATTTCAACGAAGGAGACTATAGCCTGAAAGTGCGACTGGCCAAGAAAATCTCATAACATGAGCAACTAATGTGATTTCTCCTTCGTCGAAATGACAAAATATAAGAATATTTTAATTAAATCCACAATATTCTATAACACAACCATAATTTACAACTACTACCGCAAATATTCCATTTTTTGATAATAATAAATCGGCAGCTTCGATTAATACTTCGAATGGAATTTCGTCTAAAAATCGAGCCAGATTTCGTGATTCATCAGTCGATTTAAAATTTTCTGCATAAAAAATTATTAAGTCATATTCATCTTCGGGCTCTTCTATAAATTCGTCTAAACCTTCGTGAAAATAGCACAATCTATCTGTAAAAGGCTAATTGTCGAAATTTCCGGAGGCTTGTTCGAAAGAATTTTGATCGATATCGAATGCGACTATTTGCATGGCATTTGTTCTATGTGCCAAAATTAGTGCAATTAAACCAGTTCCTGTTCCAATATCTAAAATCGATTTTAGATTAATTAATTGGTCACTAAGCATCGAGCAAAACGCCATCGGTGCCAACTTTCATTGCTGTTTAATCTTTGATTAATCGAAAATTGTTTGAATTGAAACATTTAGTTTTTTTGCAAATTTAAGTGTAGTTATTTAAATTATGAAATGAAAAAGGCTTGTCTTTACAACAAACCTTTTTCGAAAAAAAACATGAAAAACACTTTATTATGGAATATATTTAAACTTGAATTTTCCTTCAGCAACTTGCATGGTTGTTGCTCTATTTGAAACTTTATAAACCGTAAATGCAAATGTTCCATAATAAAAACCGTTTTCGATTTTGGTTATTGTTATTGCATTGGCTTGTGGTGTTGTATTTACTCCATTATTAGTATCATAGTCGTCTCTATCAACGTGTTTAAATTTTGCAATCTGTGTAGGAAAAGTTCCAGAAACTTCATAAGATTTTAAAACAGTTGGACTAAAGTTTTTAAGTTGCATATTGATTTCCATCGAGGCTAAATTGCCTGAAATAAAATTGCCGTCGGAATTGTTTAAATACAATGTTGAACCAATTTTTAAAGTTGAAATACTTGTTGTATTTCCAGCACTATTGCCTGTATTGTATTGAAAATCGCCCACTTTGCAAGTCATAAATTCTGAATAATTATCTGGGTTAAATGCAATAGTTTGTTCGGTTGGAGTTGCTTGTGACTCTTCATTTTTGTCGCACGAAATTGCAAGAATATTAAATATTGCTATTGCAAAAAGGGTTTTTAGAGTTATCATATTAATTTATTTTATTTTTTTATATTCATAATCAGTATAACCAGAACCAAGAACAGTTCCACTTACTTTTGTGGGAAACCCATCTGAATCATAAATAATTGTGTAAGTTTTATTGTCATCTTTTAATGCGTTGTTAATAAATTTAATTGGAAACAAATATTCTATAGGAATTGACAAATACATGTTTTTTTTATCGTCAAAATCAGCATATAGTTTTTCATAATTAATATCTCCAGTTGGGTTGGCATCTGTAATATTTTGATAATTGGTAAGTTTTAAAAGATTTCCAGTTGCACTATAATCATATACATTTCTATATTTAGAATTAAAATTGTTTACAATTTCGACAACTTGATTTAGTCCATAACTAAAAACTCGTACTTTGGTTAATTCATAAATATTCGAGATTGGGTTTTGTTCAAATAATTCTTTTTTCTGTAAAGTCCCATCAGTGTTGTAGGTATATTTTTCTTTTGAATCTTTATATGGTGGAATTCCGCCAATATGGTTAATTGTTACTTGGTCAATTTTGCCTGATGCATTGTAAGTTATTGTTCCTGATGACGAACGACCCGTTGTGCCAAAAACGGGTTGATTTATGGCTATTAATTTATTATTTGAATCGTAAATATAGTTGTGAATTCCTCCTCCATTAAATTGCTCTTTTATCAATAATGTCAAAATTGGTTTTGGTTCAGGAGCTGTTGTTGGTGCCTCGTCTTTGCTGCACGAAGTTGCAAAGATTAATAGTAAAATTGCGAGTGTTTTTTTAAGTGTTTTTATTATTTTATTATTTTATAATCGTTCGTATTCAAAAGTTGTAACAACATTTCCAGCAGTTCTTTTTGTTGGATAACCATCGCTGTTATATTCGTATGTATAATTTATATCAACACCAGACGATTCATATCTACCCTCGTTATTCTTTGATGTAAATGGAAAATTGTATAATATTTTTAATGAAAAATAATCATAAGATGTTTTTTTGTTATCATAATTTGAATACAAATTAGTATAATTTAGAATTCCATTTGGATTAATATTAGTAACATTTGTGTAATATGAAGTTCCTGTAACATTACCTTTTAAAATATTTACAATTGTTGCTTTTTGGTTGAAAGTATCAGTTTCTTTAATAACATTCGTTGTTGTAAAATCATAAACTAAATCCGCAAAATCTTGAAAACTAGCAGCACCGAGTTTTCTTCTAACTGCAATATACCCTAATTTACCATCTAGTCCGTAATAATAATTATATGTAAACACAGCCGATGCACTACCAGCAAGTTCTACTTTTTTAACACTAATTTTTCCTTCAGAATTATAAGTGTAGTCTGTTATCTTTTGAGTAATTCCAAAAGCATCAACTTGTCCTAATTCTGTAATTTTTATTAATTGTCCACTATTATTGTATTGAAATGTTTTGGTCGTTTTATCATTAATTTCTTTAAGCAGCCTGTTTTCTCTTATTTCTTGAACTGGTTCTTGTGTCGGTTCATTGTCTTTGCTACAAGAAGCTATAAAAATTAATAATAAAATTGCGATTGTGTTTTTAAGTGTTTTCATAATGATTGATTTTAGTTTTTAATAAATTTTATAGTTTGAATTATATTGTCTTGCTTAATTTGCAAGAAATACAGACCTTTTTCAATATTTGATTGGATTTCTATCTCGATAGAAGATTTATTATCCACATCATTTAAAAATTTACTTTGAATAAGCTTGCCAGTAATATCAAAAATGGTTATTGTTGTATTTTCGGAAAATAAATTTTTATTATTTATGGTCATTATATCATTAACAGGATTTGGATAAACACTATAATTATCGATTTCAAATTCTGAGTTAGCCAAACTTGTCGGACAGTTTATTGATGTTGGCGCAACCGGTTGACCAGTTGTAGATGTTGTTCCGGTGCCAATTTGTCCGTATTGATTACTGCCCCAAGTATAAACTAGAGTATTGGTTAAGGTTGCAATATTTTGCTCAGAACCGGCAGCCATTTTCAAAATATTTTGACTAATAATTATTGGTGAAAGTTTGTTTACAGTAGTGCCATCGCCCAATTGTCCATTTGCATTTCGACCCCAACCATACAAAGTATTTGATGCATTTACTGCCAAGGTGTGACCAAAACCCATAGAAACATTGCGCCAATTGGTTGCAGTGCCCACTTGAACCGGATTTAGCTGATTGGCGGTCGAACCAATGCCCAATTGTCCATTACCATTATTGCCCCAAGCCCAAAGAGTTCCATCCGTTTTTGTCGCCATTGACGATGTATTCGCAAAAGGTTGCGCCCAATTGGTTCCCGTTCCAATTTGAACTGGCAAATTTCTTTGAATGTTTGAACCATCGCCCACTTCGCCTGCTTGTCCCCAACCCCAAAGTGTGTTTCCAGATCGAGTAGCAATACTATGATTTAATCCTGTGGCTACTTCGCTCCAGTTTGTAGCTGTACCTATTTGAGTTGGTGATGATATTACTGTCGGTGAACCTCCATTACCTAATTGTCCTTCGAAGTTTCGTCCCCATCCCCAAAGTGTTCCATCGAATTTTATTGCCATAGAATGATTACTTCCAGCCGATATTATAGCCCAATTGGTAGCAATTCCAACTTGTGTTGGAGAAGTTACTTGTCCTGAACTTACAAAACCTATTTTGGAGAAAGCATTATTGCCCCAACCCCACAAAGTACCATTAGTTTTGACAGCTAAAGTATGGTTATCTCCAACGGATATTGTTTGCCAATCATTTTCAGTACCAATCTTTGTTGGTGTATTTTTATTAACAAAAGTACCGTCACCCAATTGACCGTTATCATTCTTGCCCCAACCCCAAAGTGTACCGTCAGTTTTAATGGCAATATTAAAGTCGGTTCCAGCTTCGATTGATGAATAACATTGTGCATTAGAGGCAAAAGTTTTAAAGAATAAAATCGCTAATAATAATGTAATTTTTTTCATGTTTTTAAGTTTAAATGGTTAACTGGTGACAAAGTTGCATTATAAATTAGCTAGGAAATTTGAATTTATACTAACGACCATTTTATTATACTATCAACATTGATTTTTAATAAAAAAGTGTATTTTTGATAAAACAAACCAAATGAGTAAGTGGAATTGCATTATTGTTGACGACCAATTAGTCGATAGATTGATGGTGCTTTCGTTTGCAAAGCGTTTTCCGAAACTGAATATTATTGGCGCTTATGCATCTGCTAATGAAGCAATTGCAGTTTTAGAAAAAAACAAAATTGATATTCTTTTTTTAGATATTGATATGCCAGAAACAAACGGTCTCGAGTTGCGCAAAAAAGCAATCGAAGTGCCAGTTTGCATTTATATTTCTAGTCACCCAGAATATGCAGTTGAAAGTTTTGATTTAGAAACGCTAGATTTTATAGTAAAACCCTTAAAATTTGACCGCTTCGAAAAAGCAATGCATCGAGCTGAGCAGTTTTTGGAAGTGAATCAAAAAGCAAAATTGTTTGAACTCAGTTTTGGTAAAGATGTCATTAATATTAAAGAAGGAACCGAACAATACAAAATTAATCTATTTGATATTTTATATCTCGAAGCTTTAAAAGATTATACTTTGTTGGTCACTTCTCAAAAAAAACATTGTATTTGGTCAAATATTGGTTCTCTTTTAAAACAAGAAACTTTTCAAGGTTTTATTAGAATACACAAAAGTTTTGCCATTCAACGGCAGTTTGTAAAGAAAATATCGGCGCAAGAAGTCGAAATGAATAACGAAGTTTCAATTCCAATTGGACGTGCTTTTAAGGATAATTTAAACTTGGTTTTATGAGAAAAATAGTTTTTATAATTTTTTTGCTTTGTACTAACTTTTTCTTTTCTCAAAAAAAGATGCAAAAATTTATAGACTCGACTTTGGTTGTAATTTCGAAAATGAAAAATGATACCAATAAAGTAATTTTATTATGCGATGTATCAAATGCTTATTATTCAATTGATCCAGTTTCTGGTTTAAAATATGGAAAACAATCTTTTTTATTGTCAAAAAAATTAAACTATAACGACGGAAAAGCCCTATCACTTTGGGCAATAAGTTGTAATCAAACAACGAATTCTGATTATAAAAACGGCATAAAAAATTTATTAAACGCATTAAATTTAACAAGCAATAAAGAAATTAATGCAAAAATTTATCGTAGTATGGGTCTAATTTATTCATACCAAAGCAACTTTCCAAAATCATTAGAGTATAATAACAAGGCACTTTCACTATATGAACTCTTAAAAAACGAAAAAGGTCAAGCTTTGGTATTAGGAAATATTGCAATTGTATATTTTTCTTTAAATAAATATAAAAAAGCCATAGCACTTAATCAAAGAGCCCTAGAAATTAACACAAAATTGAATGTAACAACATCGATGATGAATAATTATGGCAATTTGGCAAATTGTTACACCAATATAAAACAATTCGATAAAGCACTAAATTATTATGACAAAGTTATTGAAGTTGCTGGAATATTAGATAACAAATTTAGTCTTGCTCTTGCTTATGATAACAAAAGTCAATTGTACTTTGAAATGAAAAAATATGACATTGCGTTAGAATTTTGCTATAAGTCATATAAATTGAATCAAGAAATTGGCAATAAAGATGATTTATCAACAAATTTAGCAATAATTGGAGAAATCTTTTTTGAAAAAGCAAAGATGATTGAAGACAAAGTCAAGCAAGATCCTTTTCTAAAAAAAGCTTTAGAAAATTTAGAAGAATCATTAATAATAAATAAAGAAATTAATGCCACTGATGGAATTTATTATAATTATCAAAAGATTTATGAAATACTAAAACTTCAAGGCAAATACAAAGAATCATTAGTTTCTTTAGAAAATTCAATTATTTATAAAGATTCTATATTTAATTCTGAAAATAAAGAAAGCCTAAAAAATCTTGAAGACAAAAGACTAATTGATATTCGTGATAAAGAAATTAAAATCAATAAAATATCGCTCGAAGCCAAAGAAAAACAAAAATGGTATTTATTTGGTGGCATTGGTTTGCTTGCAATAATTGGAAGTTTATTGTTTTACCAAAGTAAAAATCGCAAAAAAATTAATGAAAAACTGCAAGTTCTTAACAACGATTTAGACCAAGCCAATAAAGTAAAAGCTAGGTTTTTTGGAATCTTAAACCACGATTTGCGAAGTCCAGTTAACAACTTGATTCATTATTTACATTTGCAAAAAGAAAGTCCTGAATTGCTGGACGAAGCAACAAAAACGCAAATTGAGTCAGAAACTATGACGTCTGCCGAGAATTTATTGTCGTCGATGGAAGACATGCTTTTGTGGTCAAAAGGGCAAATGGAAAATTTTAAACCAAAACCAAAAAATGTATCTGTTGACCAATTGTTTAATGATACAAAAAAAGTATTTTCGGGATATTTGCATGTAAATTTCGAATATCATAACCCTAATAATCTTGAAATTTTTACCGATGAAAATTATTTGAAAACCATCATCAGAAACTTGACCAGCAATGCAATAAATGTTTTTAAAACTATTGATAATCCAACAATTGTTTGGAAAGCTTGGCAAGAAAAAAATGTTATTTATTTATCTATCTCGGACAACGGAAAAGGTGCAGAAAACGAGCAATTCAAAGCGCTTTATGACGACTCCGAAGTTATTGGCATTCAATCGGGTTTAGGTTTGCATTTAATTCGTGATTTGGCCAAAGCTATTGATTGCGAAATTTCGGTTGATTCGAAAATTGGATTTGGAACAACTTTTGTTTTAAAAATGAAATAAAAAAGGTTTGACATGTTGTCAAACCTTTTTAAACCTAACTTAACTTTATTAATCGACTTATATAAATCAATGTCGTTTAGTTAAGGAATAAATCATAAAATAATTTCACATTTTTGATTAACGATACTTTATTTAAGATTTTTTAAATCCAGTAAAATAGACAATTTTATATTTATTAACACCAAATCTGAAATCAAGAATCGTTAATCATCATTCAAAAATTTTTTAACTAAATGACATTGTTATATAAATAGTAAATTAATGAATTTCATAAAATAAACTATACTAAAAATATTAAACCTTTTAAAAAATATGACAATGCATTTTGCAAGTTTATAAAGTTAATTATTATGGTCTAAATGCTGCAGTTTCTTCTGTATAGACAGATCTAATTTCTACTTTAGTATTGTCACTAAGGCGTCTAACAGTATATGAAATTGGAGCGCTACCACCAACAAGCTGTTGAGGAGTTGGTTTTTGAAGGAAATCTGCTAAACCTTCTAAATTTGTGATAACTCCACCATTTAGTGGGCCACCATAAATATAGGCTTTAAAAGAATTTTGAGAAAAAACTCTACTAGCTTCGGTTGTCCATTCTGCAGAAGCGCTTAAGGTGGCAACAGCCTTGTAAGATGCAGTTAAAGAAGCAGTAACTTGGGAGTATATTTCGTCTTTAGTTAAAGTTGTTTCGAAAAGTACATAGGCAATTCGACCATAGTCTACACTACTAATATATAATGGTTCGTACTCGCCACATTGAGAAGTATTTATGCCTCCTGTAATCCACTCGGTATAAAATTTAGGGTCTATTGATGCACTGTACAGTTTTTGTCTAAATGCTATTAAAACACTTCGTGATCCAGTTGTGCTTGTTTCTTTTTTTACATATCCAAATTTAGCAGCAACACTTGCTGCTACAAATTTTAAATCAAGAGTAGCATGAACATTCATAGATTTTACTAAACTTTCATTAGTTGTTACTTCTTTGCTATCGTAAGATAAAATTGCAGGAATGTAATTATAATTTATTTCTTGCGCTTTCAAAACAACCAAATCATTTATACCAGTCGCTATGCCACTTATAGTAGGAAAATATTCTCCAAAAACGGTACTTGCGCCTCTAAGAGAAGTTGAAAGCGTTACCTTATTAAAAGCGTTACTTAAAACTAACGGGTCATAATCGCCGTTTAAAAACGAAGACCCACGCAATATACTTCCGGGAAAAATTAGTGATGTATCAGTCGAAAAAGCTGGTGAAACGGGATCGGCTTTTCCAGTTTTTTGAACAGTTGTAATTGTTTGGAATTCCAAAGTTTGGTTATTTGCAGGATTTGGATAAGCCCTAGATGACTGTTCTGTTTTGACAACGACGTCTGTAGCAGCAACAAAATTTACTGGTTTTAAATCCGCTATAGTTGTTACTTTTTCTTCTTCGGTTTTAGAGCACGATGTGCTAATTAAAACTGCAACTAATGCAGATATTTTAATAAAATTTTTCATTGTGATTATTTTTTAAGATTGGTTAATTATAAAACATCATATTCTGCCACTATAGGTACATATTTGTATGAGATTGTATTAAACACGTTTCCGTTAACTGGCTTTATAAATATTTTTATTTCATCAATAATAAAACCGTTGTGGTTGTTACAATTTATTAATCCTAGTTGACCAATGGAACATTGACCAGCACCTGCTGCATAACTAGGAGCAAATTTATTTTTATTTCCATTATCTAAACCACCACTAGCACCACCAGCTGCACAATATGCAGTTTCATAAGTGTAGGTAAAGTTTGGATCAAAAAGATATTTATCGGTAGCTTGGTCTCCACAATTAACAGAAAAATAAAAATTTCTATCATAGCGTCGTCCTTCAACAGTTCCATAACAATTTGCATGTCCAAATCTGAAAATGAAACCAAATTCTGAATATGCAAAAAAGCTTACAGCTGCAAATGCTAAATTTTCGCTTACAACAGGTCCAACATTCTGGCCTTCACTATTTGTTTTTTGCAAATTAAATTTTAATGTAAATGTTCCTGGTCTTAAAATTTTAATTGAAAATACATAATTTGACTTAAATTCAGTATGAATTTTTAATGACGAGGTTGATGTATTAACACCTTGCTGGATTTCATTAAAAATATAATCGGTACCAATAATTTGATGTTTTTGTTGATTTTGACCTTCTGGTTTAATTATGTAAAAAGATCTATTACTTTGTGCATCTATAATGTTTATTACAAATTGTATTATTTCTCCTGCTTGATAATTTCCATTTCCGCCTGGTCTACCTTCAACAGGTTTAATTGTGTAACTAACCACATTTTCAGGGACTGGTGGCGCAACTACTTCTTCTTGAACAATTGCAGTTTCTTTTGGTTCATCTTCTTTACTACATGATCCAGCAATTGTTGCCAGTATGATATAGAAAGAAATTTTAAATAGATTTTTCATAGAGTTAAATTTTAATTAATTTGATTAATAATTTGAATACAAATTTGAGGAAATTTGATATTCATTTAATTATAATTATACTAATGACACTTTTTATTATACGAATAACATTAATATTGTACCAAATATTTTTTAAATACATGTTTTGTTCTTTAATGGACTTTTTTTATTATTGAGTAAATCATTGGCAATATGAATCATTCCATTATTATTCGCACCGCCCCAAATTGCTCTTCCAAAAATGTAACTTGTTGTATATTCATGCCAAGTGCTGCAGTATTTTTTTAATTCTGTGTGAGATTTTTCTAAATATTCTTTTAATTCATTTTCTGAAATATAATTTAATTCATAACAACATCGTGCTAAAAATGCGCATCTGCCATAATTCCAGCCGCTGTCTTTAATTTTTTTTAATTGAGAGAAATTGGTAATCACTTTTTGCTCAATCAATTCTGGAACAACATTTTTTAATTTTCTAAAAATGTTTAAATAATATTCTAAATCGGCTTGATTATCAGAAAAATTCGATTTTAAAATGTTAACATAATTGTCTTGATTTTCAAATGCTTGATAAACAAAATCAATATTTTTATCTTGATTTTTATTATGCAAATTTACAAGCGTTTCAAGAGCTTCGTTCTTATTAGATATGTGCCAATAATTTCTAACCAATTTATTTAATATCAGATTTTTTTAAACCTGTTTCGTACGAATTTAAATAGGCCGATTGCTGTTCGGCATACATCGATCCAACAAGTAAATGATCTAGCAAATAACCATTTAGAGCGTTTTTTTTATTTAATTTAATGCTTTGTAATGCACCTAAAAATTTTGAAAAAAATCCCATAATTATGTTATACTGTTTTCAAATTCGGAAATCTATTTTGCAAAATACTTACAAATTTTTCGCCAACTACTTGATATTTTGCTCTGGTTTCTAATTGTTTTTTTAAATTTAACATGTCTGACGGTTCAACGATATAATTGAGTCTATCATGAATTTCAAGAGAAAGTGAATTTCCATCTATATTGAATGTAATAATATGTGTTTTTGGCAAATATTCCTCAGATGATTTATTGTAAACAACCATTGGCGATTTTAAAATTCCGCCATTTTGTAATGTTGCTTCTTCGATTCTGAAATTATCAAAAACAATATGCTCGTCTAATCCTCCAGAAGTATTTGTAATAAAAAAATTCAAATCATTGCCACTCAGAACCCAAAAACAAACAGTTTCTACTCTTCTAAGCTTTACACCAATGGCAGATAATACAACGTTTTTCATGCCATCGCCAACGAGTTCGGTTATTTTATTGCTAGTAGATTGTGGCACTGATGCTGCTGTAAAAGCATTGATAGATTTACCTTTCATAAATTGTTTTAAGACTGCGAAATCATTGATTAATAATTCTTGTTTGTACAAATCATATTTGGTTCGTTCGAAATCTAGATCAATATCTGATTTGGCAGCTTTATGGTTTTTATTCATGATAATCATAAAAATTATCCCCGCAACAATTACAAAAACTGGAATTAAAAATAATGGATTCATAAAATTTATTTGATTGTTGATCTTGATTGTGTGAAATAATATTGTAGATTTTTACAGATTTTTAACTTGTCACATTAGAGACAATAAGACAAAAACCTACAATATTCTAGAATACAACCTTAATCTTTAAATGTTGGTTGAAGATATATCTTTGGATAGCTTTGTTGGAAGTAAACCATAAATTATTAATGCTATAAGTAACAATAAAATTATTTTTCCGCCATAATTGCTATAAAATCCCAATTGCAAAAGATCTTCTTTATCCAATTTATTATCACTAATAATTTGACTAAGTTGATTGTCGTTTAATTCGAAATATTCGTCAGAATCTTTTTTTGCAAGAACCAATTTGGGTTCTTGGGTTATCCAAGCAGGAATTATCCATGCAATATTGAATTCTTGATGCATTCTTGCCAAATCTAAATATTCGGTCGAGCCTTCGCTTACTGCATATTTTTCATTGTCTGGCAAATTGGCGACAACTTCGACTTTATCGATTTTACCAAAAGGAATTTTGGCTCTTGCCGATAAATTATATGTAGTAAAAATTGAAACTACAATAATAAATAGTATTTTATTTTTCATGTTTATTTAAAATTTATTTTCAAACATAATATTAAACTTTATGAATTAAATTTATATTATACCAACGACCGATTAAATTATATGAATGACTATAATTCAAAAAAGGCTTGACTTACGCCAAACCTTTATCGCAAAACCAACCACAGTTTAAAAAAAATAAACTTTTCCCAAATCAAAATTAATGATTTTGTTGGTTACAAAATTTATATTTTATACCAACAACCTAATTTGTAAGATGAATGACATTGTTTATACTAATATGTTTATTATTTTTGTTAAAAAAGATTTAAAATGGAGAAATGGAAATGCATTATTCTAGATGATGAGATTGTCGATAGATTGATGGTTGTGTCATTTGCGAAAAGATTTCCAAAACTTGACATTTGTGGAATTTTCGCTTCTGCAGATGAGGCGATAATATTTCTAAAAAACAACGAAGTCGATATTTTGTTTTTAGACATTGATATGCCAGGCACAAACGGTCTTGAATTTCGAAAAAAAACATTAGAAACTTCGATTTGTATTTTTATTTCTGGTCATGCAGAACATGCAGCCGATAGTTTTGAAATCGATACTCTTGATTTTATTGTAAAACCATTAAAATTTGATCGTTTCGAAAAAGCAATGAATAGAATAGAACATTTTATGGAAATGAAACACAAAGCCAATTTATTCGAAATGAGTTTTGGTCAAGATTTTATATCTATAAAAGATGGCGATGATATAATAAATATTAAATTATTCGAAATTTTATATCTCGAAGCATTAAAAGATTATACATATATAATTACAGCCAAGAAAAAATATTGTATTTATTCTAATATTGGTACGATTTTAAAACAAGATTTATTTAAAGATTTTATTAGAATCCATAGAAGTTTTGCCGTTCAAAAACAATTTATTGAACGCAAAACAGCATTAAAAATTTATTTAAATAACAACATCGAAATTCCAATTGGTCGAAGTTTTAAAGACAATTTAAATTTAATTTTATAATGAAAATATACTGCTTTATATTTTTTTTAATTGGTATTTCATTCTCTGCAAATAGTCAAAAAACAGGTCAATCTGCAATTGATTCTTTAATTTTATTGCAGCCAAATATTAAAATAGATTCTTTAAAGGTTAATAATTTAATTTTAATTTCTCAAAGCTACATATCTATTAATCCAGATTTAGGATTAATTTATGGAAATAAAAGTTTGCAACTTGCCACAAATATTAACTGGAAAGATGGAATTGGACAATCGCTAAGAATTATTGGTCAAAATTATATATCGTTAGGAAATCTTAAAAAAGCTGATTTTTATTTCGAAAAAGCAATAAAATTTACTGTCACTAAATTATCTTATGCAAAATTATATGCTGCAAAAGGTTCGTTAGAAGCAATGAAATCTAATCATTCTGCGGCATTAGAAAATTTTTTAACATCTTTAAAAATTTATGAAGATATAAATAACAAGTCTGGAATTGCAAGGTCATATTACGGAATAAGTTTTGTTTATAATTACTTGAAAAACAATGATAAAGCATTTATTTATAATCAAAAATCAGTTAATATTAATTTAAAATTAAATTTAAAAAAAGATTTATGTGACAATTATATTTTGTTTGGCGAAATTTATCGGGACAAAAATAAACAATATGATGTATCGCTGTACTATTTTTTTAAAGCATTAAAATTATCAGAACAAATTAATGAAAAACGAATTTTTGCTCACGTAAATTCAAAAATTTCACAAATTTATCAGTTACAAGATAAATATGAATTGGCATTAAAACATGTTTTAATTGCGAAAAAAAATGCTCTTGAAATAAAAGATTATCGATTAATTGCTGGAAGTAAACTTGATGAAGGTTTGATTTATTTATTACAATTCGAAGCAGATGGTAAAAATTCCAAAAAACAATTTTTGTTAACCCAAGCCGAGATGTTGATATTAGAATCGCTCGCGTTATATAAAAAATCTGGCGATAATTTTAATATTAGCGTTTGTTATGACACATTGACTTATTTATATCAACTGCAAAATAAAGACAAAAAAGCAACTTTAATGGCATTAAAATTTGCAGCAATCAAAGATTCAATTTTTACAGAACAATCTAAAGAAACTGTAAAAAATCTTGAAGATCAACGCACAATCGAACTAAAAAACAAAGAAATTTTAATAAATAAAATAACCTTAGAAAGTAAAGAAAAACAAAAATGGATTTACATTTTTGGCATTGGTTTTTTATCAATTTTTGGTTTTTCGTTATTTTATCAAAATCAGAACCGCAAGAAAACCAATCAAAAACTACAGGTTTTAAACCAAGATTTAGACCAAGCCAATAAAACCAAAATTAAATTCTTAAGTATTTTGAACCACGATTTGCGAAGTCCTGTATATAATTTTATTCATTTTATGCAATTGCAAAAAGAAAGTCCAGAATTGCTTGACACACAAACTAAAAATGAAATTGAAGAAAAAACAATACTTTCGGCCGAAAATTTATTGTTTTCGATGGAAGATATTTTACTTTGGTCGAAAGGTCAAATGGATAATTTTAAACCAGAACCACAATTAATTAATATAAATAACATTTTTGAATATTCTAAAAACCACTTTAAAAGCGAAGATAAAATTTTAATAATTTTCGAAAATCCAAATAATATTTCAATTTTTACTGATGAGAATTTTCTAAAAACCATTGTCAGAAATTT
>JAYWGV010000018.1:0-2408 GCA_043778105.1 Bacteroidota bacterium
GTTAGCCCGAACTTTCAGTAAATCACTGACCACAAAAGTACAAAACAATGTGTAAAGTCAAGACCAAAACCCCAATTTTTGCAAACCGCTGTTGTGTGCTGTGTTTATTGGTGCTCTTTATATTTTATTCTTTTTCTTATGTATTTCATTAGTTTTTCTTCTTCATTTAATTCGTTTTTATTCCAAATCGTTATTTCTTTTGCATTATCTAAAAATTTTAAGTTTAAATTTCCAAATATCAGAAACATAAATTTAATTTTCAATTTTCGTTTACTATTTATAAATTGAGAACGGTTTAAATTCCCAAATATATCTTCGTATTTCATAAAAACTACAATTAAGTAAACTATAGGAATAAATAAAAGTGTGAAAAGTGGCGCAAATAAAAACGATTTCAAATTAGAAATTGATATTAAATCTTTGCCATTTGTAATTATTTTATAAACTACGAAAATTAAAATTGCAATTCCAATGATTGAAAGTATGGAATTCAAAAATTTTGAAACAGTTAAATAGTCTTCTTTCGCTTTTTTATGATCTGCAACAAGATATAATATTGATATAAAAGTTACAGTTGGAACTAAAATCAATTCTCCAATAAGTGAAAAGTTATAAAATCCAACAAGAAACTCAAAAATTAGTGTAATTGAAAATAACTTTAAAATTATTATTTTGAAATCTTTGAAATTTTTTAGATTATTACTGTTAAAAACAGTTACTAGTGCGGTTGTTAAAAACCAAAATATAAAATCTTTATATAATGATATTTCCCAAATTCCAATTCTATTCAAATATTTAATTATGAGGTAAAAATATACTGCGAATTAGTGCTGGTGCGTTAAAATATTAATTTATTTTATCAAAAATATTATATTGATGTTCATTGACATTTTGATTGTTTTGAAAGTCGCTCAATAATTCATCTATTGACGTTTTGTCAAAAGAAGATATGCTTAAAATTTGTATAATCTGATAAATTGATAAATCACTTTTTACAGATTTTTTCACATATGCTACAATTAAATACGTACAAATAGCAATCCATATATGTGTTTTGACTGCGTTTTGGGAATGTCCCCAAAGTTTTTTAATTACTAAATTTTGTTTTATCCATTTAAAAAATGTTTCTATTTGCCATCTATTTTTATATATGTAACATACTTCAAGAGCGGTTATTTCAAAATTATTTGTCATAAATATAAGGTAATTGTCTTTTTCTGTATCGTAAAACTCCACTAAACGAAGTTTTTCAGGATAAAATTTCCTTGATTTTGTTATAGTTAATTCGATTGTTTTATCAGCTTTTAAGCCAGTTGCTTCATCAATATTAAAATTTTGTTCGACAGTAATGTATTTTAAACTTGATTTGGCTCTTGTAACAAAATAGGAACCAATTGTGTGTATTCGATATAAAGCCTCAAAATCAACATAAGCCTTATCCATTATGTAAATTGCATCTGGCTCGAAAATAATGTGATCGAGTGCATTACTGTCGTGATATTTACCATCTGTAATAAGAATATAACTCGGAATATTACCACGTAAATTAAGTAAAGTATGCATCTTTACCGCTCCGCGACTATATTTTCCTTCAGCCCAAGTTAGAAGATTAATACTACAAGAGATAGTTGTTGAGTCTAAAGCAAACAATTCATTATCAATAGATAAGTTGCTTATATCACTGTTTTTATATAAAGGTCGAACTAACTCAATTAGATAATAACCAAATTCAGCAAAAATTTGCCAATCACGCTTTTCGTTTGCTCGAGATAAAGTTGTGTGGTTGACATAATTCTTGATTCCTAAGTGATACAACTTCTTGTTGTGTGCCTTAAGACATAAACAAATATCCCGTAAAGAGTTTAAATTATTTAATTGTCCAAAAAACAACTGAATAAATTGATTCCAACAATCAAATTCTCGAACTCGATAATTACCGTTGTGCTTTTTTACTATCTTATCAAACTCATATTTATTAACAAATTGTAATAATTGAGCAAAAACGTACTTACCTGAATTCATAATTTTACATTTTAAAATGCAAAATCATTAACTTTCAATTCAAATCAAAAAATCAAAGAACGACTTTATACCTATATAAATCAATACTTAACAAACAAAATTAATGTTTTAACGCACCAGCACTAACTGCGAATATAAAATATATAGCAACAAAATATTTGTTGAATAACATTTTTATAATACTTCCGATTTGTTTTAGATCTTTTCTTTGGATTAAAATCAGAATGATTATGCAGACAATTGACCAAAAAATAATTGAAATTTCTCTATTTGAAAAAGATTTTAAAAATTCATTCATTTATTTTTCAATTATATTATTTGGTCTTGTTTTCGGATTTTTCGGGCAACATAGCACACAACGTCTCGTGGCTTGGCGTCAGTTGGGG
>JAYWGV010000019.1:0-43116 GCA_043778105.1 Bacteroidota bacterium
AAAAAAATCTTCCGTATCAACCCCGATAG
Source organism: Bacteroidota bacterium (assembly GCA_043778105.1). Taxonomy (GTDB): domain Bacteria; phylum Bacteroidota; class Bacteroidia; order Flavobacteriales; family Flavobacteriaceae; genus Flavobacterium. The sequence continues at coordinate 30 of JAYWGV010000019.1, forward strand.
CTATCGGGACTGCAATATTTTTTATCCTTGTCTTGACAAAAAATAATTAAATTTCTTTAGACTATTTTATATGTATATTTCGTATTATTCGTGGGCATTTTTGTATTATAAATTAATAAAGCCATTCAATGGTGGTAGAACAATTTAATTTATGGCAATAAAACTGTATCAATAATATGTATAACACCATTTGTTGCTTGAATATCTGGAATTAACATCTTTGCTGGAGTTGCATTGTTGTTTCCTTTAACAGTCATTACGCCATCCGCAAAAGCGCTTAGTGTTAAAACTCCACCGCCAACAGATGCATTTGCTCCAGAATTTAATTCGGGTGTGAATTTTCCGCCGCCAAGAACATTGTTTAGTAAAACATCTCTAACCACATCTTTAGGTAGCTCTTTTATATCTGTTGGCTTCGAAAAAGGTTTATTGAAAACTTTTAAAAGTGCAATAAAAGCTGCGTCATTTGGCGCAAAAACCGTCAACGATGGTAATGTCGATAATGCTGTTGCGATAGAAGTTCCATCTGGTAAATTCGACGCCCAAAGAACTGCTTCAACTAAATAGGTCAATTCTGGTTGCACAAAAACTTTTCCAGTTTGCACGGCAATTGCCGACTCTACGATATCTCCGCCAGTTGCTAATAAAACTTTATCAATTGCATGAACTGTGCCATTTGCAGCAGCAATATCAGTGGCAATTATCTTGGAACCATTGATGTATTTTTGACCGTCTTTTTCAATAAATTTTCTGGTTAATCCGCTTAAAGCAGATGCAGAAGTACCTGTGAATGAGCCGCTCAACAAATCGCCATTAGAAACTGCATATTTTAATGTATTTGTTAAAAAATCTGGATTTAATGTTGCTAGATTATCAGAATTTAAACCCAATTTTGCAAAAGCACCATTGGTTGGTGCAAAAACTGTAAATTTTCCTGATGGATCGCCAGCATTGGCATTGGTTAGTAATAATGCAACTCCGCCTTTAATCGCAGTAGTTTCCAAAACACTAAAATCTGAATTTAGGACTGCAATTTTAGCTATTGACGGTTTAGTATCTTCGAAAGTCGAATTTCTTTCGCAAGAAAATAATAATGCAGACAATATTAATCCTAAAGTTATTTTTTTGAAAGTATATAAATTTTTCATTTGTATAAAATATTAAAAGTTAAAGACCAAGCCACCGTAAAATCCTGTTGCAACACCAAGGTTTCTACCTGACAAATATTTATTTGCGCCAGCAGCTAAACCTAGATTTTTAGTAAATGGAACATAAACATTTAAACCTATTCTTGTAAAGTTAACTATTGCCGCTGGAAGAAATCCGTCGAAACCTGGTTGCAAAATATCGATACCAGCACTAGAATTTAATTGAGTTGCGAAAAAAGTATCTACATAAAAACGTTTGGCTGCGAAACCAATTTTCCATTCCGAAGTTAATGCGTTTGGCACTCGATTATTTTTGAAAGTGTTTCCTAATTGTCCGCTTCCAAAAAAACCATTTTTATTTTTGTACATCATCATGCCCGAAAAATTCAGTTTTCTAGATTGGTCACCAATGGCAATAATTGATTGTAAACCTTCGTCGGCCTTGTAACCCATTGGTAATTCGACACCAAAAACACCAATAAAATCAATTTGGTGGTTGTTTTTTATGTATGAACCAAAATTGTACTTAGTATAAATTTTTAAATCTTGCAAACCAGCTCTTTTATTTTCGAAACCTAAATCTTTTAGGCTCGATTCGGTAGCATTTCCAGTTGCTGTAATATAAGGTAGGTTTACAACTACATTAAAATTATTGGTTACGCCATATTCTGCATAAAGAGATTGACTTGCAATTTTTATATCTCTAAAAATTGGAACAGCATCGCTAATTGATGGCACAAAATATACGCTATCATAAGATTCGGCAGCATATGACAGGACTACTGATGCTTGACCTTTTTCTTTCATAAAGCCGGAAACTGGACTTTGCGCAAAATTAATTATGGGAATTAGTAGTAATAATAAAAAATAAAGTTTGTTTTTCATTTATTTAGGGATTTAATAATTTAGTTGAACACAAATAAATGAATAATATTGCTAGTAGGCAAATTATATTTTAAAAAAAAAGCCTTTCTGGCAATTCAGAAAGACTTTTCTAACAAAACAAAACAAAACAAAACAAAAATGAAAATTTTATAACGTTGGCATAATCACACTATCTACTATATGAATTACACCATTTTTTGCTGATATATCTGGAATGACCATATTTGCAGCTGGAAAATCTGCATTGGCTCCTTTTATTGTTAAAACACCATTTACGAAAGCGCCAATAGTTAATATTTGTCCGCCAAATGCATTGTTTGCGCCCGACATCATTTCTGGTGTAAATTTTCCGCCGCCAATAACGTGATTTGTCAATACTGCTGTAATTACTTCTACTGGTAGATTTCTTACATCTTCTTTTCTTGTAAATTTAGTTGGCAAAATTCCAGCTGCAACTAAAGCTTCACTTAATTTAATAAATGCTGCATCGGTTGGAGCAAAGACTGTTAATGACGGTGCAGTTCTTAAAGGACTATCTGGACCAGCTAAACCAGCATAAACAACTGCTTCAACCAAATAAGTTAGTTCTGGTTTTACAAAAACGCCACCCGATTGTACGGCAAGAGCCGAATCGACAATATCTGCGCCAGTTGCAATCATAACTTTGTCAATAGCGTGAACTGTGCCATTTGCAGCAGCAATATTGGTTGCAATAATTTTTGAACCATTGATGTATTTATCGCCATTTTTCTCAATAAATCTTCTTGTAATTCCACCTAATGCCGATGGAGAAGTTGCTGTAAATGAACCACTCATTAAATCGCCATTCGAAACATGATACAATAAAGTATTGGTCAAAAAAGTTGGATTTAAAACACCTAATGTTTCAGAATTTAATCCTAATTTATCAAAAGCAGCATTAGTTGGAGCAAAAACAGTAAAATTTCCTGATGGATCGCCAGCATTTGCATTGCTTAAAACTCCTACAACTCCGCCTGCAACTGCTGCCGCTTCGAGCGTGCTGAAATTTGGGTTAGAAACTGCAATATTTGCAATTGATGGTTTTGCATCTTCGTAGGTCGAGTTGCGTTCACATGAAACAATTGTTGATGTTGCAAGTACTGCAAAAATTATTTTTTTGAAGGTATTTATATTTTTCATTTGTATGAATTTAAAGTATATTATTATTAGAAATTTAGAACCAATCCGCCGTAAAAACCTGTTGCTTTACCAATATTTCTTCCTGAAATGTATGAATTTGCGCCAGCAGTCAAACCTATCATTTTAGTAAAAGGAACATAAGCATTTAGTCCAACTCTTGTAAAATTGACCTTGGTTGCTGGAAAGAATCCAGTAAAACCTGGCTGTAAAATATCGACACCAGCACTTGAATTTAATTGCGTTGCGAAAAATGTATCTACATAAAAACGCTTGGCAGCAAAACCTATTTTCCATTCTGATGTCAATGCGTTTGGCGTTTCGGTGCTTTTAAACGTGTTTCCTATTTGCCCGCTTGCAAAAAATCCTGATTGGTTTTTAAACATTAAAATTCCAGAAATATTTAATTTGGTAGATTGATCACCAATTGCAATTATCGACTGTAAACCTTCGTCTGCTTTATAACCCATTGGCAATTCTACGCCTGCAACTCCAATAAAATCGATTTGATTTTTGCCAAAAACATAAGAATTGAAATTGTATTTAGTATAAATTTTTAAATCTTGCAGACCAGAGCGTTTATTTTCGTAATTTAGATTTTTTAAAACTGCTTCGCTTGCATTTCCTGTTGCTGTAATAAATGGTAAATTTACAACCACATTAAACCTATCTGAAACGCCATATTCTGCATAAAGTGATTGACTTGCAATCTTAACATCGTTAAAAACTGGAACACCTTCAATTTCTTTAGGAACCAAAAAAACTTTGTCATAACTTTCAGCAGCATACGAAACAACAACCGAACCTTGACCTTTTTGCTTCATAAATCCTGAAACTGGACTTTGCGCCAAAACTAATCCTGGCAATAACACACATAAACTTGAAATAAATTTGTTTTTCATTTTTTAATGATTTAATATTGATATTGTTTTGATATACGAGAATAAATTTATCTTGGTTTTAAAAATTTAAAATATTTTTGAACTCGTTTCTAAAATCAATTACGAAAGAAAAACAATCTTGGTTTTATTTTAATGAAATTAATTTTTTTAAAACCAAATTTTAAAAACTTTCGTAAATGAATTTGGAGACAATAAAAATTTTGTCAGTTTTTTTAATATTTTAAGACCTATATATGTATAAAATAAAATTCATTCTGGTTTTTTTATTGACAATGAGTTTTTTAAACACATTTAGTCAATCAAAAGTGTACATAAAAAACTATTTTGAAAATGGTCAAATAGAATCGGAAGGTTGGATTCAAGAAAATCAAAAAGTGGCTTATTGGTTTTATTATTATGAAAACGGCAATAAAAAAGAAGAAGGTCATTATGTAAATAATAAAAAAACCAAATGGTGGTCGAGTTATAATGAGAAAGAAATTATTCAAAAAAAATGTCAATTTTTTAATGATAAACTCGAGGGATTTGCAATAATTTACAAAAACGGAAATATTATTAGAGCCGAAAAATTCAAAATGAATATCAAAATAAAACAATGGGAAACACTTTCTGCATTTAGAAAAGACAATACTTTAACATCTTTATGAGTTCAATAATTGTTATTATTCCCGCACACAACGAAGAAAATGCTATTGCAAATGTAATTAACGAAATACCAGATTATGTTTCAGAAATTATTGTAATAAGCAATAACTCTACCGACAAAACCATCGAAATTGCCAAAAATGCAGGCGCAACAGTACTTTCTGAAAGCCGAAAAGGCTATGGTTATGCTTGTTTGAAAGGTATGGAATATATTGCAAATCGAGAAAAAAAACCCGAAATAATTGTTTTTTTAGATGGTGATTATTCTGATTATCCTGAAGAATTGACGCAACTTGTCGATCCAATTATTACACAAAATATAGATTTTGTGATTGGTGCAAGAGCAAAAAATCTGAGAGAAAATGGATCAATGACGCTACAACAAGTTTTTGGTAATTGGTTAGCGACTTTTTTAATGAAATTATTTTTTAAATCAAGATTTACCGATCTTGGACCATTTCGCGCCATTAAATACGAGCAACTTCTAAAACTTGAAATGGAAGATAAAACATACGGTTGGACAGTCGAAATGCAGCTAAAAGTTTTAAAACAAAAAATGACTTATTTAGAAATTCCTGTAAAATATAAAAACCGAATTGGCGTTTCTAAAGTTTCTGGAACCGTAAAAGGAACTGTTATGGCTGGTGTAAAAATAATAGGTTGGATTGTTAAATATTCTTTCAAAAAATAAAATGCTACTAACATTATCTTACATAATTCTATTTTTTTACGGCTTTTCGATTATGCTTATTTTTTTTTATAGCTTGGCGCAATTGAACTTGTTATTTAATTATTTAAAAAGTAAAAAAAACAAAATTATAGTTGAAAAATTTAACTTTTTGAATGAAAATGAAATTCCGTTTGTAACAATTCAATTGCCCATTTATAACGAAAAATATGTTGTAGAAAGATTATTAAAATCGATTTGCGAGTTAGAATATCCATTACATAAACTTGAAATTCAAGTACTTGACGATTCAACCGATGATTCTGTTATTGCTACTTTAACATTGATAAATAAGTATAAATGTCAAGGAATTGACATTCAGCATATAACTAGAAAAAACCGAATTGGTTTTAAAGCTGGTGCATTAAAAGAAGGATTAGAATTTGCAAAAGGCGAATTTATTGCCATTTTCGATGCCGATTTTATGCCTAAAAAAGATTGGTTGTTGCAAACAATTCCGAATTTCAAAAATCCTAATGTTGGCGTTGTTCAAACCCGTTGGGGACATATTAATCGAGATTATTCTGTTTTAACTAAAATTCAAGCATTTGCACTCGATGCGCATTTTACACTCGAACAAACTGGTAGAAATTCTCAAAAACATTGCATCAATTTTAATGGAACAGCTGGTGTTTGGCGAAAATCTTGCATAATCGACGCCGGAAATTGGGAAGCCGACACACTAACCGAAGATTTAGATTTGAGTTATAGAGCGCAACTTAAAAACTGGGAATTTATTTATCTTGAAGACGTAGAAACGCCAGCCGAATTACCAGCAATTTTAAGCGCAGCTCGTTCGCAACAATTTCGTTGGAATAAAGGTGGAGCAGAAAATTTTAGAAAAATGTCATTGCGCGTTTTAAAATCTAATTCGATTTCTAAAAAAACAAAAATTCATGCATTTTTACATTTATTAAATAGTTCGATGTTTTTGTGTATTTTTTTAATGGCTATTCTTAGTGTTCCTGTGCTTTTTATTAAACATTATTTCAGCCATTTGAATTATTTGTTTAATATAATTGCGTTTTTTGTTTTAACAACAATTATCTTTTTTATTTGTTATTGGAATACTTACCGAAGCCTACGCGGTGGCGGAATTGCTAGCTTTTTAAATTATATTAAAATGTTTTTTACGTTTTATACCATAGCAATGGGATTTACATTTCAAAATTCGATTGCGGTTCTTGAAGGTTTGTTAGGCAAAAAAAGTGAGTTTGTAAGAACGCCAAAATTTAATATAGAAGCATTAAAAGATAAATGGAAAGACAATATTTATATTTCCAGAAAAATTTCTAAAAACACAATTATTGAAGGTTTTTTGATGATTTATTTCGTCTTTGGATTGTTTTATGCAATCAAATTGAATGATTTTGGGTTATTTCCTTTTCACTTAATGTTGGTTATTGGTTACGGATTTGTTGTTTATAAATCATTTAAGGTTGCTTGATTTTTGCCGCAAAGACGCTAAGTAGCAAAGAAAACATTATATAAAAATGCTTAAAACGTGCTTAAACGTGCTTAAATGAGCATAATTATTAAACCTATTTGAACTTATATTTCTTGCGTGTTATTACGAAAACTAAATGTTTAAAAAAAATCTAAAATATTTCTATCTAACAATTAGCATTTTTCTATACGGATTTATCGCTTTTGGAATCGAACGAACCGATTTCGTATTATTGACAACTTCGTTTGCACTTTTGTTTTTTTGTTATTACAAATTGGTTGTCGATTTTAAAGAAAACTTCAAATTTTTATTATTTTCAACGATCGCTTTTCGAATAGTTTTTGGTTGGGTATTGCCCAATTTATCGCAAGATTTTTATAGATTTATTTGGGATGGAAGATTGATTATTGAAGATTTAAATCCATATCTAGATTTGCCGAAAAACCTAATTTTAGAACCTTGTTTACATTTACAACAAGCCGAAGAATTATTTGCAGGAATGGGCAATCTTTCTGCCGAACATTTCTCTAATTATCCGCCAATCAATCAGTTGTTTTTTGCAATTGCAGGTTTTTTTAGCTCTAATTCTATATTTGGTTCGGTTGCGATTTTTCGAATTTTGATAATTTCTGCCGATTTAGGAACTTTGTATTTTGGTAGAAAATTATTAAAAAATTTAGAATTAGAACCAAATCAAATATTTTGGTATTTGCTAAATCCATTGGTTGTTTTAGAACTTTCAGGCAATTTGCATTTTGAAGGAATTATGTTGTTTTTCTTGGTTTTTAGTATGCATTTGTTGCAACAAAATTATTGGAAAACTTCGGCTTTTGTTTTGTCATTATCTATTTCGGTAAAACTTTTGCCGATTTTATTTTTACCGATTTTTTATAAATATTTAGGTTTCAAAAAGGCGATTGTTTTTTATTTGATAATAATTATTTCGAATATCGTGTTTTTCTTACCATTTTTATCCAATGAATTAATTCATAATTACTTTGAAACAATTGGTCTTTATTTCACAAATTTCGAGTTCAATGCAAGTATTTATTACATTATTCGTTGGTTTGGTTTCCAGATTTATGGTTATAATATTATTCATCTTACAGGAAAAATTATTCCAGTTTTAATAATTTTATTTATTATTTACAAAACTTTTTTTGCAAAAAATAAAACCGAAATCGATCTATTCAATTCTTTTTTAATTGTTTTGAGCGTTTACTATTTTACAGCAACTACAATTCATCCTTGGTATTTAGTTAATTTGGTTTTGCTATCGGTTTTTACGAAATATAAATTTGCATTTTATTGGAGTTTTTTAATAATTTTGAGCTATTTTACTTATTCGAATAAAGATTTTTCAGAAAATTATTATCTCATTTTTATTGAATATGCAATAGTTTATTCTTTATTATTTTTCGATTTAAGAAAAAAGCATTTAAATAAGTAAAAATGTCAGTAATCTAATTTTTTTCGACTTATGAAATAATGATACATTTATCAAATTAAATCATAATGGAAAGATTAAAAAAATATTTGCCATTTTTGATGTTTTCCTGCAAAAAAACATCAGAATTGATTGATAAAAGTGAAGTTTTACCTTTGAATTTCAAAGAAAAAGCTATACTTTTATACCACAATACCATTTGCAGAACATGTCATCATTATAAACAACAATCAAAAATTATTGACAATACTTTTAATAAATTAGCAATGAATATCGAATTAGAAAAAAAATTATCTCACAATAAAAAATCCAATTTAATAAAGATTCTAAATGAAATTAATGAATAATTGAAATGAAAATTAATCTTTTTTTTATACAGTTTTTAATAATAATCAATTGTTTTTCTCAAAAATCTATTCCAGATGTTTTAGAGAAATTCAATGACAATTCTGTAAACTATATTTCTGTAAATGAATTAAAAAATAAAAAAGAAATTATTCTTCTTGATGCTCGTGAAGAATCAGAATTTAATATTAGTCATATAAAAAATGCCCAATTTGTAGGTTTTGAAAATTTCAATCACAAAAACTTTAAAAAAAAATTATTAAATTTTAACGCAACTATTGTAGTTTATTGTTCTCTTGGAGTTAGAAGCGAAAAGATTGGCAAAAAACTTTTGAAAATGGGTTACAAAAACGTTTATAACCTTTATGGCGGAATTTTCGAATGGAAAAATCAAGATTTACCTGTTTTTGATTCCAACAATAAAGAAACCGAAAATGTTCACGCTTTTTCCAAAGAATGGAGCCAATATCTAACCAAAGGCAAAAAAGTTTATTGAAATTATTATTTTACAAAAATTTCTAAAAACGATATTATTATTTGCAAATTTGATTAGTTTCGCAAAAAATTCGAAACAATAATTTTTTATTAAAAATGCAAAATAATTTAATACTAATTTTTACCCGAAATCCCGAATTGGGAAAAGTAAAAACCAGACTTGCAAAAGGAATTGGCGATAAAAACGCATTAGAAGTTTATGAGTTTTTATTGAATCATACCAACCAAATTATCAAAGAAGTTTCGGTTTCTAAGCGTGTTTTATATTCAGAAGAGGTTAATCGTGACGATATTTGGGACAATGCAATTTATCAAAAAAAAACACAATTTGGCAATGATTTAGGCGCTAGAATGCGCAATGCATTTGTCGAAGGTTTTGATGATGATTACAAAAAAATAGTAATTATTGGCACCGATTTATATGACTTAGAAGCTTCGGATATTGAAAATGCTTTCGAAAAACTAAATTATCATGACATTGTGATTGGTCCAGCCGAAGATGGTGGTTATTATCTTTTAGGATTAAAATACATTCCGAAAGGTATTTTTATTAGTAAACATTGGGGAACAAGTTCGGTTTTAAGCGACACTATCGATGATTTAGAAGGTTTAAATTTTCATTTGCTAAAAACCAAAAACGACATTGACACAATTCAAGACATTCAAAAAATTCCTGAATTTCAAAAATACATTTAAAATAAAATGACTTTAGAATTACAAAAGCAAACGGTTGATTTTTTGATTAATAAAGGTTTCGAAAATCCAAATATTGGAATTGTTCTTGGAACTGGTTTGGGACAATTGGTCAATCATATCGAAATTATTCAAGAAATAAATTATTCAGATATTCCAAATTTTCCTGTTTCTACGGTCGAATTTCATTCAGGTAAACTTATTTTCGGAATTCTAGAAAATAAAAAAGTTGTCGTAATGCAAGGTCGATTTCATTTATATGAAGGATATTCATTACAAGAAATTACTTTCCCAATCAGAATTTTAAAACAACTTGGCATTAAAAAATTGTTAATTTCTAATGCTGCCGGAGCAATTAATTTAGATTTCAAAAAAGGTGATTTAATGCTTATTGAAGATCATATTAATTTGCAAGGTGGTTCGCCGCTGGCATTCAAAAACGTATCTGATTTTGGTGAACGTTTCACAGATATGTGTGAACCTTATGATTTAGAATTGCGAAATTCAATCTTGAAAATTGCTAAAAAACAAAATATTACGCTTCATAAAGGCGTTTATGCAGCGGTTGTTGGCCCACAACTTGAGACCAAAGCCGAATACAAAATGCTAAAAATTCTTGGTGCTGATGCTGTCGGAATGAGTACAGTGCCCGAAGTAATTGTTGCCAATCATTTGAATTTAAATGTTTTAGCAGTTTCTGTTCTTACCGACGAGTGCAATCCCGATGATTTAAAACCTGTGAATATTCCTGAAATAATTGCTTTGGCTGGAGCTGCAGAACCAAAATTGATAACTTTATTCAAAGAATTGATAAAATTATAATCGTAAATTTGTCAGGAATATATTTTAATTTGTCAATATAAGTATATTTCTAATTAATTATGAAAAAAATACTTTTATTTTTAATAATTTCTCAATCTATGTTTGCTCAAGGACCATGGACACGAGAAAAAAATTCGACTTATGTTCAAATTGGAGCTACGAGTTTGCAGTATAACAAACAAAGATTAAACGGAAAACAAGTTGATTTGCCAGTTGATATTTCTGATGTAACTACGCAAATTTACACAGAATATGGAATTACCAGTGATTTACAAGCAGAATTAATTGTGCCATTTAAAATAGTAAATGTTAATTCTAATTTAACAGGAATTTCTAGCAAAAATTCAATTTCTGGATTAGGAAATGTAACCTTAGGATTAAAATATAAATTGCTAGATAAAAACTGGAAAATAAGTGCTGGATTGCAATATTCGGCTAATTCTATTAAAAAAAATGCTTCAAAAGGATTAACGACTGGATTTAATGCAGCAACAATTTTACCTTATGTTTCTGCTGGAGCAAGTTCTGGAAAATGGTATTATTTTGGGAATTTTGGTTATGGATATATGGACAATCAATATTCGGATTTTGCAAAATTTGGAGCGGAAATTGGTTACAATATTATTCAAAAAGGACATATAATGTTGGTTTTGGACAACCGAATTATTATTTCTAAAGAAGACGCATTTACTAATGATACAGCCAATCAATGGACATCTTATTTAGATCGACAATCTTATTCGGCTGTTGGTTTAAAGTTCAATTATGAATTCAATAAAGATAAGTTTGGAGCCAATATTGCTGCAATTAGCGCGTTTGCACTTGACAATGCACCAGTCGCACCAACATTGAATTTTGGTATATATGCAAAACTGTAATTAATGAACAAATATCTAGAAATAATAATCAATTCTTATTCAGAATATTACAATTATCTGAAAAATGAAATATTGACTTTGCATGTCGAAAATTATTTCTATGGATTGATAATCATTTCATTAGCAGTTTTTATTCTTGAAATTTTGTTTCCGTGGAGAAAAAATCAAGCCATAATTCGCAAAGATTTTTGGTTGGATATTTTTTATATGTTTTTTAATTTTTTTGTTTTGAATTTGATAATATTAATAGCTTTATCAAATGTGACCGAGCAAATATTTAATGATTTTTTATCGAATTTTGGTTTGCAAATGGTTTCGTTGCAACTTATAAATTTATCTAATTATCCAAAAATAATTTCACTTTTATTATTTTTTATGATATCAGATTTTGTGCAATGGAACACGCATCGGTTGCTGCATCGCATTCCATTTTTATGGAAATTTCATAAAACACATCATTCGGTCAAGCAAATGGGATTTGCAGCACATTTGAGATACAATTGGGTTGAACCGATTGTTTATAAAGCAATAATGTATATTCCACTCGCGGTAATTGGAGGTTTTTCTATCGAAGATGTTTTTATTGTACACTTTTTTACAATTGCGGTTGGACATTTAAATCATGCCAATTTGGGTTGGGATTATGGGTATTTGAAATATATTTTTAATAATCCAAAAATGCATATTTGGCATCATACTAAAGAAATGCCCAATAAATATGGTACAAATTTTGCCCTAACATTATCAGTTTGGGATTATATTTTCAAGACAAATTACATTCCAAATGATGGTCGAGATAACGAGTTAGGTTTTTCTGGCGATGAAAATTTTCCAAAAAACTTTATTAATCAACAATTATATCCATTAAAATAAATCCAAAATTAGAACAATATCGTAACTAATTTTAAAATACTTATCATGAAACAACTACTTTTTATTGTTCTTTTATTATCTATTAAATCTTTTAGTCAAAATGTTGATTATAAAAATTATGCAACATTTCTAAAAAAATATGTTTCGAATGCTGGAAACGTCGGTTATGATAAAATAAAAGTCAATAAATCCGAATTAGAATTGATTGCCAATAATTTCGCCGAAAATAAACCTACTGATAAATGGTCTAAAAATGAAAAAATGGCTTATTACATCAATGTTTATAATGTATTTACTATTAAATCGATAGTTGACAATTATCCTGTAAAAAGCATTAAGGATATTTCTAACGTTTGGGATAAAAAAATAATTCAGCAAGGCAAAATTTTATATTCATTATCCGACATTGAAAACAAAATTCTTAGAAAAATGGGTGATCCAAGAATTCATTTTGCTATAAATTGCGCAAGTTTTTCTTGTCCAAAATTAGATAATGAAGTTTACACATCCGAGAAATTAAATAGTCAACTTGATGCTGTTGCAAAAGATTTTATTAACGATAAATCTAAAAATATAATTACTGCAACCGAAATAAAAATTTCAAATATTTTCGATTGGTATTCTGGCGATTTTAACGACGATGGTTCGATTATCGATTATTTAAACAAATACTCAAAAACAACAATCGATAAAAAAGCAAAAACCAGATTTTTGGAATACAATTGGAGTTTGAATAAATAGAATTATTATATAAAAAATCCTGAACTTTTGGTTCAGGATTTTTTAGCTACAATAACAAAAGTATCATAAGCATAAGTTTTTCTATCTATTGTTTTAAGTATTTGAAAACCATTTTTGTGAAGAAAAATTTCTATTTCATTTAAAGTAAAAATTCTTACGGTTGAAAAATCATCAGAAATTAATTTTTTTTCATTTTTGATAATTTCATAATATTGTGCAATCCAATCTAACATAAAATTTTCTGAGTTTGGTGTCTGAATCCAATTTCCAATTCTAACATATTGTTTTTTGTTAATAAAAGCTGCGTGTTCAATATCTTTATGTGTTAATATAAATGGAATGTATCTATTTGCATCAATAAAATCAAAAACAAAAATTCCATTTTTTTCGAGACTATTATAAACAGAAGAGAAAGTTGCATTAAGATTATTATTTGTAATAATATAGCTTGTTGTTCTGCCAGTAATCAAAATAGAATCCTGTTTTTTTGAAGAAAAATTTCTCATGTCATCTTTCAAAAAATTACCTTTAGGATTTCTTTTTTGAGCAATTTCAATCATTGATTGACTAAAATCTATTCCTAAATAATTGTAATTGTTTTCAATAAATCTTTTAGCTAAATTTCCTGTTCCGCAACCAATCTCTAAAATATTCAAACAGTTATGCTCTAAAAGAAATTGATTATAAAATTGGAATTCTTCGTCATAATTTATAAATATTTGATACATTTCATCAAAAACAGTCGCCATTTTTTCATCATAAAGTGTTGCCATTTTTTTAATAAATTTATAAAAAAAGAGCCTACTTTCGCAGACTCTTTAAATTTTTATTTTGAAATTAAAATTTGTAATTCATAGATAAATTTAACATTGTTCCCAATTGACTAAAATGATAACCATCGTAGGTCATTTGTGAGTAACGACCATTAAAAGTTATTAAATTAGTTTGACCTTTTACAGCATTTGCATCAGCTAATAATGCTTTTCCTGCTGCATTATTCGAAGCAAATTGCCATTCAGGTAAAACATTTAACAAGTTATTTACATTCAATGCAAATGTTAATTTTTTATTTGCATTAAAATTAATTCCTAAATCGGTAACTACTTTTTGTAGAAAAACAATTCTAATATCGGTACTCATTCCATCGTTTCTAAATTGAGTTGGCCCAAAAACTGTGTTATTTAATGACAATCCGAATTTACCAATTTCATAATCTACTCCAAAAATATATTTATATTTTGGTCTAGAAGTAAACAATAATGCTTCTTGAGTACGATTTAAAACTGATTGTCCAACTAAATCAGTATCTGTTGTGCTTTTAATTTTATCCAAAGCTTTTGGGTTTCTAATATCGCCAACTCTTTCATTTTTATATGTAAAGTTTCCAGATAAATTAAAATTCATTTTTCCAGAACCAATACCTAAACCTTTGTAACTTGCAACAAAGTCTAAACCAGAAGTTTTGGTATCAATAGCGTTTGAAAAAAAACTTTGTTTGTTTCCAGTTGCAACTCTAAATGCTGGATCAGCATTTGTTGAATCATCAGCTCCAAAATCTACTAAATTGCCTAAAACAATTCTATCATCAACTCTAATGTCGTAGTAGTCAATTGTAATACTTAAATTTTTGATTGGTTTTAGACCAACTCCCACAGTAAAATTAGTAGATTTTTCTGCATCGAGTTTATCAATTCCATTGGTTTTTGCAGATGATGACACATTATTTATTAAACCAGAAACAACAATTCCTTGTCCAGGAACAAATGCTGATTGAGATTTTTGAGTATAAATTTGGTGTAGAGACGGTGCTCTAAAACCAGTTGAAATTGAACCTCTTAAAGTTACTTTATCGTCAAGAAATTTATATCTTGAACTAATTTTCCAGACTGTTGCATCTCCAAAATCGCTGTAATTTTCGTAACGTGCTGTACCATTTATCAAGAAATCTTTATTAACATCATAAGCCACATCAAAATAGGCTCCTAAATTATAACGGTTGAATTTTCCAGAATTTTCAGGAGTATTACCTTGAAAAGAATCTGCGCCACCACCAATGTATGATGCTGCATCGCCTGCAATAATTTCAAAATCTTCAGTTCTAAATTCAGATCCAAAACCAATACTAATTTTATCAGAGACTGCTTTTGAAATGTCTAAATTTCCAACAACGTGATTAAATGATGTTCCTCCTGGTTTGAAACTAACTGGCGTTCCTGCACCATAAATGAATGTTTCTTTATTAAAAGGATTACCATCAACATCTTCGGTAGATCTATTTTGAGAATTATTAACTGAATACAACTGTTCATTGCCACCAATAGTCATACTTACATCTGTATTCCAGCCATTCATTTTAGATTTGTAACCTAAAGTAGCGTTATAATCTTTTAAATCTCCAACAAATGTTGGTACATAGCCTTCATAAGAATTAGCAGTTCCATCTCCATAAAGACTTGACAAATATGGAAAACTTGATAAACTTCTCCAATAAGGAGTTCTGTAATTGGCAAATGAATTTACTTTTTTATAAACATAAGCAGCGTTGTAATATAATTGTGTACTTTCTGAGTAATCGAATCCACCATTTACTTCAAACTTGGCAGCTGTTGTTTCAGGTGAACCGTTTATATTTCCAGCATCTGGTTTTTTTGCTAGAAATTTGTCTATTTGGTCTCTTCCGCTAGTGTTTCCAGCATTAATGCCACCAAGTTTTGTGGCATAATCTGCCGTCAATTGATATGGAGTAAATAAAACTGCAAGTTGTGCTTTAGTAAGACCTTTAACATTAGTTCCATTAAGAGTATTAATTCCAGTTGTATCATCATAATCATAATAACTTGATGGGCTTGTTGGATCTGTAAAAACAAAATCGGCATATTCTCCACCAGAAAGTGGTTCCCCATTTGGACCAATATTTTTGGTTCCACCATCTACTGTGCCTGGTCTATTGGCTAGATTAGATCGTGAAAAATCTACAGTATAATTTACAAAACCTTTTTCACCAACTGTCGAACCATTATTTAAAGAAATTCCCAGCATTTCGCCATCGCCAGCACTTGTTACGCCTGTTCTAACCGTTGTTGAACCAAATCCTGTATTTTTCTTTAATATAATATTCATTACACCAGCAATTGCATCAGATCCATATTGTGCAGAAGCACCATCACGCAAAACTTCTACTCTTTCAATAGCATCAGTTGGAATAGCAGAAATATCTGCACCAGTTTCGCCTCGTCCAGGTGATGTTTGAGTGTACAATAATGCACTCATATTTTTACGTTTTCCGTTTATAAGTACCAAAGTTCTACTTGGTCCTAAATTTCGAATTTCATAAGGATCTAATAATGATGTAGCATCGTTGACTGGTGTTTGCACCGTATTAAACGATGGAATTTTGTACTGCAACGCTTTATCAAATGTGGGTTGACCAGTAGAAAGAAGATCCCTAGAAGATAAAACATCAACTGGCAATGCCGATGTAGTATTGCTTCTTGGCGCAGTTCTTGTTCCTACAACTACAACATCATCGAGTTTAGAACCACCATCTTCGACCATAGTAACATTAATTACTGAACCCTCAGATGCACTCTTTTCAACCTTTTCAAATCCGACAGAACTAAAAACTAAAGTTGCATTTTCATCAACTTTAATTTTGTAACTTCCATCAAAATCTGTCGATGTTCCAGTTGTTGTGCCTTTTGCCTTGATGTTTACTCCAGACAATCCAGATCCTGAATTGTCAGTGACTTTTCCGCTAATTTCTTTTTGTGCAAAAAGCAGCGTGAAACTCAGCAGAAATAAAACTAATGTAAATTTTCTCATAATTGTTTTTTTTGGTTTTTTAAATTTTTGGTTTATTATTTAACGAATGTAGTGATTAAATTAACACTAACTTAACTTTTAAATCAATTTGTTTGTATTTTTATCAAATATTCAATAAATTACATATAATTGTGTAACATATATATAATACAATCTAGAATTTAACAAATGTTTGCAAATTTGTACGATTATACTTTAATTTTTGATAAAAGAAATTATACAGTTTTTTTAAACTTTTAACTTTCATTAATAAATCCTATATTTGCAGACTTTTAAAAAATAACATACATATATAATGAAACGCTTTTGCGTTACATATCACCTAATAAAAAAAATATCAAACAGATATGAAAGCAGGAATTGTAGGATTGCCAAACGTAGGAAAATCGACTTTGTTTAATTGTTTATCAAATGCAAAAGCGCAAAGTGCCAATTTTCCGTTTTGTACGATTGAACCTAATATTGGCGTAGTAAATGTTCCAGATTCAAGGATTAACAAACTCGAAGAATTGGTAAAACCAGAACGTGTACAAATGGCAACTGTCGATATTGTAGATATTGCAGGATTGGTAAAAGGTGCAAGCAAAGGCGAAGGTCTTGGAAATCAATTTCTTGGAAACATTCGCGAGTGCAACGCCATTATTCATGTTTTGAGATGTTTCGATAATGACAATATTATTCACGTTGACGGCAATGTAAACCCAATTCGTGACAAAGAAACCATTGATATCGAATTGCAACTAAAAGATTTAGAAACTGTAGAAAAGCGTTTAGAAAAAGTAAAACGTGCAGCCAAAACTGGAAATAAAGAAGCACAACTCGAAGAAGGTTTATTGAACCGAATTCGTGAAACATTGTTGCAAGCAAAATCGGCAAGAACAGTCGTTCCAAAAGGATATGAAGAAGAAGAATTATTCGAATCTTTCCAGTTAATTACATCAAAACCAGTTTTATATGTTTGTAATGTTGACGAAAATTCGGCTGCAACTGGCAATAAATATGTGGACCAAGTTCGTGAATTGGTCAAAGACGAAAACGCCGAAGTAATTGTTCTGGCCGTTGGCACCGAAGCCGATATTACAGAATTGGAAACATATGAAGAACGCCAAGTTTTTCTAGAAGATATGGGATTAACCGAGCCAGGAGCATCAGTTTTGATTCGTGCTGCATATAAATTATTAAAACAACAAACCTATTTCACTGCTGGCATAAAAGAAGTTCGTGCTTGGACTATCAATATTGGTTCAACTGCGCCACAAGCCGCTGGCGTAATTCATTCTGATTTTGAAAAAGGTTTCATTCGTGCCGAAGTAATTTCGTATGAAGATTATGTGCATTATGGCACCGAAGCCAAAGCCAAAGAAGCTGGAAAATTCAAAGTCGAAGGCAAAGAATATATCGTGAAAGATGGCGATGTAATGCATTTCCGTTTCAACGTATAGAAAGAAAATAGAATTTAGAAAATAGACAAAACCATTCAAGAAATTGAGTGGTTTTTTTTGAGCCTCATCCAGCTTTCCAGTTCAAGGTTTTTCAATTAATTGTTTTTTTCTAAATCAAAAAACGAACTTCCGCTGGTCGTTGTTTTTTGAAAAGAAAAAATTCAATTTCTTTTCAAAACGCTTTTCATTTCAATCTGGGGCAAAAAATAGTAATCTCTAAAAATCTTGGCTCAATATTTGAATTACATTTTCAGATGAAAAAATATTTGTTAATTTTGAGTCTAATTTTTCTTGTTTCGTGCAAGAAAACCGAACCAGTTTTCGAATCGAATTTTCGATTTGCAAATGCGCAACCTATTAATAATTCTGAATTGTCCAAAATTCCTAATAAATTTTTAGGCGTTTTTATGAATGCTGATTCTACTTATTTAAACATCAAATTCAATATTATTCTTACTGAAAAATTTTCAAAATTTAAAATTCATAAAACCCAAAAAGATTCGCTTCTAAGTGAATTTTCATTTGTTAACGATAAATTTATTTCTAAAGAAAACAAACAAATTTTCGATTCAAAAATCATTGGCGATTCTATTGAATTATCATCTAAAAATAGTGATACTTTATTTGTTATATCAAAATCTCAAAAGGCAAAACGTATTAATGGTCATTTAGTCATTAGCCAAAAAGAATCATTTTATTGGACATCAAAAATCTTAACTTTAGATGATGATGTTTTAAAAATCAGACAATTATATTCGGAAAACGATCGAAAACGATTAGATTCAATTATAACCATAAAATCCAAAGAAGTCGATTCGGCAACATTTCTACTTGAACCAACACGACCAGAATTTAGTAAAATTCTAAATCTGAAAAACTTAGGATACGAACAACAATTTATAAAAATTTCAAAATGAAAAACTTAAAAAAAGTACTCAGAATCTTTTTAAAATCAATATTCGGAATTGTGATTTTCGTCATTAGTTATGCACTTTTATCATTCGGATTATCGAAAATCGAAGTCAATTCTGATATTACTCAAAACCCAGAAATCGAAATTTTTATTAGTACCAATGGCGTTCACACAGATATTGTTGTGCCAATAAAAAACGAAATCAAAGATTGGACAACCGATATTCAGTTCCAACATACCAAAACCAAAGATTCTATTATGAATTTCGTTGGCATTGGTTGGGGCGACAAAGGTTTTTATCTCGACACGCCAGAATGGGCTGATTTAAAAGCAAGTACAGCAATTAAAGCCGCCACAGGTTTGAGTACAACAGCAATGCACACCACATTTTATAAAACTTTAAAAGAAGACGAAAGTTGTAAAAAAGTTAAAATTTCAAAAGAAAATTATATTAAATTAGTTGAATACATTTCTAATAGCTTTCAAAAAAATTCAAATTCAAAAACCATTAATATTCCAAATAATTTTTATGGAAAAAATGATACTTTTTATGAAGCAATTGGCAGTTATAGTTTAATTAAAACCTGCAATACTTGGGCAAATGGTGCATTAAAAGCCAGTAATCAAAAAGCTGCATTTTGGACACCAATTGATTCTGGAATTTTTTGTCATTATTAGTAATATTAAATTGACTACAACGCAAAAAAACTACTCATTACTTTGTCAATAACTTTAAAAAAACAATATTTTATAATAATTCGAATTTCACTATATTAGCAAACCCGAAGACAATGCGAACAGCTTTGTCTGAACAGAACGAAGTTAAATTGGAGTGAATTTAAAATGTCAGACGAAAACATAAAATACGACGAAGATAACATACGCTCGCTCGATTGGAAAGAGCACATTAGAATGCGACCCGGAATGTACATTGGCAAACTTGGCGATGGCTCATCTGCCGACGACGGAATTTACATTTTACTTAAAGAAGTTCTCGACAATTGCATCGATGAGTTTGTTATGGGCGCAGGAAAAAACATCGAAGTTACAATCAAAGATAAAACCGTAACCGTTCGCGATTATGGTAGGGGAATTCCGCTTGGAAAAGTCATTGACGTAGTTTCTAAAATGAATACGGGCGGAAAATACGACTCTTTAGCATTCAAAAAATCAGTTGGATTAAATGGTGTTGGAACAAAAGCAGTGAACGCATTATCGAATTATTTTAGAGTAGAATCTGTTCGTGATGATAAGCAAAAAGGCGCAGAATTCTCGGCTGGAAATTTAGTTCTTGATGAAGAAATTATAGAAACTACCAAACGAAAAGGAACTAAAGTAACTTTTATTCCAGATGAAGCGATTTTTAAAAATTACAAATTCAGGTACGAATATGTAATTAAAATGCTAAAAAATTATTGTTACTTAAACAATGGTTTAACGATACTTTTTAACGGCGAGAAATATTATTCAGAAAACGGATTGCGTGATTTGCTGGAAGAAACCATTCACGCCGACGATTTAGAATATCCAATAATTCATTTGAAAGGAGAAGATATTGAAATTGCTCTTACTCACAGTAAAACCCAATATTCCGAAGAATATCATTCGTTCGTAAACGGACAAAACACCACTCAAGGTGGAACACATTTGGCGGCATATCGTGAGGCGATCGTAAAAACAATTCGAGAATATTACAACAAACCATTCGAAGCGTCTGATGTTCGAAAATCTATTGTTACAGCAATTGCTGTTAAAGTTATGGAACCCGTTTTTGAGTCGCAAACCAAAACTAAATTAGGTTCGACCGATATGGGTTCTGAAGCCGGAATGCCATCTGTCAGAACTTTCGTGAATGATTTTGTAAAAAATAAACTCGATAGTTATTTGCACAAAAATCCTGCAACAGCCGATGCACTTTTACGAAAAATTTTGCAAGCCGAACGAGAACGAAAGGAATTATCAGGAATTCGAAAACTTGCAAAAGACCGTGCAAAAAAATCAAGTTTGCATAATAAGAAACTTCGTGATTGCAGAGTTCATTTGACCGACTCGAAAAATGTTCGATACTTAGAATCTACAATGTTTATTACCGAAGGAGATTCGGCTTCGGGTTCGATTACAAAATCTCGTGATGTCAACACTCAAGCAGTTTTTAGTCTTCGAGGAAAGCCTTTGAATTCGTATGGAATGAGCAAAAAAATTGTTTATGAAAACGAAGAATTCAATCTTTTGCAAGCTGCTTTAGATATTGAAGAATCGATGGAAGATTTGCGATACAACAACATAGTCATTGCGACCGATGCCGATGTTGACGGAATGCATATTCGATTGTTACTGATAACTTTTTTCTTGCAGTTTTTTCCAGAATTGATAAAAGAAGGACATTTATATATTTTACAAACGCCACTTTTTCGTGTCAGAAATAAAAAAGAAACCATTTATTGTTATTCGGAACAAGAACGAAAAGATGCCATCGAAAAATTGAAACCAAAACCAGAAATTACTCGATTTAAAGGTTTAGGAGAAATTTCGCCTGATGAATTCAAGAATTTTATTGGCGAAACCATTCGTCTTGACCCAGTTATGATGGACAAAAACACATCAATCGAACAATTATTATCTTTTTATATGGGCAAAAATACGCCCGATCGTCAAGAGTTTATCATTAAAAATTTGAAAGTCGAATTGGATCAGATTGAAGCAAATTAAGAGAAATAAAATGAAAAAAATATTTTTTTTATTGA
Organism: Bacteroidota bacterium; assembly: GCA_043778105.1. Taxonomy (GTDB): domain Bacteria; phylum Bacteroidota; class Bacteroidia; order Flavobacteriales; family Flavobacteriaceae; genus Flavobacterium. The sequence continues at coordinate 22,157 of JAYWGV010000019.1, forward strand.
TTGTAATAATTTTATTTTCTTGCAAATCTGAAACTAAAGAAGACATAATTAAAATTGTTACAAAACCAAAAGTCGCACAAAAAATAAAAATATCAACCAAAGAAAAAACATTAATTTTTAGTTTAGATTCAAATACAATTGTAGTAAATGGTGACACAATTCGAATTGAAAGTCCATTTATTTATTCATTTGATGGGTTGATTGAGAACAAAAAAATTCAAGTTCACTTAACCAATATGTTAACTGGTGAATACGGAGAATATCAAAAATCTGCGTCGGTTTATATTGAAGGAGAAAATGAACTTTTTAGTTGTTATTTCGAAAAAGACAAACTAAATAATTATAAAGCTGAAACCGTAACCGATTATTATGCAGGCGAAAATAGAAATAATGAAGTTTGTAAACTAAAAATGTTTAACATTTCTAAACCAAATATGTATTTGGATTGTACTTATAATGGTAAAGTTTATAAATTAAATCCAAGTACAATTTTTCCTATTTACAAGTGTTTTGACGAAATAAATTACTCATTATCAGATTGTAAAATTGAGTTCGAAAAAGGCGATGCAATGAGCAAATATGTTCCTCACCGAAACTATACTTTTTTAGCAGAAATTATTTCAAATACTGAAAAATATGATAAAATTGAAAATGAATTAAAATATTTATTTACAGATTCATTAGATGTAAAAAATTATAAAAAATGGAAACACGAATTTCAAATTAATGGTTCAAAATTAGAAGATGATTGTTATTCATCAGAAACACTTTCTAACGTTTCGCCAGTTTTTATTGATGATAATATCTTTGCAACTTCGAGTTATTCTTATACTTACCTTGGTGGCGCACACGGAATGATGGTTACCGATTATCAAAATTATAATTTAGAATCAGGGAAAATAATCGATTTGAACGATATTTTAAATATTGGTTCACTAGAATTTAAAACTTTTTATGAAAAAGAAATAAAAGAAACTTTTGCCGATGGAATTTTAAGCGAAAACGAAATTCCGATGTCAAACAAGTTTTTTATTTTACCAACAGGAATAGTTTTTTCGTACGCGCCTTATGAATTACTTGGATTTGCTGCAGGCGAACCACACATTTTTTTTAGTTATAATGAGCTAGAACCTTTTATTGCCAATAATTCGATTTTGGATAAATATTGGATAAAAAAATAGATGAAAATATTGTTTTAGTTAATAGATAATTTTTAGTAAATAATTTTGGAAAAACTTACACTTTTCGATACACTAAATGACCGCCAAATCGAAGCTGTCAAAGCCGAACAAAAGCGAATTTTAGTTTTGGCTGGTGCTGGTTCAGGAAAAACCAAAACATTATTGCAAAAAATTAAATATCTTATTGAAGAAAAAAAAGCGCAACCATCAGAAATTCTTGCAATTACTTTCACGAAAAATGCTGCCAATGAAATGATTGACAGATTGATTATCGATGCAGATAAATCTGGTGAATATGAAAGAATTATTTTCGATAAAAAACTTCAAATTGCCGAAAAAAACAGGCAAAGACAATTTTATATTAAAAAATTCAAGTGGATAGAAAATATAACCATTCGTACTTTTCATAGTCTTTGTTACAAAATAATGCAAAATTATGGCGTAAAAGAATTTGATAATAAATTCAAAATTATATCCGAAGACAAGAAAAAAGATGAAGATCCCATGTTGGCATTTGCAGCAGCAGAAACCAGTTTCGAAGTTTTTCATAAAATTTTAATTAGAGAATGCGAAAAAAGCGAGTATTTATTGACATTGAAAAAATACATTCTGGATTATGTTGTTGATAAAATTCATACCGAAAAGTTTAAAAACCTTAACTTATACCCAGAAGGCAAAATATATACAACACTTCGTGGCGAAAAAGTTCGGTCAAAATCAGAACAATATATTGCCGATTGGTTGTTTCGCCACAGCATTAGTTATCAATACGAACCACAAATAAACATCAAAGATTTCGATTTTAAACCAGATTTTTATATCGAAGATGCCAATATTTATTTAGAACACGTGTCGAATAAAAGTTATCCGACAAAAAACAAAGTCGAACAATTCAAGAAAGGAAATATTTTATGCGTTCGAACCTATGAAAAAATGACCGAAGATTCAGCACTTTTTAGTTACGAGTTAGATAAAATAATTAAAGGTCGATTGTCAGAAAATTATAATTCAGAACGCATTTTATCATACCAAGAAGAATTTAGTCGTTATCAAGAAGAAGTCAAAGATTTTATTTATCAAGCCATTCGAATTTGCGATATGCTAAAAGTCGAAGGTTGCAATTGGGATAAAATATTTGAAAAATCACAAGAAGATCAACACGAAAGAATTAGGATTTTTTATGCAATTGCAATGCCATTGGTCAAAGAATTTGTTGCTTATTGCACCAATAAATCTTATCTTGATTTTAATGATTTAATAAGTAGGACTGTACTTTTATTCAAGAAAAACAAAGACATTCTCCAGAAATTTCAATCGCAATATCAATATTTGCTAGTCGATGAGTTTCAAGATGTAAACAATTTACAGGTCGAAATGATAAAATTGATGGTTACACCTAAAACCCAACTTTTTTGCGTTGGCGATGATTGGCAAAGCATTTATGGTTTTCGAGGTTCGAATGTTGATTGCATAATTAATTTTGAAAAAACCTTCAAAAATTCTAAAACAATCAAGTTAAATCTAAATTATCGAAGTACACAAAGCATTGTTGGCGCAAGCAACGAAGTCATAAAACACAATAAATTCAAAATTGAAAAAGAGATTTTTGCATCGAAAATGTCTAATTTCAAAATCGTAGAATATGCTGGAAATAATATCGATGAAAATGTTGCGTTTTGTATAGAAAAAGTTAGGCAATTATTAAAAGATGGTTTCAAAAATGACGAAATATTGTTTCTTTATCGCCGAAGCAAAATGTACCAGCCTTATTTTTTTGCATTAAAAAACGAAAGTCTAAAAGTGCAAAACAAAACCATTCATGGTGCAAAAGGTCTAGAAGCCAAAGTTGTATTCATAGTTGGTTTGACCGACGGCTATGGTGGTTTTCCTGATATTTGGCTAGAAGACAGAATTTTTCAAGTTATTAAACCAGCCAATCACGACAGCTTGATGGAAGAAGAACGAAGATTGTTTTACGTTGCAATAACTCGTGCCAAAGACCAACTTTATTTGATAACCGAAAAAGGAAATTCGTCAAGATTTTTAAAAGAAATTCCATCAGAGTTTAAAGAAACTTATTCTGAATCTTATGAAAAAAAAGAAAATTTTGTAATTTGCAAGAAATGCAGTAAACAAGTAGAAAAAATATTTGAGTTTTGCCCGTTTTGTGGCAAGAAAAAGTAAAACTAATACGAATTATTATGAGTAAATTTAATAAAAATCAGCCTAAACAATTATCTCCTGAAAACTATGTTAAAACCAAAGCAAGAACTTTGCCAATTGATGGTTGTTACGTCAATGAAAACTGGAAAGAAAGTGGATTAGCAAATATATTTATTGTTAGAAAACACAATAATGGCAATTTTACTTTTGGCGTTTACTTGGTCGATTTATTTGCTTTAGGAACGAAAGATACTTTTTATAATTTTAATCAGCCACAAAATGTTATAAATGGATTAATAACAAAATTCGGAATTATTAAAGTAGATTATGATTTAGCTCATAATATTATTTTTGGTGCCAATGAATATGCCATTGAAAACGGTTTTAAAATTCATAAAGATTTCGATAAAATAACCAAATTTATCTTAGAAATCGATGATGAAAAAATTCCATTAATTGATATAGAGTTTGGCAAAGACGGGAAACCACTTGTTATTCAATTTTAACTATCTTTTAAATACGTTTCTAATAAAAAAATCCCAAAAGAACTTAATTTTTGGGATTTTTCAATTAAAATATTTAAAAAGTCTAGCTTCTAAATGTCTAGCGTCTTATATCTATGACAAAGCAGCCTGAACCTGATCTGCAGCTTCTTGAAACTCAACAGCGCTCAAGATTGGCATACCTGAATTATCAATCAATTCTTTAGCAATTTCGGCATTTGTTCCTTGCAAACGCACAATAATTGGCACTTTAATTGCATCGCCCATGTTTTTATAAGCATCTACAACACCTTGAGCAACACGGTCGCAACGAACAATTCCACCAAAAATATTGATTAAAATAGCTTTAACGTTTGGATCTTTCAAGATAATTCTAAACGCCAATTCAACACGTTTCGCATCGGCCGTTCCACCAACATCTAAGAAATTGGCTGGTTCAAAACCTGCATATTTTATTAAATCCATAGTTGCCATTGCCAAACCAGCACCATTAACCATGCAACCAACGCTTCCGTCAAGATCTACATAATTCAAACCTGCAGCTTTCGCTTCAACTTCGATTTCTCTTTCTTCACGAACGTCTCTATATTCAGCTAATTTCGGGTGACGGAAAAGTGAATTATCATCAAGATTTACTTTGGCATCAACAGCAATAATTCTGTTATCAGATGTTTTCAAAACAGGATTAATTTCAAACATCGAAGCATCTGAACCAACAAATGCGTTATAAAGCGAACCTACAAATGCAACCATTTCTTTGAAAGCATTTCCTGATAAACCTAAATTAAATGCAATTCTTCGAGCCTGAAAACCTTGTAAACCAACATTTGGATCAATTTCTTCGGTAAAAATCAAATGTGGCGTGTGTTCAGCAACTTCTTCAATATCCATTCCACCTTCAGTAGAATACATAATCATGTTGCGAGCTCTACCTCTATTTAACAATACCGACATATAAAATTCTTCAATTTCAAATTCGCCAGGATTATAAACATCTTCGGCAACCAAAACCTTGTGCACTTTTTTTCCTTCTGGCGGTGTTTGCGGTGTAATCAATTGCATTCCAATAATTTGTTCAGCAATTTCTTCAACTTGTTGCAAGTTTTTAGCAAGCTTTACGCCACCACCTTTTCCACGTCCACCAGCGTGAACTTGTGCTTTTATTACATGCCAACCAGTTCCAGTTTCAGCAGTCAATTGCTTTGCAGCTGCAACCGCTTCTTGCGGATTATTAGCTACATAACCACGTTGAATTCTTACGCCATAGCCGGCCAATATTTCTTTTCCTTGATATTCGTGAATGTCCATAGGGTTGATTTATTTTATAGAAATGCAAAAATAGAAAAAATCATTAATATATAAGGTATAAATTATAAATGTTTTTTTAGGAGCTATTTCCTGCTATCATTCCAATCTTTTTTTCAATTTCTAAATTGCCACGCCTTTAAATGCGTGGCAATTTAGAAATTGAAAAAAAGGATTTTCCCTTCTATCAGGGCTAGGCGCAAGTTAATATCAAAAACTTATCAAATATAATTAACCTTTCAAAGTTTAAAATTTAGAAATATTGCTTTTCAAAATAATCTTACCTATTTTTGCTTAAAACAATTAAAAATGCTAGCAAAAGATTTACTTCAATTGGGTCAAGAATTCGAAACTCCCTTATATGTATATGATGCCGAAAAAATAAAATTTCAGTTTGATAGATTATCCAATGCCTTTTCGAAAGTGCATCGACTACGACTAAATTATGCTTGTAAAGCCTTGTCGAACATAAGTGTTTTGCAATACATGAAAAACATTGGAGCCAATCTAGACACAGTTTCTGTACAAGAAGTTCAGCTGGGTTTGCGCGCCGGATTTGCACCAGAACAAATAATTTTTACACCAAACGGCGTTTCTATCGAAGAAATAGAACAAGCAATTGGCTACGGAAATATTCAAGTAAACATTGATAATTTATCGATTTTAGAGCAATTTGGAGCCAAATATCCGCACATTCCAGTTTGTATTCGATTAAATCCACATGTTATGGCTGGTGGAAATGCCAATATTTCGGTTGGACATATCGATTCGAAATTTGGAATTTCTATACATCAAATGCCACATATTTTGCGAATTGTCGAAAATACAGGAATGCATATTAACGGAATTCACATGCACACAGGTTCTGATATTTTGGATATTGAAGTTTTTTTATATGCAGCCGAAATTTTATTCGATGCAGCGAAAAATTTTAAAACTTTAGATTTTCTTGATTTTGGTTCAGGTTTTAAAGTGCCTTATAAAAAAGACGATGTAGAAACTGATATTGAAGAATTGGGCAAAAAATTATCCAAAAGATTCAACCAATTCGAAAAAGAATATGGTCGAGATTTAACATTAGCATTCGAACCAGGAAAATTTTTAGTAAGCGAAGCTGGTTATTTCTTGGCAACTGTCAATGTTGTAAAACAAACTACATCGACAGTTTTTGCTGGTGTAGATACAGGTTTTAATCATCTAATTCGTCCAATGTTGTATGGATCGCAACATCATATAGAAAATATTTCTAAACCAAAAGGCAAAGAGCGTTTTTACACCGTTGTTGGCTATATTTGCGAAACCGATACTTTTGCTCAAAACCGACGAATTGCAGAAATTACCGAAGGCGATGTTTTGAGTTTTCGAAACGCTGGCGCTTATTGTTTTTCAATGGCATCGAACTATAATTCTAGATATAAACCAGCAGAAGTTCTTTGGAAAGACGGCAAAGGTTTGCTGATTCGTGAACGTGAAACGATCGAAGATTTACTTAGAAACCAGATTTTATTAGAAGAATAACATTTAATTAAATGAAAATAAAAGAAATAATTGAAATTCTAGAGCAAATGTCACCATTGGCTTACGCCGAAGATTTTGACAATGTTGGACTTTTGGTTGGTAATCAAAATGATGATATTAATGGAATTCTAGTTTGCCATGATGCATTAGAAACCGTTGTTGATGAAGCAATTACAAAAAAATGCAATTTGATTATTTGTTTTCATCCTATTTTGTTTTCTGGATTAAAAAAATTTACTGGCAAGAATTATGTTGAGCGATCTATTATTAAATCAATAAAAAATGATGTTGCAATTTTCGCAATTCACACCGCTTTGGACAACAATCAAGAAGGCGTAAACAAAATATTTTGTAAAGCTTTGGGTTTAACAAATACTAAAATATTGATTCCTAAACTCAATTATATTCAAAAACTAATTTCTTATACAACACCTGAAAATACTGATAAATTAAGAAATAGTTTGTTTGAAGCTGGTGCAGGAAAAATAGGAAATTACGAAAATTGCAGTTTTAGTTCTTCAGGAAATTCAACATTTCAAGGCAATGAAAACAGCAATCCCGTTGTCGGAAATCGATTAGAATTGGTCGAAAGTCAAGAAATAAAAATCGAAGTTACTTTCGAAAAACATTTGCAAAACAAAATTCTAAAAGCACTTTTTTCGAATCATATATATGAAGAAGTAGCTTATGAAATTTACAATCTCGAAAACCAGCACCAAAATATTGGACTCGGAATGATTGGCGAACTCGAAAATGAAATGCCAGAAAGAGAATTTCTAGCATTTGTAAAAGAGAAAATGCAAGCACCTGGAATTCGCCATTCGGAATTTTTAAATAAAAAAATCAAAAAAGTTGCTGTACTTGGCGGATCAGGAAGTTCGGCAATAAAGCAAGCAATTGCAGCTGGTGCCGATGTTTTTTTAACAGCCGATTTGAAATATCACAACTTTTTTGAAGCCGAAAATCAAATACTTTTAGCAGATATTGGTCATTTTGAATCAGAACGTTATACAAAAAATTATATTTATGATTATCTTACGAAAAAAATCACTAATTTTGCAAATTCAAATTTGGGTAATAAAATTTATTTATCCGAAACAAACACAAATCCAGTTAAGTATTTATAGATAATTATGGCAGCTACAAAAGAATTGAGCGTTGAAGAAAAGTTAAGAGCAATTTATGATTTACAATTAATTGACTCAAGAATTGACGAAATTAGAAACGTTAGAGGCGAATTGCCTCTTGAAGTGGAAGATCTTGAAGACGAAGTTGCTGGTTTAAGTTCTCGTTCAGAGAAATTAAAAGCCGATTTAGAAGTAATGGAAGAACAAATCAAAGCTAAGAAAATTGCTATTGAAGAGCACCAAGAAGCTATAAAAAGATATACTGAACAACAAAATTCTGTTCGTAACAATCGAGAATTCAATTCGTTGACCAAAGAAGTTGAATTTCAAGAACTAGAAATTCAATTAACAGAGAAGCACATTAAGGAAATGAAAGCTTCGATGGAACATAAAAAACAAGTAATTTCTGATTCTAAAGAAAAATTAGATCAAAAATCAACTCATTTGAAACATAAAAAAGCCGAATTAAGCGATATTATGTCAGAAACCGAGAAAGAAGAAACTTTTTTAACTCAAAAATCAGCAGAATATGAAGGTTTAATCGAAGATAGATTATTGGCAGCTTACAAACGAATTCGCTCAAGTGTTCGTAATGGTTTGGCAGTAGTTTCTATCGAACGCGGTGCATCGGCTGGTTCATTTTTCACAATTCCGCCTCAAACTCAAGTTGAAATCGCAGCTAGAAAAAAAATAATTACAGATGAACATTCAGGTCGAATTTTGGTTGACCAAATGCTTGCCGACGAACAAAAAGAAAAAATGCAACAGCTTTTTGCTAAAATATAATTCTTCTTTTTCAAAATATTAAACCTCGAATTTTCGGGGTTTTTTTATATAATTAAAAAAAAACAAATTAATTCGTGAAAATTAGTGAAATCCGTGTCAAACATCTATAAATGACATTCCAAGAAATAAAATATTTTGCATTAACTAAATCCTACGGGCAATACATCAATTTATTGTCGGTGCAATCTGCTATAAAAGCATCAGAGAAAGCATTCGAATTGTTCAGTCAACCAAGAAAAGGTAAACTGCAACTTGATAAAATTCCGGAAATTTTGCTCGATGCTGAATTCGAAACATTTATTTTCGATGAAAACCAATATCAAATGTATGTTTGGAAAGGAAATGAAGAAGTTATTTTGCTAGTTCACGGTTGGGAAAGCAATACATCACGCTGGAAAAAATTATTACCTTTTTTGAAAGAAACAGGAAAAACAATAGTCGCAATCGATGCGCCAGCTCACGGATTATCGACTGGAATTGAATTCACTGTGCCAACTTATGCAAAAGTTATCGCAGCATTAACCAAAATTTACAATCCTAAATATATCATTGGTCACTCGATTGGTGGTGCAGCAACAATTTATTATCAATATTTAAATCAAAATAGTAATATCGAAAAAATTGTTTTATTAGGCTCGCCATCAGATTTGCAGGTTTTAATAAATAATTTTTGCGAAATGTTGAGTTTGAATGACAAAGTAAAAACTGAACTTGAAAATCAATTTTCATTTAGATTTAAAATGAAAATTGAAGATTTTTCTGGGGCAAAATTTGCAACAAATATTGCAACCAAAACTTTAATAGTACACGACAATCAAGATACAGTTGTATCGATTTCTGAAGCTAAAAAGCTCGCTTTGCATTGGAAAAATGCTCAATTGCTAATCACCGATGATTTAGGTCATGCTATGCATAATAAAAAATTGTATCAGAAAATTGTTTCTTATTTGAATGAAAATTAATATTTTAAATTCAGAAAATTATCTGTCAATCCATTTTCTAAATGCAGCCGTTTTTTGTGTGCTGGTTATTACAAATTGTTTTTGACCTTTTATAAAAACCGCCAATCTATCGCCAATATGAGCTGCAATTTTCTCAATTGCATTGATAGAAACTATATCACTGCGGTTTATTTTAAAGAAATTTTCGGGATTTAGTTGTTGCTCGTTTGCAATTAATGTTCCAGTCAATGGATATTTTTTTCCGTCGAAATCATACGCATATATCAAAACTCCATCAGCTTGAACAAATGCAATATCAGATACAGATAAAAGAAAAATTCCTTTTGGTGTTTTTATTGTAAATCTTTGCTTGTATAAATTAGTAGCTTCTTGTTGCAACGATTTTTGTAATAATTGCAAAATATTAGGACTAATTGAATCTTGAGATTTTACTTGCAAATTATTCAATTTAGAAATAGCTTTTTCTACTAATTCTTTTGTAAAAGGTTTTAGTAAATAGGCAATTCCGTTGCCTTCGAAGGCTTTCATCAAAAACTGATCATACGCCGTTGTGAAAATTATTGGACAATTAATAATTTGTTTATCATAGAAATTAAAAACATTTCCGTCTAATAATTCAATATCAGAAAAAATTAAATCGGGTTGATTATTAGCATTAAACCATTCGAAACATTGCGAAATGCTATTTAATTTTCCAATGATATTATATGAAGAATTAATTTCTTTTATGAAAATCTCTAATTGTTGAACTGCCAATGGTTCATCTTCGATTATAAGAATATTCATCATTTTTAAAAAGATTTAAGTTGATTTATTAAAGGCAAAATTACCTTAAAACTTTCATTTTTTTCGATAACAATCGATTGATTTGACAACAATTGATAACGTTCGTTCAAATTTTGTAAACCAGTTCCTGAAATATCATTATGATTGATTTTTGTTAAAATTTTATTACAAATAATAATTGATTTTTCGTTTATATGAATTGAAGTTACAAGCGGATTTTGCTCGTTTCCTTGATTGTGTTTTACGATATTTTCCAACAAAACTTGCAAGCAACACGATGGAACCAATTTGGTCAACGCAATTTTATTCTTTATTACAGTTTCAAAAACATAAGCATTATCAAATCGTTGATTTAAAAGATAAATATAATCTTCGGCAAAAGTCAATTCTTCTTGAACAGTTACAACTTCCTCATCTTTATGCTTGATTAGATACCTGTAAATTGCCGATAAATGTTTTACAAATTCGTTGGCTTGACCAGGATTTGATTGTATTAATGACTGCAAAACATTAAGATTATTGAATAAAAAATGCGGTGCAATTTGGTTGCTTAAAACTTTTAACTTATTTTCGGCATTGGCTTTTTCTAGATTTAAAATATCTTTTTGCGAAGTATAAAATTTTTTCATTGCTAAAATCGAAAGTAAAATGCCATAACTTTGAGCTTGATTTATTATGCCATTTATAAGTCGCATAAAATCCCAATTCACTTCTTCATCAAGAATAAATCCATAACCAATTTTAAAAAAAATCATTGATAAAATAAATACCAATGCAACCAAACCAATAGTTGCCCAATAATTTTTGCTTTTTAATCCAAATGGCATTACATAATAAATCAGAATTACGATAAAGCTGGTATCGATTAAAATATTGAAAATCATTGCGGAAATTGCTTGCAACAATGAATGATCATCATAATACATAGGAAATATAAAGAATACTGCCAAAATCCAATAAGATAAAATGATGATTAAATCGGATTTTTGTGGTTTTTCGAAATTGTTTTTTAAAAAGTTCATAATTTAAATTGATTTTAATTACAACTTTGTCAAAGTTTCAAACTTTGACAAAGTTAATTTGTAATAATATTCGAATCTTCTTTTTTGTCTTTATTCAATAAATTTGGATTTTCTTTTGCCAATTTATTTTTTGTCGGAATTTTATAATTTAATGTGAAACCGAATCGTCGAGTATCATTTTTATTTTCTAATAAAACTGATGTTTCTGCAGCTACAAATCCTTGGTAATTTAAATCAAAAATATCATTCATATTTATAGAAAGCGACAATTGATTGTTCAAAAATTTCTTTGCAAAGCTAATATCTAAACTGTGATTGAAAGGTTTGGTGCCAATAAAATAAAAGTAATTTCCGCCAGTTGTGTTGTACCGATAATTGGTTGTGAATTTAATTTCTTTTGGCAATAATATTTGCGACATCATGTTAAAACTCCAAAATCCTTTGGTTATTAAATTCGGAATTTCATGTTTTTGATAACCAATATTTGCATACAAAAAATTAATTTTATCGGGATTAAAATCCATTTTCAAAGTTTCTGACAATCCTTTTGTAAAAAGCATGTATGGCAATGGTAAGCCAAAATTAAAGTTGCGAATTTTTATTTCGTTAATATTTAATGATTGATAATTAACTAAATTACTGTTCAATAAAACCCTGTTTATCACTTGATTTTTTGCCGAACTCAAGCTGTAACTGATATTTGCATAATCAAACGCCGAAATTTCGAACTCATAATTATCAAATATGGTTGGTTCTAACTGTGGATTTCCTGCATATTCAACATTCTGATTCTGATAATTGGTGTTATTTGGGTTTAATGATGAAGTGCTTGGCAAACTAATTTTCTTGTTATAATTTAGATTCACATATATTTGACTGGCAAGATTATACTGAATACTTGCATTTGGAAAAACTCTAAATTGCTTAAACGGAAGCAAATTATTAGTATTTGTTTTGCCCGAAATGTCATAATTTTCGCCGCGTGTACCAATTATAAAATCGAATTTTTTCAAGCTAGTTTGCAATTCTATAAATCCAGCTGATGTATTTCGTTGATAATCAAGATTGGTTATACCAAAATTGATGGTTTTGAATGACAATTTATCAAATAATGTTCCAACTGAAATTTTTCCCTTATCCAAAATTTTTAATGCTTGTGTATAATCTATTTTAAAATTCAAATAATCTTGCAAAGATGAATTATCCAAAACCAAATTATTCGAAATTTTAGATTCTAGTGCAAAATCGTTTTTGTTGCGAATAAAATTTAAACTCACATCAAGTTTTTTATCAGAATCATCGAACCTTTTTTGGTAAGTTGCAACTGCATCTTGTCGAGAAGTTTTTGTTTTACTAATGTCAAATGAATTAAAGCCAAACCCGTTTCCGATAGTTTTTGCATCATTATTTCCAGAATCAATATCAAAATTTAATAATAATCTGTCTTTATTAATATCGAAAGTTAAGGCTGTTTTCGCAAAAATATTTCGATTATTTCTATCAGCATTTGTTTGCGATAAAATGGTTTCAAAATCATTTTCTTTTTTAATAATATTTGAAAAAAAACTACTTTCTCGATAATTTTGACCTAAATTAATTTGCCAACCAAAATATTTATTCTTGGCGTTTAATAAAATACTATTATTGAATCGTGACCGAAATTTATTATAATTCGTGAAGTTGAAACCCGAATTATAATTAGCAGTCAAATAGCTTTTTGCACTTTTACTTGTTATAATATTTATAATTGCGCCACCAGAAGTTGCTGGAAATTCTGCTCCTGGTTGCGTAATAATTTCAATTTTATCGATTGCATTGGCTGGCATTCCTTCAAGATAAGCATTCAATTCATTCGATGATATATTTAAAGGTCGACCGTCTAAATAAACATCAAGTTGCTTGCCTTGATAATTCATACCAGCAATATCAGAAATTATTAAACCTGGCAATTTTTGTAATCCTTCAAGAACCGAACCTGAATTGAGCTGCGATTGACCTGCGAAATCGAAAATTGTTCTATCCGCTTTTTTCTCGATTGCTTTTCTTTTTTTGGCTACTACAACCTCATCAAGATTTGTGGTTGTTTTTTCTTTTTCTTGCGCATAAAAAGATAAAATTGAAATCATACATAATAAGGAAGTCGAAAATAATTTCATTGTTTGGTTTTATAAAATTTAGTTTGTTTTTAATGATGCAATATTAGTTTAAAATTTAGTTTTGAATTTAGAAAAATCATCAAATGAAGGATTATTTAATCGAATACAGGAAATTTGCGAACGAAAAATATTATCATTATTGAATGTTAATATTTTTGTATATTTGAAAACCAGATTAAATTTTAAAATTTAAAAAAATGTCAACAACCAAAGAACTAAAACTAGCTGTTTTGATTGATGCCGATAATGTGCCTTACAGCAACGTAAAAGGCATGATGGAAGAGATAGCTAAGTTCGGCACACCAACAACCAAACGTATTTATGCCGATTGGACCAAGCCCAATGCCAATGGTTGGAAATCGGTTTTGTTGGAACATGCCATAACGCCAATTCAACAATACAGTTACACGGTTGGAAAAAATTCGTCAGATTCGGCAATGATTATCGATGCTATGGATTTATTATATTCTGACAAAGTCGATGGTTTTTGTATTGTTTCATCAGATTCAGATTTTACACGTTTGGCGATTCGACTGCGAGAATCTGGCATGAAAGTCATTGGAATTGGCGAAAAGAAAACTCCAAATTCTTTTATAGTTGCTTGTGATAGATTCATTTACATAGAAGTTCTTGATGGCGCAACCAAGAAAAAAAGCATTAAGCCATCAATTTCTTCATCAAATGAAAATAAAAAACTAACAACAAAAATTGTCGAAAAACCAATCGAAAAAACATTAAATAAAATCGATAATCAAACCATCGAATTAATCGAAGATACGCTCGAAGCGATTGGAGACGACGATGGTTGGGCGTTTCTTGGTGATGTTGGCAACCTTATATCTAAGAAGAAGCCAGAATTCGACCCAAGAAATTATGGATTTTCGAAACTCACTCCAATGTTAAAATCTTTAACTGATATTCTTGAAATCGACGAACGTGAATCGGACAAAAAAGGAATTAAACACGTTTTTGTGAGATTGCGATTTAGTTAATTTGTTTGTGCCACGAATTGCGTGGGTAAAATTTTTTCCGCCACAAATTACACAAATTAGCACAAATTATTAATTCAAAAATTTAATTACACAAATTTTAAGCTTTACTGCTCGGATTTGTGAAATTGATATTTACCTTTTATTAGCGAAAATTAGTGAAATTAGTGGCTGTTTTTTTATCATAATTAATAAAGCCATTCAATTCGTGTTACAACCGTTATAAATTATACATTCAAACTATCGAAAAATCATTTATTTAATGTAAATTTGCACCGAATTTAAAAAAAATAAAAATGGCTTCGAATAGAACTTTTACAATGATTAAACCAGATGGTGTAGAAAACGGACACATTGGTGGAATATTAAATATGATTACCGAAGGCGGTTTCAAAATCGTTTCTTTAAAATTAACACAATTAACTGTTGCAGATGCTCAGGCGTTTTATGCAGTTCATGCTGCAAGACCTTTTTATGGTGAATTAGTAGAATTTATGTCTCGTGGACCAATTGTTGCTGCAATTCTAGAAAAAGAAAATGCAATCGAAGATTTTAGAAACCTAATTGGTGCTACAAATCCTGCTGATGCTGCCGAAGGAACAATTCGTAAAAAATATGCTAAATCTATTGGCGAAAATGCAGTTCATGGATCAGATTCTGATGAAAATGCAGCTATAGAAAGCGCTTTCCATTTTGCTGGAAGAGAACAATTCTAAGAAAATATAAAAAATATTTTTAAGATTTAAAAATCAAATCCCTTTTCATTGAATAGGGATTTTTTTATGAAAAAGTTTTATTTTCAAAAATGGTTATTCTAACTAATTTAAATATATTTATACAAAATTATAAATACTAAAAATGGAACTGATTTTAAGATCTTTCGAATTACAGTTAAAGCATACATTCACAATTTCTAGAGAATCGATAGATGTGCAACCATCATTAATAGTCGAATTAAAAAGTATGGGTTTTTCTGGCTTTGGCGAAGCAACTTCCAATCCTTATTACGATATTACGGTTCCGATGATGATGTATGATTTAGAAAAATATCGAACTGCAATTGAAAGTTCGTTTGACGAAACACCAGAACAATTTTGGCATCGAATGCAGATTTTGCTTGCAGATAATATGTTTGCTTTGTGCGCATTAGATATGGCTTTTAATGATTTATATGCCAAGAAAAAAGAAAAAAAATTGTATGAACTTTGGAATCTTTCGATTAATAAAAATCCGATGACAGATTACACAATCGGAATTGCATCTATCGAAAAAATGGTTTCTAAAATGCAAGAATTGCCTTGGCCTATTTATAAAATTAAATTAGGAACTGCCAATGATATCGAAATCGTGAAAGAATTGCGAAGTCACAGCGATGCAATTTTTAGAATCGATGCAAATTGCGGTTGGCAGGTCGATGAAACTATAAAAAATGCTGTCGAATTAAAAAAACTTGGCGTAGAATTTATAGAACAACCCACCAAAGCCGATGATTGGCCAGCACATAAAGAAATTTTCAAGAATTCGGTTTTACCAATTATTGCCGATGAAAGTTGCATTGTCGAATCTGACGTAAAAAAATGCAATAATTATTTTCATGGTGTGAATGTAAAATTAGTAAAATGTGGCGGTTTGACTTCTGGCAAAAGAATGTTGCTCGAAGCGAAAAAACTTGGGCTAAAAACAATGGTCGGTTGCATGACCGAATCGACGGTTGGCATTTCGGCAATTGCACAATTGTTGCCTTTGCTAGATTATGTTGACATGGACGGCGCATTGTTATTGAAAAACGATATTGCAAGTGGAGTGAAAATCCAAAACGGAATTATTGAATATTCTGATTTGAATGGAACTGGCGTTAGTTTATTGTAAAAGAAATTATTATGACCGTAAATAAATTTCCTGATAGAAAAATTTTAATAGAAAATAAAAAATTTCTTTATTTTGGAGGAACTTCGTATTTGGGTTTATCGACCAACAAAAAATTTCAAAAAATTGTTGCTAAAAATTTAAAAAAATGGGGTTCAGGTTATGGTAGTTCTAGAAATGCAAATGTCAAATTATCCGCTTATGAAAAAGGCGAAAATGCTTTGGCTAATTTTATACATGCAGAAAAAGCGCTAACAATATCGTCAGGAATGCTCGCCGGAAAATTAGTTGTCGACACATTAGAAAATCAAATCGATTGCTTTTTTCATTTTCCGAATTTACATAATGCATTAAAATCTAAAAATAGTTTGCCTTTTTTTATTGATAAAAAGCTAAATTCTAGGTTATTAGATAATAAAATAGAAAAAATAACAATTGTTACCGATTCGGTTCCGTCGTCTTATATACGTCAAGTTGATTTATCAGTTTTAGAATTAATTTCAAATTCCAAAGAAATAACTTTGGTGATTGATGAATCGCACTCATTAGGGATTTTAGGCGAAAATGGCTGCGGAATTTATTCAACTATAAATTATCCAAATATAAATCGAAAAATTATGATTGCCTCTTTAGGAAAAGCAATTGGTTTAACTGGTGGCGTTATTGCAAGCGATTCTGAATTTATAAATCAAATAAAACTGAATGATTCCTATGTTTCTGCAGCTGGAATGAATCCTGCTTTTGTAAAATCTATTCATGACTCCAAGAAAATATTTGTCAAACAACATAAAAAACTTCATAAAAATCTAGCATTCATTAAAACTAAATTATTACAAAATGATTTGATTGATTTTGATTTCTCTTATCCATTAATTTATCCAA
Organism: Bacteroidota bacterium; assembly: GCA_043778105.1. Classification (GTDB taxonomy): domain Bacteria; phylum Bacteroidota; class Bacteroidia; order Flavobacteriales; family Flavobacteriaceae; genus Flavobacterium. The sequence goes on from JAYWGV010000019.1 coordinate 39,403, forward strand.
GAATCGAAAACATTTATTCGATTTTTAAAGAAAACGAAATCATTATTACTAATTTTCCTTATCCGAATGAAATTGGCGAACTCAACCGAATTGTAATAACTGCCAATCACAAGCAAAAAGATTTACAAAAAATGATAAATGTTTTAAATAATTATTTTTTAGCATGAATATAGAAGCATACCAAATATCAGAATCTTTTAATATCAAAAAATTTCGAACAGAATTTAAAGTCGAAGCTTTTTCTGGATCAACTTCCGAAATTTTTTATGCTTTTTCAGACCTAAATCGATATTTTTATATTTTTGATTATGGCGTTGTAGTTTTTGCCAATTATGACGAAATTGCTAAAAGCGAAATGATTTTGTTTCTCAAAAATTACGCTTCAGATTTAGTAGATTTAAACTTATTTGAAGAATATCGAATAGAAGTTGATGCTACTCAAACCAAGTCTATCGTCAAAAATGATTATGTAATTGTTCCAGAAATTGATGCATCGGTCTTAAGAATTGTTATGCTTAATATTGGGCAATCTGTGGCATTAGAATTTTATGAAGTTTTGACCGATGCACAAATAACCTCATCTAAACATTATATTATTGAGTTAGAAAAGAAAGGAAAATTGAGTATTTCTAAAATTAATCTGCTAAAATATATTGGCAAAGTTCTGAATGTAAAAAATAGTATTGTTGATAATTTATACATTCTTGACGATCCAAATTTAGTCTGGGAAAACGAAGATTTGGCAGTTTTGAACAGATTATTAAAAACCAATTTCGACATTAATACACGATTTAAAGATTTAGATTACAGGTTGCAAATCGTCGAAGATAATTTGCGGCTTTTCACTGATGTACTAAACGTTCGTGAAAGTTCAAGATTAGAATGGATTGTAATTATTCTGATTTTTATTGAAATAATGATTGCATTATTTTTTCATGCATAAATTTTTAACAAATATTATAAATTCAAAAATAAAATATTAAATTTGTACAAATCAAAATCGAAACTATGGAAGCACAAAACATTTTAGTAAGCAATTCAACAAGTGTTGAACAAGCAGAATTTTACAGAAAAACCTATTTGCACGTTGCTTTTGCAATATTGGCATTTATGTTGGTCGAAACTTTATTATTGACAATCGTTCCCGACAGCCTAATAATGATGATGGTTGGCAACAAGTTTGGCTGGTTATTTATACTAGGATTATTCTGGTTAGGATCGTCAATGTCTGACAAATTGGTATTTGCAGAAACCAAAGAAAAACAATACATGGGATTAGGATTATATGTTTTACTTGAAGCAGTAATTTTTCTACCTTTAATATATATGGCAACTGCAACAGCAGGAACAGCAGTTATTACTCAAGCAGCATTGATAACATTGTTCATGTTCGGCGGATTAACAGCTGTTGTGTTTTTAACCAAAACCGATTTTTCTTTTCTTAGAACAGCAATTACAGTTGGTGGTTTTATTTCGCTAGGATTAATTGTAGCTGGCGCATTATTTGGATTTAATCTTGGACTTTGGTTCTCGGTTGGAATGGTTGTTTTAGCTTCTGGAAGTATTTTGTATCAAACAAGTCAAGTAAAAGATCAGTTTGGAACTGGTCAATATGTTGGCGCAGCGTTGCAATTATTTGCATCAGTAATGTTATTGTTCTGGTATATTTTAAGAATATTAATGAGTAGGAAATAAATTTGCAGTCGCAGTAAGCAGTTTTCAGTTTTGTCAATATATAATTAAATCTGCGTTGAAAACAAAAAATTTAAATCAAAATCCTGATTCGTTTCTAATGAATCAGGATTTTTTAATCCAAATAAAATGAAAATAGTTTTCGCTACTAACAATCCAAATAAAATCTTCGAAATTCAATCAATGTTACCAGATAATATTGAAATAATTAGTTTAGAATCTATTGGTTGTTATGAAGATATTCCTGAAACATCAAATACAATTGAAGGAAATGCAATTCAAAAAGCCAATTATGTTTTGGAAAAATATGGATATGATTGTTTTGCTGATGATACTGGACTTGAAGTAGAAGCTTTAAACAACGAACCTGGTGTTTTCTCGGCAAGATATGCTGGCGAACAACGAAATGCCAATGATAATATGGCTAAACTTTTAGAAAACCTTGCAAATAAATCCAACCGAAATGCACAATTCAAAACCGTTATTTGTTTAAATTTGAATGGAAAACAACATTTATTCACCGGAATTGCTAGCGGAAAAATCATTTCAGAAAAAACAGGCAACGGCGGTTTTGGCTATGATCCGATTTTTCAACCTGATGGATTTGATAAAACTTTTGCGGAAATTTCGTTAGCAACCAAAAACGAAATCAGTCATCGTGGCAAAGCTACCAAGCAGTTAATTGAATTTTTGAATCAGCAATAAATTTTTAGAATGCAAATTAATAAATATTATATTTCGGCACTTTCATCATTTGTAATTTGGGGATTTTTCAGTTTGGCTTTAAAGCCATTAAAAAATTATCCATCGCTTGATATTTTGTTTTATCGTGTTTTTTTGGCAACTCTATTTTTGTTATTAATCAATTTACTTTTTAGAAAAAAAGCAGTTCAAGTTGATTATATATCGTTCGTAAAACTCGAGAATAAATTAAAAATTCAAACTTTACTTTTGACAGTTTTTGGTGGTTTTTTACTCATTGCCAATTGGTTTTTATTCATTTATGCCATAAATCACGTTAGTCTGCAATCGGCATCGTTTGCTTATATGATTTGCCCGATTTTAACAACAATTTTGGCCTTTTTTATTCTAAAAGAAAACCTAAGTCGTTGGCAATGGTTTTCGGTTTTTTTGTGCGTAATTAGTTGTGGCATATTGTCTTATGGTCATTTAGAAGATTTATTTTACAGTTTAACAATTGCACTTTCGTTCGCATTTTACTTAATAAGTCAACGAAAAAACAATCAATTTGATAGATTTGTGATTTTGACTGTTCAAATGTTGATTGCATCTTTAGTAATTTTACCATTTTTCCCTAAATACAGTAGCGTTGTTCCGCAAGAATCGATTTTTTATATTTTGTTATTGATTGTGGTTGTGGTTTTTACAATAATTCCTTTGTTCTTGAATTTATATGCTTTAAAAGGTATGAATTCGTCGGCTGTTGGAATATTAATGTACACCAATCCTTTGATTCACTTTTTCTTGGCTGTTTTTTATTTTAAGGAAGAAGTAAATTTTAATCAGATTGTTGCCTATTTATTGATTTTGATTTCGATTGTTGTTTTTAACGAAAAAGTTTTGTTTAAACGGATTTCAAAATAGTTTTTAAAAAAATAAAAGTTGTGAAATAGCCCCGATAGAAGGGAAAATCCTTTTTTTAATTGCCACGGGTTGAAACCCGTGGCAATTGAAAAAAAGATTGGAATGATAGCGGGACAAGTGCTGTAAAGAAAATTAATGTTTTGCTTCAAAAAAAAATACATATTTAATATTTTTAGCAATAATTTTAAATATTTAAAATCTAATATTTAAAATTTAATATTTAAATATCTGATAATCATAATATAACAATAATCAAAGTGATTAGTTTATCACGAAATCTTGTTGTACATTTGCAAAATATTTAAAATATAATATGAACAAATTTGAACAATTAGGATTGAGTGAATCGTTACTGAAGGCGATTTTAGATCTAGGATTTGAAAATCCGACCGAAGTACAGGAGAAAGCGATTCCCCT
>JAYWGV010000020.1:0-8879 GCA_043778105.1 Bacteroidota bacterium
AACAATTGCCAAACCAGACACCAAATCACTCCAGGTAAACTCTCCACTTGGGTCTGTATATTTCAGTGGATTGTTCAAAACATACCCATACCTATTATAATTTTGTGGCTTATCTACTCCACTTTTTCAAAACTCCCTACTTCGGTTTACCTCGCCCAAGGCTTTGGTATTGCTGTAAGAACGTACTTTTTCATTTTTTTTGTCGTGTCAAAGATAATTGAATTTTTTATTTTTTTCATTTGAAAAAAAAAGTTTTCAATTCTATCAAAATAATAATCTAAAAAATCCCCAAACATTCAGAGTTTGCCAAAACTTCATCGATAAATCCCAAAATCAGGCGCTCGATTTTTTTAGAAGATTGCCATTGCAAGATGTTGTTTTTTTAGAAAAATGCCCTTTGGCAATCTTCTAAAAAAATGAGCAAACAAGCCCGATTTTTCATCGGGTGCGTTAGTTTGCAGTTTCATTTTTATTTAAAAGATTTTCCTTATTCTGAAGATTTAGCAGAGCAAAATAAACACCCCAAAGGAGCAAAAAAACCATTTTTCTTGGTTTTCTTGTGACTGGGTGGCGGTGTTGCGGTCACTGACAGCCACCACAGACCGGGAGCCACTTTTTCAGTGGTGTAGGGCTGTGAGCGTGTAACGGCAACGAGTAGCAAACGCAGTGGAGCAAATAATTAAAATCCGCCTTTTGGCGAACCTTGTCGAAGTTGATGGCTGGCGGTTGAGCAACCGCCAAAACACAAGTGGCGGTGGATTTTTTAGGACTATTTTTTTTTCAAAAATAAAAAACTCAACCGATAAAAAAAAGAAAAAAAATAGTGCTAAAAAAGACAAAGTAGCCACGACGAAAGAAGGGTAGAGACCGTGTGGAGATTGCGAGCAACACTTTTTTTGTTTTTTACTGCTTTTTTTCAAAGCTGTAAAAAATAAAAAAGTGTTGTGGTCTGTGGAACGGATCCCGATAGCTATCGGGAGACTGGAGCAGCGCAACGCAACAAAGGAAACGACCGAAGAGAGACCGCTTTATTGCTCTGCTGTTAGGATTTGATTTCCCTTTCAAAACGGATGATATTTTGCTAAAGCTTCTTGCAAAGATTCCAACGGTGTTTGATTATATTTCTCTAAACTCGCAAATTTTTTGTAACCCGATTTATATTGCACTTCCCGAATGTTGTATTGTTTGAGCCAAAGCGCAATTCTACTGTCTCTAATTTGTTTTAAATGGGTGATTTTAAAATCTTTTTGGATTCTTTTTAAAATACTTCTTGTCATTGCACAACCTTTATTTTGAACACTTTGAGGAAACAATTTTGTAGTATTTTTGGGTGATTTATTGTGTTTTATAATCTCATCTCTAATATGATTGATGTATACTTGCAAGGCAATAATTTGGATAGATTCCAATGGTAATTTCCTTGGATTTAGTTTGTGTTCTGTCGTGCTTGGCACGTTGATAATTCCTTTTTCTAGATTTATAGCATTGATTTCTAATGCTTTCAAAGTTCCCGATTCCAAGCCTTGAAAAACCAGTAAACCTAACATTACTTTATTTCGTTGTGCATAACAATCAAATATTCCTGCAAAATGTCCTGTTTTTGGGAAGTTCTCATAGATTTGAAGCAACTCTTTTTCGGTTAAAAAAGAAGTGATTAGCTTTGGTTTTGGCGTTTTTATTCTAAAATTTTTAATCGGATGGGTTTTTCTTTTTCCTATTTGGATCAGATAAAAATAGTATTGTTCTAAGCTGTGCAAATGACTGTTTACAACTTGACTGATGTACTTTTTCTTTTGTATTTCAATAATTTTCAATACTTCAACAGTATTCAGATTTTCTAACTTTTGAGTTTTAGAACACAACTTTTGCCAGTTTTGTATGTGCTTTTCTTTTCGGTCTAAACTTTCATTATTGTATCGATACCGAGTTTGTAAATAGTCTTTAAAAGTCATTTTAATTAGTAATTAGAAGTTAGTAATTAGCATAATAATTTCTAATTACTAATTGCTAATTTTAAATTATATGAGTGTATTTCTGTGTAGATTCCATTGAACGATGCCCCAAAAACTGACTTATTTTCTCTATTTCCATTCCGTTTTTTAAAAGTTGAGTAGCAATGCTGTGGCGTAATAAATGAGCATAAATTCGTTTTTTGATAGTTGTTTTTGCTTTTAAATTTTTCAATACTCGCCCTATAATTTGCTTGTTTATTTGTTTTTTTAAACCTTGCAAAAAATACTCACTTTCTTGTATTTCATTGATTTCTAAATAGTTTTTAAAAATAACTTTTGCATTTGCAGGAATAGGCAATTGTCTAGCAAATCCTGTTTTACTGGTTTTGATGTGTACAATATTGGTTTCTAGGTTGATGTCTTCCAATTTCAAGTTACACGCTTCTCCAACTCGAAGCCCTAAATGATACAAACAAGCCAAAATTGCTTGGTCTCGTTCCTGCCATCTTGGATTGTATTTTGTGGCTTCAAAGAGCTGTTTCACTTCTTCCAAAGTCAAGTAAATAATAGGTTTTTGAGTAATTTTATAACTTAAAAAAGAATCGGTTATAATCTTGTTTTCTACTCTTTCCAAATAAATAAAGTACTTTTTCAATCCATAAATGTGCATATTCAATTGGGCTTTTGATAGCGTTTTTGTTGGATTATTTTTGTTTTTTCTTTGACTTAAATAATTTAAATAATCAGTCATTAAACAAGGTTTTTGAGCGGTATAATCTAAATATTCTTTGGCAACATACAATAAAGAATAAATTGTGGAAGTTTGATAACCAATAAGTTCAAGGTGGTTTTTATAAGCAATCATTTGTTTTATGTATGACGTTTTTAATGGTTATGATGCTTTTGCTTACTCAATATTTTGAAAATAGGAACGCTAGACTATTTTTGAACTAAAAACTTATATTTATCAATACTTAACAAAGTTTTCTAGTGTTCCTTTTGTGTTCCCTAGCGTTCCACATTATTTATTCTCTTGTCGTAGCTGGGCAATTTGTATCATAAGAAAGTCTTTTATTTCGGCTCTTAATTTTTGGTAATTATCCCAATAACTTATTTTATATCGGATGCCTTTGTTGCTAAATCCTCCTACTTGTTTAATATATTCGAGTTCTAAAAGTGTTTGTATATTTCTAAAAATCTGCGTTTTACTAATGTTTAAATTCTGTCTAATCTCCCTTAAAATAAATTCTTCACTTTCATTTTTTACAAACTTCTTTAACCGCTCAAAAAACTGTCTCAAACTGCCGTCCAATTCATCGATTTTTAAAACTATACTTTCGAATAATATTTCTGTGGCTTGTTTAATATCTTCTATCGTTGTGATGAGTTTTCCGTCCGCAGTTTGTTCTCTTTGATACTGATTTAAAAATGTAACTTGTTTAATTACGGCTTGATACATTTCGTTTAACCGTCTTACTTTGTGTACTTTTTCGGGTAATTGTAATTTGGTAGCAAAAGGATTTACAACTTCATAATACTTTAAACTTCGTACTATTTGTTGAATAAAATGTACTGCAATCTGTTTCTCTTTCGGGTCAATTTCTCCTGCGTTTCGCTTGTTTTGATGCTCAATTATTCTTGTGGTTTGCTCTTTACTTTCATCAACAGCGATTAAAAAACTTCTACTCATATTGTCCTCATACGTTTCGCCTTTTGTCGTTGCCGATAAACTACTAAATTGTCCTTTTACTTCTTTTCTAGTGGATTTATTGTTTCCCTTTTTGTCTTTCATTGATACCGAACTGCTCAAAAATTGATTACTTATAAGTTCCCGAAGCGCATACAAAGCCTCTTCTTTTAGTCCGTCCAAATCTTCTATAATGATGATTTTTCTAAACAAATCGAACTCGCCCCAATTGTACAAACTGCTTTCGGTTATCCTGGTAAATCTTAAAACGTCTTCCCCTGGCATTAAATCTGCAATCGAGCCGATTATATGAGTTTTTCCGCTTCCGCTCGAACCTTGTACAATCCCGTGAATAGGGCTTTTGTTCATATAACTAATGATGATTAAAAACAATAATAACCGTGAATTCTCCTCGCCAACTATGCCCGATTTGCCGATTTGTATGTTTAATCTTTTTAGTAATTCTTTGGTTTTTAAAAACTCGATTGGTTTGTTTTCTGCCCCAGATTGCACAGATTTAACGGATTTATTTTGTTTGGGTTCTACTTTCTCTTCTCCCGAAGCTTCGGGAGAAAAATTCATTTTTTCAGTAGAAAATAAAATAGGATTTCGTTGTTCCAAAAGTTCAATAAATATTTCGGGTTCGTGCAGTTGTAATGTTTCGTTTATGTCTTTATTTGGTAGTTCAATTGTTGTTGTTTTATACTGCTTGAACTGTTCAGCATATTTTTTAACCGCTTCTTTTCCTGCATCATCATTATCAAAACAAAAAATAATTTCTTCTAATTCCGTAAGTTCTAAAATCGCTTTTTGTATTTCTTCGTTTAATCCATTTGTTCCGTAACACGCTAAAACACTATAATTTTTTACGATTTCATCAATTTGTAAAATACTCGCACAATCAATAATACTTTCGGTTAAAATGAGTTTTTTGGTGTTTAGATTTGGATAATTTGGATAAAGTCCGTTTCTGTTCTTCAGATAAAAATGTTTCGCTTCTTTCTCATTTATGGTACTTCTAAAATAAAAACTAACAATCTGATTCTCTCTATTTTTTAAAGGAAAAACAATCGATTTATTCCCAAAAACATTATAGGCTTTCTCTCCTGTTTTACTGATTATATTTCTGTCCAAAAGCAATCCAACTGCTAAACAATTATTAATCAAAGATTCTTCTCTTCTCTCTCCGTGGTGGAATTGTCCACTATTAAAACCTATGCTTAATTTTTCTAGGTTTAAATTTCTTTTCTTGCAATACTCTTTGGCTGGAACGCTATTAAAAATTCCTTTTCTAAAACTCGTGAACATTTTTTCGAGAAAGTCAAAAGCTGGAAGCACGAAGTTGGGAGTTTCCGAAGGTTTCACGCTCCCAACTTCCATCTTCCCATTTCCCACCATTTCTGCACATTTCAGAATCGCTTCTCGTTTACTCAACTTTTCATAATCCTGCACCCATTGTATTTGGTCGCCTTTTGCTCCGCAAGCGTGGCATTTGTAAAAATGCTTTTCTAAATTAACTTGTAAAGAAGCCGTTTTATCCTCGTGAAAAGGACAATTGAGCATATTGTTTTTGGGTTTTAAACCATAATGCGATAGGATTTGGGATAACGTGAGATTGCTTTTTATGTCTTGGATTTCCATTGTTTACAGTGATAAATTATTTTGTGGTTAATTTCACAACTGCAAATATAAAATAAAGTTTTGTTTTTAACAACTTAAATGTTTTGATATTAACCATATATTGCTTAAAATGTTTTTTATCACTACTTTTGTCTTATGAGTTTAGCAGAAAATATAAAGACAATACGAGAGGAAAACAATTTTAAACAAATTGAAGTAGCAACGCATATTGGCGTAGATAAATCGGCTTATAGTAAGATTGAAAAGGGTTTAAGATCGTTAACCGTGGACGAACTCCAAAAAATGTCGCAACTTTTTAATTTAACTACCGACCAAATTATTAATTACGATGGCAAAATTCCAACCGAAGTAATTATTGAAGATAAAACAGCCGTTGAACAAATTAGGTTAATACAACAACTTGAAGAAGAAGACAAACAAACGATTTTTAAACTTATTGATAAAATGCTGACCAATAAAAAATTCAAAGATTTTTTCGCTAAAAATGTAGCGACTCTATAAAACACAAAAAAACCTCGCAAATCCTGCGAGGTTTTATTTTTTTTAATTAGTTCTATCTAAAGCCCTGTATAAACTATCTCATAATTCAAAGCCTTTAACTGATCTAAAGTTAAATCATACCTTTTATCATACAAACCTTGGTCTTTGATAACCTGCCAAGTGTTGTTGTCTAATGTGGATTTTTTATAGACTAAAATATTTAATTTTTTATTTTCATCAAACCAATAATAATCTAGATTTTCTTTAAATGATTTTAAATTTTCAATTGAAGTATTTGGAGATTGTGGAAATTCAGTTGGTAATATCAAATTCACAGACATTTTATAATCAATAAATATTATCTGATTAGAATTATTAATTACTGTAAAACTGCCATCTGGTTCTTTTTCTTTGGGTTCAACAGGTAAAATGCAACTTTTGAATAAAAACACGATTACAACAATGAGTATTATTTTTAGATTTTTCATTATTTTTTCTTTTTAGTAAATAAACTTAAGGTTAATGTTGGAATAGGAAATACTGGTGCTATAATATCCCAAACACTAAATCGTGCTCCAGAGGTTTGATGGCCTCTACCTTGGTCTCGACTATTACGCCTTTCATTTGTATAAGCGGTAAGTCCTCCTCTTCCAAATGCGTCATAATCAAAATAATCACGTGATCCTTGCACATATCCACTGGCACCACTACCATAACGTTCGTCAAAATATTTTCCTCCCATTCGGCTGGCTTGAACTTCAAACCATCGAGAACCGTGGTCGTCTCCGCCCAACCCTGCAACGCTCGCCACACTCGACACAGCTACAATTGGTATGTAAAGTGGTCCAAACCATTGGCTTTGTATGTAATGTCCATATTCGTGTACAAAAAGGTGGTCTTTCCAATCGGCTTTAAATCCTTTTGGACCAGTTATGTAAGAACCAACTGTGAAAGGATTACCGCTTCCTTTAGTCTCTATGGCTGTTGCACCTGCTAAATGAGTAACTCCATCTACTTGACCTGCAAGGTTGTATCCGTGTGCGACCAAATTACCTACAGTATTAGTTACTAAACCCCAAGTAAGGTTATTTAATATTTGCCCAAAGTTACCTTTAAACATTCCTGTATCTATCTTCCAAGCGTTGTTTAATTCTTTCCAATTATACTGGTCAAAATTTACTCCGTGCTTAATTACGTTTTGAATTCCGTTGGTGATAGCTGTTATTATTGTTCCTAAAAACCATTCGCCGTCAGGATCGGTGTACTTCAGTGGGTTGTTAAGAACGTATGCATAACGGTTATAATTTTGCGTATTATAAGGTTCTTGCAAATTATTATCAGGTTGCAAAAACCTGTGCAATTTAGGATCGTACAATCGCCCATTCATGTTTATTAATCTAAAACTCTGCAAGTGCTCGTGACCTGTGTAACCTCTATCAATGAACGTTAATCTTGTTAATACAATACCAGCGCCATTTTGAACTTTAATAATATCGCCCCAAGCGTCGAACAATCGTTTTTCGACTATTATTGCTTGGTCGTTTGTAATGGCTAAGATAGTACCTAAATGGTCACTTTATAACTTTTTTAGTTCATGATCAGTTAAGGTTTTTGGCCAATTTAAGCTTCGAATTAAACTATCTGCTTTTTTATCATTTTTTGGAACTCCGTAACCATGTTTATAACTTTTTGCTAAAATAAGTTTGCATTCTGGGTCATTTAAAGAAGCTCCTTTTTTTAAATAATATAAAGCCTCTTTTTTTGCTTCTTTACTTAAATTAAAAAATAATTTCTCATCAAAATCTTTATCATTGTTGCTTTTCCGAACAATATCTCTGTAAATTTGACGGCATGGATAACTAAAATTATATTTATCTACCATAATTTTTGAAATGGATTGTAAATCATAATATTTCTCCTGATTTTCGCTCCTTGAATAAAGCATTACTAAAAAATTGTAACTTTTAATGTCACCATGTAATGATTTTCTACTTAAATTTTCAATTGTTCTCGAATTAGTATCAATTGGTTGTAACTTTTTTTTATTTTCGGGATTTTTTAAATAAGCATCAATGATTTTTTGTTCTTTTTCTGGCGTATTATAGTCACCAGTTTCGACTTTACTTTCTTGATCTTTACAACTACAACAAATTGAAATAGTTATTATTAAAACTAATTTTTTTATATTATTTTCCATCATTAATTTTTATAAGGTTACCATTGTAGTAAAAATTCCATGTCCCATTGTCTTTTACACCATCGTCAATCCAACCTTGGTTCCACGAAGGAATAACCCAATTTTTATTAAAATTCCAAGTACCATTGTTTTGTTGTCCATTATTAGGATATGGCGCATCAAATGAAGGTTTAATATGCCAATAATCGGTCGGGGCAATAACTGTCAAACCTTTAAACTCATTAGAAAAATTTTGAGCTATGTTTTTACTTCCATCTTTTTTCATTTGTCCAGTTTGACAAGATTTTAATACTAACGTTAATTTACCTCCATTATCTATAAAATTTCTCCAAGTTTCACTTCTAAAATACAATAATGAACTAATCATTGAAACATCTTTTTCATAAAACCCATTAATCATCATTCCATCAAAACCACCATGAGCATAAACTTTTATTACTCCTTTGGTATTCATATTATCATTATTTGCAACATACCAAAGTCCTTTATCTATTGTAGAATTTCTATCAAAGAAATTAAAATTATCACTACCTGGTGGCTTAGAAAATGCAGCATAACTTATTTCATCTGGATTTGCTGTCGACGCCACCTGCGGATGACTTTCCACAGGATTATTGTTATTAGCAACATCTTTTTTGCCGCCACCGCCTAAATTTGTTGGGATTTCTATTGTGGGAGAATTAAAACCAACATAGTTTGAAGCCTCGTCCCATGTGCCTCCATTATTAACCAACCTGGCAGCTGTGCCTAAAAAATGGGCTGCTCCAGAACCAATTAATTTGTAACCTAACAATACTCCTGCTGGACCACCAACTGTAACCAAAATCGCACCAGCAACAATTGCCAAACCAGACACCAAATCACTCCAGGTAAACTCTCCACTTGGGTCTGTATATTTCAGTGGATTGTTCAAAACATACCC
>JAYWGV010000021.1:0-2382 GCA_043778105.1 Bacteroidota bacterium
TTCAAATAATTTTATTGGGCTCATTTTATTACGCTTTTTATCAAATGAAAATTTTATCTAAATATAGAAATTTATGTTATAAAATCCAAATAATTTCCTCTGTTAATGACCTTAAAACTTGCTTCAGGATAAGCTTTTGCAAATGCTGTTGGAATTTTTGCTTTTCGGTTTTCATTCCATTTAAATTCAAAACCTGCTAAATTATCTGCTTTTTCTTCTAACCAGTCTAACTCTTGTTGGTCATAGGTGCGCCAGAAATAATTAGTAACCGTTTTTTGAGTATAACTTTGATATTTCACCCTTTCTGATGCTAAATAATTTTCCCACAATGCACCAACGTCGGTTCTTGATTCCAATCTTGTAAAATTTCCTATAATTGCATTTCGAATGCCGTTATCATAAAAATACCATCGGTTGGATTTTGTAATTTCTTTGCGCAAATTTCGGCTAAATCCTGGCACTTTATAAATTACAAAAACTTTCGAAAGTAAATCTAAATAACTTTCGACCGTGTTTTTAGAAATGCCTAATTGTCTTGCTAATTCTTGTAACGAAACTTCTTGACCGATTTGGAAAGCAATCAATTTTAATAAATCTAAAATTTTATCAGATTGTTTTATTCCATCGTAAATTAAAATATCTTTTAATAAGTAAGAATTTAAAATTTCTTTCAAATAAATTATTTTATCATTCCAATCTGCATATTGTTCTAATTCTGGATAAGATCCAAAAATTAATCTTTCCTCCAGTTTAATTGTAGTTTCTTTATAATTTTCATATTCAGAAAATTCCATTTGTGCCAACGGAAACAAATAAATGGTGTTTTTTCGACCAACAAGTGGCTCTCCTAATTTATTTGATAAATCGAAAACCGACGAACCAGTTGCAATGATTTTTATTCCATCGATTGAATCTACAATCAATTTTAAAATCATTCCTATATCTGGAATATTTTGCGCTTCGTCAATAACCAGCAATTTTACATTTGCCAATAAGCGAGAATAATTGTTTACTGAACGTTCTTTTAGCAAATTGGCATCGTCAAAATCTTCGCCATTCAAATGCAGATAATCTTGTTTTGGAATATTCGAAAGATAATTTTTTATAAATGCTGTTTTACCAACACGACGTGCACCCAACAAAATCAATACTTTGTTTGGTAAAACTTTTTTGTTGAAAGAAATATTTATACCTCGATTTAAAAAATCCATAATTTAAAAATTAAAAATTATGATACAAATATAATAAAAAAACATTAATTCAGTCAGTACGTTGACTGAATTTACATTAATTCAGTCAGTGCATTGACTGAATTTACATTAATTCGGTCAATAATTAGTCTTGAACAATAAAATCTTTAGGATCTTCTTTCTGATATTCGGGTTGTATATTAATGTGATTGATGTCGAATTTTTCTAACAAAACAACTTCAATTTCGTCTAATAATAAATTAAAATCACTCATTTTTAAATCTTCAGAACAATCAAGATGTGCTTCGAGATGCAATTCGTGATCATTAAGATACCAAACATGAATGTGATGCAACTTGTTAACGCCCGAAATTTTATGAACTTCTCGAACAATTTCTTTAATATCAATATTCGATGGTGTAAAAAGCATTAAAATTCTAGTCGATTCAATCAACAAATCATATCCTATATAAATTAAATAAATCGCTATTGCAAATGTCAAAACGCTATCAATCCAATAAATTTGGTAGTATTTCATCAGAATTCCACCAATCAAAACCGCTATCGACGCCAACATATCTGAAAAAAGATGAACGTAAGCCGATTTCATATTCAAATTATGTTCAGCATCTTTTTTAAGCAATAATGCCGAAAATCCATTGGCAAAAATCCCTAATAACGATAGCCAAATAACCAAGTTTGATTTTATTGGTTCAGGATTCATAAATCGCTGCGATGCTTCGAATATTAAATAAATTGCAACAATAATCAGCGAAATTGCATTGACAAAAGCAGCAATAATTTCGGCTCGTTTGTAACCAAAAGTTTGGTTTAACGAAGCCTTCTTTTTAGATAAAACAGTGGCGATGTAACTAAAAACGAGCGATAAAACATCAGAAAAGTTATGCAAAGCATCTGATATTAAAGCCAAACTTCCCGACAGAATTCCGCCAACAATTTGTGCAATCGTAATTACAATATTTAAAACTATAGAAAATAAAAGATTTTTACCTTTTACTTCGTGATGTACGTGGTTGTGAGGCATTTTAGACTTCTTAGATTTATAGACTTCTCAACATTTTAGATATTTAGATACATTGTTGTCCGATAAAAAAGAAGCCAAATAAATGGCTTCTTTAGAAATATCGTAATTTTGTATTGCAAAAAACAAATAACGATGGCCAAAAATAAG
>JAYWGV010000022.1:0-2356 GCA_043778105.1 Bacteroidota bacterium
ATTGTGGAAAGTTAAAAGTTGCTGAAAATTTTGCATAAAGCCGAATTGTGAAAACTCAAACGTTGCGGAAAATTTTAAGGAAACCGAAAAGCTGAATTGCTGAAATTTGAAAGTTGCGGAAAGTTTTGCATAAAACCGAAAAACCGAATTGTCGAAACTTGAAAGTTGCGGAAAGTTTTGCATAAAATCGAAAAACCGAATTGTCGAAACTTGAAAGTTGCGGAAAGTTTTACAGAAAACCGAAAAACCGAATTGTAGAAACTTGAAAGTTGCGAAAATTTTGAAATTAAAGATTTTAAAAAAAGTTAAGATTGCACTAAAAAATTGAGCATTTTAAAAAAAAACCAATATAACAACAAGTTTTGCCGTCGCCCAACAGCGGTTTGGCGCAATTGGGGTTTGAGGATTTGCCAAAGTTTGTTTTGTACTTGGAAGTTGGTTTCTAATTCGATACATTTGGTTAACCAAATCCCCAACTGACGCCAAGCCACGAGACGTTGGGCGACATACTACCGAAAAACCGCAGAAAATAACAAGATAAGATAGCTAAATGATAAACAATTTAAAAATTTCAAAAGTTAGTAGTTATAATGAAATAGTTGAATTAAATAACTTGTCAAAAGTTAATTTCTTTTTTGGAAGTAACGGTTCGGGGAAATCTACAATTGCCAAAGCAATAAATAATTTTGGGATTGATTCCCTAAACAATAAATATGAGTTTTGTTCTCAAATTGGCTATGACAGAAATATTGAAAAAATATTTGTCTTTGACGAAATATTCATTGAAAAAAATTTTATATTAAGTAATGAATTAGAGGGAGTTTTCACACTAAATGAAGGTAATGATGATATCGATGAAGAAATTAAAGAACTAAAAACTAATACTGAAAAACTAGAAATATATAAAAAGATTCTAGAAGATAGAAAAAAGAAAATAAAACTTAAATTAAACAGTTTAAATTCAACTCTAAAAGAAGATTGTTGGTCCGAAAGATCAAGTTTTGACACTTTTTTTGAGCTTGATTTAGAATATTCCAGAAATAAAGAAAATCATTTAAATAAAGTTATTGATGGAATTCAATACTTACCACAAAACTTTAACATAAGCCTTGAGGAACTTAATAATAAATATAAAGAACTCTACGAAGTAAAGTTAATAAAATTAGAAAATATTATCTCTAAAGATATTTATGACACCTTAGAAAATCTTGAATTAAAAATTTTTCCTTTAATGGAAGAAATAATTGATGCAAATAAGGATGTTGATATTGCTGATTTGATTGAAACATTAGGGATAAGAAAATGGGTTGATGATGGAAGAAAATTTATATTTGAGAAAAATGAAAGCCTTTGTCCATATTGTCAAAAAGAAACAAACGATGAAGAACTAAAAAATAAGTTTAAAAAATACTTCAACGATAATTATGTAAAAAAGATTGAAGAATTAGAATCTTTGAAAGCCGAATACACAGAATTATCAAAATCTTTATTAGATAATATTTTTGAAGTTTCAAAAATTTATAATGACAAGAATATAACTTCAGAAGTTCATAAAGAATTAACAGACTTAATAAATGATAATATCAAATCGTTTGAAAAAAAAATATCTAAATCAAATGAAATAATAGAATTTTTCACAATTGACAATTGTGAAAGAGAGATAGAGAATATTAACGATGCAATTGAGGAAAACAATGAAAAAATAACAGAATTAAATACTAATAAAACTTCTTTAACAGACAATATTTGGGATTATCTTTCATCAAAATTTGCGAGCGAATATAAAGATTATAAATTATATGAAGCAAAATCATTAAGCACAACAAATAAAATTAATCAAGCTATTCATAATATTTGTACTACTCAAAATAATATTAAAATATCAATTGATGAACTAAAAAAGCAAACAATAACAACTGACGAAGCTGTTAACAAAATAAATATTATATTAAGAAATACAGGTTTTGATAGTTTTGAAATTGCTGAAAAAACAACTTTTAATAATATTTCAAGATATTATTTAAAACGAGACGGTATTGAAACTGATGTTTTTAAAACTTTAAGCGAAGGAGAAAAAAACTTTATTGCTTTTTTATATTTCTACCAACTTGTTTTAGGAACTGATGACAGAGACCAAGATATTTTAAAAAAAATAATTATTATTGATGATCCAGTTTCAAGTTTAGATAGTAAAGTTTTATTTATTCTATCTACATTAATTCATAAGCTAATTGAATATTCTACATTAAATAAAAGAGAACACTAGTGTCCACTTAAAATAAGTTGAAAACCAGTTGATTAGTAATTTGTTCTTTGATATTATTGTAATCCGATTTCATAAGTAATTCATTTACAG
>JAYWGV010000023.1:0-41416 GCA_043778105.1 Bacteroidota bacterium
TTGGCCACATCTGCAATAAATATTGAAGAATTTCCTTTTAAAGTCAATGGTAAATCACCAAAGTTTTTATCAGATGCTTCCATTGCTTTAACAAGCAAAGTGTTTTTTACAACTTCCAATTTGATACCTGCTTTAAAGCAAGCTCTCCTTAGGTTTGAAGTAGTTTCTGCATTTAATCCAGAAATATCTGCTACATATAAAATGTTTGTACCAGCTAACTGTGCAGTTAAATCTCCAATAGCGATTGATTTTTCTTCTCTTGTCATATCAATTATATAGCTTTAGGATCTAAAGCAATAGCTGGACTCATGGTACTAGTCAAGTGAATAGACTTGATATATGTACCTTTTGCAGCAGTTGGCTTTAATTTAATTAATGTTTGAATAATTTCATGTGCATTTTCAAGAATCTTGTCAGCATCAAATGATACTTTTCCAATTCCGGCATGAACGATACCAGTTTTATCTACTTTAAAGTCAATTTTACCTGCTTTAATTTCAGCTACAGCTTTACCAATTTCCATGGTAACTGTACCAGTTTTAGGGTTTGGCATCAAACCACGTGGTCCTAATATACGACCCAATGGACCTAATTTACCCATAACGGCTGGCATAGTAACAATAACATCAACATCTGTCCAACCATCTTTTATTTTTTGTAAATAATCGTCTAAACCTATGAAATCAGCTCCCGCTTCTTTAGCTTCAGCTTCCTTGTCTGGAGTAACCAATGCTAAAACTCTCATATTTTTACCAGTTCCGTGCGGCAATGCAACCACACCACGTACCATTTGATTCGCTTTTCTTGGATCTACTCCTAGTTTTACCGCGATATCAACAGACTCATCAAACTTTGCAGAAGCAATTTGTTTGATTAATACTGCAGCGTCCTTTAGAGAATATAATTTATTCTTTTCAATTTTCGAAACAGCTTCTTTTTGTTTTTTTGTCAATTTTGCCATATCTATTTTTTTAGAGGAGAATCTCCAGTTACAGTTATACCCATAGATCTAGCCGTTCCTGCGATCATACTCATTGCAGATTCCGTTGTGAATGCGTTCAAATCGACCATCTTGTCTTCAGCTATAGCTTTAATCACATCCCAAGTAACCGAAGCTACTTTTTTACGATTAGGCTCGCCTGAACCAGACTTTAATTTTGCAGCTTCCATTAATTGGACTGCAGCTGGTGGAGTTTTTACAACAAAATCAAATGATTTGTCTTTATATACAGTGATTTGCACTGGACATATGTTGCCGGATTTATCTTGGGTTCTAGCATTAAACTGCTTACAGAATTCCATGATGTTAACTCCAGCAGCTCCCAAAGCAGGTCCAACCGGTGGCGACGGATTCGCAGCACCTCCCTTAACTTGTAGTTTAACTACTTTACTAACTTCTTTAGCCAATTTTTAAAATTTTGCTTTAATCGTGGAAGCGATTAATGCGGGTTATATGTGTAACAAAATTATTCTAATTCAGCTTTGACTGTTTAAAAGCCTATGTTAAAAGCATCCGAGTTGGAAACTTTTAAACTTATACTTTTTCAACTTGCATAAAGCTTAATTCTAATGGCGTTTTTCTTCCGAAAATTTTTACCATTACTTCAAGCTTACGTTTTTCTTCATTTATTTTTTCGACTGTTCCGTTAAAACCATTAAACGGACCATCAGTTACTTTTATAGTTTCACCAATTGTGAAAGGAATAGAACCATGATCTGTAGTAACTGCCAGTTCATCCACTTTGCCAAGCATTCTATTTACTTCTGACATTCGCAACGGTACAGGATCTCCGCCTTTAACTTCACCTAAAAAGCCAATTACACTTGTAATTGATTTAATAATGTGAGGGATTTCTCCAGCCAAGTTAGCTTCAATCATTACATATCCAGAAAAATAAACTTTATCTTTAATAACTTTTTTTCCGTCACGAACTGTCACCACTTTTTCAGTAGGAACAAGTACTTGGGAAACATAATCGGACAAACCTAATCTAGCTATTTCAGTTTCGATATAAGCTTTCACTTTGTTTTCCTGACCGCTAACAGCTCTTACTACGTACCATTTTTTTACATTTACCTCTGTCATGATAAAATATTTAAGAATTGATCCATTTGAAAAATTCTCCAATGGATTTTGCAAACAAAGTATCTACACCCCATGTAGCTAAGGCAAATATTACAGAAAATATAGCAACTATAATTGTAAGTTTCTGCACTTCTTCCCAAGCAGGCCATGATACATTTGATTTTAATTCCTCGAAAGCTTCTGATATGTAATTAACAACTTTAGTCATTCTAATTTATTTTTGCACGGGCGGAGGGATTCGAACCCCCCTCAACGGTTTTGGAGACCGCTATTCTACCCTTGAACTACGCCCGTTTGTTAAAAAACCAGTTCCGATATTTATCGGAACTGGGTTTTATTTATTTAAAAAATATTTATTCAGTAATTTCAGTAACCTGACCAGCACCTACTGTTCTACCACCTTCACGGATAGCGAAACGTAATCCAACGCTCATTGCAATTGGGCTTAACAAAGTTACATCAATAGTTAAGTTATCACCTGGCATAACCATTTCAACTCCTGTAGGCAACATGATTACTCCTGTAACGTCAGTTGTACGTACGTAGAACTGTGGACGGTAGTTGTTATGGAATGGTGTGTGACGACCGCCTTCTTCTTTTTTCAAGATATAAACTTCTGCTTTGAATTTAGCGTGTGGTTTCACTGATCCTGGCTTAATAATAACCATACCTCTTTTGATATCAGCTTTATCAATACCTCTTAAAAGCAAACCTACGTTATCTCCAGCTTCACCTCTATCAAGAATTTTACGAAACATTTCAACTCCTGTGATAGTAGAAGTTAATTTTTCTGCTCCCATACCAATAATTTCAACAGCATCTCCTGTATTTGCAATTCCAGTTTCGATACGACCTGTAGCAACAGTTCCACGACCAGTAATTGTAAATGAATCTTCAACTGGCATCAAGAATGGTTTAGCAATATCACGAACTGGCTCTTCAATCCAGACATCTACAGCTGCCATTAATTCAAGAATTTTTGGAGTCCAAGCTGGATCATTGTTCAATCCACCCAAAGCAGAACCTTGAATAACTGGACAGTTGTCACCATCATATTCGTAGAAAGAAAGAAGATCTCTAATTTCCATTTCTACTAATTCTAATAATTCTTCGTCATCAACCATGTCAACTTTATTCATGAATACAACCATTCTAGGAATACCAACTTGGCGACCTAAAAGAATGTGCTCACGAGTTTGTGGCATTGGACCATCAGTTGCAGCAACTACAAGAATTGCACCATCCATTTGAGCCGCACCAGTAACCATGTTTTTTACGTAATCCGCGTGACCAGGACAGTCAACGTGTGCGTAATGACGGTTAGCAGTTTCGTATTCAACGTGAGATGTGTTGATAGTAATACCTCTTTCTTTTTCTTCTGGAGCATTATCAATTTGATCAAATGATTTTGCTTGACAATAACCTGCATCAGACAATACTTTAGTAATTGCCGCAGTTAATGTAGTTTTTCCGTGATCTACGTGACCGATAGTACCGATATTTAAGTGCGGTTTGTTACGGTTAAAGGTTTCTTTTGCCATTTTGCTTAATTTTAATCTTAGTTATATAATATATTAGTGTTCAAATTTTCAATATTATTGAGCCAACTACGGGAATTGAACCCGTGACCTCTTCCTTACCAAGGAAGCACTCTACCCCTGAGCTAAGTCGGCAGTAGTCCCACCCCAGCCCTCCCCGAAGGGGAGGGAGTTGGAATTGTGGGGAGAGCAGGATTCGAACCTGCGAAGTTTACACAGCAGATTTACAGTCTGCCCTCGTTGGCCGCTTGAGTATCTCCCCTTTTTTTATTGATTGCAGAATAGTGAATGATGATTAACGATTTTTGATTTGTTCGAAACAATCTTGAATCTAATGTTAAAAATCTTCAATATTTTAGAGCCGGCGGAGGGACTCGAACCCACGACCTGCTGATTACAAATCAGCTGCTCTAGCCAACTGAGCTACGCTGGCAATATCAATAAAAAAAGTCCGCTATTTCTAACGGACTGCAAATGTATATAATTTAGTTATTTAATCAAAACTTTTTTTAATTAAATTTTTATTAAATGTGTGCATTGACTTTTTCTTTTCTTTTTACCAATACTCTTTCTAAAGATTCTGATGCTTGTTCGATAGCTTCTTCGAATGTTTTGCATTGTTTTTTGACCATAAATTCGTCGCCTGGAACGTGAATTTTTACTTCTGCAATTTTATTTTCTTTCTCGCTGGTTTTTTCTACTTTAAAAAATACATCTGCTGAGACTATTTTATCGTAATATTTTTCGAGTTTACCGATTCTTTCTTCTGTGAAATCTACTAGTTTTGAGTCAACTGTAAAGTTAACTGCGTGAACATTTACCTTCATAATCTATTTTTTTATTGGTTAAACATTTTTATACCTTATTATATGTATATCATTTCAAATTTCTTGGATGCGCATTTCCGTATACCTTTTTTAACTCTGCCAAACTGCTGTGCGTATAAATTTGTGTCGATGCCAAACTTGAATGACCTAGTAATTCTTTTACAGAATTTAAGTCTGCGCCGTTGTTTAGCAAGTGTGTTGCAAAGGTATGACGCAATATGTGCGGGCTTTTTTTTACCTTCTCGGAAACATTACTAAAGTAGTTATTTATTAATCGATACACAAACGAATCGTTTAATTTTATTCCTTTTAACATTAAGAAAAAATAATCATTGTCTGTAATGTGTTCTAAATGTGTTCTTTCTATTAAATAATCTTTAATGTTTTTTGCTATTATTGGCAATATTGGCAAGATTCTTTCTTTATTTCGTTTGCCCAAAACCTTGATTGTGTTATTTGAAATACTAATATTTGACAATTTTAGATTTATTAATTCGCTACGACGAATGCCTGTTGTATAAAATAAATCAATAATTAGTTTGTCACGAATCCCTTCAAAACCGTCTGCAAATTTTAGATTATTTAGCACATTGTCTAATTCTTTTTCTGAAAACGGAATTTGAAGTATTTTTGGAGTTTTTAAAGCTTTATGTTTTAATAACGGATTTAATTCTATTTGTTTAGTTTTTAGTAAAAATTTGTAGAATGCTTTTAAGGATTGAATTTTTCGATTTACAGAACTATTCGAAATATTATTATCAATTAATGAAACTATCCAAGAACGAATCAATGAGTAATTTATTTCTTCGAGATTGGAATTGTCAAAATTTGCTTTAATAAATTCTTGAAAAAATGTCAAGTCATTAATATAAGCAATAATTGTATGTGGAGAATATTTTTTCTCTAATTGAAGATAATCGGTAAAATAGTCTAAATTATTTTTCATATGTGTAAATTATATTTTTCATCTGTCACATATGGCTTTAAACTTTTTATAAATTGCTTTACTATCGCAAACTTTTTATTATTGTCGATATCATAAAAAAAACCGTTAACCAAAGTTAGTAAAACTTTTTGATTAACGGTTTAAATTTATTGACAGATTAATACTAGCTTTCTAGATTGTCTCTCATGTTTTGAATATAAGCTGCTTTCTGGAATTTAGCTCTATTAATTATCGATGGCTTTATAAAAGCTGTTCTTGCACGAAGTTGACGTACTGTTCCAGTTTTATCGAATTTTCGTTTGTAACGCTTCAACGCGCGATCGATGTTTTCTCCGTCTTTTATTGGTATTATTAACATTTTGGGACCTCCTTTCTTTAAATTAGATTGCAAAAGTAATATTAATTTTTAAATATTGAATATAAATTTTAAAATATTTTCTAATTTTATTATAAAAATACTAAATTATGATTTTTAAAAATACTATTTAAAATCAATTTAAGACAAAAATTTTATTACATTATTTAAAGCCTCTTGAATTCCAGATGCATTTTTGCCTTTTCCTGATGCGAAAAAAGGTTGACCGCCGCCATTACCTTCTACATATTGTCCTAATTCTTTAATTACAACATTTGCATTCAAACTTTTTGATGCAACCAATTCTTTTGAAATATAGCAATGAATATTTGGCAAATTATCTTCGATTGATGCTAAAAATACAAACGAATTTTCTTGTGATGTCCCTAGTGCCAATGTCAAATCTTTGGTAGAACTCATATTCAAATCGACTTGTTTTACTAGAAAACTGATACCATTTACATCCTGAAATTCTGAAAATAAACTATTTTTTAAATTATCAATTTTCTCTTTCAATAACTGTTCTAGTTGTTTTTTTAATTTGGCATTATCATCTTGCAACGAAACAACCGATTTTAAAACGTCTTGTGGATTTTTTAAAGTTTCCTTAATTTCTGCTAAAGTAATTTCTTGATTTTGATAGAAATTTTTCACTGCATCGCCAGTTATTGCTTCGATTCTTCGAATTCCTGCTGCAACTGCACCTTCGGCAATGATTTTGAAATGCCAAATTTCTGAAGTATTTTTCACATGAATTCCGCCACACAATTCCTTGCTTTCGCCAAATTCTATCATCCGAACTGTATCGCCATATTTTTCGCCAAATAAAGCCATTGCTCCTTGACTTACTGCTTCTTTTATTGCAATATTTCTATGTTCTTTTAATTGCAAATGAGCTTCAATTTGCGCATTGACGCTTGCTTCGACTTCACGAATTTGTTCTTCAGTGACTTTTGAAAAATGAGAAAAATCGAATCGCAAATAATTAGGATTTACCAACGAACCTTTTTGCTCTACATGGGTTCCAAGAATATTTCTTAAAGCCAAATGCATTAAATGTGTAGCAGAGTGATTTTTGGACGTTGCTATTCGCAAATTGGTATTTACTTTGGCTGAAAAACTTGCATTAATATTTTCAGGAAGTTGTTTTGTAAAGTGAAGAATCAAATTATTTTCTTTCTTGGTATCTATAATTTCAATCAATTCATTGGCAGTTGTTAGAAAACCTTTATCACCTACTTGTCCGCCTCCTTCAGGATAAAATGGTGTGTTATCAAGAACTATTTGATACAAAATTCCATCTTTTTTTGAATCTACTTTACGAATGCGAGTTATTTTTACTTCGTTTTCGGTTTGGTCATAACCAACGAATTTTTCAATTTTTCCATCAATTAAAACTTGCCAATCTTCGGTCGAAATTTCACTTGCGGCTCGAGAACGATTTTTTTGTTCTAGCATTGATTTATCGAATTCTGATTCATCAAAAGTCATATTGTTTTCTTTCAAAATCAAAGCGGTCAAATCTTTTGGAAAACCAAATGTATCATACAATTCGAATGCTTTTTCGCCCGAAATTCTTTTTTTATCAGATTCTAAAATTATTTTGTCTAACAATTGCAAACCTTGATCTAAAGTTCGTAAAAACGATGCTTCTTCTTCCCGAATTACATTGGTTACTAATTGTTGTTGCGATTTTATTTCTGGGAAAAATTCGCCCATTTGGTTTGCTAAAACTTCAACCAATTTATTAACAAATGGCTCTTTGGTATCCAAAAATGTAAAACCGTAACGAATAGCACGACGCAAAATTCTACGAATTACATAACCCGCACCATTATTTGATGGCAGTTGACCATCGGCAATAGCAAAAGCCACGGCACGAACGTGATCGACAATTACTCGAATTGCAATATTTATCTTTTCTTGATTTTCGTCGCGCACGGACAGGTCGCAACCTGTCCCTACGTCATTCGGGGTATATTTAAAACCTGAAATTTCTTCTAATTTTGCAATTAATGGCGTGAAAACATCAGTATCATAATTAGATGTTACGCCTTGCAATGCCATACACAATCGCTCGAAACCCATTCCGGTATCAACGTGTTGTGAGGGTAATTTTTCTAGTGAACCATCAGCTTTGCGGTTGAATTCCATAAAAACATTGTTCCAAATTTCGACAACTTGCGGGTGATCGTTATTAACCAAACTTTTGCCAGAAACTAATGTTTTTTCTAAATCTGAACGAATATCAACATGAATTTCTGAACATGGTCCACAAGGTCCTTGATCGCCCATTTCCCAGAAATTATCTTTTTTGTTTCCGAGAATAATTCGGTCTTCGTCGATTAATGTTTTCCAAATATCCCAGGCTTCTTGGTCAAAAGGAACATTATCTTCTTTGCTGCCTTCGAAAACAGAAACATATAAATTTTCTTTTGGAATTTTATAAACTTCGGTCAATAATTCCCAAGCCCAATTAATGGCTTCTTTCTTAAAATAATCGCCAAATGACCAATTGCCCAGCATTTCGAACATCGTGTGATGATAGGTATCGAAACCTACATCTTCAAGATCGTTGTGTTTTCCAGAAACGCGCAAACATTTTTGAGTA
Organism: Bacteroidota bacterium; assembly: GCA_043778105.1. GTDB lineage: Bacteria > Bacteroidota > Bacteroidia > Flavobacteriales > Flavobacteriaceae > Flavobacterium. Next base: position 8,364 of record JAYWGV010000023.1, read on the forward strand.
TCGGCAATTCGGTTGGATTTTGGCACTGCATTTCCAAGAAAATATTCTTTAAACTGTGCCATTCCTGAGTTGTTGAACATCAATGTTGGATCGTTTTTTAGTACAATTGGTGCACTTGGAACGATTAAATGTCCTTTGGATTCAAAAAATTCTAGAAATTGCTTGCGAATTTGGGATGATGTCATTTTTATTAATTAGATAATGAGTCAATTAGAAAATTAAATACTGTATTTATGCATTTCAAGATAATTATCTAAATTGACTGATTATCTAATTTATTTTGCCCCAGATTGAAGTAAAAAGCCTTTTGAAGTTTTTCACCAATTATTATTTTTATAAAAAAGCGACCAGCGGAAGCTCTTTTTATAAATTATAAAAATGGTTAAAAACGATAAGGCTTGTAACGAAAAGCTGGATAAGGCAACAAATGATGAAAATTTTAAAATTATAATGTTTAAAATCGATTAATTATTTTGTTACTTTGTAAATACGAATGCAAAAATAGGTTTTTTTATAGAAATGGCAAAAGTTAAATATTATTACGATTCAGAAAATCTTGCTTACAGAAAGATAAAAACTAAAAAATCCAAGAAAATTGGATATTTTGCTTTGTTTTTATTGGCATCGGCATTATTTGGATTTGTTGGATTTTTAATATTATTAAATTCGCCATTTTTCGTAACTCCGAAAGATAAAATTCAGGCAAGAGAGATCGAAAATTTGAAAACTAAATATGCCATTTTAAATAAAAAAATGGATTTGTTAGACGAAGTTGTTGATAATCTTGAAGATAGAGATAATAATTTATATAGAATTTATTTTAATGCCAACCCAATATCTGATGAGGTTAGAAAAGGAATTTCTGCTAAAAATCGTTACAAGGAATTAGAAGGTTTTAATAATTCGGATTTAGTAATCAATACAACCAAAAGAGTTGATATTTTATCAAAACAATTAGTTACACAATCAAAATCGCTAGATCAAATTTTGGGAATGGCAAAAACCAAGGAAAAATTTTTATCGGCAATACCAGCAATTCAGCCTGTTCGAAATGAAAATTTAAAAAGAATGGCATCAGGTTTTGGTTTTAGAAGCGATCCATTTACTAAAATAACCAAAATGCATAATGGTATGGATTTTACTGCGCCAACTGGCTCGCCAATATTTGCTACAGGCGATGGAATTATTGACCGTGCCGACGCAGCCGCATCTGGATTTGGGAATCATATAGTAATTAAACACGGTTTTGGGTACGAGAGTTTGTATGCACATCTTAGCAAATACAATTGCAGATTAGGACAAATTGTCAAACGTGGTGACATTATCGGATATGTTGGCAGTACAGGTCGTTCGCAAGGCCCACATTGTCATTATGAAGTGCACAAAGATGGCGCAGTTGTCAATCCGTTGAATTTTTATTATGGAAATATTTCAGCAGCAGAATATATTGCAATTTCGAAAATTGCGAATCAAGAAAATCAGTCTTTTGATTAAAGTCCCACTCCGAAAGTAAGGGAGGTATAACGTAAATAAATACGGTATTAATTTAGTTATTAATTGTAATAATTTTAAAATATGCATTTAAACTTACCAGCAGATAAGCGATATTACGGCATTGGCGAATTGGCAAAGGCTTTCGGCGTGAATGCTTCCTTAATACGTTTTTGGGATTCTGAATTCGATATTCTAAAACCTAAAAAAAATGCCAAAGGCAATAGAATGTTCACGCCAGAAGATGTCAATAATCTAAAATTAATTTATCATTTAGTTAAAGAACGAGGTTTTACGCTAGATGGTGCAAGAACACATTTGAAAGAAGGAAAAAAGAAAATTTTAGATAAATTTGAAATTATAAATAAATTAGAAAGTGTTAAGGCACAGTTATTGAGAATTAAACAGGAATTAGTCCCCTAGTCCCAAAGAGGAGATTAGAAAATTGAAATAAATAATAATTAACTTTAAACAACAACAAAAAATGGATTTTAAAAAACTTTTACCAATCGGAATTATCATCGCAATTATTGCAATTATTGCATTTTGGGTAGTGGGCGTAAAAAATAGCGCATTAGAATTTAGTCAAGCATCAGAAAAAGAATGGGGAAATGTGCAAACTGCCTATCAAAGACGAAATGATTTGATTGATAATTTAGTAAAAACCGTGAAAGGTGCAGCCGATTTTGAAAAAGGAACTTTAACAGCCGTCGTCGAAGCTCGTGCCAAAGCAACTGGAGTAACGATAGATCCAAAAAATATCACTGCCGAACAATTGCAACAATTCAATCAGGCACAAAGTGGTGTAACTAGTTCATTGTCCAAATTATTGGTTTCGGTAGAAGCTTATCCGCAACTGCGTGCAACCGAAAGTTTTATGAAATTGCAAGACGAATTGGCAAGCACCGAAAATCAAATTTTGACTGCAAGAACTCGTTTTAACGAATCGGTTCAAAATTATAATAGTTATATTTTAAGAACTCCACAAAGTATGTTTTTGGGTAGTTATAAAGAAAAAGTTTATTTTCAAGCAGTTGCTGGAGCAGATAAACCAGTTGAAGTAAAATTTTAGTAATCAGTCGCAGTTTGCAGTCGCGGTAAACAGCAAAATTAGAACTGAAAACTGCGACTGAAAACTGTAAACTAAAAACTATGTCAAAAGTAGAAGATTTTTTAACCCAAGCCGAAGAGCAAGAAATTGTTCAGGCTATATGCATTGCCGAGAAAAACACATCGGGAGAAATTCGCGTGCATCTTGAAAAAAGAACTACAATTTCTGCCGAAAATCGAGCTATTGAAGTTTTTAATGAACTCGAAATGTATAAAACCAAAGATTCCAATGGTGTATTAATTTATGTTGCCGTAGAAAACAAACTTTTTGCTATCTGTGGCGATTCTGGAATAGACAAAGTTGTGCCCAATGATTTCTGGCAATCTACCAAAAAAGTTATTGCTAATGATTTTTCTAGAGGCAAATTTAAACAAGGATTAATAGACGGAATTATTCTTGCTGGCGAACAACTCAAACATTATTTTCCTTACGAAAGCAACGATATTAATGAATTACCTAACGAAATTTCTAAAGGATAAATGATTTTACTCAAAAATTTAAAGTCGCTTTTTACTGTAATAATGTTAACATTATCGCTTGCGCAAATGAGTTTTGGGCAATTCACAATTCCGCCTAAACCTAGTTTTCAAACATCGGTTTATGATTATGCTAATGTTTTATCTGGCGATGAAAAAGTACAATTAGAACAAAAATTAATTCGATATTCTGATTCAACCACAACTCAAATTGTAGTCATTACAATTGAAAGTTTGCAAGGCGAAGACATTGCCATTCTAGCGCCAAAATGGGCACAAACTTGGGGAATTGGTGGCACAGCGCAAAATGATAATGGCGTAATAATTCTTTTAGCCAAAGCCGAAAGAAAAATAAATATTTCGCCAGGTTATGGTCTCGAAGACAGATTAACTGCTGGAATTGGCGGACAAATAATCAGAAATATAATTGTTCCAGAATTCAAAGCAGGAAGTTTTTATAATGGATTAAATAAAGGTACAGACGAAATTTTTAAGGTTTTTACTGGAAAATACAAAGGCGAACGTGTTGAAAAAGGAAAAGAAATTTCGCTTACTAAAATATTTTTTATAATAGCGATCTTTATAATTTTCATGATTATTGCAGCCAGAAACAATAAAAACAACGGCGGAAATTCAGGTAGTAATGGCTTTGGATCCACATTATTAAACGCAATAATTCTAAGCAATCTTGGCAGAAGTTCTGGCGGATTCGGTGGTGGCGGCGGATTTTCTGGCGGCGGTGGCGGATTTGGTGGTGGCTTCGGTGGCGGCGGATTTTCTGGAGGTGGCAGTAGTGGTAGTTGGTAATATCAAGATATTAGATTGCAGATATTAGATTTTTAGAAATAGGAGAACCAAATATTAGATTTTCGAATTTAATATTTGGCTTTTTTATATGAAGTGGTTTTGACTTTTTATATTGAAATGAAAAAATCATAGTTTTTGTTTAAGATTTTGAAAAAGCATTTTTTGTTTACAAAATATTCTCGTTCAAAAAAATTTTTCTATTTCCGTTCAATATTTTGCCTAAAAGAATATTCACGCAGTCAGCAATTTAGCAATAACTAAAAATTAAAGATTTTTAGAGAATAAATCCTATGATTTACTTAGTTAATATTCAGCAAAAATTATAAAATCACTAAATTTTATTGATAAAAATATTATATAAAAATTATATAACTCTCCAAATCTAATATTTTATAATAGATTTGGAGAGTTATAGCAACTTCAAATATTGTATATAAAACTCCAAAACAATAAAATAATAATAGATTTGGAGAAATATAAAATAAAAAAATTAATTATAACTCTCCAAATCTATAAAAATTTAGTACATTTGGAGAGTTATAATAAATATTATGGTAGGAAGAATTGAAGAGATAAAAACATTGAACCAAGCAATGACATCGCCTCAAAGCGAATTAATTGCAATATATGGTCGACGACGAATTGGTAAAACCTATTTAATAAGAGAGCATTTTAAAAACAATTTAATATTTAGCAACAGCGGATTATATGAAGCTACACAAAAAGAACAATTAAAAGAATTTGCGAAAAATTTGAATTTATCTTCCAAAAGCAAAATAACAATTCCGATTCCAAAAGATTGGTTTGAAGCATTTGGAATGTTGCAAAAAATAATTGAAAAGAAAAAAACAAAATCTAAAAAAGTAATTTTCCTTGACGAAATGCCTTGGATGGCAACATCTAAATCTAGATTCTTGACTGCTTTCGAAAGTTTTTGGAATGGTTGGGCTTCGGCAAGAAAAGATTTGGTTGTAATTATTTGTGGATCGGCATCGTCTTGGATGATTCAAAAAATCGAGAAAAATAAAGGCGGATTGTACAACCGAGTTACCAAACGAATAGTTCTAAAACCTTTTACGTTAAGGGAAACCGAAGCATTTTTTAAATCTAACAATATTGTTTTGAGTCGCAATCATATAACAGAATTGTACATGATGTTGGGTGGCGTTCCACATTATTTAAATCAAATTCGAAAAGGAGAAACTCCAGGAATGGCAATTGACAGATTAATTTTTAGTAATGATGGTTTGCTTTCTGACGAGTTTAACCAACTTTTTATTTCATTATTTGGCAATAATGGCATTCACAAACAAGTTATAGAAATTTTGGCGCAACATCGATATGGAATTATTCGTGAAACGCTTTTATCGAAATTAAAAATTATTTCTAGTGGTTGGATTAGCAATATTCTGGCTGAACTTGAAGCATCTGGTTTTATAGAAATTCAAGTTCCTTATTCAAAAAAATCAAAAGATGCGTTGCTAAAAATAACCGATAATTATTGCATGTTTTACGAAGCTTTCAAAAAAGATTCTAAAATAAATAATTGGAATATGGTACAAAATTCGCAACGATGGAAAATTTGGAGCGGTTTAACTTTCGAGAATATTTGTTTTTATCACAGTTCAAAAATCGTTAATGCACTTGGATTAAACGGTATTCAAACTGCAGTTTATTCTTGGCATCATAAAGGAAACCAAGAAATGAATGGTGCACAAATTGATATGATTATTGATCGTGCTGATAAATGCCTGAATATTTGTGAAATTAAATTTAATGAAAATCCGTTTTTGATCACTAAAAAATATGCTCAAGATGTTAGACTAAAATTGACGGCTTTTAATCATTTTACAAAAAATAAAAAAACTGTTTTTTGCACTTTTATAACATCTGGTGGTTTGGTCGACAATCCTGAAAGTGCAACTTTAACACAATCGAGTTTGGGGTTAGATGATTTGTTTTAATACCAAACATATTTATAAAATGGTCTAAAGAAATTTAATTATTTTTTGTCAAGACAAGGAAAAAAAATATTGCATAGCTTTTGTTACGGAATTTTTTTTTGAAGAAGGCTTGGTAAAAAATAAAAAAATTATTGGGCGATTTTATAAATATGTTTGGTATAAGATTAAGTCTTGATTGAAATGGGATTTGGTAGCCCAGATTAAAGGGAAAATCCTTTTGCTTGAATTTGTATTTTTTTCTTGGCAAAAAAGATTGACCAACGGAAAATCCTTTTTTGCTTAGAAAAAAAACAAATTCAAGCAAAAGATTTGGAATGAAAGCTGGATTGGCTCTAGAAATAAATTCAAGATGAATTCAAATAAAAAAGCCAAAATAAAATTACTTCTATCTTGGCTTTTATTGTATAATTATGAAAATTAAACTGCTGGTTTATAATCTTGTTTGTCGATTATCATTTTTGATAAAATTTCTCTTAAAATTTCTGAAGTGCCACCACCAATTGGTCCAAGTCGGCTGTCGCGAGACAATCTTGCCAATGGATATTCTTCCATATAACCGTAACCGCCAAGCATTTGCAGGCAACTGTAAATGACATCGTCGGCAACTTTGGTAGATTTTAATTTTGCCATTGTAGCTTCTTTTACTACATATTCGCCTTTGTTAAGTCTTGCTGCTGCAGCATAATTAAAGATTTTACAATGTTCAACCTCGGTGGCATTGTCAACCATTGTATGACGCAAAGCTTGAAATTTATCGATGGTTTTGCCGAAAGCTTCTCGCTGTGACATGTAATCAATGGTGTAATCGATAGCATATTCGGCTCTTGCGTGAGCATTTACTGCCATAATCAATCTTTCTAAAGCAAAATGTTGCATAATGTATGGAAATCCTTTTCCTTCTTCGCCCATTAAATTTTCGATAGGAATTTCGACATTATCAAATGCGATTTCTGCAGTATCAGATGCACGCCATCCCAATTTATCTAGCTTGGTTGCGTTAATTCCTTTTAGATTTGTGTCCATCAAGAACATACTTATGGCTTTGTTTCCAGTGCCAATGTCAGTTTTTGCGGCAACTACATAATAATCGGCATAGACGCCGTTGGTTATAAAAGTTTTTGAACCGTTAATGACATATTTATCGCCTTTTCTAACAGCAGTTGTTCGCATTCCAGCAACATCGCTACCGCCAAAAGGTTCGGTTAGACACAAAGCTCCAATTTTATCGCCAGCAATACTTGGTGCTAAATAATCTTGCTTGATTCTTTCGTCGCCTTCGGCATTAAGGTGTGTCATTGCTAAGTAAGAGTGCGCCCAAATTGCTGCTGCAAAACCTGATGATTTTATTTTTTGAAGTTCTTCAAGAAGCACAACTGTGTAAAATAAATCGAGATTCATTCCGCCATAAACTTCTGGATAGGCAATTCCAAAAAAGCCCATATCACCCATTTTTTTCCAAATAAATCGTTCTATTGTTCCAGTTTTTTCCCATTTTTCGATGTGCGGAACGACTTCTTTTTGAAGAAAATCTTGTAAACTTTTTCTGAATGATTCGTGTTCTTCGGTAAAATATATTGAATTCATAAATAAAATGCTGGTTTTTAGGTCTTTTTTTTAGAATTGTAAATATAAAGCAATTATTTTGATTTTATCGACAGGAAAATCTTTGATTTCTGATAATTCCGCAATATTCTTTATTTCTCCATTCATACTGCGATAAATAACAATATTTTTGGCGATTTGATATTTAAAATAAGGAAATTTTGTTAATTCTTTAATACTTAAATTATTTATATCTATTTTTTCGATGTTTGGCTGATTGATTACTTGAAAATTAACATTAAGCTTTTGAATAATATCTGGCAATAATCCATAAATTTCATTCATTTGATCCATCGAAACAAATGCTTTGAAATTGAGTTTTTGCCCAAGAATTCTGTCTGAAATTGCGTCTCCAATTCCTGAAATTTTCATTAAATCTTCTTTGGTAGCCAGGTTTATGTCTTTGACAATTAGTTTTTCTTTTTCAGGAAATTTAGAATAATTCGAATTTTTGTAATCTTGATAATTACTTTCGGATTTTTTATTGACCCAATCTGGAAATTTGAAATTGGGCGACATTGCATTCAATAAAGAATCAGAAATTCCAGTAACGGCTTGAAATTCTTTTGGCGAATTGGCAAACTTTCCAAGTTTTCTAAATGCGAATAATTTATCGATTTGTGCAGTTGTCATTCCAAGTTTGTAACCTTTAAAATCGGTTATGAAATTCGGATTGTATGGATAAACTTTGTATTTGAATTTAGAATTATCGTCTTTTAATATTTCAATTTCTGATGCTAATGACAACCATTTTAGTTTTTCTGGATTGATTGTTTCTGTTGGTGTAAAATCTACAAAATAATACAGAACTTGTAAAATTATGATTATTGCAAATAACGAAAAAATACCAATTCGTTGACTTTTATTGAATTTTAGGAAAGATTTTATTGGCATAAATTATTTTTTACACATATTAAATTTGGACAAAGATTTCACAGATTTCGTCAAGTACAAAATTTATAATAATCAAAATAATATTTAAAGCTGATTAAATTGATATTTTCGAGAAAATATTATTAAACCTTTTTATAAATCTGCGAAATCTTTACTAATGAAATTATAAATCAAAAACTGAACTTCGTTTTGCTCTTACCAAATCCTTTAATTTTATCCAAAAAGCTAAGGTTAGATAAACGCCAAACCACAATCCTGCGGTCACAAATGATATATAAATAAAAAATAACCGCACATCAGAGGCTCGCATTCCAAGTCTATCGGCCAATCTTGATGATACATGAAAACCGTGTTTCTCGAAAAAATATTTTAATTTAATTTCTGGTTTCATAAATAATGACTCTTCGAATGCGCTCAGGACGACAAATGTATTAGAAAAATCTCTACAAACTTAATCATTTTCTAATTATTAAATTGGCAAATTATCTAATTATTTTTCATCAATTCCATTCCAATTGCGCAATCCAAACATCGTGACGTGTTGCAATATTCATTTTTGAGTTGCAATAAAGATTGCGTATCGAAAGCGTTTTTGGATTTTATACCAAATGAATTGAATTTATCGATAATCGAATTCTTTTCTGGAGCAACTTCATTCAAAATATCAATTAAATCCTCAGAAACTTCTTTGCCTAAATGTTTTGCATAAGCAAATTGAATTGGAAGTATTGTATTAATTATCAGCAAATCAACAAATGATTTTGACAAAGGTTTTTTCTTTTTTGGACTTTCTTTATCAAATTGATAATGTGTTTGCCAATAATCAGAAACCGAAATATCAAAAATTTCATAAATATCTTTTATAGAAGTTATTGCAATTATTTTCGAAAATAAATTTTGCTGCTTATGGTATAAATTTGCAAATTGCGACAATCGAATTGTTGGGAAATTATCTGGTCGATGCTTGAAAAATTGAACTGGTTCGATTATGGTTTTTTCGATTTGATATTTGTGTAACAAATAAAAAAATCGAAATTGCAAGTCTTTGTAATAAACATCTTCTTTTTCTGAATCGAGCAAACCTGAATTTCCAAAAATCAAAGCTTCGAGATTTTCGACTTCAAAACTTTCTTTTCTAATAATATTAAATGGAATAGATTTTGCGATTTTCAAGAAAATTTCGCCGTTGGTGTTCAATCCAAAATTTTTGGCTAATGATGCAAACAAAACTGCTTCCCAATCTTGGTTTGTAATTATCAATAAATCTTGAATTGGTCGAGATTTTCTTTCTAAACGTTCAAAAAATAGTCGTTCTTGCCAATTTTTGATAGTAAACTCATTAACTTTTTTAATCTGTTTTTCACAAAAAATCCAAGACTTAGGTTGCATTAAAGCTTGATAATTATCCAAAACTTCTTTTGAAACTAGTTTTTTAAGTTCCAAAACTGGAATTTCAGTATTATTTTTTCTATGAATTTCGGTGTCGTGTTCCCAAACTACGTGCAAAATTACCGAATCGTAATTGTCATCTTTTTCGTGATTGTGAACATACCAATCTGAAGATTTTATATGAATTTCGACATTTCCAGCCCATTTTTGACCTTCGATTTCAATTTGTGCATTGAAAAAATCTGGTCCTGCCAATTGGGTATATTGTCCTGAATTGATTATTGAAATTGTTTCTCCATTGTAAGTTTTTAAGTCCGATAAATCAAATTTTTTGAATTTCCAGATGTAATGGAGAAAACCTTCTTTCATATTTTTTTATTTGAAACGAATATAGAAATTTGACACCAATTTAACAAATTTGTACGAATTATTTTTAAATACAGATTTTTAAGAAAAATTTCGGCTAAAGCCAATACAATTTTAACTTCAAGACCGTTGACTGAAGTCAACGGCAATTGAAAAATTATAGTGGAAAAAAACTTTAAATCAAATTAAATTTTTTAAACATTTTTAAACTTTCAAAAACTATTTCAATAAATAAAGTTTTGCACAAGCTCTTGCATCGCTCAAAGCCTCGTGATGATTGAGTTGAATGTTGTTTTGATTGGCGCAATATTTCAAATTGGCAGGTTTGTAACCTTTGGATCTATAGATTTTGCAGGTGCATTCCCACATATCTGCAACTTCGAGTTCGTCGTAATACAAACCATAATATTTCATTGTTTTTTGCAAAACATTTCGATCAAATCGTTCATTGTGTGCAACAAGTTTGCGACCAATTAATCGTTTTTGAATTTCTGGAAACAAGTCGTCAAACATTGGTTTGTCTAAGGTTTCTATCGGTTTTATGCCGTGACACATTATATTACCATACCAATATTCGTTATTTGGCGGCTGAATTAAAGTTACATATTCTTCGACAATTATTCCGTTTTCGACAGTTACAATTCCGACTGCGCAGGCACTTTCTGGACGACCAGTTGCGGTTTCGAAATCTATTGCGGTGAAAGTCATAAGATTTTAGATTCTTGATTTTAGAGTTTAGATTTCGGATGTAAATCTAAAAAAATCCTATAAGGCTTTAAAAACCTTATAGGATTGAATGATAAATTGTAAATTTTTATAAATTTTTCAGCTCCGAAGCTTTTATGGTAATTACTTTGCCATTGTGCATTATGACCATCGATTGGTTATTTTGAATTTTAGTTTTAACTAAATTCTTATAACAAAGTTCTAAACCTTTAGTTACTTTTTGCATAAAATCTGATTGCTTATTTTCTTGAATTTTCATTTTTAATGAATATTTAATTTAAATAATTTCCAATTTTCGGGATCAATAATATCAATTTCTGATTTAATTCCTTGCGCCAACATTTGTGGTTGTCCATCAGAATTATCAAAAACTGCCCATTCGTTGCACAAAGGTAAGTAAATTTTAAATAAGTTTTCTATTCCACGAAAATATCTTCTAGAAATCACGTCAACAGGAATATTATGTCCGCCTTCCGAAACCCGAATTGCTACTCTATCTATTGCCATTTGAACATTTGGCAACCAAAAAAATAGCAACTTGACGTTATAACCATTTGCAATTGCATTCAACAATTTGTTTTTATAAATTTTGGTTGCCAAAGTGGTTTCTATTGCAAAAGTTTCGTTGGCTTCGAGCAAATATTCAATTCGTTCGAGCATAATTCTACCAGCTTCGAACGCTACTTTTTCGGGTTGAAAAGGCGATAATCCTGCAGCAATATTATCTGCATTCACGAATTCTTTACAATTCAAAATTTCGGGTAAAATTGTGTACGAAGCTGTTGTTTTGCCTGCACCATTGCAACCCGAAATGATATAAATTGTTTTTGATTTCATATTTTTTAGTACACAGTGTTCAGTTTTTAGTGTTCAGTTATAAACTAAAAACTGAATACTAAACACTTATTTTATCGAACCTATAATATCATATTTTGTAATAATATGGTGTTTTCCATTTTCTAAATCTAACAAAACCGCTTGATTGTCTTTGGTGAAAAGTTTCGAAACATCTTCGATTGATGTTCCAATTTTTACAATTGGATAGGGTTTGCCCATTATTTCACGAATGGGTTTGTCGGCAACATCTTTGTCGGTTACATAACTTTGAAACAAGTCAGATTCATCAACCGAACCAACAAAACCTGTAATATCAATAACTGGAATTTGAGAAATTTTGTACTTGCGCATTCGGTCAATTGCATGCGAAACCAATTCTTCGGTTCGAACAATAATCAATGGTTTTTCGATATGTACTTTGATAACATCTTCGGCTTTGGTTACTTCTTCATCAAGAAAACCTCGTTCACGCATCCAATCATCATTAAATATTTTGCCTACATAGCGACTTCCAGAATCGTGAAATAAAACAACTACAACATCATCTTTCGTAAAATGATGCTTCAATTGATGTAATCCTTTGATGCATGAACCAGCTGAATTTCCTACGAAAATTCCTTCTTCTTTGGCAATTTTTCTGGTATAAACGGCTGCATCTTTATCGGTTACTTTCGTGAAACCGTCAATTATAGAAAAATCTACGTTTAAAGGAAGAATATCTTCGCCTATACCTTCGGTAATATAGGAATAAATTTCGTTTTCGTCAAATATGCCAGTTTCGTGGTATTTTTTGAAAACCGAACCATAGGTATCAACACCCCAAATTTTGATATTCGGGTTTTTTTCTTTTAGATATTTTCCGATTCCAGAAATTGTTCCGCCTGTTCCAACTCCAACTAAAAAATGTGTGATTTTTCCATCGGTTTGTTCCCAAATTTCTGGACCAGTTTGCTCGTAATGTGCAATTGCGTTTGATGGATTGTCGTATTGGTTGACATACCAAGAATTTGGAACTTCGGTTCCAAGTCTTTTAGAAACCGAATAATATGATCTTGGATCGGTTGGTTCGACATCGGTTGGACAAACGATAACTTTGGCTCCAACTGCACGAAGAATATCCATTTTTTCTTTGGATTGTTTGTCGGTTATTACAAAAATGCATTTGTAACCTTTTACGATTGCAGCAAGTGCCAAACCCATTCCGGTGTTTCCAGAAGTTCCTTCGATTATTGTTCCGCCAGGCATAAGTCGTCCATCGGCTTCGGCGTCTTCGACCATTTTGAGTGCCATTCGATCTTTGGTAGAATTGCCTGGATTGAAAGTTTCGACTTTAGCGAGTACAAGTGCATCGATTCCTTCGACAACTTTGTTAAGTTTGACTAATGGCGTGTTGCCAATTGTGCCTAGTATGTTTTCTGAGTAATTCATAGCCCCCTAGCCCCCAAAGGGGCAACAACTAGCAACAAATTTTTGCTAGTTTGATTTTTTAAAGTTAATAATAAATATTTTGCAAAGATATAAATTTGAAATGGAATTATTGTAATTAAATCTAGGCTGCGTTAGGGATAGAAGGGAAAATCCTTTTTTAATCAATTGCCACGGGTTTTAAACCCGAGGCAATTGATTAAAAAAGATTGGAATGATAGCCCGACGGCTTTTTTTGCCGTAACGCCCAAGAAATTATTGAAAAAAGTTCCAAACTAGTCCGAATCGAATCATAAAATCGCGGTATGGATAATTCGGTGCGGTTAAATAGTTGCTTTTTGTAAAAAGTGTATTAACGTGTTCGGCAATAAAAAATATTCTGGTTTGGCGGATTCGTGCGTTTACGAATAAATCAACCATTGGAAAAGCTCCGATTCTTTTCGTTTTTTGTATGAAAAATTCTCCTGTTATTGGGTTGTAATCGTTGGCAAAATATTTTGTGAAATAATTGAAAGTTGCTCCTGTTTGAAGAAATAATGCTTTTTTAAAGAAAAAATTTGAATAATAAAGCGTGTTTCGAGTTGTGATAATTGGCACATTAAGAATCTTTTCATCTTGTTTTACTTCTTGAAAAAGTAGTGTGTTGTCAAGTGAAAATCTTCGGAATTTGAATTCTTTATTTGCTTGAAATGAAATATAATTTATTGCTTTTGAGAATTGTTTTGGTGTGATTAATTGCAAAGAATCGCTGTTATTCGAGAAATATAAATAGTCGTCTAGATTAGTGAACTGCAATGTTGCATTTAGATATTTGGTGTTTGCAGTGATTTTAATTTTATTTATTTTTTCGTTATTAAAATTATTACTCCAATTGTAATTTTTATAACTTGATTGATATAAATCAAAATTGTTGTTGGGTTGCTTACTAATATTTTGATACTGCACCGAAAAAATATTGTCTTTATTTAAATTATATTTTAAATTAGCATCGATTTCGGAAATTGTTTGAATAGTAAAAGCTTTAGAAACCAAAATATTGGCGTTATATTTGTTTTTAAAATATTCATAACTGCCACCAATCGATTGAATTTTATGTGACAATTTTGACGGAATTGTTTGATTAGTGTAAATTAAAACTTTTTCGTAATATGAATTATCTCTAAAATCATCAACGAATGCGGTAATTTTACCTAAATTATTATTTTTATATGATATACCAATTTTGTTATACAATTTATTGTAAAAAGTAGAATCGGTTATTGCAACTGATTTAAAAACATCTCCGAATTGTTTATTATAATTTGGTTTTTGGGTATTACTAATGGTTTTTTGGCTAAACTCAAAAAATTTATCTTCGTAATTTATCTGATGAAAAATATCTAAAAAATTTTCTTTAGAACTCGTATTTAATCGGAATTTATGATCAAGAAAAAAACGCATTCCTTGCAAAAGCGATTTGGCATCGACTTGATTTACAGCAATTCTAGGTCGGTCTTGAAACTCTTCTTTGGCAGATTCAAAATCATTTATGTTAGCAACTCCTCCATTTTCTCCATTTGAAATGTCTTGTCTTGCAAAATGAAAATTTGCTTTGTATTTATTATTTTTGGTCGAATAAGATGTTGTGAAAACAAAATTACCAGTGCTTGAAAGCTGGTTGATGTATTTTCCAATGGAACGCAAACCTCTATAAGATATAGATAAATTAAGTCTTTCGGAAAGATTGACAGTAATTAATGCTTGGAGGTTTTGACCTTGTTCCATTACAGATTTGTAATATAAATCGGTTAATGGCGTTGCTACGGAATAATAATTAATCTCGTTGGCATTCATGAAATTGAATGATTTTGCACGAAAACCAATTTCGGGAAGTGTAGAATTATTGGTTAAACCGAAGTTAAGTGTGTTATAAGTTTGTCCTTCGTTTGCAAATGGTAGAAGTCCAAATGTGTCTTTGCGAAGATGATTGAACTTGTATAATTTTTGAATTGTTAACGTGGTATCAACATAAGTTGTGTCGTTGCTTAAAGAAATAATTCTGTATTGATTGTATTTTGCTTTTGGCTTGTCTTTACTTCGATCTACTCTTAAAGATTTTTTTTTTACGGTATCGTTTTCAGATTCATTTTGAATTTGAGATAAGCAAAATAAATTTGTAAATAATAAAAAAGCTAAAAAGAAATATTTCATATTTTAAAGGTCAACTGCAAAAATACACAATTGATTTGTTATAGAAAATATAAAGTTTTATTTTTTGGAGAGAAGTTTGGAGTTTGGAGTTTGGAGTTTGGAGTTTGGAGTTTGGAGTTTGGAGTTTGGAGTTTAGAGTTTGGAGTTTGGAGTTTGGAGTTTGGAGTTTGGAGTTTGGAGTTTGAAGTTTGGAGTTTGGAGTTTGGAGTTTGGAGTTTGGAGTTTGGAGTTTGTAACATAAAAAAACCACCAACTTTCGTTGATGGTTTTTTAAATATCAATTTAAATTAATTATTGTTTTACAACTTTAGAAGTTGAAGTTGTCCCTTCGTTGTTTGTAACTTTTACAAAATAAACACCTGAGTTTAAATCGCTCATGTTTAAAGTAACTTCAGACAATGATGAGTAAGTGTTGTTTAAAACAACTTTACCTAAAATATCTGTTACAGCAACTTGGTTAATGTTTGAACCTTTCAAGTTCACTACACCAGTTGTTGGGTTTGGTGAGATTGAGAAGATGCTTGATGCGAATTGTGATGTTGCAACGGTAGATAAAACGTTACCATTCCATTTAAAAATGCCACCGACAGCAGCAGATGTACTAAAACCCGAAGCGAAACCAGTTGTTGGGTTTAAAAATGCAATAACTGAGCCATCAACTAAATTAGTGTCAGGATTGTTATCAATATCATACCAATTCAGACCTCCGTTATTTGACCATGATGAGCCACGAGCGGGATCATTTACTAAATCTGAACCTACTGAAACATAAGTATTCGAAAGTGTAGGAATAGATGCAATCCCAAAGCTTTTCAAAGGTCCACTGTAAGTAACTGGATTCCAAGTAAATCCACCATCAACAGTATTATACAAAAGAAAATTTGTAGTAATTAATAAACCATTGGTAGCACTTGAAAATGATAAATCACCACCTTCAGAACCATTAATTCCGCCACCGAAGTCAGGAATAGGAGATTGTACAACAGTCCATGTAAGCCCTTTATCAGTAGATTTCAATATTCTACCAAAAGTTGTTCCAATCCAAATACTATTTCCAAATGTAGTAAATTGATTTGTCAATCCGTAGTCATTAGGATCTAAAGGTACAAGCGCAGGAGATGAAGGAGTTCTTACCCAATTGGCACCACCATTTGTAGTAGTATAAATTTCAAAAAAACCACCAATTGCATCACCCATTGTAACACCATTGTTTGAATCCCAAAAATAAACAAGATTGGCAAACGACGCAGCATCGTTATAAGTGGCTGAGGCTTGACGCAACCATGTTGCACCAGAATCAATGGTTTTCCAAACACCACCTAATGCACCAGCAGCCTTTGGAAAAACACTAGCAAAAGCAGTTGTAGCAGATACACCATGAATGTTGGCTATTTCTAAATTAGCTGAACCAGCACCAAGATCAACAACGCCTGTACTCCACACTGTTCCTCCATTTGTTGTTAAACTATATCTACGAATTGTTGTACAACCTGTCGTTCCACAAGTATTACTTAACCATGTTACTTGAGGATCAACAATCGAAATGCTCCTCATTCCTGTACTAACTGCGGATTGAGCTGTAGACTGCTCCGTCCAATAATCCTGTGAATTTGCAGTTGTAAAAACTACAAAAGATAATAAAAGTAATAATTTTTTCATAATGGTAATATTAAAAGGTTAAAAATAAAAAAACAAATGTAATAAAATTAATTGATATTTGAAATTATTGAGTAATTAAAAATTCTGGCTTTCCCAAACTATTAGTACTCTTTACAATTGTAAGTTTATTAACTGCCTGAGGATTAGATAAAGTTGTTTCAGTAATATTATTAAGTACTCCGACAAATGTTTTTACAGATTCATTTGGAAATCGGACAGTAAATCGATAAGGCAGATTAGTCGCTACGCCAGCACCAACGGTAAGCTTTAAAGCCCATAAATCAATCGTATATGTACCATCTGCAGCGGCTGCATTGAAGTTAATTGTTTCATATCTTGAAGAACCTGCAACAGCGCCAAATATAGGTTGTGTATTTTGTCCAGTAATTGGTCTCAACACATTGTTAAATTTAAAAATAATGTTCAAATTATTAACTGGTACACCCGGAGTATTGTGCGGCCCAAGCCAATCCAATCTAACGGAGCAACGGTCAGCAGATGCAGCAACAATACTTGAATCACCATAACCAAATTCTAAAGTATTAGATGAAATTGTATAAATAACTCCTTTAAAGCCATAATTATTTGGATCAGTTGTGTTAATTCCTGAAACAAAAGTTTTCATACTCAATTGAAAAGGTAAGACGTCTCCATTATCTGCACCAACAGCAGTCATTAAAATATCAAATGTAAGCGTATTGGCGGGAATAGTAAAGATCCTCTTGATTCTTTTGTTTGAATTAGGCACTTCAGAAGTTAACTCTACATTAACATCCACATCAAATTTTTGCGGTAAAGTAACTGTTACTGGAAACCTTTGAGCACCAACAACATTAAGTTCAGTTGAAGAGATAACCGCAGTTAAATTCTTCACTTCAATCTTTGTATCAGCTGGACTACCAGTGAAAATTTCACCTTTCTCGCAACCTGGAAAAACAAGGGCGATAACTAAATATATAAATAAATTTTTCATATTAATTTCTAAAGATTTAATTATTGAGCAATATAATTATCATAATTCTGATATTCTAGTGGAACAAAACCACCGTTGTCAGTTACATCAGTAATAAAACGATATGCTTGTTTCATAGACGATGTTGTTTGAACAACTTGAGACAACGATGAGTAGTCACTTCGAACCCCATTTGTGTCGAAAGATTCACCATAAAATCTAAAAGTATCGGCAAAAACAATAGATGACACTGGAATAGACAAAGCATCTGCTATATTCTGCGGTGTAACTTTCAATTCTTGTGGAAAACTTGTAATTGTGGTCAACAATTTAAATTCTCCAACAAAACCATTGGCATCTCTGCGACGAACATAAAGGTTATATTTAGAAACTTTTCCACTAGGCGTCGTTAATAGTCCTCCAAAAGTAGTAGTAGAAATCTGCTGAGAATTAAGCCTCTTATTTATTATGTCAAGCCTAACGAATGCACCACTGACAATAACTGGCCTTGGATCTAGACTTTCATCTCGATCACATCCAATAAAAAGTATACAACTTACTAAAAAAATAAAAAATGATTTCATAACTATTATTTTAATTCAATATTTAATTTATCCCAAAAAACTTTTTTTGTTTGAACATTAGCTGGAGCATTCAAATTTGAACCAACACTAACCTGCGGATAAAGTGCAGTAGCATAAAACTGACCACTAATTGGTTCAAGTGTAGGTT
The DNA here is from genome assembly GCA_043778105.1 of Bacteroidota bacterium. Taxonomy (GTDB): domain Bacteria; phylum Bacteroidota; class Bacteroidia; order Flavobacteriales; family Flavobacteriaceae; genus Flavobacterium. The sequence goes on from JAYWGV010000023.1 coordinate 26,985, forward strand.
GAAAATTACTAGGATATCCAGTTCTTCTATAATTATTATATGGTTCAATACCATTTCCCCATGCAGCTATAAAATATTCTTTAACAATCATTTCTAACTTTTTTGCATCTGTTAACGCATCATAACGTGTACTTAAATAGGAAACATAATTAGTTTGTTGCGTATTAATTGTTGCAATTGCAGAAGTTGATAAAATTGGATAATTATTAATAGGTGTAGCTACTCTATCGATAGACGCATTAACACCAAGTAAGAATTCGTCTTTAGCAACACCGTTAACTCCAATCGTAAGAATTGCTTCTGCTTTAATAAAATGCACAAAAGAAGACATCATTATTGGAAGAATTCCTGCACCCAAAGCACCCTCTGTTCCACTTGGTGAAAAACTTGTTGTTAAATTATTTGATTCGTATTTTCCACCAATAGGATACAATCCACAAACAGTGCGTTTTTCATTGTCTTGCGGAATTCCATCAGCATTTCCATGATCTCTGCCCCAAAAACCACCACTTGGCAAGGAGCCAATCCCCAGCCAATTGGAAACTAAAAATGGAGTTCGAACAGCTTGATCATAAAAAGATGCGTAACGAGTCTCATTATAATGTTCTGGACGATTTTTACGTGGTAAAACAAATTCTGAGTCATCGCTAGGATTCCCATCTCTTCTTAAAAAGTAGAATGATGTACGAGGATCAGTTTGAACAGTAGGAGAGGTGCCGGGTGTAATAATCTTTTCTTGTGCCATAGTCCAAAACATGTAGTTTGCGATATAATCGCCACCGCCTAACTCATACTGGCGATTATATAAAGGATGCCTTGTATTAGGATTTGCTCTTTTTGCACCATATTTAAAAGAAAAATCTTCATCAGGATTGTCAATAATATCGTTTGCAGCAATAATGCTATTCATTGCGGTTTTAATATCTGCAATACCAATCTCACTACCAGCATTTCTTGCATTATTGTACATACGCAACTTCATAGTATTTGCAAGAGTAACCCATTTATTTTTAGATGTATAAAATAAATCAAAAACGTTTTTGGTACTGGAATTAGTATTTGTTAAATATCCAATAGCTACATCCAAATTACTCAAGGCTTTTATGTAAATATCAGCGCTTTTATCAAATTTCGGATCAAGTTTTTTTATGCCCAATAAAGCTTCCGAATAAGGGACGTCACCATAAGTATCAGCAAGAGTCATTAAAACATAAGATTCAATTACTTTTGCAGCACCAAGCGCATAAAATTCTTTCTTTTCAATTGATTTAGGCTCCATAAATTTAACTGCATTAAGAATACCATAAGCTTCATCCCAATTAAGGTTAAAATTTGCTGGTGTATAAGCATTACTATAATTATTTCCACTAGTCATAGCCAATTGTCGAGTTACTTCTTGAGTAAACCCATTATTTGAGTTTATGTAAGCTTCAAACTCTAATTGAACAAAATTAAAGGCAGTAATAGGATCAAGAAACTTTGGATTAACACCGCTTGGATCTTCAGTTTGATCTAAATCAATACTTTCGCACGATGAAAAACAAGATAAAAGTGTTAAAGTCAGTGCCGTGAATAAAAATCTATATTTTGACATAATTAAAAAGTTAAATTAAAGTTAAAGCCAATTGTTTTCGAAGATGGACCAGTTAAATAATCAAACCCTTGACCATTTCCAACACCTAAACTAGAAACATCGGGATCAAAATTTAAAAATTCTGGAAAATTAAAAGCTTTGAACCAAAAGTTTTGAGCGATTATTGCCATTGATAATTTTCCAAATGGAGTATCTTTGAGGAATTTTTTTGGCAACGAGTACGATAATGAAATTTCTCTTAATCTCAGGTTAGTAGCATCATAAATGGCTTGTTTATTAATAAAAAACCCAGAATTATTGAAACCATATTGAGTTAAACCGATTTGAGTAGTATTGACTGTACCTTGTTGATTTACACCGGGTAAAATAACGGTTCCAGACCTATCAAAATCAGTATCCTTAGTTAGACCTCTCGACAGCAATGCAGCCGCAGTAGTAGAATAAATATCACCACCTTTTTGAAAATCTAATTGAAATCCAAAAGTTATATTTCTGAATGAAATTTCATTTAAAGAGGATAATCTATAATCAGGATTAGGATCTCCAATTATTTGAATATCGCCATCCCTAACATAATTACCAGCATTATCAACAAGCCTATTACCATTTGTATCTTTCTGAAAATCAGAACCTATAATTACTCCATAATTTTCTCCAGCAACAGCAAAATTTCCTAAATTAGTAAAACCAGCTATTAATACATCTTTAATACCAATGCCACCAAGACTTTCAACCTTGTTTACGTTTTTGGTGAAATTTAAAGTTGTATTCATTGCAAAACCATTTTGATTCTTTGGTTTTATAATTGCAAGATTAAGTGCCAGTTCAATACCTCGATTGCTTACCTCGGCGATATTATCCCCTGTAACATCATAACCTGTTGCAGGATCTAATGTACGTTGAATTATTAAATCGGTCGACCTTTTATCATATAAAGATAAATCTACCGAAACTCTGTTATTAAAAAATTTACTCTCTAATCCGAACTCTAGTTCTTTAACTAACTCAGGTTTAAGAGCTGGATTTCCTAAAATCCTCTCATTCACATCAGCTTCTCGACCTGGATTGATAGTATTGATAACATTCCCATTTTGTGATAAAAACACATTTGCTTTAGTAGTCAAAAATGTACTACTTAAGTACGGATCAGGAAACCCTGCAGAAGAACCATAACTAAAACGTAGTTTTAAATAATTTATTTTACTATTTTTAAAATATTCAAATGCATCAGATGGTACGAACGATAACGAAGTAGATGGATAAAACAAACTTCGTTGATCTGGTTGCAAAGAACTGTAACTATCTCTTCGTCCTGCAAAATTTAAATACAAATATTTATTAAAACCTATCGTAGTACTTGCATATAAACCTACAATATTTTCATTCTGATTTCTAGAAGCAGAAACTGTGTTTTCAAAATAATTATGCTCTATAAGTCCGTAAAAAGATTGAACAGTACTAAATATATAATTATATCTTAAAGATTCTTGACGTGGGTTAAAACCAATCGTACCATCAATATTAAATTTATTTGATAATTTCTTATCAAAATTAAAACTAAACGTATGATCGAAAACGGTATTTTCTCTTACTGATGTTTCTAAGTACCCATCATTATCAAAAGACTGCCCATTACCCTTGTTGATATAAAATCGCTTGGTTTGTGTATAATTGTCTAATGATAATCTGTAAGATATATTAGACCAATTATTAATTTCATACATTGCAGTAAAATTCCCGAAAAAACGTCTAACAGATTCTTTATCGTCTGCATTGTTCAAAGTCCATAATGGGTTAGGAATATCAGCACGATAGTAAGCTGATGAATTATCGGCTTTTTGGTATGGCAAATTTAAAAGATCGATGTTTCTTGGTGTAAACAAAATATTAGCAAATACTGATGGTGCTGCAGCATTTGAACCGAATCCAGCAGCAGTTGGAGGTGCTACTTTATCGGTTTTCACATATTGAAGAACTGAACTCAATGTAAAACCATTTCCTAAAACTGTTCGTCCGCCTGTACTTAAGTTTAATCTTTTGTAAGAATTATTCTTAATAAAACCGTTGTCATCAGTATGACCAACTCCCAAATTATAACTGGTTTTCTCAGATCTACCACCAACATTAATAGAGGTTGTGGTCACATCACCAGTTCCAAAAAATGGTTCTACGTTATTTTTTGGAGTGTAAGGGACAGTTTTTCCGTCAAATTGAGGAAAAATATCAGGCCCGTAATATGCGTAAGGATGGGGAACATTTCCGTTTGCATCTACTCCCTGAGTTCCTCTTGTATTAAAGTTAGGACCCCAGTTAGAAAATGCAGTAGTAAAGTTATTATCAAAACCATTTCCATAATTATTTTGATAATCAGCAATTGCACTAATTTTCTTGAAAAATAATGATTGAGAAAAAGTAATTTCCATTTTTTTATTTAAATCTTTTGTGGCACCACCTTTAGTTGTTACTAAAATTACGCCACTTCGTCCAGCAGATCCATACAAAGTAGTTGCAGCAAGACCTTTTAAAACGCTTATAGATTCTATTCCATTAGGATCTAAATCCAAAAATCTAGAAGACGCATTGGTAGCACCTGTTACAAAGTTTCCATCTGTATTTGTATCTGAATTAAATGGAATTCCGTCTACTACAAATAGGGGTTGATTAGAACCTGTTATGGATGAGTATCCACGAATGATAATATTTGTTCCAGAACCAGATAAACCACTTGTTTGTTGAATATTTACTCCGGGCGCTTTACCAGTTAGTGCTCTTGCAACATCTGTTGAAGGTTTGCTAGCAAATTCTTCAGCTTTTAACGTAGTAACAGCGAAACCCAAAGCTTTTTTAGATTTCTTAATACCTTGCCCCGTTACAACAACTTCTTGTATTTCTTGGCTTGAAGCTATTCGCATTTTCATGTCGATAACATTTTCTGAGGTTACTTTTCTTGTTACTTCATCCATACCAATGAATGAAAAAACTAGGACATCGCCTGATTTTGCTTTTATGGAATAACTTCCATCGAAATCTGATTGTGTACCTCTATTGGTACCTTTAATTGTAATGTTTGCTCCAGATACTGGCGCACCTTTGTCATTGGATACAATTCCTTTAATCGTTTTTTCTTGAGCGAACGAAAATTGCATTAATAACGCGAGTAAAAGCGTATAAATCCATTTGAACTTTGATCTCATATTAATTTTTGAGTTAGTTAGTTTGCAAACTTCTTAATAATTTCTTAATTAAACAAATATATTTTCTTAATATTTGAATTTTTTTTCTTAGAAAGTACAGAAATTCATTTGTAGTATATAAAACGCCATAAATGTTACACTAAAAACAAACTTAAATTCTATTTTTGCTAAAAAATATTTTATGTTATTGCCTAATTTTTCTGATTCTGAATATGAAGCTGGTGCAGACGAAGCTGGTCGTGGATGCTTGGCTGGTCCTGTAGTAGCTGCTGCAGTAATTTGTCCAATTCTAAATAATGAAACTTATAATGAAAATTTACAATTATTTTACAATTCAATTAACGATTCTAAAAAACTTTCTGAAAAAGTTCGTGTAAAATTGAGACCTATTATTGAAGATGTAGCAATTTCGTATGGTGTTGCTTTTATATATCCTGATGTGATTGATAAAATTAACATTCTTAATGCTTCGATTTTAGCAATGCAGGAATCGGTTTTGACGCTCAATCCGAAACCTTGTCATATTATATTGGACGGAAACGCTCCGTTTATATCCAAAAAAGGTTTTTATAAAGATTTTACGGAATATGAAAAAGAGATTCTTTATTCGATTAAAAGCACTTCTATAATTAAAGGAGATTCAAAATATGTTAGTATTGCGGCGGCTTCGGTTCTTGCGAAAACTTATCGTGATGATTATATGAATAAAATTCACGAGGAATATCCAATATACAACTGGATACAGAATAAAGGTTATCCGACCAAAGAACATCGTGAGGCAATTTTAAAATATGGAATTACTAAATATCATAGGTTGAGTTTTAGAAGCCCCCTAACCCCCTAAGGGGGAATTCCTGATATATTTTAATGGTATTTAATTAAATTCTGCTTCAAAAAGTTTAGCAAAATGTTTTAAAATTTTTTCTTTAACTTCATTCTCGTCAACTTTTTCGACACCTAGTTCTACGTTTAATGATGTTACTGCTTTTCCTTTTATTCCGCATGGAATAATATTGTCAAAATAACCTAAATCTACATTAACATTCAATGCAAATCCGTGCATTGTGACCCAGCGACTTGCTCGAACGCCCATTGCACAAATTTTTCTCGCAAAAGGTGTTCCTGCGCCAAGCCAAACTCCAGTTTCGCCATCTGATCTTGAACATTCTAATCCATATTCATTTAATGTCAATATAATTGCTTCTTCAAGAAATCTAAGATATTTGTGAATATCAGTAAAAAAATTTTCTAAGTCCAATATAGGATAACCTACAATTTGTCCTGGCCCGTGATAAGTAATATCGCCACCACGATTTATTTTATAAAATGTTGCGCCTTTGGATTGTAATTGTTTTTCTGATAATAATAAGTTGTTTAAATCGCCACTTTTACCTAAAGTATAAACATGCGGATGCTGAACAAACAAAAAATAATTAGGAGTTTTTAGAAAAGTATCTTCCCTCCTATTTTTAATTTTTAAATCAATTATTTGTTTGAAAATAGTTTCTTGATAATCCCAAGTTTCCTTAAAATCTTTTTTATTTAAATCAATTAGTTGAATTTTTTTATTCATTTTTCGTTTTCTAAAACAACTTCGAGATTTGTAATTTCTGGATTTTGCAAGCATTCTGATAATACAAATTGTAATTTCATCGATTTTCTGTCAGAACTTATTTTCGCATTGCTATTGGAAATAGATTTAATTTTTTTTGGAAAATTATAATTTAACAAATAAGTTTCATTAATTTTAAATCGGCTAAATTGAGATTTTAAATTATCGATTTCAAAAGATTTTTTTTCATGATTTTCTTTATTTGTAATCTTAACTTTTCGATTAAAAACTGTTCCGTCGAATGTGTAACTAATATGATAATAATGTTCTTCGGGGCTCATTGCGTAATTTTTTTCTAAATCTTCGCAATAATCTTCTGTTTTATATAAATCGGCAACATCTTCGACTTTATCAAATCTTTGAAAAATTCGAGTTCGAAAATCTTTGGTGTAAGAATTTTTGTTAATTACAACTTCGACATCTTTATATTTTAATAAAGTTTCTTTTTCATTATTAGAAAACCTAACAAAGTTTGCATTATACTTGTTTATAATATCATTAAATTTATATAAAGTATCTTGATAATTCTCTTCTTTGCCATAGTTTTCGCCAGCAATTTTCATGTAACTATATTCGTCACGCACTTCTTCGGTTTCGATTGTACCTGCGCCATTTTCATCAATAACAATAGTTTCAGAGACATGACAACTTGTTAAAATCATCAATAACAATAAAAATACACATGCTTTCATGCAAATTATTTTATTTATAATTGGTAAAATTATGAATTTATACAAAACAATAACCATATAAATTCAAAAAATGCATTTAAATTCATTTTTAAATACTTTATAATCAAATAATCAAATACATTAAACTACTTTAAAATAATATTTTTGGTTTATAAGTTTCAAAAAAGTAATTTTACAAATTAAATAAAAAAACCGTAAAAATGGCATTGTCAGAACAAGAAATTCTTCGTCGAGAAGCACTTACAGAGTTACGAAATTTAGAAATCGAGCCTTATCCAGCAGCCGAATTTGTTACTACAAATTATTCGACTGAAATTTTAAATAATTTTGAAAAATTCGAGGGTAAAGAAGTCATTCTAGCGGGTCGATTGATGCAAAAGCGAATAATGGGTAAAGCCTCATTCGCCGAATTGAAAGATTCCGAAGGTCGAATTCAGATTTATATTGCTCGTGACGACGTTTCCACAGATGACGAAAAAACAATGTATAATGTGGTTTTTAAAAAATTACTTGATATTGGCGATTTTATTGGCATTCGTGGCACGGTTTTTAAAACTCAAGTTGGCGAAGTTTCTATACATGTATATGAAATGAAAGTTTTATCGAAATCATTGAAACCTTTGCCAGTTGTTAAAACCGATGCCGATGGTAAAATTTACGATGCATTTTCTGATCCTGAGCAACGCTACCGCCGCCGGTATGTTGACTTGACAGTTAACGATCATGTTAAAGAAACTTTCATAAAACGCACAAAATTGTTTAATGCAATGCGTAGTTTTTTTAATGCCAAAGGATATTTAGAAGTCGAAACGCCTGTTTTACAACCTATTGCTGGTGGTGCTGCTGCAAGACCATTTGTAACACATCATAATTCTTTAGACATTCCTTTATATATGAGAATTGCTAATGAACTGTATCTTAAACGATTAATTGTTGGTGGATTTGACGGCGTATATGAATTTTCTAAAAATTTTCGTAATGAAGGAATGGATAGAACACACAATCCAGAATTTACTGCGATGGAAATTTATGTTGCCTACAAAGATTACAATTGGATGATGAAGTTTACCGAAAATCTTTTGGAATATTGCGCACTTGAAGTAAATGGCAAAACTGAAACAACTTTTGGCGAACATCAAGTCGATTTTAAAGCGCCTTATGCCAGAATAACAATGACAGATTCAATCAAACATTTTACTGGTTTTGATATTTCTGGAAAGTCTGAAAATGAACTATTTGAAGCTGCACATGGAATGGGAATCGATGTTGATGCAACAATGGGCAAAGGAAAATTAATTGACGAGATTTTTGGTGCCAAGTGCGAAGGAAATTACATTCAGCCTACTTTTATAACCGATTATCCAATAGAAATGTCGCCTTTGTGCAAAAAACATCGTGACAATCCTGAATTGACCGAACGTTTCGAACTAATGGTTTGTGGCAAAGAAGTTGCCAATGCCTATTCTGAACTAAATGACCCAATTGATCAACGTGAACGATTTGAACATCAGCTGAAATTGGCAGAAAAAGGCGACGACGAGGCCACACAATTTATTGATGAAGATTTCTTACGCGCACTAGAGTATGGAATGCCACCAACTTCTGGACTTGGAATTGGAATGGACAGATTGATAATGTATTTAACAAATAATCAATCAATTCAAGAAGTTTTATTTTTCCCACAGATGCGTGCCGAAAAGAAACAAGTTGTCATTGAACTAACCGATGAAGAGAAATTGATAATTGATTTATTGAAAGTTGCAGACTATAAAATGGATTTGAATGAATTAAAAATCAAATCTGAATTGAGTGGCAAAAAGTGGGATTCGGCTACGAAATCATTAGCCAAACATGGATTAATGAAAGTGAGTTTGGTTGGCGATAGTAAGGTTGTGGAGTTGGTTGGGTAGAAAAATAAAACAAATGGAAAATTTAATAGAACGAATTACGGTTAATGTAGACGTTTGTCATGGCAAACCAACGGTTAGAAATATGCGTTATCCAGTTGAAATGATTCTTGATTTGCTTTCGTCTGGAATGACTTTTAGCGAAATACTTGAAGATTATCCAGCTTTAGAAAATGAGGATTTGAAAGCTTGTTTGGCTTATGCTTCTAAACTAATCAGTATAAAAATATTGAGTAAAGTAGCATGAAATTCATAATTGATGCACAACTTCCGTATGGTTTGAAACTATTTTTAAATGAAAACGGGCATGACGCTTTGCATACTGACGATATGATTAATAAGGAAAGAACGTTAGATTCTGAAATAATTAAATTATCGATAAAAGAAGAAAGAATAGTTATTACTAAAGACAATGATTTTCTAAACAGTCATATTATAAACAAGAAACCAAAAAAGCTATTATTAATAGTTTCAGGAAATATAAGAAACCGAGAATTTTATTCGCTTTTTAAAAATAACTACAAAACAATAATAAACCTTTTCGAATCTAATGATCTTATAGAATTAGATGTCGATGGGATAAGTGGTTATTAAGATTTATTAGTTTTTTTTTACAATTCAAATTGACCTTATTTATTCAAAATTCATTACTAAATTCAAAAATAAGGTTTTGCAAATCATTGGCTTTTTTTGATTACCTTTGCAAAAAATTTAAAATTCTTAATTTTCAATATTAAGAAAAATTCTGATGCTTAAAATCTGCAATCTAAAATAAATAAAATGAGCAATATTGTAGCCATTGTCGGAAGACCAAACGTAGGTAAATCGACACTTTTCAACCGATTAATAAAACGTCGTGACGCAATTGTCGATGCCGTTTCGGGCGTAACTCGTGATAGAAATTATGGCAAAAGCGAATGGAACGGAAAAGAATTTTCGGTAATCGATACTGGCGGATATATAAAAGGTTCTGATGATATTTTTGAAGGCGAAATCCGTAAACAAGTCGAATTAGCAATCGACGAAGCCGATGTTATTATTTTTGTAGTCGATGTCGAAGAAGGCATCACACCAATGGATGACACCGTTGCCAGACTTTTACGCAAAGTCAAAAAACCAGTAATTCTGGCGGTTAACAAAGTCGATAATGCCATGCGTGAAAAAGATGCAATGGAATTTTACAACCTTGGACTAGGCGAATATTACACTTTCGCAAGTATTTCTGGCTCAGGAACTGGCGATTTGCTAGACGCTGTTATCGATGCTTTTCCAGAAACACCACTACCAACTCAAGACGAAATAGAATTGCCAAGATTTGCAGTAGTTGGCCGCCCAAACGCAGGAAAATCAAGCTTTATCAACGCACTTATAGGTCGTGACCGCTTTATGGTTACCGACATTGCTGGCACAACTCGTGACTCAATCGATACCAAATTCAACCAATTCGGATTCGATTTTAACCTTGTTGACACAGCAGGAATTCGACGAAAAGCCAAAGTAAAAGAAGATTTAGAATTTTATTCGGTAATGCGATCGGTTCGAGCTATTGAACACGCCGACATTTGCATCTTGATAATCGATGCAACTCGTGGTTTCGAAGGTCAAGACCAAAGCATTTTTTGGTTAGCAGAAAAAAACAGAAAAGGTGTAGTTATACTAGTCAACAAATGGGATTTGGTCGAAAAAGACACCATGTCAACCCGCGATTACGAAGCCAAAATTCGTGAAGAATTAATGCCATTTACCGATGTGCCAATTCTTTTCGTATCGGCAATAACCAAACAACGTTTGCTCAAAGCACTCGAAACCACAGTTCAGGTTTTCGAAAACAGAAAACAGCGCATTCCGACATCGAAATTCAACGATTATATGTTAAAAGTAATCGAAAGTTATCCGCCACCAGCCTTGAAAGGTAAATATGTTAAAATAAAATATTGCATGCAATTGCCAACGCCAACGCCACAGTTTGTGTTTTTTGCCAACTTGCCGCAATATGTCAAAGAAGCTTACAAACGTTTTCTAGAAAATAAAATCCGTGAACATTGGGATTTTTCTGGTGTTCCAATAGATATTTACATTCGTGAGAAATAGTATTTGGGCGTGACCACATTTAAAAAAAGGGCTACTCGTGTTTGTATCGAGTTGCCCTTTTTTTAAATGTGGTCGGGCTTTCACGAGCGCACGGCGCCTTGCTCTATCCCTCACGCAACCTCACAATTTCAATAGAAATTTTTAATAATCCAACAACTCCAAAATCTTAGCCTTCACTTTATCAACATTTGGAATCATCGTTTGTTCTAAAATAGTATTTAACGGAATCGCAGGCATATTCTCAGAACCAATAACCATAACAGGTGCATCGAGAAATTTAAAACATTTTTCTTGAATGAGTCCAGCCAAACTTCTTGCAAACGAATTGTTGGTTGGTTCTTCAGTAACGACCAAACATTTTTTGGTTTTTCGAACAGATTTAAAAATGGCTTCTTCGTCAAGTGGAAATAATGTACGTAAATCGATAATTTCGACTTGATTTTTAGCATTCTGAACTTGTTTCAAAATCTCTGCAGAAGCATTCAAAGCCCAATGAACGCCCATTCCATAAGTAATTATCGAAATTGTTTCAACGGTTTCTTGTTCCCAAATTTCTTGAACGATGTTGGCTTTTCCGAAAGGTAAAATATAATCTTCACTCGGTTCGTTGACTCTAGCAGCATCTGTACCTTTTACTTTGCTCCAATACAAACCTTTATGCTCTAAAATCACAACAGGATTTGGGTCGTAATAAGCGGCTTTCATCAAACCTTTTAAATCGGCACCATTACTAGGATAAGCGATTTTTATTCCTCGAATGTTGGTCAAAATACTCTCAACCGACGACGAATGATAAGGTCCGCCAGAACCATAAGCACCAATTGGCACACGCAAAATCATACTCACAGGCCATTTTCCGTTTGATAAATAACAAGAACGACTGACTTCGGTAAACAATTGATTCAATCCAGGCCAAATATAATCGGCAAATTGAACCTCAACAATTGGTTTGAGACCAACAGCCGACATACCGACAGTCGAACCAACAATAAATGCTTCTTGAATTGGTGTATTAAAAACACGATTTTCTCCAAATTTCTGAGCCAAAGTTGCGGCTTCACGAAAAACGCCACCAAGCCTTGCTCCTACATCTTGACCATATAATAAACATTCTGGGTGTTTTCGCATTAATTCTTCGATTGCAAAAAGCGCACAATCGACCATAACAATTTTCTCGTCTCGTTGTGGATTGCGTTCTCCAACCTCTTCTGTTATTGGGGTTGGTGCAAAATCATGTGTAAATAAATCTTCTGGTTTTGGATCTTCTGCAAGTTGCGCTCGATCAAAATCTTCTTGAACAGTGGCTAAAGCTACCGCCAATTGATTATCAATTTCTGATTGCGAAATTCCAGCATCTAACATTTGTTGAATCAACACTGGGTAAGGATCACGACTTCTGGCTTCGTCCAAATCGTCACGATACCATTCCATTCGAACGCCCGATGTATGGTGATTCAACAATGGAACTTTGGCGTGAACCAAAAATGGTCGTCGCTCTTCTCGAATGGTTTTTATGACTTTTTGAATTGCTAAATAACTTTCTTCGAAATTGGCTCCATCGATAGAAATTGCTTCTAAACCATGAAAACCCTTTGCATATTCAAAAGCATTTTGAGCACGAGTTTCTGCAGCATTTGCCGAAATATCCCAACCATTATCCTGAACTAAATATAAAATAGGAAGTTGTTTCAAAGCTGCCATTTGAAAAGCTTCGGCAATTTCGCCTTCGGTAACTGAGGCATCGCCAAGCGAACAAACAACAAGCCCCCTAGCCCCCAAAGGGGGAATTGCTTCAGATTTATTATCAAATGTTAATGCTTTCGTCATTACTTCAGAATCATCAGATTTTGAAATGTTTTCCAACATAATATTTGGATACAAAGCTTGTAAAAGCAACAATCTGTTGGTTTCAGATTTTGAACCTGTGATTTTGATGGAAGCTGGAAGTTGAAGATTGGAAGTTTGAATCTTGATATTCATGATTTTGATACTACTTTTAATCCAATTATCGAAATTATTAAGGTACTGATAAAGAAAACGCGCCAAAAAGTTGCTGGTTCTTTGAATATAAAAATACCAACCAAAACGCTACCCACGGCTCCAATTCCTGTCCAAACCGCGTAGGCTGTTCCAATAGGCAATTCTTTGGAAACTTTGACTAATAAAATCATACTTATGGTAAGGCATAATAAAAATCCGGCGTACCAAAAAAGCATTGCATTTCCTGTCGACTCTTTGGCTTTTCCTAAACAAGTAGCAAAAGCAACTTCAAATAAACCTGCAATTATTAATAAAATCCAATTCAATTTATTTTAATTTTTCGTTGTTGTGGTGTCTGTCATGATCTCGATTTGATTTGAAATCCATTTTCTTATCGAAAGCTTCCTGTAAATCGATTCCAGTTTGATTGGCAAGACACAAAACTACGAAAACTACATCGGCTAACTCTTCTCCGAGGTCTTTATTTTTGTCGGATTCTTTTTCAGATTGTTCGCCATAGCGACGAGCTATTATTCTGGCTACTTCACCTACTTCTTCTGTGAGTTGTGCCATATTGGTAAGTTCATTAAAATAGCGAACGCCGTGGGTTTTGATCCAGTTGTCGACGGCAAGTTGGGAAGTTTTTAGGTTCATTTTATTTAATTTAACCCTAACAGGATTTTGAACCCTGTTAGGGAGTTGAACCCTGTTAGGGTTTATTGTTAGATTTGATTACTACTCTATTGTCAGATTTTGTATTTCGTTTAAATTTTGTTGTTGACTATGATAAAAAATAAAATTTTCAATATCTCCAAATAATTCAACTACTTCCGATCTTCTAAGTTTGGTTGGTTTATTAGAAATTATAGTTTCGTAAGACGACCAAGGATATAAACTCATTTGTTTTACAAAACCATGATGTACTGGATTGTTATGTATGTAAAAAATTAATTGCTGAAAATACTTTTGCGAAGTAACTAATTTTCTTTCAAAAGTTGATTCAAATAAACTTCCAGTTCTCTTATGGCGCTTGTTTACTGCTTGAGTATAAGCATTGAAGAAATGAGAAAACTGTCTTGACGGATCAATGATTTTTGGTTTATCGGTTGTCGTATAAGTCAATTCATTTTGGATTATTTCAATTTTATCTTTGATTCTTAGTAAAATATGAAAATGATTTTTTAACAAACACCAAGCATAAGTTTCAGCGATAGGCTCGATATATTTTGCATACAATCGAAGAAAATGGTAGTAATTTTCGTTTTCAAGAAATAGATCAATTCCATTGTTACCACGGTTGTATATATGATAATAATTGCCGTGAAGTATAGGTTCTTTTATTTCCATTTACTATTTTTTATT
>JAYWGV010000024.1:0-2318 GCA_043778105.1 Bacteroidota bacterium
ATTTGGTTAGCCAAATGTATCGATTTAAGACCGAACTTCCAAGTACAAAACCAACTTTAAAGTTTGCCTAAAACTCCAATTGCGCCAAACCGCTGTTGGCAGTAGTTTTTATAGATTTATGATTACAATTGTGTTATTTTTTTTTGATTTTATTTTTAATGTTTTGAGGTCGATATTTTTTAAAATTGGCTTCGATATAAAATCGCAACCTTTGACATTTGTATAATCAATTCCGTCAATTTCAAGAATTTCATCACCAAAATCCATTTTACTTAATAAAGCTTTATCCCATATAATTCCTACCGATAATTTATCTTCAATTAAAGTTACAGAAAAACTGCGATTTCGTCCCGACAAATCTTTAACAGTTTCATAGCTGTCGTAGTAAAATTTTTGATTAATAAAGTCTATAGTTCCAATACCGTTTTCAAATATTTCTACACCAAGTCTGGAATTAGGGTTAGTAACAGTTACACTTGTAACATTTGTAAATATTGAATTACTTATTTTTATATCTGGAATTTTAAATTTAATTTGTGAAGTAGATGGTGCATTTCCAAAATAGCCGATACTTTCAGATCCAACACCAATAATGCCTTTGTCGAAAATATTTGCTTTTTCAAATAATTTGTAATGATTGCTTGACATTTCGTAAAATGTGCCTGCGCCTGTATCTATTAATACCTGTTCTTTTGCAGTATTATTCCCTTTTAATTTAATCCAAATATATGGACTACTTTGATTGCCAAATATTGCAAGCTTTAAATGATTTTTTTTATTTATGATTACTTTTTCTTTTTGATTAGTTATTATCAAAGTTCTATTTTTTATATCAATTTGTATAATTGAATTTCTCAACAAATTACTTCCGATAATTCCATCAATATTAAAACAATCAAAAATTACATTTTTATCATCATTTGCGATTAATGCAACTGAATTTAAAAACGACACATCACCAATTTTTAATTCTGCTATTTCAGTAATTTTCATCGAAGCAGTTTTTGAGTTTGCGTCGGAAACTTCAATGTCAGCAATATGTTTTGTTTGGAAAAAATTGTCAATTCGTTTCGATATTGCATTTGGCGCTCCTGTGTCAAACAAAAATCTATAAGTTATGTTATTTATTTGAACTGGAATTATAATTTTTTGATTAACATATTCAAATTTTATTTCTGTGAAATAATTAATTTCTCTAATAGTTCCTACATTTAAGTTCTGAGCAGAAGATAAATTAATGAACAGTATTAACCAAATAAATATAATTTTTGTACTTTTTATTTTCATAATTTTTAAATAATTACTAAAGTATTTTCTTCGTTTTGGCAAAATTACTGCCAACGTCTCGTGGCTTGGCGTCTGTTGGGGATTTGGTTAGCCAAATGTATCGATTAAAAAACCAACTTCCAAGTACAAAACCAACTTTAAAGTTTGCCTCGAACCCCAATTGCTCCAAACCGCTGTTGGCAGAAGTATTTTTATTCTAATTTGAATTTTACATTTAGTTCTGTTTCAATTTTTATTTTTGCAAATTCAATATCTGCGGGAATAAATCCACTATTACTATAACCTAAACTTTTACTACCTCTAATTTGTATTCCCGCTACTGAGCCTGATAACATTCGTTCTACATTATTAAAATCTGATATAAATATTGCATTTCCAATTTTTTGACTTAATGGTTTTACCATTGCAAGTGCTTGATTTTTAGCTTTTTCAATCGCTTTTGTTTTTAATATTAACATCATTTGATCTGATTTCGAATATTCAGTTTTTTCTAAACTAACATTTGATATTTCGATGTCCTCCAATGCAATTAATACTTTACCTGAAATTTTTGCATCGTAAAGTACCAAAGTATAATTTTTGTTCTTTAATATATCTTGTTGCTTTAAAAAATATTTTTTGTAATTACTTGTCAAATCATTTAATGAAAGTTGAGTTTCAACATTTATTCCCATAGATTTAAATTTTTCATTCATTTTACTTTCTAATTCTTCAACTGAAATTTTTCCTTTGGTATCTTTTTCAGTAATTAAAATATTTAAATAAATTCTATCAGGAATTACTAAAGTATCAACTTTCGCCGAAGTTTCGATATATGGTAAATCAATGAAAGTTTTCGTTTGCGAAAAACTTTTTGTTGTAATAATAATTGCTAATAATAAAATAATTTTTTTCATTTTTATAATTTTAGGATTTTTTGGTAATATTTCTGCCAACGTCTCGTGGCTTGCAGAAGTTGGGGATTTGGTTAGCCCGAACTTTCAGTAAATCACTAAACACAAAAGTACAAAACAATGTGTAAAGTCAAGACT
>JAYWGV010000025.1:0-2314 GCA_043778105.1 Bacteroidota bacterium
CAAGTGGAAATTGCTTGAAAGTCGAGGAAGTTTTTTAGTAAAACCTTTATCTAATCCCTCGCCACAAACGAGGGATTTTTTATTTAACCTTCAAATTTATTAAAAAATGGAAACTAAAATAATTAGAATCGCCCAAGGCAAACAATCGACTTTAAGCCAGTTGTATATCGATAATATTTTTCAATGTTATTTGTTAGAAGATAAAATTCGTAATGTAAAAATTCATTCCGAAACTGCTATTCCTGTTGGAAATTTCGCTTTAAAATTGAATACTCTGGGCGCAATGAATGTAAAATATAAAAGTGCTTATCCAAAAATGCACCAAGGAATGATTGAAATTTCTGGAATCGAAAATTTTACATCGGTTTATATTCATTGTGGCAACACGATTTTACAAACTGCTGGTTGTCCGCTTTGTGGTTTTGGGTTTACCTTTTCAAATGGTGATTATCAAGTTACACAAAGCGTTTTAGCGTATAAAATGATTTATCCAAAATTGGTTAATCTTGCAAAAAACGCATCAAATACAATCAATATTTCTAATAATTTTCAATTTTAAAATCTCCAAATTATGGACAATATGAATAATATCGCAATGGTTTTCGGAACACTTATCAGTTTGCTTTTGTCTGTCGTGGCTTATTTCATCAAGGCTTTGCATACCGATTTTAAAAGTATGGAAAAAGATTTGGTCGAAGTCAAAACGATGGCGTTAATCATCAAAACTGAATTCAAAAGTGGCAACGATTTATTAAATCAAAAAGTAGAATATCTAGAAAAAAGAGTATCAAATATTGAAATTAACATCTTTAAAAATCAAGAATATGAAAAATAATAGTTTAAATTTAGTTCAAAGAATCCTCGCTCCTACTCCAAAATGGTTCAAAATAGTTCGAAATATCGGACTTGCTTTGGCATCGGTTGGCGGAATTATTGTCGCTTCTCCTGTTGCTTTACCTGTCGGATTGGTTAGCGTTGCTGGATATTTGGTTTTAGGTGGCAGCATAATTTCTGCGGTGTCGCAAACTGGTGTCGCATCTGAAGAAGAACCTCAACAAATTAAATAGATTTCTCAAAAATCATTTTCAAATGCTCCTTTATCGGGAGCATTTTTTGTTTATAAGCCGTTTTTATTGGCTTTTTTTATACTTATTTAACTGGTGCGGTTACCTTTTGCTTATATATTGGTATAATATGGGTTGTGGGTTAATAAGGTATAACTATAATTTATCTTTTTTCTATAATTAAAAGTTATTTTATTAAGTCGATTTAAAGAAATCTTTTATTTATTTGGAAGTTTTCCAAGTAGATAAATTCAATTGAAAAAAATCATTTTTATTTTATCAATAATGTAAATTTAAAAATCTAAAAAAGCCAAATCATCAAAGTTAAAAACCATCTTCATCGGTAAAGCCTAAAAATTAGGCGCTCGATTTTTTTAGAAGATTGCCATTGCAAGATTTTGTTTTTTAGTATGATGCCAGTTGGCAATCTTTTAAAAAAATGAGCAAACAACCCCGATTTTTCATCGGGGGCGTTAGTATTTATTCCAACTTTTAGAAATCTTTATTCTTCTAATCATCATCAGTTGTTCGGTTTATCAAATCCGTATCAAGATAAAAAGCTCATTTTCTTGAAAGTTTGCCCAAATCAGATGTTGAAATGAAAGAAAAGGCTTCTGGGCAATCTTTTAAGAAAATGGGCCAAGCCCTGTGGCGTTTGAACAATGCAACCTCGTTCGTAGTGCGGTAGCGATAGCGTGGGTAAGTGTGTGGATTTTTGGTTGTGGAAATTGCTCCAAGTGCTGGCATTTTGTGTTGGCGTAAATGCAAGTTGTTCAGATAGATAAATATCAATATTTAAAGTAATGTTGTTATGAATGAGGATTACGCCAACGCTAATGCTGGTGCTTGCGGAATTTTCACAAACGAAAATACACACTCTTGCCAGCACCTTGTTTTTGCGTGTTGCCACAAAGTTTGTTATGAAAATGGATTTCCAATTTAATTGATTGTTGTTTTGAAAGGAATATGGCAACTTGCAAAGACAATGCAAATACTACCTAGTGCTGTGGCAGAAGCGTGTGCAAGTGTGTGGTTTTTTGGTTGGCAAAAGGTCGCCCTGTGTTGGCTTTTTGTGTTGGCGTAATTGAAAGTTGATAGAAAAGCAAATCATCAAATGTAAATCAAATGTTGTTATGGAACGGGATTACGCCAACGCTAAAGACGGCACTAACGGCATTTTGACAACCAAAAAACCACACTCTTGCAGGCAAATTTTGTTTTTGTGAGTGCCAAAGTGTTGTGAGAAATTG
>JAYWGV010000026.1:0-41398 GCA_043778105.1 Bacteroidota bacterium
TAATTTACAATAAAAATAAAGCCACAAATTACACTAATTTTCACTAATGAAAGTTCTATATTAATTTCAAAAATCACAGTATCAAACCTTAGAATTTGTGTGATTAAATTTTTATATTAAAAATTTGTGCTAATTTGTGTAATTTGTGGTAGAAAATTTTTACCCACACAATTCGTGGTATAACCTTTTTTAAAATAACTTTTTGTCATTTCGACGATAAGAGAAATCACATTAGTTGCTCACGTTATGTGATTTCTCCTATCGTCGAAATGACAAAATAAATATAAAATAAGAAACTACAATATTCTTTAAACTCCAAAAAAAATATAAAAATTACAATATTCGCAAAAATAAAACCATAAAATTAACATATTCACAAAAATTAGAAAATTAATGATTTTTATGAAATGTTTTAATGCAAATTGCTTTCTACATATTAAATTCGCTAAAAATTATCAAATTTATAAAATGAAAGTAGGAATCGACAGCATGTCATTTGACATACCAAAAATACATTTACCAATAAAAACCTTGGCCGAAAACCGCAACATCGAACCCGAAAAATTAATTAAAGGTTTGGGATTAACCAAAATGAGCTTTCTTGACGTTCATCAAGATGTTGTAACTTTGGCTAGCAATGCAGTTTTAAAATTAATTCAACAAGAAAATCTAAATCCGAAAGAAATTTTAAGAATTTATGTCGGAACCGAATCTGGCGTTGATAGTTCTAAACCAATTGGTTCCTATATTATTTCATTATTAGAAACCCAATTTGGCGATGCAACTTTTAGAAATTGCGATGTAGTTGACATGACTTTTGCATGTATTGGCGCAGTAGATGCTTTGCAAACTACACTAGATTTTATTCGACTAAATCCAACCAAAAAAGCGATTGTCGTTGCTACTGACAATGCAAAATACGACTTGAATTCTACTGGAGAATATACGCAAGGTGCTGGATCAATTGCAATGCTTGTAACTGCTAATCCAAGGATTTTGAGTTTCAATCAAGAATTTGGTGTTTCAACTCAAGGTGTTTTTGATTTTTTTAAACCAAGACGTAGTTTTTCTAAATTTGAAGCGACAAATAATATTGAAAACCCAGAATTTCTTGGTGTTTTAGAAAATGAAATTTTAATTTATAAAGAACAACCAGTTTTTGACGGACAATATTCTAATAATTGTTATATAGAACGAATTACCGAAGCTTACTTTCATTTCAAATCTGAAAGCAATCAAAAAGGCGCAGTTTATGAAAATTGGGAAAATATTCTCATGCATTTGCCTTATGCTTATCAAGGAAGAAGGACATTTATAGAAATATTTGCTCAAGAAAATCCTGCAACTGCAATCGATAAAAAAAATCCTGAATATAAAGATATTGTAAAAATAATCTCAAAATCTGATGATTATTTGGAATTTGTTAAAGAAAAAATTGCACCTTCTGAAATTGCATCTGGACAAATTGGCAATATTTATTCTGGTTCAATTTTCTTGGGATTATTGTCAACATTGTGCCATCATTTTAAAGAAAACACAAATCTTGAAAACAAAAAATTTGGTTTTATAGCTTATGGAAGTGGTTCAAAATCTAAAGTTTTTGAAGCAGAAATTCAACCAAATTGGAAATCGGTTTTAGAAAAAATAAATTTATTTGATGCGATTGATTCAAGTCAAGAAATAGATTTCGAAACTTATTTGAAATTACATAAAAAAGAACGAAAATCTTCAATTATTGCAGCTAAAAATGAATTCGCATTAGATTTTATCGAAAAAGAAAATCCAGTTTTGGTTGGTGCTAGATATTATTCTTTTAGAAAATAGACTTTAGACTTTTAGATTCTAGACTTTTAGACTTTTAGACTTTAGATTTTTAGACTTATAATTTTAAGATTATATGTTTGAGAATATTAACTTGCTAAAAAAGTTCACAATTATAATTTCATACTACAATTTTGCCGTTTATCACAAAAATTTATTTTCTAAAGTTTTTAATTCATTATATTTGATTTAAAAACAAACTAAAAAATTAAATGAAAAAAGCTTTATCCCTAATTATTGCAATAGTTTTCGCAAGCTGTTCATCAGTTAAAAACCATAATTCTCATTTACAGGATTTGATTCCTGTTGAAGATTTAAAATCTGATGTTGATTATTCTTATCAAAAAATGAAAGACTTGCATCCAAAATTGTATTGGTACATTTCTGAGAAAAATCTAACCTTTAAGTTTGATAGTTTAAAAAACACATTAACAAAACCAATTACAAGTTTTGAATTTTACAAAAAATTGGCTCCAATAGTTGGTTCGGTTGGTCAAGGTCACATGATTTTATTGCCAAAAGTTAAACGTTACACAAAAAAAGAAAATCAGATCATTAAGAAAAAAGGTGCTGGACCATTGTCTCAATTTGATTTTGAATTATTTGAAAATAGAATGTATGTCGTTAAAAACAAATCTTATGACAAATCGATAAAGATTGGCAGTGAAGTTATTGAAGTAAACGGCAGAAAAACTCAGGAATACTTAACAGATTATAACAAACTATTTACATCAGACGGATTTAATACTACATTCAAAAAAAACAGACTGCCACGATGGTTTGGTCGTTTTTTTAGTCAAGAAAATGGTTTAAAAGAAACGGTAGATTATACATTTTCATTTAAAGATTCAATTAAAAAAGTAACGATTTCAAGAAAAGTTGTTGATACAGCTGGAACTAACAAGAAAAAAACAAAACTTTTAAACGATTTGCAAATTGCTGAAGCAAAAATAAAAGCCAAAGCGTTAAAAATCAAAAAAGCTGTCGAAGGTTATGACAAGGAAACCAAAGAATACCGAAGAAATTTAAAGTTTATTGAAAAAGATAGTGCTATTGCAGTAATAAAAATCAGAGGCTTTTCTCTAGGCGATTATGAAACTTTTTACGAAGAAAGTTTCAAAAAAATTCAACATTATAACTCAAAAACACTTATAATTGACTTGCGTTTTAATGGTGGTGGTCGATTAGCAGAAATTAATAATCTTTATAGTTATTTATCGGAAAAAGAATATGTATTTTTAAAAGAATCGCCTGTAGTATCAAAAACAAGTTTGTTTAGTGCAGAATATTTTAAAGGTCCATTTTATTGGTTGCCATTAAAAGTCGCCGCTTCGCCGATCGTTTATGGATTTGCTTATTTCAAAGTTCGTAAAAATAGTGACGGAAATTATTACGCCTCAATGATGACGAAACCTAAGAAAATTAAAGAAACTGCTTTCAAAGGCAAAATTTATGTCTTGATTAACGGTGGAAGTTTCTCGGCATCGAGCATAATTTCGAGTAATTTGCAAGGTTCTAAACGAGCAACTTTTGTAGGCGAAGAAACTGGCGGAGCATTTAATGGCACAGTTGCAGGACAAATGCCTTCGCAAAAATTACCAAATTCGGGTCTGAATCTTAAATTGGGAATAATAGGTTGCATTCCGTTTCATCAAACTGAAAAAGAAGGTCGTGGCATTTTTCCTGATAAAGTAATTCTACCAACTTTGCAAGACCGAATTGATGGAATTGATCCAGAAATGAATTGGGTTTTGGAAGATTTAAAAAAATCAGGAAACAGTTCGATGATTAGCAAACAATAAATTTTATTATTTTTTAAGCACAATATCCTAACAGGTTTTTTTTGGAACCTGTTAGGTATTTTTTTTTAATTATATTAGATTTGTAAAAAAATGAAAAAATGAAAAACATATTAATTGCATTATTAATTTTTAACATTTCTAATTCGTTTTCTCAAGAAACTTTTATTAGAAAAGATTCTTTACAAGGTGGTTTGCGCCCAGAAAGAACCAATTTTGATGTTTTGCGTTATGAATTAAATATTAAAATTGATATTGAAAAAAAATATATTGTTGGTTATAATGATATATTTTTTACAATAACAACAAAAAAAATCAATCAAATTCAGATTGATTTATTTGATAACATGCAAGTTGACAGCATTGTACATATCAATAAAAAATTAAATTATAAAAGAGATAATAATGCTGTTTTTATAGATTTTCCGAATTATTTATTTAACAAATCCGAAAACAATATTCGTTTTTATTATTCTGGAAATCTAATAATCGCTAAAAATGCACCTTGGGATGGTGGATTTGTTTTCAAAAAAGATTCTAATAACAAAGATTTTGTTGGTGTTGCTTGTCAAGGCACAGGCGCAAGCTTGTGGTTTCCATGCAAAGATTCACAAAGCGATGAGCCAGATCAAGGTGCAAAAATCAATATCACAATTCCAGATGGTTTAACGGCTGTTTCAAATGGAAGATTATTAGGTACAAATCAAGCAAATGAAGGTTTCACGACTTGGAATTGGCAAGTTACAAATCCGATTAATTCTTATGGAATAACTTTAAATATTGGCGATTATGTGCATTTTGGAGAAAATTATAAAGGTTTAGATCTTGATTATTATGTATTGCGAGAAAACGAAGCAAAGGCAAAAGTGCAATTCGAGCAAGTAAAACCAATGATGGATTGTTTTCAAGATAAATTTGGTCCATATCCTTTTAAAACTGATGGTTATAAATTAGTCGAAACTTCTTACTTGGGAATGGAACATCAAAGTGCAGTTGCTTATGGCAATAAATATCAAAATGGTTATTTAGGAACCGATTTGTCGCAAACTGGTATCGGAAATTTATTCGATTTTATCATCATTCACGAAAGTGGTCATGAGTGGTTTGGCAACAGCATTACGAGCAAAGACATTGCAGACATGTGGATTCACGAAGGTTTTACATCTTATTCTGAAGCGGTTTTTGTAGAATGTTTGTATGGCTCACAAAAAGCACAACAATATTTAAATGGCACTTTTAATAACATAAAAAATGACAAACCAATTATCGGCAAATTTGGCGTAAATGCCGAAGGTTCGAGCGATATGTACAATAAAGGTGCATTGTTGTTGAACAATTTGCGACACACGATTAACGATGATTTTAGATGGTGGCGCATTTTGTATAAATATTGCGATTTTTTTAGACACAAAATTATTGACACTCAAATGGTTATTCGGTTTTTTAATCAAGAATCAGGCATGAACTTAACTCCGATTTTTAATCAATATTTAAAACATAAAGAATTGCCCGTTTTAGAAATTAAGATTGTAAAAAAGAAATTAGAATATAAATGGATTGCAAACGTCGAAAATTTTGACATGCCAATTGATGTTAAATATAAAGACGAAATTATTCGGTTGAAACCGACAACTAAAACACAAACTGCCGAATTTACAATCAAAAAAATGAAACAACTTGAAGTTCTGAATGAAAAACTTTATTTTAATTGGATTAAAAATTAATGTTATATTTAAAATTTTGTGGATTTTAGTGAAATCTAGCGTGTTTTTGTCATTTCGACGAAAGGAGAAATCACATCACTTAATCAACTTATGTGATTTCTCCTTTCGTCGAAATGACAAAACCTATGTATTTATTGAACAAATTAATAACTCTAAAATTCTACGATTTTCTAAAACAAAATTAATAAAAAAAACCGCAAAGGTTAGTTTGCGGTTTTTTTACTAATTCAAATTGTCTTTTCGAACAATCTTGCCGTTTTCTGTTTCTTTGAACTTTTTCACAAAAACGATTTCTTTTGGTTTTTCGTATTTGTCGAGTTTATCAAAAATTGAATCGTCGATATTTTGCTTTTCGCCTTCGATTACCAAAATTAATTTTTCGCCCAATGTTTCATCAGGAACTCCTGCTACGAAAAATCTTGAATTGATCTTGTCAGATAATTTGGCTTCTATTTGTTCAGGAATTAATTTTATTCCGCCACTATTCACGACATTATCATATCGACCTAGAAATACGAATTGGTTTTCGTTGACCAATTCCACCAAATCATTTGTTAGAATAACTTCGTCAGAAATTTGAGGTGCATGAATGACCAAACAATTTTTATCATCATAAGAAATCATAACATTAGGCAAAACTGTAAACGCTTTTTCTGATAATCTTTTTGCTGCAATATGAGTAATAGTCTCGGTCATTCCGTAAGTTTCAAAAACTGTAGTAGGAATTTTCAACAATTCTTTTTCCAGATTAGCACTCATTTTTGCTCCACCAACAATCATTTTTTTTACTAATTTTAAATCTTTCAATGAATTTTGAACTTGCAATGGTACCATTGCTGTAAAATCATAAATGGTTTCGTTTTTAGCTAATGGATTTATGCTTGGAGCAACAAAATCTATATCTAAACCAAGAATAAATGCACGAACAAACATCATTTTTCCGGCAATATATTTTACAGGTAAACAATGCAAAACTTTGTTTCCAGGAGATAAATCAAAATAATCGCCAGTTGCAATCGCAGAATTGACCATTGCTTGTTTGTCAATTTTAATGATTTTTGGTGTTCCGGTTGTTCCAGAAGTTTGCAAATTCATAAAATCATTATCATCGAACCAATCCAAGAAAAATTCTCCGACATGTTTTTCGAAATCTTCGCCTTCTTTTATGAAGCTATATGCAACACGAAGCATGTCTTCGCGGTCAAAATGGAAACCATTCATTTTGAACTGATTATGAACTTTATCGTAAGTTGGATTTTTCATTTTCGCCAATTTTTTCTAATTCTAAATTTGATTTATATTCAATATTTCCAGCCAATTTATTTATCCAATTGTTCCAGCCATATTTTTTACTAAAAATAAATAATAATATTGGATAAATAATAAAAACTGGCAATAAAATTCCAGAAAAAATTTCAGGCTCTGATTTGTCAATTAAAATTGAATTGGTTTGAAAAACAGTCCAATCGGCTGTGATTAACAATGCTCCAATTAAATTATTTGCAGCATGAAAACCCAATGATAATTCGATTCCATCATCCATTAAAGTCAAAATCCCTAAGAATAATCCGGTACCAATATAATAAATCATGACCGAATAACCCAATTTATCTACTTCTGGATTTAAAGCATGCATGCCTCCAAAAATCAAAGATGTCATTAATAATGGAAACCATTTGTTTTTAGAAATTCCTGCAAAACCTTGCATCAAATATCCACGAAAAATATACTCTTCGCACGAGGTTTGAATTGGAATCATAATTGTTGCAACCAAAAATAAAATTAAAAAAGGAACTAATTTAAAATTGATAACAAACAATTCTGGTGTCAAAAAGAAAGTTAGTAAAGTTGTAACAATTGTTATAATTGTCCAAAGTACAAAAGAAAAAGCAATTCTTTTATAATCGATTTTTGTTCGTGCTGTTGTAACAGATAAAATTGTTTGTTTATGAATATATTTAATAACGAAAAACAAAGCCATTAAACCAAAAGCAAAAGATAATGTAAGCATGAATAATGTCAAATTGGAATCTAAAGATTTCATCATTAACGAATCGTTTAAAGGAAAATTTTTGTTTTCAAGAACAACTGTTTTGATATATATAGCTATCATCCAAGGCATTTGCCCCAAAGCCGCAATTAATATTACAATTAATGAACCTAAAATATATTTCCCGAAATGGTTTTCATTGTCAAGATTTTGTGAGATAAACATTTTATTTTTTTTTAATTATAAAAATTGGTTGATAAAAAACTATTTTTGTTACAACACATTTTAAATATATACAATGATACAAATTTATCATAATTCACGATGCGGAAAATCAAGAAATTGTTTAGCCGTTATTCAAAAATTAAATTTAGAGCATGAAACAATAAATTATTTAGTTGATATTCAATCATTTGAAAAAATAAGCGAAATTTTAGAAAATCTCGGAATTAAACCCATCGATTTAATTCGAAAAAAAGAAAAAATTTGGACTGATAATTTTAAAAATAAAAAAATATCTGATAAAGAAATCATTCAAGCAATGGTCGAAAATCCAATTTTAATCGAAAGACCAATTCTGGTTTACAAAAACAAAGCAATTATTGCACGAGAATTATCCGAAATAGAAATTTTTCTAAAAAAAAACAATTTGATTTAACAGCAAATTAGCAATAAAACAACAGTTTCAAAGTACTTTTGCAAAAAAAATCCTGATGAAATTTATTCAATTCTTAGTCACAATATTGTTATTTACAAATTCGTATTTAACAGTTGCACAAACCCAAACTGAATCAAAAAAAATTAAAATATCAGGAAAAATTGTCGAAAAAAATACCAATCAAGCATTAGAATACGCAACCATAACACTCATAAATACCAATACATTTAAACCAGTTTCTGGAGCAATCACAGACAATCAAGGTCAATTTTTTTTGGAAGTTTTATCAGGGTTATATGACGTGAAGATTGAATTTATATCTTATGAACCTTTAATATTAAAAAATAAAAAATTTGAAATTGATACCGTTTTAGAAACCATTCAGCTTACAGAAAATCCATCTAAGTTAGATGAAGTAAAAGTTGTTGCAGAAAAAAGTAATGTAGAAATTAAACTTGATAAAAAAGTTTATAATGTTGGCAAAGACATGACTGTAAAAGGTGGCAATGCAGCCGATGTTTTGAATAACGTTCCATCAGTTACAGTCGATTCTGATGGAAATGTAAGTCTTCGTGGCAACGAAAACGTTAAAATTTTTATAGATGGTCGCCCGTCAAATGCTGTGAATATTGCAACTGCAATGCAAGCAATTCCTGCCGATGCCATAGATAAGGTTGAAGTAATTTCTAATCCATCGGCGAGATATGATGCCGAAGGTGGCGCAGGAATTTTAAATATTGTATTAAAAAAAGGAAAAACCGATGGATTAAACGGAAGCACAATTTTGACAATTGGAAATCCGAAAAATTTGAATTTACAAGCCAATTTGAATTTTAAAACTGAACAATTCAATTTTTTCTCTGGAATTGGATACACAAACAGCATTTCGCCTGGCAATTTTTTAACAAATAACATTTATTTTGACAATAATAAAAATGTTTTAAGAACAATTAATGAAACTAGAAACAATGATCGAGAAAGAATTGGACATAATTTTAATTTTGGTTTAGATTGGTATTTGATGAAGAATTTAACTTGGACTAATTCATTGAATTATCGTAATTCTGATGGTGAAAATCCAGAAATTGTTGTTTTAAATAATTTTTTGCCAACATCGAATTTTATTAGAAATAGAAATAACAACCAATTTAATATTTCTAATAATGTTGAATATTTAACTAATTTTACTAAAAAATTCAAGAAAGAAGGTCACAAATTAACATTCGATTTTTCGGCTTCGATAGACAACGATAATGATTCGGCTGCAATTAATGACTTTGTTGTTGGTCAAGAAAATTTAGCAATAAAT
Source organism: Bacteroidota bacterium (assembly GCA_043778105.1). GTDB lineage: Bacteria > Bacteroidota > Bacteroidia > Flavobacteriales > Flavobacteriaceae > Flavobacterium. The sequence goes on from JAYWGV010000026.1 coordinate 9,302, forward strand.
ACAAATTCTAAAAACTTTCAAGAACAATACAAGCAATTAATTCAAACCGATTATGTGCTTCCATTAGGCAAAAGTCAAATAGAATTGGGCTTCAAAGGCGATATTAATAAATTGAAAACTAATTTTCAGGTAATTGATATCGATAATTTAGGAAACAGCATTGTGAATAAAAACTTAACCAATATTTTTAATTATTCAGAAAATATAAATGCAGTTTATGCTCAATTTGGTTCGAAAATTGAAAAATTTTCTTATTTATTTGGTATTAGATATGAAGATTCTAAAATTGAATCACGTTTAGAAAACAACACATTTAATACAACCAAAAATTACGATAATTTTTTTCCAAGTGCTTTTTTGACTTATGCTGTTAACGATGATTACTCATTATCAATTAATTACAGCAAAAGAATTACACGACCAAGAAATCGATTTATCAATCCATTTGCAGGCATAAATAATAATATAAACTTTTTTCAAGGCAACCCAGATTTGGATCCATCTTTGACCGATGCTTTTGATTTAGGAATTTTATCAAAAATAAAAAAAGTAACTATTTCTGGTTCAGTCTATTACAATTACACTAAAAATCCATTCCAATTTGTTCGACGCACTAATGGAGATTTTATAAATGGAATTGCAGTTTTGGTTTCGACACCCATAAATTTAGAAAAAGAAGATCGAATTGGTTTAGAAGTAAATGCCAATTTTTCGATAATGAAATGGTGGAAAATAAATACCAACTTTAATTATTTCAAGAGTAATATTTTTGGTCAATTTAGATATAATTTATTAAACACAAATCAACCAATTACAGAACAATTTGACCGTGAAGCATCGAACTGGATTGCGAAATTAAATTCGAGAATTAGTTTGCCATATAAAATTGATTGGCAAACCAACGGCGTTTACACTGCACCACAAAACACAGCTCAAGGCAGAAGTTTAGGAGTTTATACAGTGAATTTGGCTTTCAGTAAAGATGTTTTAAAAGACAAAGCAACAATTTCGTTTAACGTTTCTGACTTGTTTAACTCAACCAAAATGATTCGAGAATTTAATTTGCCAAACGTAGATTCTTATACTGAAATGCAACGACGTGTTCGCCAAATTAATTTAAGTTTTACTTACAGATTTAATAAAAAGAAAGAGGAAAAACCAACCAGAAACCGACAAGAAGAAGGTGTAGATTTCTAAATATTTATTTGCAACAAATCATCGATATTTCTACATTTACACCACGTGGCAAACCAGCAACTTGAACCGTTTCACGAGCTGGTGCTGTGTTTTCATCAAAATAGCTAGCATAAATTTTATTAATCGCAGCAAAATCATTCATATTCATAATAAAAATTGATGTTTTGACAACGTTTTCGAAAGTCATGTTGGCGGCTTCTAAAACTGCTTTCATATTTTCCATAACTTGTTTGGTTTCGATTTCTATACTATCCAAAACCAATTCCATTGTTAATGGATTTAAAGCAATTTGCCCTGAGGTAAAAAGCATATTTCCAAATAAAACCGCTTGATTGTAAGGTCCAATTGGTGCTGGAGCACTTTGGGTTGTAATTATTTTTTTCATTTTAAATATTTATTTTTAGCTAAAATTCTCAGATTTTAATATCAATTCAAATTTGTAAATTTTCATTTTTTCTAGAAACTTCGACTAAAAACTGTTTATTGAATTCTGTTTACTTTATACTGAACACTAATTACTGAACACTGATTACTGAACGCTAAAATCTAGCAATCGGCCATATTTACAGCAATAGCTAATCCACCTTCCGAAGTTTCTTTGTATTTAGAATTCATGTCTTTGGCGGTTTGCCACATTGTGTTTATAACTTTATCTAAAGGAACTTTCACATTTTTGGCATCGGTTTCTAATGCTAATTCGGCTGCATTTATTGCTTTAATTGCTCCCATAGTGTTGCGTTCAATACAAGGAATTTGAACCAAACCGCCAATTGGGTCGCAGGTTAAACCCAAATGATGTTCCATTGCAATTTCGGCTGCAACCAAAACTTGGTCTGGTGTGCCACCCATAACTTCGCAAAGTGCTGCTGCTGCCATTGCCGACGATACTCCAATTTCTGCCTGACAGCCACCCATTGCTGCCGATATTGTGGAACCTTTTTTGAAAATGCTACCAATTTCGCCAGCAACCATCAAAAATTGTTTAATTTCTTTTTCGCCTGCTTCATGATTTTCTATACATAAATAATACATCAAAACCGCAGGAATAACACCAGCACTACCGTTGGTTGGCGCAGTAACGACTCGACCCAAAGCAGCATTTACTTCATTCACGGCAAGTGCAAAACACGAAACCCATTTTAATATTTGTCGAAATTTAACTTCGGTATTTCTAATGCATTCCAACCATTCTTGCGGATTGGAATAATTGGCCAATCCAATCAGGTTTTGATGCATGTCGAAAGCACGTCGGCGCACATTTAATCCGCCAGGAAGAATGCCTTCTGAATGGCAACCAATATTCATACATTCTAGCATTGTATGCCAAATTCGCATTAATTCGGTATGAATTTCGATTTCTGAACGCATAGATTTTTCATTTTCATATACTATTTCAGAAATTGATTTATTTTCTTTTATAGTATAATTCAATAATTCTTCGGCATTTTGAATCGGAAACGGAAAAGCACATTTTATAGCGTGTTTTTTTTTGGCATTTACACGCTCTTCTTTTACAACAAAACCACCACCAATCGAATAAAAAGTAGAAATAAATTCAGAATTTTCATAAAATGCTGTAAATTTTAATCCATTGGCATGGAATGGTAAAAAGTTTTTATTAAAAATAATGTCTTGTAAAAAATAAAAAGGAATCTTGAAAGAATTTCCTAGATTTATTTCATTAGAATTTTCGATATTTTTTATGATTGAAGCAATGTCTTGAATAGGAATATATTCTGGATCTTGACCAGATAATCCAAGCATTAAAGCCAAATCAGTGGCATGACCTTTTCCAGTTAAAGAAAGTGAACCGTATAAATCGACTTTTATACCCGAAATTTTGTCTAATAAATTTTCGGTTCGCAACTCAGATAAAAACCTTTCGGCAGCGCGCCAAGGACCAAGTGTGTGAGAACTTGATGGACCAACGCCAATTTTTAGCATATCAAAAACCGAAATACATTCCTCTTCCATTACGATATTGTTTTAGTAAAGCAAATATAATTTATTGAAATCACAAAATTACTTTTAATGTAAAAAGTTTATTTCTAAGTGCTAATAAGTGTATTCAATTTTAAAATAGTTAAAAATAAATAGTAACAATTCAATGAATTTTTATTTAAAATTGAATGCTAAAATGACACAAATTCAAAATTTATAAATGAAATTTGTGAAATTTAATATAAAAATAATTTGTATTTGTGCAAATTAGTGAAATTCGTGGCAAAAAATTTTAAAAGCTATTGCACTGTTATTAATTGCGGTCAATTACAGTAATTTTTTTAAGATTATAATATTCTCTATGTCCAAGAATATTAAAATGATCTTGTGGTAAATTTTCCTGTAAATCGAAAAACTGATAACAAGGACTTAATAAATCTTTAGAAATGACTTCGATAGTAACATCCTGATTAGCAGAATTTAATAACATTTTTTCACGTTTAATCATTTCTTGTTTGACAATAAAACCTTTTTTCATGTTTTTTAAAGCAAAATTCGAAGACGAGCCAACAATGAATATAATAATCGTAAATGCAATTAATTTTTTATAATGAAATTTAAATTCTTGAATTTTATAATTTCTCAAAACTATAACATAAATTGCTATTACTGAAAAAAATGCGAAATAAAGTATCGTTCTTTCTGCAGCCATCATTGGTATAAAAATAAATGGCATAATTGTACTTAATGCAACGAAAATCCATTTAAAATTTTGCAATAAATTAATCACAAAGTTTTTTTTATTTACAATTTTAAATTTAATTTTAAATATATTAATGAAACCATCATAACAAAAAGTTCGAAAAACAATACCAGATATTACACTCATAAAAATTAATTTCTTACAAGCATGATAGTAAATAATTAAAACATCATAAAAATTATTTATGTAATCATTTAATGTCAACGATCCTATTTCAAGACCATCGATTTCTTTCATTCTTAATGAATTTCCTGGAGCTAATAAAAGCATCAATATACCAGAAATTGAAAAAGACAAAACCAATAATTTAAATTTAAATTGTTTGAAATCTTTGTTTAATAAATCTATTAATAAATCGAATAATATTAATGTAACAAAACCAATTGAAAAATTTTGAGTTGTTGCGCCAGCAATAAATGTAAAAATTAGCAATAAAATCTTATTTTGCAGATTTAAATCCGATTTTTGACTTTTTTGATATTGAACAATCCATAACATTCCGATTATTAATGATGCTGAATAGGCACCACCAGTTCCCCAATAAACGGTTTGAGCAAGAAAAACTTTTGACCCATACCAAATAAAAATTGCGGTTGTTAAGCCACAAATAATTTTATATTTCGATGTTATTTTTAAATCTAGCTGATTTTTAACAATAATAAAAATTAAATAACCACTAACTAAAAAACATAAATTCCAAAACAAGGTTATAAATTCGATTTGAACATTTGTGAGCAAAAAAGCCTGAATGAAAGAGGCAACACTTAAAAAACGACCATCCCAATCGAAATATCCATTAATGCAATGTTGTAATATTCCCGATTGGCGCACACTATTTATAAAACAAAAATCATCTGCCCAATAAAAAGTATTAATATTTAAAAGTAAAATAGATATTATTACAATTATGCAAAATACAATTGTAACATTTGCAAATAAATTTTCAATTTTTTTAATCATTATTGTTCTTCTTAATTATTAACTCTGCGACTAACCTACCTGACTTCATTGCGGCGTTTATTGAGCCATTTAGCAAATGGTCGCCACAAATAAACAAATTTTTATTAATTTGTAGGTCAGAATCATCAAGTTTATTTTTTACATGATTTTGGTTTGGTAATGCATATTTTATTCTGTAAACTTTAAGTAATTTCCAATCTTGCACTTGGTTGCCGTACCAAATTTCTAATTCGGTTTTAATGTTTTGTGCTAAAGTTTCATCATCAATATCTGGAATTCCATTATAAGAAACTGAAATTAATTTTTTTCCGTCAGGAGCATATTTGCTTGAAACATTACTCATAACAGTCAAATTATTGACCCATTTTTTATTTTTTGATGCGTTTAAAATTACAACTGCTTTTTTGGCAGGAGCAACATTTGATTCAAAATAAACATTAGTAACTTGTTGAAAATTTTGTTTACCTTTAGGAATAAAATCACTCGCAAAACTTGTTGCTTCGGTTGCAATAATTATTTTCTGGGCTTCAAAAACTTGTCCGTTTTCACAGATTATTTTATCGTTTTCAATTTTAGAAACTTTTACATTATATAGTATCGAATTTTTTGGCAATATAGAAACCAGTTGTTTGGGAATTTCTTCCATTCCCAATTCTGGAACAGCTGCATCGCCTTCTGAAAACATTTTCATAACAAAATCGAACATATTGCTAGATGTTTTCAAATCGTTTTCAAGAAAAATACCAGAAAAAAATGGTTTGTAAAAACGGTCAATCATTTTTTGACTAAAACCATATTTTTTTAGTTGCAAATTGGTTTCAATTTCGGGTTGACCAAAAATATCGACAACCGAAATTTTCACTAATTTATTTTTAAGAAAAAAAGTGTTTATCTTATCTTTTAATGATCCAACTGGAGCGAAAAGTGTACTAAAAATTGCTGACGGTCTTCGAAAAGGATCTGCAATTTGAAATTGACCACCATCATAAAGCACGGTTGCGCCAGACAAAAATCTTTTAAGATTTAATTTTTCATAATCTAATAAAAACTTTGTTTCTGGATATTCTGTCAACAAAACCTGAAAACCGTGATCTAATCTAAACCCGTTAATTATGTCAGTTTTTAATCTTCCACCAGCCTTTTCGCTAGATTCAATAATTTTAACATCAAATCCGGATCGATGCAAATAAACAGCTGCGGTTAATCCAGAAATTCCTGCGCCGATAATCGTTATTGTTGGTTTCATTGAAAATATTTGTAACAAAAATAAGTGTTAAAATTCAACATTTGAAAATTATCCAACCGCTTCTTTATAAACTTTCAAACATCGTTCTCGAGCAAATTTATGCTCGACAATTGGTTCTGGATAAAATTTAGTTTCGAGTTCTGGAATCCATTTTTTGATGTATTTTAAATCTTTATCGAATTTTTTTATTTGTTCGGTTGGGTTAAAAATTCTAAAATAAGGCGCAGCATCTACTCCAGAGCCAGCTGCCCATTGCCAATTTCCAACATTGCTAGATTGTTCATAATCAAGTAGTTTTTGCGCAAAATAGGTTTCGCCCCAACGCCAATCTATCAATAAATGTTTACACAAGAAACTTGCCACAATCATTCGAACACGATTGTGCATGTGACCGGTTTTATTGAGTTCGCGCATTCCAGCATCTACGAAAGGATAACCAGTTTTGCCATCGCACCATTTTTTGAATAAATCTTCGTTATTTTCCCAGACAATTGCGTCGTATTTTGGTCTGAAACTCGATGATTTTGTGTGCGGATAATGCCAAAGAATTTGCATAAAAAATTCGCGCCAAATGAGTTCTTTAAAAAAAGTTTCATTGTTACTTTCGATGGCTTTTGCAATCATTTTCCTAACAGAAACCGAACCAAATCTAAGATGAACGCCTAATTTTGAAGTCTTATCTAGAGATGGAAAATTTCTAGTGGCTTCGTAATTGTCTATTAAATTTGTAGAAATATCGAACTCAGGAATTTTAATTTCTGATGGTTCAAAACCAATTTCTTTTAAACTTAAAAACGGATAATTATGTTTTGCAACATTTGATAATAAATCCTCTGATTTGAAATTTTCGAGTTTTATTTCTTTGAATTTCGATTTCCATTTGTTAGAATAAGGAGTATAAACAACATACGGCAAACCATCGTCTTTGGTAACTTCGGATTTTTCGAAAATTACTTGATCTTTAAAATTTTTTATTTCAATATTTTTTTCTTGTAAAAACTCATAAACCATTTTATCACGTTCACGTGCGTAAGGTTCGTAATCGTGATTAAAAAAAACTTTTTCGATTTTGTTTTCAGAAATAATTTCTTTCCAAATTGTTTCGGGATCGCCGTGAAATATCGCTAGAGATTTTCCGATTTTTAATAAATCTTCATTAATTTTCTCTAATCTTAAATGTATGAAATTTACACGAGCGTCGTCTTTTGGAAGTTGACTTAATATTTTATCATCGAATATAAATATTGGCAAAACTGTTAAATCTGATGATAATGCTTCGAAAAAACCTTTGTTGTCGTCGATTCTTAAATCACGACGGAACCAAAATATGTTCATATTAATTATTAGTTTAAATTTTTAATGTTTTGCTTGTGTTAGGGATTACTTCGTCAGTTCGCTCTTTCAGGCTCGGGTGAAGTGAAAATCCTTTTTTTAATTTCCACGGATTTAAACCCGTGGCAATTGAAAAAAGATTGGAATGACAGCCCGGCGGTATCGTTTTTTCAACGTGACCGGAACACCCAAATAACAAATTTACTTAAACTCCCCGAAAATCTCTATCAATTTAGCTTTTCTAAACGCAAATGCTTCTTGCAACTTAGGTTTTACCACGAACGGATGAACCATTTGCCCGATAAGTCCTAGTGGAATTTTATAATCTATTAAGTCTTCCATTTCGACGCCACCATCGATTTCTCGAATAAAATGTTTGTGGTGCCACATTGCGTAGGGACCAAAAAGCTGAATATCTACGAAATAATCGTTTTCTTTTAATTGAGTAATTTCCGAAACCCATTTTACTGGAATTCCGAGAATTGGAGTTACTGAATATTGAATTATTTGTCCTGAATAAAGAGGTCGATTGTCTTTAGAAATTTTCTTAAAATTCATGTAAGACGGCGTCATTATTGACAAATTATCAGAATTGGTTAGAAATTTCCAAGCTTCGTCGAGTGAAATTGGTACTTTTTGTTTTTGCGAAAATGTATAAATTTTCATTAATTTAATTTTTGTAAAAATACAAAATTGTTTACGAAAAATTAAGATTTCTTAAACAAAATAATATTGTTTTATATTTTAATTAACAATTAAAAATAATATGAATTGCTATATTTGATAAAAATTAAAAACTATTAAAAATGAAAAAAATAATTTTAATGTTAGCAATGATGATTGCTAATTTCGTTCTAGAAGCACAGGTTAAAACTCCTGCGCCAAGTCCAAAAGCAACTTTAGAGCAAGTTGTTGGCTTGACAACAGTCAACATTGAATATTCTAGACCAAGTTCTAAAGGTCGAAATGTTTTTGGAGATTTGGTTCCTTACGGCAAATTGTGGAGAACTGGCGCTAACAAAAACACAATTATATCGTTTAGCGAAGATGTTGTAATTGGTGGTCAAACGTTGAAAAAAGGAAAATATGCCTTGTTCACAACGCCAAAAGCAGATCTTTGGGAAGTAATTTTTTATTCTGATGCGGAAAATTGGGGAACTCCAGAAAAATTTGATGATTCGAAAGTAGCTTTAAAAACAACTGCAACACCAGAAAATTTATCAAAAAAACTGGAAACTTTTACGATAAATATTGGTGCTTTAGACAACGATTCGGCTCAATTAGAAATTTCTTGGGAGAAAACTATGATTGCAATAAAATTCGAAGTTCCGACTAAAAAAACTGCTTTGGCGAGTATAGAAAAAACTTTGGCTGGTGCAACTGCTGGAGATTATTTTTCTGCTGCACAATACTTTAACCAATCCAATGGCGATTTGACAAAAGCCCTAGAATATGTAAACAAAGCAATTGGAATGACAGCTGCTGGAAAAGATATTCCGTTTTGGTACCAACGCCAAAAATCTTTGATTCAAGCTAAATTAAATGATAAAAAAGGCGCAATCGAAACTGCAAAATTATCTTTAACAGGTGCAATCAAAGAGGATAATCAAGATTATGTAAAAATGAATAATGACAGTATTGCTGAATGGAGCAAGAAATAATTATTTTTAAAATAGTATATAAAACCAGCTGTAACTATTCAGCATTTAATTTTTAACTATAAAATTGACTGAGATTTCCCATCTCATATTTAAAATGAGACTAAGACTCAAAAGAACAAACAGTAAATTTCTTTGAAATTTATCTATTGTACATTAATTATTCCAAATTTTGTGTAAAAAACTTCTAGAATTTGAGTCTTTGTGGCAGATAAATCAAATAAATTTTTATGCTTGAATAGTTAAACCTGCTTAATTGCAGGTTTTTTTATGGCGTAAAGTTTACTTTTTTGATTGTTAAAATTTGAAGAATTAAAGAAAGAATTAATGTCAACAAAGCACCAATAAAATTTAACCATAAAAAGCCAACAACATCAAGATAAAAAATGTAAAATACAATTAATTGACTGATTGTTGCGCCCCAAAAAATGGCATTAGCTTTGACATATTTTACATAAAAACCAACTAAAAATATGCCAAGCACAGTTCCATAAAAAACTGATCCAACGATATTTACTAGCTGAATTAGATTTTCGAAAAGTGTTCCAACACAAGCGAATAATATGGCGATAATTCCCCAAAGTAATGTAAAAGCACGCGTTGCATTGACATAATGCTTGTCGGATTTTTTGGTTTTTTCGTTTCTGCGGTAGATATCAATTGTGGTTGTCGATGCCAATGCTGTCAATCCAGAAGCTGATGATGACATTGCTGCCGATAAAATTACAGCCAAAAGCAAGCCAATTAATCCTTTGGGTAAATAGTTCAAAATGAAATAGATAAACACATAATCTTTATCATTAGTTTCGGCTTTTATATCAACTTTTGTAATGATTTCTTTGGCTTGTTCACGCAAATCTTTTTCTTTACTTGATAAAGAAACAAGCTGTTTGCGAAGAATTGGGTTGTCATAATTTTGGTTCAAATGATCCATATACAACAAATTGTATTCTTTTTTCTCTTCGGATAAATCACTTAATTTTTTTTCCAAAACGCTATATTGTTTTGCATATTTAGATTTTTCTACAAGAATTTTATTTGATGGATTAAAATGCAAAGGCACAGCATTGAACTGAAAAAACACAAAAACCATTACTCCAATTAGCAAAATAAAAAACTGCATTGGCACTTTCAAGAAACCGTTCATTATCAATCCCATTTGACTTTCTTTGACTGATTTTCCAGATAAATATCGTCCGACTTGCGATTGGTCGGTTCCGAAATATGATAACATCAAGAAAAATCCACCAGTTATGCCGCTCCAAAAAGTATATTTTTCTTTAGGATCAAACGAAAAATCCAAGATATTCATTTTGTCATTTGCACCAGCAATATGCATTGCATTCGACAAAGTCATATCATTCGGCAGTAAGTGCAAAATCAAGAAAAATGTCAAAAACATTCCAAACATAATGACGAACATTTGTTGTTTTTGAGTAACATTTACAGCTTTGGTTCCACCAGAAACCGTGTAAATGATTACTAAAATACCAATTATTACATTTAATAATGTTAAATTCCAACCCAGAATAGTCGACAAAATTATCGATGGTGCATATATCGTTAAACCAGTTCCTAAACCACGTTGAATTAGAAATAAAATTGAAGCTAATGATCTGGTTTTAAGATCGAAACGTTGTTCTAAATATTCATAAGCGGTAAAAACTTTAAGTCTACTATATATAGGTATAAATGTCACACAAATGACGACCATTGCAATTGGTAGTCCAAAATAAAATTGAACGAATCCCATTCCGTCTTGATAAGCTTGCCCTGGAGTTGATAAAAAAGTGATTGCACTAGCTTGTGTCGCCATAACCGATAAACCTACTGTTTGCCAAGGCGTTTCTTTACTTCCAAGAATATAATCTTCGACATTTTTGCTGCCTTTGGACTTATAAACGCCATAAAAAACGATGAAAAGTAGCGTTACGACAAGAATTGTCCAATCTATTTGTTGCATAATTCTAGGAATAAATTTGCATTAAAACATAAAACAATAAAATAAATAACCCATTGATTATCAGCAACCAAGTGTAACTATTTTTCCAATAAGGCTTTTTTATTTTCATTTTTAATTAATTATTTAACACAGATTTCACAGATTATTTAATGTCATATTTAAGTATTTTTAATCAAATGATAAATATATCAATTATTTAAAAATAAAATAATCTGTGCAATTTGTGAAATCTGTGTCAACTTTTTATTTAACCGAAATCATATTTGCCATTAGTCGAAAAGCACCAGAAACACCTTCTGGCAATTCTCTAAAAAAGCTAATTCCTGTGTAAATATAGTTTCCTTTTCCGTATTTGCAATGCAAAATCGCTCCATTTTTTGGAGTTTCGCCTTTATCATTAGACGAAATTATGGCTGTAAAATTCTTATCAAATTCTTTCGGGTAATACAAACCTTGTTCTTGTTTCCAACCTTCAAAATCTTTGGAAGTTAGCTTGTTCGGATAATTTAAGATCGAATGTTCAGGAACTAAAAATCTAACTTCGGCATTTTCTTCGGTAACTCGATCGCGAGAGATTTTTAGTGGAAATGGCGCAATTTTATCGGTAACTAAATCGTCTAAAGTGTTGTATTGCACAATCATAGTTTTGCCGTTTTTTACAAAATCCAGCAAAATATCTTGTTTGTATTTTAGTTCATTTATCATATTGTAAGCTCGAATTCCAGTAATTGCAACATCGAATTTCAATAAATTTTCAGTTGTTATTTCGTTTGGTTTTAGAACAGTAAGATCGTAACCCATTGCCATTAAGCTTTTTGGAACTTCATCACCTGCACCCATTATGTAAGCGATTTTTTCGTTTTTGGTTTTAATATCCAGTTTCAAAACTTTTGCTTCTGCCGGTTTCAAGACCATTTGCTTGTAAATGTGCGAATAATTGATATCGATTTGGGTTTTATCAAATGTTTTTCCGTCGATTGTAACAACGCTTTTAATTTTATTTTCATCGTAATTTTTTGAAGGTGTAACAGTGAAAATCACAAGTTGTTCTTCGCCTTTTTTATCAATTTTAAAAATATTTTCTAAAGGTGTAACTTGCCAATTTTTCGGAATTTCTAATTTTATTTTGCCCTGAATATTTGTTGTGCCAGATTTTATTTTGACAGCTACCGTTTTCGATTTATTTGAATTAAAAATATAAACATTTTCGTTAAATGAACACGAAATTTCTGGAACAATATCAAGTGGTTGATACACTTCGCCCTTAACATCATCATTCATTTTGTAAATTACATTTCTCGAAAATGTAATTGTAACACCTTCAAAGTCAATATTAAAATCAACTTTAACTTGACGAATTACATCTGGAATTCCTATTTTATTTTGATCATCTACACGATACATTCCCACAGTTCCATTTTCTTTTAGATAATAAGGCGACGTATATTCGAGATTTTTAGGCAATTGAAATTCAATATTTTGACTGATGTTTTTATTGAATTCTAATATTTTTGGTTCAAATTCTTTCGTAAAATTCACAATTGAGGTAACTGATTTTAAATTTATTTTAACCGAACTTCTATTAATTGCTTCGATTTTAACTTTTAATAAATTACCAGGATTGGCTTCTTGATTTTCGGCAACTGCCTCTAAATAAAGTCCTAAACACGATGCGATTATTTTTTTAATTTCTTCTATTTTGATGGTTTTCCAATGCTCATCTTCTAGTTTTTCAATTAATAGATAAGCTTTCAACAATTCAGAAATAGAAGCAGCTGGATTTTTAAAATCGAAGTTTTTTTCGACATTTAACATGATAATTCCGATTTCATTTCCACCTTTCAAACGGTTCCAAGTTGTGTCAATTCCTTCGAAAATATTGGTTTTGTCTTTGGGTAAATCGCCTTTTAAAAGTTCAAGATATTCGTCTTCTTCGCCACGAGTTCCAGTTGATCCAAAACCTTGTGATTGATGGCGACTGCGACTTAGAGCAGCAATTTCTTGATTGGATTTCCCAATTGATTGATAATAAACTCCTGTTTTTAAGTTCATTAAGTTCGATTTATCTGCTGCAGCAAATTTTTCTCTAGTGCCATAAAACCACCAACTGGTGTTGAAATAAATTCGTTTTGGCTGCCAAGTTTTAACTAATTCTAATTGATTAGAAAATTCATTTTTATCATTAGATTTTTCAAAAGCTTCTAAACCCAAAATCGCCGAAGCAGTATGATGTCCGTGAGTTGTTCCTGGCGACCGATGATCGAATCGATTAATAATTACGTCTGGCTGAAATTTTCTAATGACCCAAACTACATCACTCAAAACTTGGTTTTTATCCCAAATTTCTAATGTTTCATCTGGTGTTTTAGAATAGCCAAAATCGTTTGCTCGAGAAAAAAACTGCATTCCACCATCGATTTTTCTAGCTTCAATAAGTTCTTGAGTTCTAATATCTCCAAGCAATTCACGAAGTTCAGGTCCAATTAAATTTTGTCCGCCATCGCCACGAGTTAGCGATAAATAAGCAGTTTGCGCTTTTATTTCATTAGATAAATATGAAATTAATCGAGTATTTTCATCATCAGGATGTGCCGCAACATATAAAACCGAACCCAAAAAATTAAGTTTTTGAATAGAATTGAAAATTTCTACTGAATTGGCTTTTTGAGGCTGCTGCGCATTTGCTGTAAAGCAGAATAATAGCAATAATATTGAAAGAATTGTCTTTTGCATTTTTTAATTTTAAAAATCCAAATGTACAATTTTTTGATGTTTCAAATAAGTTAAAAATATTCTAAAAAAAAAGCACTTTAAAAATTTAAGTGCTGTTTGAAAAATTCTCAATTAATATTAATCATCATGGTCGTGATTATTATTGTGTTTGTTTTTTTTATATTTTTTGCATTTATTTTTATATTTATTATTGCTATCGCAACTATTATCGACATAAATTATTCTTCTAGAATTATTATTACAATATCTATTTCTGTGGTTTTCAAAATCTCCAAATGGGCTATTTCCATGATAATCTATTGCAATTCTTTGATTTCTATTTATATTGAAATCGCCACAATAATCTGGTAAATTTTGCGATCTAACCCATCGATTTGTACTAAAATAAATGAATAATCCTTCACGATTGTCAAAATAGGCTTCGATTTCTGGTAAAAAATAATAATCTACATTATCGTCATAATAATAGTGTTGAGGCGCATGATAAACTGGTCGCGCACCTAGATTAATATTTACCGAAATCTGAGCTGTTGTTTTTATTGCAAAAAGCATAATTGCAGCAATAAAAATTAATTGAATTTTTTTCATAATTTAAAATTTAAATGTTAATTTTTTATAAATTGATTGATTATTTAAAGAATAACCAATTATTATGCCAAAAAATTATTTGATATTATTAATGTTTTTTAACTGAAAAAAATCTTTTGATAAATTAAGAATAAAATTTAATTACATTGTCTAAAACTTTACAAATGCAACTAACAAATTTTCCGCCACCAAAATATAATTACACCGATTATAAAAACTGGAAAGAAGATTGGGAAGTAATTGATGGTTTTCCTTATCAAATGTTGCCTTCGGCTATTTGGAAACACAGTCGAATTTTATCATTAGTCAATACTCAAGCAAATGTTTCATTGTCTGATGAAAATTGCAACTGTATGGTTTTTATAGAATTAGATTGGAAAATAAATGATTACACATTTGTTAGACCTAATTTAATGATTGTTTGTGATGAATTGAAAACTGATTTTTTGGAATTTCCACCAACATTAATTATCGAAATATTATCGCCATCAACAATGGCAAAAGATATAGCAATTAAGTATGAAATTTATAAATCACAAGGAGTGCAATTTTATATTATGATTGATTATGCAAAACAAAATACAGAAGTTTTCGAATTGATTGATAACAATTACAAACAAGTTGAAAAATATGATTTTCAATTAGATAAAAATTGCTCAGTCGCTTTCGATTTTGATAAGCTTTGGTTATAATCTATAAATTATTTAGAAATTCGTAAACTTTTTCGGTTGGCAAACCTACAACGTTGCTATATGAACCTTCAATTTTGATAATACCGATTAATCCAATCCATTCTTGAATTCCATAGGCACCAGCTTTATCAAATGGTTTGTAATTTTCTAGATAATAATGAATTTCTAAATCGGATAATTCTTTGAAAGTGACTTTAGTTTCATCGAAAATTGTGGTTTTTGTCTCATTTATTGCAAAACAAACCGACGTAAAAACATGATGTGTTTTGTTCGAAATTGACTTCAAAATGTTAAAAGCATCTTGGTAATTAGTAGGTTTGCTTAAAATTTTTCCGTTTAACCAAACCAATGTATCGCTCGTAATTATGATTTCATTATCCGCAATTTCTCCATCGAATGCCTTAGATTTTAATTCTGCAAGATAATTAGTAATTTCTTGTTTAACAAGATTTTCTGGATAAACTTCATCTATTTCTCGAATGCGAATTTCGAAATCTAAGTCCAAATCTTTAAAAAATTGTTGTCGTCTTGGCGAACCAGAAGCTAAAATTATCTTGTAATTTTTTAATTTTTCTTTAAGCATTGTATTTTATGTTTTGATCGATAATTACAATTGATAAAATTCCGAAAAAAATTATCCATTTTAAAATCGAACTAATTTTCGAGAATTCGATAGTGTTTTTTGCATTCCATAACTGAAAAGCACAAAAAATTAATGGTGCAACTACAAGAAATAATACATAAATTACAGAAAAGTATAAATTGTTCAACATCAAATAATTATTAATGTAAATCAATAAAATTGCAACTGGAATCGATATTAAAATTGATAATATTTTTGATGTTCGAGCAACGCCCAAAACTATTGGCAAAGTGCTTAAACCTTGATTATAATCGCCTTTTATGTCTTGTAAATCTTTGACAATTTCACGAATTAAATTAATTACAAATGCGAAAATTGCATAATCGAAAAGTACCAGAAAAATAGGTCGCATTAAATCTCGATTGTCATAGGCAGTTGCTGGGAAAATATCAAAAAAATTAATAATTAAAACGCTGAAAGATAAGATTAAAGCAACAACAATATTTCCGATTAAAGCAATTTGTTTTAAAGTTGTGGCATAAAAATAAAGTAATGATGCAATTAATATAAAAATTATTAAAAACATAGGTCTTTGAATAACATTTGATAAATAATAACCAATGCAAACACCTGATAATGTTAATGCTACATAAACATTATAAGCCGTTGATTCCGAAATTGAATTGCCAATTATTGCTTTTTTAGGTTTATTTTCGGCATCGATATCTTGGTCGAAAATGTCGTTGATTACATATCCGCCAGCTGCGATTAAAATCGTTGCCAAAACCAGTAATCCAAATTGAAAATCGGCTAAGGCTAGTGGAATGTTTTGTTGCTTTAAAAATCCATATCTAAAAAGCAATTGCATAAATGCGATTAGAATTAGGTTTTTGTATCGTATTAAATTTAAGAAATTCATAAAAAAAGTATTCAGTGTTCAGTATTCAGTATTCAGTATTCAGTTTTCAGTTTTCAGTTTTGAATGAACATTGATGAAAAATTATATTTTAACTCCAAATTTTTCAGGATTTAAAATCATATAATTTATTAATTTACCAACTTCATCACTTTTTAATGACAATTCTTTGAAAACATCTTCTGAAATGTAATTACAAGCCAAAGAAAATTCTAGCCAAACTTGTGTTTCAGAATTTTCTGCATCACAATCCGTTAACTTACTGTGAAAATTTTTAGGATAAATTCTTTTTCGATAGGCTTCAGCCATATTTGACGATACACTTCTTGACGAACGTCTAATTTGGTCTGTTAATGAATACATTTCTTCTTTTGGGAATTTTTTTGTAATTTCAAAAATTCTCATTGCCAACGAAAATGATTTTTGATGTGCTAATAAATCTTGAAATCTCATAATTATTTTATTAATTTTATTTTATTGTATGTTGAAAACCGACCAATAACAACTGAACACTGACCACAGCCAACTGAACACTGACCACTTCCAACTGACCACTGCCAACTGATCACTAAAATTGTCCATTATAATACAAATGCCATTTTTCTTGGACTTTCATGACTTGTTCAATTACATCTCGAACAGCACCTTTTCCTCCGTTTACATGCGAAATATAATTAGAAATTGATTTTATTTCTGGAACAGCATCTTGTGGACAAGTTGGCAAACCTACCAATTTCATAACATGATAATCTGGAATATCGTCGCCCATATACAACACATTTTCTGATTTTATTTGATGTTTTTCGAGTAAACTATTATATGTTACAACTTTATCTGGCGATGCCAAATGAATTTCTAAAATGCCTAAATTTTGAAATCGAATGCGAACTCCAGCATTGTTTCCGCCCGAAATAATCCAAACATTATAACCACTTTCAATTGCAGCTTTCATTGCAAATCCGTCACGAATGTGCATTGTTCTCAACATTTCGCCAGTTTCGGAAACATTCACAGTTCCATCAGTCAATACGCCATCAACATCAAAAATAAATGTCGTGATTTCGTTCATTATTTCTTTATAGCTTTTTGCCATTGTCAATAATAGATTTGGTTAATAATTTATAAATTTCTATTTGATTTTCATCTTTCAAGAATTTCAAATGTTCGTTAATTGTTTGCAAATCACCTCGTTTTGCTGGTCCAGTTTGGGCTTCATTTGGCGAAAGCGATAATATTTTATTGGCAGTTTCTTGAATTAATGGCTTTAATATTTCGAATTCTACTTGGTTTTCTTTGCAAATTTCATTGCCAATTTGGTACAAATAATTGACAAAATTACAAACAAAAACTGCCGAAACATGCAAGGCTTTTCGTTGCTTGGAATTAACATTAAATACTTTATTTGAAATTGAATTGGCAACTTCTTCGAGTATTTGAAAATCAGATTCGTTTTGAGTTTCTAAACAAATGGGTATTTCTTTATAATCAACAGCTTTATTTTTTGAGAAAGTTTGTAACAGATAAAATACTGCTTTTCGATTTTTAGAATCCAAATCATTTATAGATAAAGTTCCAGATGTATGAGCAACTAGCTTATTATTGAAAGGAATTTTTGATGAAACTTCGTTAATAGCATTATCGGAAACTGCTATTAAAAATAAATCTGATTCTAATAAATTGTCAAAATTTGTAACAATTTTATTTTCATTAATTATATGAGAAACAGCAGATGGATTTCTTGCGAAAACTTGAAAAAGTTCAATATTTTCTTCATTTGCAAAAGCATTAATTAAATGTTGTGCAACATTTCCAGAACCGATAATGGTAACTTTTATCATTTTGTAAAAATAATCAAATTTGCCAAAAAGTCACTAAGGCTCGAAGAAAAAAACCAATATCATTTTTCAGGATTTTTTAAATTATAAATACCTATCGAATTGGTACATAACCCCACAATCGTTGTCGATAGGTATTTTGAAAATAAATCATATAATTGTAAATCAAGTAATTAACCTCGTAACCATAATGAATATTGTTGTCATAGTTAATTTGCATTTCGTACAACATTGGGTCAAATCGTTGTGGTTCAAGAACGCGACGATTCCATTCTGCAACGAAAAACTGATTTTTATTTTCTAAAAAACTCTCTGAATAAAAGTTTCGAGGCTGCGCACAACTATTTAGCCATGTTGCAAAACCAACGTCAATTATCATAACTTCATATTCTAATTCGTCATTTGCAATTCGAATTGTATCATTTACAATAGTTTGGTCTGCAGTTTTAGTAATTCTGCTTTGTGAAAAATTACAAATACTTCCTAAAAAAAATAGTGTTAGAACAAAATGTGTTTTCATAAATGAAGTTTTATAAATCTGATGCTATTTCAATTACGAGTTTAAACCCGTGTCAACTGAGACATTTATTTTCCGAACAATCCACCAAGCAGTCCGCCAATTCCACCTTTTTTGGTGGCTGCTGCAATTGCATCGCTCATGCCCAATTCTCCATCGCCGTCTTGATCGAGCATAGATGTTAAAATATTTCCTCCGCCAGGTTGCTCAGGAGTAGCTGGTGTTTGGTTACCGCCTAATAATCCGCCAAGAATATCGGTCAAACCTCCACCAGATTGCTCTGGATTGTTAGTTAAACCGCCAGACATTGCTTTTTTGGCAAGATATCCCATAATTATTGGAGCAGCAATTTTCATAATCATTGCGATTTTATCTGAACCAACTCCGGTTGATTGCGCCAAATTATTTTGAACATTTTCTTGATTGCCACCTAGCACGTGACCAAGAATATTTCCGCCATCAGTTTGATCGTCGTTGCCCAAAAACCCTGATAAATTATCTAGAATTCCACCATCGTGTTTACCATCAGTTAGCGCGCCAAGTAAGCCCGAAAGTCCATCTTGCGTAGAAGCATTGTTTTGCATTGCGCCTACCAAAGTCGGCATTAATGAGCCAAGAACCGATGCTGTTTCGCCTTCGCTTGTGCCCACTTTTCCAGAAACTCCCGAAATGATTTGTTTTCCTAAATCGCTGTTTAATAAATCCATTAATCCTGCCATGATATTTTAATTTAATTTATTGGTTAGGTAAATTTAGGAATTTATTTTTAATAAAAGTCCTTATATTTTAAAAAGTCGACATGAATTTCACGAATTATCACTAATAATTTTAATAAAATTCGTGAAATTCGTGTCAAAAAATATTTTTTTAAAACGTTAGGTTCAGTGCTGTGCATCTCTACAAAATATTAAACACAGATTTTACAGATATTTATTAACAATAATTTTTACTTCGTGATAATTAGTGAAATTAGTGTCAAAAAAAATATTGAATTAAATTTTCAATAAATCAGCAATTTGTTTTTATCTCTTTGTAAAGATGCACTGCCGTGCATCTCAACATAAAGGAAAAGTAAAATTAAATTTTTAATAAACCAGCGATTTGTTCTGCCAATTCGGTGCCAATTCGGTCTTGTGCTTCAAGTGTTGCAGCACCAATATGTGGCGTTAAAGAAATTTTTGGATGCATTAAAATTTGTACTTCTGGATTTGGTTCATTTTCAAAAACATCTAAACCAGCAAATAAAATTTTGCCAGAATCTAATCCTTCAATCAATGCAACTTCATTGATTACACCGCCTCGCGAACAATTAATTATTCCAACATCGTTTTTCATCAATGCAATTTGAGCAGCATCAATAACATATCCGTCTTGAGCAGGAACGTGAAGCGTAATAAAATCGGCGTGTTTAAAAATATCTTCGGTTGGCTCGGTTTCAATTTCGACATTTATAAATTGTCCGTTATAAAAATCAACTTTTACATCGGCTTTTCCTACAAATTTATCTGATGCTATGACTTTCATTCCTAATCCCAAAGCCATTTTCGCAACAGCTTGACCAATGCGACCAAAACCTATAATTCCTAGGGTTTTTCCACGTAGTTCAATTCCATTTGCGTAAGCTTTTTTCAATCCGTCAAAATTCGAATCGCCTTCTAGTGGCATATTTCTATTTGAATCATGCAAAAACCGAACGCCCGAAAATAAATGTGCAAAGACCAGTTCGGCAACACTTTCGCTAGAAGAAGCTGGTGTGTTTATTACGTTTATACCTTTCGATTGTGCATAATCCACATCAATATTGTCCATTCCGACACCGCCACGACCTATGATTTTTAGTTTTGGACAAGCATCGATTAAATCTTTTTTGGCTTTGGTTGCACTTCGAACCAAAAGTACCGCAATATTGTTTTGA
The DNA here is from genome assembly GCA_043778105.1 of Bacteroidota bacterium. Lineage (GTDB taxonomy): Bacteria > Bacteroidota > Bacteroidia > Flavobacteriales > Flavobacteriaceae > Flavobacterium. The sequence continues at coordinate 30,141 of JAYWGV010000026.1, forward strand.
TTGATGTAATTGGCAACTTGTTCTTGTGCGACTTTGGTTGTAATTACCTCGAAACCAGATTTCTCTAGTGCTAGAATTCCGCTTTTCGAAATTCCATCATTGGCTAATACTTTCATTTTTTTTAATTGTAAAATGTATATTGTAAAAATTTTATTTTTTTTGATTTATTCTGAATTTATTTCAGGAGCTATTTCCTGCTATCATTCCAAATCTTTTAAAAAAATTGAAGAAAAATCAATTTTTTTAAAAGGATTTTCCCTTCTATCAGGGCTAGGGCTTTTATTTTATTTAAGAAATTCTGATTTGAACTTTAATACAATTTTAAACTTTTAAACTTTTTTCCAGTTGAATCATCACATCAACCAAAACTTGAACACTTTCCATAGGCATGGCGTTGTACATCGATGCACGATAACCACCAACCGAACGATGTCCTGGCAACCCAGATATATTAGCGTCTTTCCACATTTTATCAAAAATTGGAGCGTGACTTTCATCGTTTAATAAAAAAGTCGCATTCATATTACTTCTATCTTCTAAGTTTGCTGCACCTTTAAATAACGAATTTCTGTCAATTTCTGCATAAAGCAATTCGGCTTTAGCATTGTTAATCTTTTCGATTGCTGCAATTCCACCAAGGGTTTTTAGCCATTGCAAAGTCAATAACGAAGCATAAACAGGGAAAACCGCTGGCGTATTGTACATACTTTCTGCCTTGATATGTTGCGCATAATCCAACATACTCGGAATATTACGACCCGATTTTCCTAAAATTTCTTCTTTAACAACAACCAAAGTTGTTCCGGCTGGACCCATATTTTTTTGCGCACCAGCATAAATTAAATCAAATTTAGAGAAATCTAAAACTCTCGAAAAAATATCTGAACTCATGTCGCAAACCATCGGAATATTGGTTTCAGGAAACGATTTCATTTGTGTTCCAAAAATGGTATTGTTTGATGTGCAATGAAAATAATTCGCATCAGCAGGAATTTCGTAATCTTTAGGAATAAAAGTATAATTAGCCTCTTTAGATGAACCAACAACAACTGTTTCTCCAAAGTTTTTGGCTTCTTTTATTGCGCCAGCTGCCCAAGTTCCTGTGTCGAGATAAGCAGCTTTTCCATCGGTTTTCATTAAATTATATGGAACCATCAAAAATTCTAAACTTGCGCCGCCGTGAAGAAAAAGAGCTTGATAACCTTTTCCTTTTAAATCCAAAAGTTCCAAAACCAATTCTCGAACTTCGTCCATAACAGCAACAAAATCTTTACTTCGATGTGAAATTTCGAGTATTGAAAGCCCCGAATTATTAAAATTCAAAATCGCTTGAGCCGATTTTTCGAAAACTTCTTGTGGCAAAATACAAGGTCCAGCACTGTAATTGTGTATTTTCATTTTATAGATTTTGATTTGCAAATTTCGTAAATAGGTTTCTAATTTCCGATTTTAGTTGTTAGTTAAATGAATAGGTTATTAACAAAATCGATGTAGTTTTGATGTTTTAATAATTTTTATTTGAAACTTTATTTGAAAAAATGATACCTAACAGGTTGAAAAAAACCTGTTAGGATAATTAAATAATATTTATATTTGCCTTTAAATCTTATTGAAATGGAAACATTTGTAACAAATGAATATTATTCAAAATCAGAATATCTCGAAATAGAACGTTTGGAATTAGAAAAACACGAATATTTTGAAGGTAAAGTCTTTTTAAGGGGATTTGTCACTATTAATCGAAATGTTATAATTTCAAATTTTTTTGGAGATTTTACAAAGTCACTAAAGATTCAAAATTATCACATATATGCTAGTAATTTTAGAGTTCATATTCCAAAAAACACATTGTTTTTTTATCCCGATTTAAGCATATTCAATGATGCTCCGGTTTGTATTGATTCTGAAATGGATTCAGTTATAAATCCTGTGGTTTTGATTAAAATTTCATCAAGAATAAAAACCCATTTAAATTATCAAGAAAAATTTAATTTATACAAACAAATCGAAACATTAAAAGAATATATTTTAATTGATAGCGAAGCAATTAAAGTAATAAAATATTCTAAAAATGACGATAACTCATGGTTGATGACCGAAATGAATTCATTAGATGAATATTTAATATTAAATTCGGTTCAAGTTGAAATTTCTTTAAACGATATATATGACAATGTTAAATTTGTTTGATTTAAATCTTCATTAAAAACTCCAAAGTATCAACTTCATCAGCATAATCCCAAAGATTTGGATTTTGAGTTGCTCCAAAAGTAATAGAATTCTGGATTAAATTATTCGAAACTATACATTGAATTTGCTCTTTTTCAATCTCTAATTTAGATTTTAAAGTTTCTAAATCATCATAATATTCATAAAAAACCGATGCAATTGGCGACGCATAACTTGTATCTTCTTTTATTGTCAAGAATTCATTATCCAATAAAGCATAATTACTCATCAAAAAAACGGCTTTGTTATAATCGTAGTTATTGGCATATTTTTCATATTTAATTACATCTTGATAAGGAAACATGCCATTAAAAAACTGGTCAAAATTGTATTTTTTTGGAATAAATAATTTAGAAACATTACGACATCCTAATCCAAAATACCTGAAAATATCTTCGCCAAGCGCAATCATTTGATTTTTGGATTCTGAACCATCAAGAACTGCAACCGAATTTCGAGATTTTCGAATTATTGATGGCTTATCTTTGAAATAATATTCGAAATATCTTGCTGTATTGTTGCTTCCAGTAGCAATTACAGCATCGAAATTTTCGAGTTTACCATCCACGAAAGTGATGTGATTTTTGAAATTTTCATTTATAGAAATTAAATATTTTACCACAAAAGGCAACAATTTTTGATCATTCGACGAAGTTTTAATTAAAACTTTATGACCAGAAATCAAAACCGATAAAAAATCGTGAAAACCAACTAATGGAATATTTCCCGCAAGGATAATTCCGACACTTTTTTTGTCTCTTTGAGTGCAGTCGAAAGGTTTTGCATTTGTAAAATCGTATTTACTTAACCAAAAACTTAAATTTTTATCAGTCAAAGCATTTGCCCAAGATTTTATTGCAAAAAACACATTTTCGGGAGTATACCAACCATTATGTGATTGCGACAATTTTATCAAATCTAGAAAATCATTAAAAAACAAATTGTTATTCAAAACTGTTTCGTTTTTAACTGAATTATACTCAGAAAATTGATTTAAAAATTTCCCTAATTCAATAAAACCAGATTTAATTTCGTTTTGTAACATTTGTTTATTTGCTTTTGAATGTATTTGATTGTAATTTTGCAAAAGTAAGATAATAGAAAATAGAAATAAGAAAATAGATTAATTTTTCTGAAATCAACAATCTATATTCTTATTTCTTTAATTTATATTCTAAATAAAAATGGCAATAATCATAACAGACGAATGCATTAATTGTGGTGCATGCGAACCCGAATGTCCAAATACTGCAATCTATGAAGGCGCAGACGATTGGCGGTATAAAGATGGAACTAAATTAAAAGGAAAAGTAATTTTACCTGATGGCACCGAAGTCAATTCTGACGATGCTCAAACGCCTATTTCTGATGATATTTATTACATAGTTCCAAGCAAATGTACTGAATGTAAAGGTTTTCACGATGAGCCGCAATGCGCAGCAGTTTGCCCAGTAGATTGTTGTATTCTTGATGAGAGTCATGTTGAAAGCGAAGAAACGCTGTTAAATAGACAGGCTTTTTTGCATAATGAGTAAAATTTGGTTTAACTATAAAAAAAATCCTGAAATTTCTTTCAGAATTTTTTTTAAATATTTCCTATTTCAATGTAAAAGTCGAGTTTGTGACTATTTCGTTTTTATCATAAACGTTTAAAACATAAGTGCCTTTGACAAAATCTTTACCTGGCAAAAATTCAGAAACTTCTATTTGTTTATTTACATATTTAATACTTGCTAAAAAACTGTATTCTAGAGATTTACCTTCAAAACTTGTTGATTTTTTTTCGCCAAGAATATTATTTGCAGGATCTATAACTTGAACATAAAAATCTTTATTAATTGGTTTAGTTATTTTGTTTTCGGCAATATTAAAACTTATTTTCAAAGCGTCAGTTTTGCTTGCTTTGTAAGTTTCTTGTTGTTGTCCAGAACTTTTTATCCTAAAAGCATTGGCTTTTAAATTAAATAATAAAAGTTTAGATCCTGCTTCGATAGTTTTAGATAATTCAGCATTTTGTCCTGAAAGTGTAGCATTACTTTTCTTTTCTTCTCCCAAAACAGTAATAGTGCTATCACGTTGCGAAGTTAACACTATATTTTTTTTAGTCAACTCTTCAACCTGAGCAACCATTGTTTTCATAGTTGCATTAAGATTGGAATATTTTTCTTTGAAAGGTGCCAATGCAGAGATACTACCATTTGTTCGTTTAACTTCTTCTATCAATTGAATAACCTTATCTCTTTCGATTACTAATTCGTCAGACAGCGTTGTTTTTTCGGCAATTGCTTGGTCATAATTTATTTTTAATGCTGTTAAATCTGCAATTACTTTTTCTTTTTCTGTCATTACTGCGGCAACAGAAACTTTTGTTAAAGTAACCTGATTTGATAATTTAAAAATATAAGCCATACTAGCTACCAAAAGTGCAAACATAACTCCAACTAAAATTTTTAAATTTCTATTTGTAGTTTCTAGTTTTAAATTTTCTTCCATAAATCTATTTATTTTTTGTAAAAATAATAATAAAAAGTATATACTTTTACATTTTAAAAAAATTAAATATAAAATAAATTATTTTATATTTTTTTAAATTATTTATTGAAGTTATGCAAAATTTACAACCATTTACAATTTCAGATTTAGCCAAAATAACCAATCACCGAAGTGGAGAAATAAAATTTGGCGAAAAAATGTTAACTATTCCTAAAAACTCTGATATTGTATCATTTTTAAAAGAATGCGATGCTAAATATGTATTATTTGGAATTCCAGAAGATATTGGAATTCGAGCAAATTATGGTCGTCCAGGTGCAGCAACTGCTTGGTTAAGTGCCATTAAAAGCATAGCGAACATTCAGCATAATAGATTTTGTAAAGGAAGTAATTTATTGATTTTAGGAACTTTAAATTTCGAAATTGAAAATAAAGAAGCCAAAAATCTAGATTTTAATAATACAACAGACCGAAAAAAATTAAATTCATTAGTAGAAATAATTGATAAAGAAGTTACCCACACAATAAGTACAATTGTTAAATCTGGAAAAATACCAATTATTATTGGTGGTGGACACAATAATGCATACGGAAATATTAAAGGAACTGCTTTGGCCAAAGGAAAACCTATTAATGCAATAAATTTCGACGCTCATTCTGATTTTAGAATTCTTGAAGGAAGACATTCTGGGAATGGATTTTCGTATGCTTATGAAGAAGGATTTTTAAAAAAATATTTTGTTTTTGGATTACATGAAAATTATACATCTAAAAATGTTTTAGATATTTTAAAAAATCTTGAAGACAAGGTTCGATTTAATACTTATGATGAAATAAATATACGAAAGAAAAAAAATTTTAATGATGAAATGTTTTCTGCATTAGAATTTATAAAAAATGATGCTTTCGGAATAGAAATTGATTTAGATGCATTGCCAAATATAGCAAGCTCTGCAATGACATTAAGTGGCTTTTCGGTTGAGGAGTTAAGACGATTTGTTTCATTTTTTGGTAATCACAAAAATGCTACCTACTTACATATTTGCGAAGGTGCACCCGATTTAGGAGAAGAGAAAAACAATCACTTAATCGGAAAATTAATTGGATATTTAATAACTGATTTTATGAAAGCAAATGTTAGCGAAGAGGAGAAAATTTTAAGAATTAAAGTAAACTTATAAATAAAAACAAACTTGATTAATTTAAGGTTTTAGCCAAACTAACGTTATCTTTGCACAAAATTAAAATATGTTATTCGAAGATTTACCCTTATCAAAAAGTATTCAAAGAGCCGTTTTTGAACAAAATTACATAGAAGCTACACCAATTCAAGAGCAATCAATTCCGATAATTTTATCTGGAAGAGATTTAATTGGTTGCGCACAAACCGGAACTGGAAAAACAGCCGCATTTGCTATTCCAATAATACATCAATTGCACCGAATTATTGGTTCATCAAAAAAAGCACATCCAATTCGAGCTTTGGTAGTAACACCAACTCGCGAACTTGCAGTTCAAATTGGGCAAAACTTTGACCAATATGGCAAATATACCAATGTAACACAATTAACAATTTTTGGAGGCGTTTCGCAATTACATCAAGTAGATACTTTGCGAAAAGGTGTTGATGTTTTAATTGCTACACCTGGACGATTGCTCGATTTAGTAAAACAAGGATTTGTAGATTTGGATCATTTGCACACATTAGTCCTCGATGAAGCAGACCAAATGCTAGATATGGGATTTGTAAATGATGTAAAAAAAATAGTTAAACTGACACCTAAAAATCGTCAAACATTATTTTTTTCGGCAACAATGCCAACTGCAATTCGTGAATTAGCTCAATTGTTTTTGAATGATCCAGCAACAGTTTCGGTATCGCCAGTTTCATCAACAGCCGAAAAAGTAGAGCAAAGAGTATATTTTGTAGATAAAACCGAAAAAAGAAATCTTTTATATAAATTAATAAAAGAAGAAAATATTACTGATGTTTTGGTTTTTTCAAGAACCAAACATGGGGCAGATAATGTTGTTAAAGCACTACGTAAACACGATATTCCTGCCGAAGCAATTCATGGTGATAAATCTCAAAACGCAAGACAACGTGTTCTTGATGCTTTCAAAAAGAAAGAAGTTGGCGTTTTGGTTGCTACTGACATTGCTGCTAGAGGTATAGATATTGACCAATTACCGTTTGTTATAAATTTTGATTTACCAAATATTCCAGAAACATATGTGCATCGAATTGGTCGAACTGGTCGTGCAGGAAACGGAGGAGTTGCTATTTCATTTTGTAGTCACGATGAAGATCAATATTGGAAAGACATCAAGAAATTAATAAAAGTAGATGTTGAAATTATCTCAGATCACCCTTATCCATGGCACACCGGTACTAGTCCAGATTTAGTAAAAGAAGTTTCAAAAAGTTCTAACAGAAGTGGCGAAAAATTTAATTCTAGAAAATCAGAAGCATCAAAACAAAATAAAAAACGCTGGTATTAATCAGCGTTTTTTATTTTAATAAAATATTAATTTTCAAATTGTTTCAAAGTCTTAATGATTATTGAGACACATTCTAATAATTCAAATTCAGTTATTACCAATGGAGGAGCAAAACGAATTATGTTGCCATGTGTTGGTTTTGCCAATAAACCATTGTCTCTGAGTGCCATGCAGATATTCCATGCTGTTGCACTATCTTCGGTATCATTAATAACAATAGCATTTAATAAACCACGACCACGAACAAGAGTTGCAATATTCGAAATTTCTATATATTTGTTTAATTCTGACCTAAATAATTTTCCTAAAATTCTTGCATTTTGTGCTAAATTTTCGTCATCAACAACTTTAAGTGCTGCCATTGCAACTGCTGCAGCAACAGGGTTTCCACCAAAAGTCGAACCGTGTTGACCAGGTTTAATAACATTCATAATATCATCATTTGCTAAAACAGCCGAAACCGGATATACACCACCAGATAAAGCTTTGCCTAGAATTAAAATATCAGGAGTAGCATAAGTTTCTTGACGTTCGCAATGATTTTGACAATCGCAATTACCACAAACTGCCAACAATGATCCAGTCCTTGCTATTCCGGTTTGTATTTCATCTGCAATAAAAAGCACATTGTGTTTATTACATAATTCTTTAACTTGCATCATATAATTATCATCTGGAGTATAAACACCCGCTTCTCCTTGAATAGGTTCTACAAGAAATCCTGCAACATTTTTATTCGTTTTCAATATATTTTCAAGTGCATCAATATCATCGTAAGGGATTTTTATAAAACCATCGGTAAAAGGACCAAAGTTTTTACGAGCATTTTCATCATTCGAAAATGATATTATAGTAGTTGTTCTTCCATGGAAATTTCCATCACAAACTATAATTTGCGCATTATTTTCGGCGATCCCTTTCTTTTCATAAGCCCACTTTCTGCATATTTTCAATGCGGTTTCAACAGCTTCTGCACCAGTATTCATTGGTAGAACTTTATCAAATGCAAAAAAATTGGTTAAAAATTTTTCATAAGGACCTAATTGATCATTAAAAAAGGCACGAGATGTTAACGTTAATGTTTGCGCTTGTTCAACCATTGCTTTAATAATTTCTGGATGACAATGCCCTTGATTTACAGCAGAATAAGCAGAAAGAAAATCGTAATATTTTTTTCCATCAACATCCCAAACATTTACTCCGTCACCTTTACTCAAAACTACCGGTAATGGATGGTAATTGTGAGCACCATACTTATTTTCTAAATTTATAATCTCTTGAGAACTGATTTTTTCAATAACTGACATTTAACTTTTATTACTTTTATTAAATTAATTATTCCTTCTTTTGGAGAGAAATCATCCATATTATATACAAATATACAATTATACTACAGAAATTTGATACTGTATTAAAAAGTGTGTAAAGCTAAAAATTTGTAATTTTATATTACGAACAAAAAACGTACAACTTTATGAACTTTACACAAACCCAAATTACGGAAATTTTGCTAGATGAAGCAAATAAAAAAGAAGGATTTAACAGTATTATGAAAATGTCTCTAGACGCACTAATGCGTTCAGAGAGAAAAATTTTTCCGGTAGTGTTCTAAAAAGTGTGTAAAATATGATTATAATTTTTCACTACTAACCGACTAAATATTTATAAATAAAAGGGCGAAGTTAAACTTTCGCCCTTTTTTCATATATTGTGTTTGCAAAAACAATAATTATATGAGTGTCAAAGATAATGAAAAAAAGTTTGTCGGTCAGCCGATTTTCAAGCAAGTGATTGATTTTATCCCAAAAAATAAATTTGATATCCTTGCAAAAGAGTATAATATTGACCGCTATTACAAGGCATTTCCAGCTTATACGCAATTAGTTACGATGCTTTTTGGTGTTTTTTGTCGCTGTGATTCAATGGGTGAAATTTGTGACGGATTAGTTGGTATGCAAGGCAAATTAAATCATATAGGTTTTGATAAAGCACCCGCAAAGAGTACTGCTGGCGATGGATTGAGAGAACGAGATAATGAATTTTTCAAGGAATTTGACTTTTTGTTGCTTAAACATTATGAGCCACTTTTGTCGGTCAGCCGAATTGACAAGATCTCATTCGAAAAACTTTTTATTTTCGATTCAACGACGATTCGACTATTTTCGCAGGTTATGAAAGGAGTTGGTCGTAACCCAAAAGGCGAAGGCAAGAAAAAAGGAGGGTTAAAAGTTCATATGTTAGTCGATGCACATTCGCAAACACCAACTTTTGTAAAAATAAGTGAAGCCAAGAGTCATGATAAGAACTTTATTCAATACCTAAATCTTCCTGCTCACAGCATGGTTGTTTTCGATAGAGCCTATAATCATTATTTACAATTTGCAAATTTTACTCAAAAAAACATCAACTTTGTTTGTCGTTTAAAGTCTAACGCTGTTTATGACGTGGTATCGCAAGGCTATTGTCAAGGAATATCGGGTACTGGTTTTGGCGTTTTAAAGTCAGAAGTTATTCATGTAAAATATAAAGAAAACGGTTTTGACACGCCTTTGATTTTAAGAAAAGTAACATATCGAGACGAAAAGGGTAGGATTTATGAATTTATTACAAATAATTTTGAAATAAGCAATGAGGAAGTTGCATTAGTGTACAAAATTAGATGGCAAATCGAATTACTTTTCAAAAAACTAAAACAAAACTTCCAGCTCCATTATTTTTATTCAGAAACCTAAAACGGTATCAAAACTCAAATCTGGATAACGCTAATAGCACAACTTTTGTTGATGGTCTTGAAAACAAAATCCGCAACAACTAAAGCATTTTTTACTGTTGCTGCATTAGTCAGAATACATTGTATTAGTAATTTAGATGTTTTTTGGCTAGTCGAAAACTCAAGAAGGACATATATAAAACGACCAAAAAGAACAAAACCGCCAAACTTACAGCCAACCTTATTCTGAAAAAAGGGGGCGGTGGGTTAAACTTGAAAACAAAAAATCCTTGTGTTTACTATGGGTTCACAACGATTTATGCCCTGTTTTAAATTTAGTCGGTTGATAGTGATAATTTTTATCAAAGTTAGTAATTTATTTTAATATTTATATTTTGTTTTTAAAAGGTGTAAAGTCTTATGGAGCGATAGCGGAATAAGACTTTACACCTTTTAAAAATGAAAAAACTTCCGATTCGGCTCAAACGGGAAATAACTTTTTGGCTCTTTTTAAAGCCAAAAAAAGTTATTCTCGTTTGATGCCACCCTGTTTTTCAATATTTCAAAGAACTGCTATTACTTTTTTATTTTCTTTTTAATTGAGTAATATCTTTAAAACTTGATACTGTATAACTGTAGCAATTTTCGCCCATTTCCATTGCCGTTGAACCCATTAAAAATAATACCGAGTTGGCACTTGGCATTGCGACTCGCATTTTTAAAACTCGTTTGTAATTGCGATTGAGTCGTTCAATCCAATTTGTTGAATAAATCATCCGTTGGATAGAATCAGGAAATTGGGTATAAGTAAAATAGTAAATGTTTCTTTGGTTTCGATAACTTTTTAATGTTGGATATTTTGTTCCCATTTATCAATAAATTCCTGTAAACGTTTGAATCCATCAATGGGATTGTCATTATTTGAACCTATTAAAAACACCTTTTTTAATTCCTCATTGATTTCTTTCTTTATTTTCATTGGAAATACTTTAGTTATATTTCTCTTAAAATGGACAACACAAAGTTGGTGTGGAGTGCCTGTAAATGATTTTGCAACTGCATTTTCTATTGCAGTTAATCCATCTGAAACAACTAATCCAATACTTTGAACGCCTCTAGCTTTTAGATTTTCAAATTCATTTTCCCACAAACCAGCTCCTTCGGTTGGATGATTTACAATCGATAAAACTTCTCGTGTTCCGTCTTCTTTAACACCTAGAATAGAAAAATAAGCTTCTTTGCTAACGCTTTTATCACGGCGAGTACTCACAAATGTAGCATCAATATAAATCACTAAATAATGTGAATCTAGCTTGCGTTCTAA
>JAYWGV010000027.1:0-8472 GCA_043778105.1 Bacteroidota bacterium
CGACAAGGCTGTTTCCCATAATGTTCGATCCCAATAATACATTTTTGGAAAATATTCATAATTTACTCCGCTCAAATTGGTAAATCCAGCATGAATGAAAAGTCTATTTTGATCATCGATATAATAATCATGCAAAGATTTTAGAAATAAAATGTGTTTAAATATTATTTCTTGCGAAACGTTTTTATAAGCCAAAACAGTTGCTTTTCCGCCATGTTTAAACCACATTCCTTCGTCTATTTTTTCATTGCCAGTTTCTAGATAATCTAAAAAAAGCTGGTCGTGGTTGCCACGAATAAAAATACATTTTTGGGTTTTTGACAATTCTATTAGATAGTTAATTAATTCTGGAGATTCTGACCAACCATCGACATAATCGCCAAGAAAAATCAATTGATCTTCATTAGAAATTTGGGCTCTTTCGAGAATTTGAATTAAAGCTCGCAAACCACCGTGAATGTCGCCTATGACAAATGTGTTCATTTATATATAAATTTTATAGTGATAATGATATACAATCATTTTATACTATTAATTAATTGAAATTTAGCGTGTTAAAAAAAAATTTAATAAATTGTTTAACAATCATTTAACTATAATTAACAGAAATATTAACAAAATGTGTGGAAAAACCGTAATATTTGATCTTGTTTGCGTTATAATTTTGACAAAATTATTTAAAACAAATAACACAAAATTTAAATTTTTTTTAAACAACTTATTCACAAATTAAAAAATTCTTTAAACAAACCTAACAAATTAAAATCAATTCCTATGAAAACTTTAACTACTACACTAGCAATTTTCTCATTATTATTTTCGGTAACAACTTTTGGAACTAATTTGAATGAGGATATTAATCCGCCATTAACTGAACAAAAACCAAGAATAGACAGTAATTCTAATGATGAATTAAATGAAATAAACCCTATATTTGTTGCCCAAAAACCTAGGTTTAAATAACATTTTTACTTTATTGTACAAAAATGGATTTTTTTTTAGGTTTAATTTATATAAATTTGAAAATGAATTCAAATCTGTATAATAAATCACTATTTATATTTTTCTCACTTTTCCTGTTAAACTGCAATAAAAATGAAGAAAAAAAGAAAACTTTAAAAATAAATAATATTACAATTATAGATTCTTTATTATCAAAGTCATACAAAGTTGGCTTAGATAACAAAACAAGAAATTTATATTCCACAGAAATTTTTAAAATTTTAAATTTACGAGAAAACGATACTTTAAAAAGATATTATTTTTTTAGATTAGCGAATTTGTATTATAATACGTATGAAAACGAGAAGTTTAAAGAAACAATTAATTTAATTTTTTTATTATCTAAGAAATCAAATGATTCGATTTCAATTGCAAAAAGTTTTAGATATTTAGGCGATTATCATTATAATATATTCAAAAATGATAGTGCTTACTTCTATTACAGCAAAGCAGAAAAAATAAATCAAAAACTTAAAAACAAAGCCGATTTATCAGACATTCAGCTTTATAAAGCCAACATTTTATTATTCGAAAAAGATTATGTTGGTTGCGAAGTTGCCATAATTAATATCTTGAAAACTGCAATCTCGAAAAATGATTATAGATTGATTTATGATTGTTACATTACTTTGGCAAATGCGCTTGATGGCCTGAATGATTTTGAAAAATCTTTAGAATATTACAACAAAGCATTTGAAATTACAAAAAAATTAGCAACCGATTCGCAGTATTTTTCGTTAAAATCTCAGACTTATTTCTATATTGGTTGTTTGTACAACAAAAATAAAGAGTATAAAAAGGCAATTTCATATTTTACACAAGGTTTAAAGTTCAAAGATCCTAAATCTTTGGAACCTTTTTTATATGCTAATTTCATCAACAACCTCGCCTATTCCAAATTTAAATTAGGCAATAAAAATGCAATTGTTCAATTTAACGAAGCTTATAAAATTCGAGATTCTCTAAAAAACATTCCCGGAATTGTTGCCAGCAAACTCAATCTATCTGAATATTATTTGTCAAAAAACGATACCGTCAAAGCTTTTAATTTTGCAAATGAAGCTAAAAATACAGCTCATGTAAACAATATTTTCGAAGATGAATTAAAAACATTAGAACTTTTATCGAAAATTGATCCAAAAAATAATGAATTTTATGATAAACGCTTCATAAAACTAACTGATAGCCTGCAAACTAACGAACGTGCAACCCGAAACAAATTTGCCAGAATTGAGTTTGAAACCGACGAAATTTTGGTCGAAAAAAACACAATCGAAGTCGAGAAAGAAACTTTATCGAACCAAAGATGGCTTATTCTTGGATCGAGTTTGTTGGTTTTAATATTTGTTGGATTGGTTTATTTTAGTAAAATGCAACATGCTAGAAACAAGCAATTGCAACTCGAGAAAGAACAACAAAAAGCCAACGAAGACATTTATCAATTAATGTTGGACCAACAATCGAAAATTACCGAAGGCCGAAACGCCGAAAAAAAACGCATATCGCAAGAATTGCATGACGGAATTATGAGTAAATTGACCTCGACAAGACTCAACTTGTTCATTTTGAGCAAAAAAACCGATCAAGAAACCATTAATAAATGTTTGGTTCACGTTGATAAAATTCAAGATATCGAAAAAGAAATTCGAGCCATTTCGCACGATTTGGCAAATGATGTGTTTTTATCAAAAGACAGTTTCAAGATTATTATCGAAGATTTATTCGAAAACCAAGCAGCGATTTCTAAATTAAATTACACCTTATATATAGACCCAAAAATTGACTGGGAAAATATTGCAAGTACTACAAAAATGAATTTGTATCGAATTTTTCAGGAAAGTCTACAAAATATTCGTAAATATGCCAATGCTAAAAATATTGATACTAAAATATCTAAAACCGAAAACAATATCGAAATCGAAATTGCCGATGATGGACAAGGTTTTGATGTTTTGAAAACCAAAGATGGAATTGGTTTAAAAAATATGAAATCGAGGTCGGATTTTATTAAAAGTGAGTTAAATGTTGTCTCAAATATAGGATTAGGCACCAAAATTAATTTGCTAATTCCGATTTAAATGTATATTTGTGTCACTATGGTGCCAAATAAAATTATAAAAATATTAATGGTCGACGACCATCCTTCGATGCTTGAAGGCTATAAAGTTATTCTTTCCTACAACGATTTGGGTTACGAAATCGAAACAACAGCTGCGCATAATTGCGAAAATGCATTCAACATTATCTCTAATCCATTAACAGAAAATCTATATGATCTGGCATTTTTAGATTATAGTTTGCCTGCTTACGAAGATATGAATATTCACAATGGTGAAGAATTGGCACTTTTGGTCAAAAAATATTCTCCAAAAACCAAAGTTGTAATTTTGACTTCGCACACCGAAGCTTTATTGTTGTATCAAATAATTCAGAATGTTGATCCAAACGGAATTTTGGTTAAAAGTGACTTTAGTGCCGACGAATTGATTGTTGCATTCGCCATGATTCTTGAAGGCGAAACCTATTACAGTCAAACCGTAAAACAAGTTTTAAAAGACATGTTATTGCCAGAGAAATATTTAGGAAAACAAAATCGCCAAATACTTTCATTGATATGTGTTGGCGTAAAAACCAAAAATCTTCCAGAAATGTTGAATATTTCTTTAAGCGCGATTGAAAAACGCAAAAACCAGATTAAGACTTATTTGAATGTCGAAAAAGGTACAGACGAAGATATGATAAAAGAGGCAAAAAAACGTGGTTTGACATAGCTCTTAGATTTTTAAGACAATAATATCATTTGTGATAATGTAAACTTTAACAAAATGTACGGGAAAACCGTAAAATTATTCCTATTGACATTAATAATTTTGTAACAGAAATAAGAACCTACTTTTATTTCGGTAAATTATATTAACATGGAAAATAGAATAATTGAACCTAATGAGAAATTAAACATTATATTTTTTAATTTATCGTGCGCCATTCCAATAGTAGTTTTTATAAATCTTTTTTTTGCAATAATTTTTCGATGGACACCATTGTTGTATGTCGATTATATGACTGCACAATTTAATTTTACAAATGGTTTTTTTGTTATAGACAATATTAAAATTGGTCTACCTATAATTCCAAACTTATTTTTGGTATTGTTTCTTTGGGCTTTTATGGTTAATGAAACTCTAAATGCAATAAATCATAAATTTATTGATTTGTTTCCGATTTTGCAAAACAAATTCATGTCGAAAATCACCAATCTATTTTTTTAGATAAAAACTTGCCTAAGTCTTAGTTTTTAATAATAATCATCCACGAGTGCACAATGTTTTTTTGAGATAAGTTAAAAAAAAAATTGGTAATATTTTGTGCATTTCGTGGTTGATTTTTTTAGAATAATTTCAAAAGTAAATACAACCATAATTATGGTAATACCACGAATTGTGTAGTTAAAAATTTTACCACAAATTACACAAATTTGCACAAATTAGTAATTTCAAAGATTTAATCACACAAATTCTAAGGTTTAATATTTTGTGAAATTAATTTACGCTTTTATAAGTGAAAATTATTGTTATTCGTAGGTTTTTTGTATTATAAATTAATAAACCCATTAAATCGTGGTAGAACCATAATTATAAAGCAATTAAATTGTGAGGTCTAGCCTAATCGAAAACTATTGTTGCATCTCGACAGCAGCTCGATGAGACAAAATGACTTAAAAAAAATTTAAACCACTTCTATAACTAATCTATGTTCTAAATTGGTATTAAAATAGCAATTACTTACATTTGCTAGATGCAATTTACTTACCCAAAAGCCGAGAAACTTAAAAGCAAAACCACAATCGATTCGTTATTTTCGATTGGAAAATCGGTTTCTAAATATCCGTTAAGGCTAGTATTTGTTCCAATTGAATTAGAAAATAATCAAAAAATAAAATTTGGTGTTTCGGTTTCTAAAAAATATTTTAAAAAAGCAGTAGACCGCAATTATTTCAAGCGGGTTTTGCGTGAAACCTATCGATTAAATAAACATTTGTTGCTAGAAAATCTCAATCAACCTTATGCGATTATGTTTTTTTATCAGACTAAAGAACGATTGTCATACCAAGAAATCGAGTCGAAAACCATTCAGTTATTCCAAAAATTTATTGCACAAATAGAATTATCTGAAAAATAATTGGTTCGTTTTTTTTACAAAACCGCAGCCGAAGAAAGTCGTGCAACAATATCTTTTTGGTCAAAATTCTGAAATGCAATAGTTTCGGTATTCAATATTATTTCAAATTTTTTATCGGACTAATAGAACTTTGGGCATTTATTCTTATATTCGTATTGGATTTTTACTTTATTAGAAAAAGAATCAGAAATAAAAATAAAATTTAATGCGCAATTTTTTTAAGAAAAGATATATTTTTCCTGTTGTAGCGTCAGGATTATTGTTTGTTGGAGCCAGTTTCAAAGAAGATTTTTTTGAAATTGCCAAACAAATCGAAATTTTTACCGAGATTTATAAAACGGTCAACATGAACTATGTCGACGAAGTAAATCCAGGCGACTTGATGGATAAATCTATCAAAAGCATGTTGGCAGAATTGGATCCTTATACCAATTATTTTACCGAGCAAGATGTTGTAAAATTCAAAATTAACAATACTGGCGAATATACTGGCATTGGCGCAATAATTACTCGAAAAGAAGACAAAGTAATTGTTAAAGAAGCCTATAAAAATTTTCCTGCCGATAAAGCAGGATTGCGAGCTGGCGACGAAATTACTCAAATTGGCGAAATACTTTTAAAAGATTATAAAGACGATGCTACACAACTTTTTCGTGGAGCCAAAAACACTAAAATTCCAGTAAAATTTACCCGTCAAGGCAAAGCAAACGAAACCACAATTTCGTTGGACGAAGTCGAAATAAAAGCCGTGCCGTTTTATTCCAAAATAGATGAAAAAACTGGATATATTGTTTTGACAGCATTCAATAAAAAAACTACGCAAGAAACCAAAGAAGCATTATTGGCATTAAAAAAAGAAGGAGCCGATAAAATTATTCTTGATTTACGAGGCAATCCTGGTGGTTTATTGCAAGAAGCTGTAAATATTTGCAATTTATTTGTACCAAAAAACGAAATTATTGTAACGACTAAATCTAAAGTAGAAAAATACAACACAACCTACAAAACCAATCAAGAACCAGTCGATTTAGAAATTCAGTTGGTCGTTATTGTCGATGGAAAAAGTGCTTCGGCATCGGAAATTGTATCGGGCGCATTGCAAGATTTAGATCGTGCAGTTGTAGTTGGCAGCCGCAGTTTTGGCAAAGGTTTGGTGCAACGCCCAATTGATTTGTTATATGGAACTCAAGTAAAAGTAACAATTTCTCGCTATTACACGCCTTCCGGCAGATGCATTCAAGCACTAGATTATTTGCACAAAGGCAAAGATGGTAAAGCAACAAGAACCGAAGCAACCAATTATAACGCATTTCAAACCAAAAAAGGACGAACAGTTTATGACGGCGGTGGCATAATGCCAGATGTAGAAATGGCAGAATCTAAAACGAGTGCAATAACCGATGCTTTGGTCAAAAATGATGGAATATTTAATTTTGTAACCGATTATTATTACAAAAATCCAAATCTTGGCGATAAAATTCCAACAATTTCTGATGCTGATTATTCTAATTTTAAAGCTTTCTTGAAAAAAACAAAATTTAATTTTAATACCGAAAGCGAATTGGCATTAAAGAAAACATTGGAACTTGCCAAAAAAGAAAAAATTGACGAAAATATTGCTGTCGAATATCAAAACTTGATGACAGCAATAGAAAAAAGCGAAGAAAAATTATTAGATAAAAACCAATCCGAAATTAAGAAATTAATCCTTGATGAAATTATAAAACGGTACCAATATAAAGAAGGATTGTATCAATATTATACTAAAAACAATGCCGAAATTAAAAAAGCAACTTTGCTTTTGGCAGATCAAAATCAATATAAATCAATTCTGAAAATGTAAATGAAAATAATCTTAAAATTGATTTTTGTTTTGATTTTTGGACTTTCGCAAGCCCAAGAAAATTCAATTCATTCGGTTTATTTTGAGTTTAGTAAATTTAATTTAGAAAATGCTCAGCTTGCAGGATTAGTAGATTTTGTAAAATCGACCGATTCGAGTAAAGTCGAAGCCATTCAGATTTTCGGATATACTGATGATGTTGGCAACGAACAATATAACATTAATTTATCGAACAAACGCGCCAATTTCATTCAGCAACATTTGATGAATAACGGAATAAAAACTAAAATTATTCTTAAAATTGAAGGTAAAGGCAAAATTTCGTTGGTCGAAAACATCAAGCAAAATGTCGATGAAATTCGCTCAAAAAATCGCAGAGTTGATGTTTATTTAAAAATGAAACAAATAGTAGCAACACCAATTTCTGAAGATGGATTTTATGACGACATTCAAAAAATTCATAAAATTGGAGATCAGATAATTCTAGAAAATGTTTTTTTTGAAACCGGTAGCAGCCAATTATTACCAGAAACAATCACCGAACTCGATAGAATTGTTGCCGCTGTTAAAGAAAGTAATATTTATAATTTCGAAATTCAAGGTCATGTTTGCTGCGTTCCACCTGACCAAAACGAAGCGGTTGACAAAGATACTAAAAAACGAAGTTTGTCAAAAAACCGAGCCGAAAAAGTGTATAAATACTTTATTTCAAAGAATATTCCTGCCGAAAAAATGACGCACAAAGGTTATGGCAACACCATGCCACTAGGTAAAGAACCAGAATTTGACCGCCGAGTTGAAATTTTGGTTACGAGGATTTAAGAGTTTATAGTAGGTTTACTACTTGTTTTTTAAAATATTGTAACAAATTAATATTTGATTTTTTTACTCGAATAATTGATTAACATTAACATCTAAAGCTTTCACTATTTTTATTAAAGTAGATATTTTCATTTCTTGACTTCCTTTTATGTACTTTCTTAAATTTTCAACGTCAAGCCCAGCATCATGAGCAACATCTCTTTGACGTAAATTCTTTTCAAGAATTATTTCTTTTATTTTATAACCAACATCTATAACTATTGGAGAAATTTGCTTTTTTCTTTCGAGTTTCATATAATGTGAAATTATATAAAATCGATTTTTTTAATATGATTGTATATAATCGGTTGTTTTTAACCGAAAAGTTTATTAATTTTGGCAAATAATTATGTTAATCTTAATAATTTATTTATGAAAAAAATAATAATAATTGCATTTGTGTCTTTTACATTACAGACATTTTCTCAAAATACATCAATAATTCGCACTACGGTGCCAACAACAACCACAACACAAACTGCAATTGCTCCAATTGTTGAAGTTCCAGTCGCAAATTCTATAAGTTTTGAATATGACGATGCTGGTAACCAAGTTATTCGCAAACCTATTTATCTCGCTGCAAGACC
>JAYWGV010000028.1:0-8400 GCA_043778105.1 Bacteroidota bacterium
TTTAAATATGGTTTAGATAACTTGTCGAAATTTCTTTTCACAAAAAAAAATCCTTTTGAAAACTGCTTATTTAATTTTTTGTCATGTACTTAAAAAAATGATACTATTTTTTCAAATAATATTGATATGCTTGTAAATTTGATTTTGCATAATTATTCATTTTAGATACAACTTCTGGATAATTTTTAGCATAATCTTTCGGATCTTTAGATTGGTATTTATATAAATAATTCGATTTATCTTCCTTGACCATTAAGTACCAATTTTTATCGATTACACCATATTTATCATCGCCATTAAAGTAACTATATGGACGATTTTCTCTTAATAAATCAATACCAAGAGTTGTGTTTTGATAAGGAATGTTTAGCAAACCCATAATTGTTGGATAAACGTCAATTTGCGAAGCCATTTTAGAAAATGTTTGAGGTTTTTTTACCAATTTTGGTGCATAAAATAGCATTGGAACATGATTGTAACTCAATGGCATTTCATAATTTTTGTCCAATGCTACGCCATGATCGGCAATAAAAACAAAAAGTGTATTGTTAAACCATTTTTGTTTAGAAGCCAGTTGCATCATTTTTTTTAACGAATAATCTGCATATTGAGTTGCTTGTTGGTCAATATTTTTTGCAGTTGGTTTAAAATATTTCGGAATAAAATATGGTCCATGATCGCTTGTTGTCATTAATGTTGCAATAAATGGTTTGTTTTTTTCTGATAATTTATTCAAAACTGGAATTGAGAATCGAAACATAAAATCGTCTGGAACTCCAAATGCAGTTTTGACTTCTTCTTCTGGATAATCTGCAACAGTAACTATTTTTTGACAATCATTTCCTTTTAAAAATCCTTCAATATTGTCATAATATCCGTCGTGTGTAGTAAAGTAAATTGTAGAATAATCATTGTTTTTTAAAGTAGTAAAAATACTTTGATGTTTTATGCTATTAGAATCTCTTAACGGATGTTGCCTAAACAATGCTGGAAACGAGAATAGAGTGCTATATATTCCGTTATAAGTATGGATTCCAGACGAATAAGTATTTTTAAAAAAATAACCTTTGGTCGATAAACTATCTAAAAATGGTGTTAAATTATTTTTATTGCCTCCAATTTCAGTTTTTTCGGCACTCATACTTTCCATAATTACTAATATAACGTTCATTTTTGAAATTTCAGAATTTGGATTACAAGTTATATTTCTTGCAAATGGATGTTTAGAATTTGATATTCCCAAGTTGTTTTGAACCATTGCAACAGCTTTATTATCGTCCATTAAAGTTGTAAATTGGTTGTCTTTTTTCTTACTTTCAATATAACTTCGTAATAAAGTAAAATTTGGATTCAAGCCCAATTGATTCAAAAATGAATTGTCGCAAAAATAAGCAGAACTGACTCTAATTGGCGAAATTGGTGATAAAGAACCTCTAATTCCTAAAAATATCATTACTAATATTATTAATGAAAATAAAGTTTTGGATTTTTTTTTAGGTTCTGAATTATGTAAAATTGGATTAAAATATTTTTTTGAAAATATATAAAACAAGTATATTATTATCAAATAGGGTATAAGATAGCCCCAATATTGTCGTTCTTGAAAAATCATTTTAAACATTATATCTGGCGTTTCTAACCATTGAAAAGCTGCTATTGAAAATCTCGAATAAAAATAATTAAAATAAGGAATATCTGTGCAACACACCAAAAACGAAATGCTGAAAAACAATATTATAAATCCAAAAATAATTTGAAAAACTGTTTTGGGAATTTTATTGAAAAATGATAATAAAAACAAAACCACAAATGGTAATATTAATATGTAACAAGAAACGACTGTGTCAAATCTTATTCCCATTAAAAATGCCATAAAACTATCAGGAAAACTTGCTTTTGTTTCTGGATTTATTATTTGAGATATAAAAATAATTCCTCTAAAAATTGAAAAAAATCCAATCGAAAGTAAATAAATTTTAATAATTGCGAATGCAGATTTCGAAAATAAATTGGGGGTGTTCATAAAATAATAACAATTTAATAATGTTGCAAACATACTAAATTGAAATTATTTAAAGGTAAAAAAATTATTTTAGATTTTTTTGAAGCAAATACATTTTAACATATCTTGAGAAAACACCATAAGCATCAATACTAGCAACTGCCAAACCAGGAATTCCGTCAATAAAACCACGACGAATTACATAGCTATGAAAAAAACGATAAAATGGTTTGAATGCCAAATGAAAAATAGTTGCTTTTTTTCCTTTATCTAACGACATTTGAGCTTGAAACCAAGCATAAGAATCTTTTTTTTGAATATAATTAAACAATCCTTTATAGGTATAATGAATCATAAAATTTTTAAGAATACCAACTTTTCCAGAATGAATTAATTTTTCATGAACTGCGCCCTTAAATTCTAAATTTTTATTTTTGGCTAGTCTAATTACTTTATTTTCAGAATGATATAAAAATCTATTCATATAAAAATGAGGAAATTTAATTTTATATGCTCCAAAATAATCAGAATTTATTGAATTTAAAATATCAATTTTTAGCTTTTCGGTTACACGTTCATCAGCATCGATAAAAAGAATCCAATTGGATCTTGCTGTAGCAATTGCATGATTTTTTTGGTTTGAAAAATTATCGAATTTTCGTTCTAAAACAATGCAACCCATATTCATGGCTAGATTTTTAGTATTGTCTGTACTGAATGAATCTATAACAATAATTTCATTTGCGAATGCAACTGATTTTATTGCATCTTCAATATATGAAGCTTCGTTAAAAGTAGGAATTATTACCGAAAGTGTATTCATTTTAAATTTAAAAACACAAATTTAAACAAATAATATTATATTTGCTTTTAATATGCAAAAGAATATATCAGTCATAATAAGTACTTATAATTCGCCAGAATGGTTGCAAAAAGTTATTTGGGGTTTTAATACTCAAACTTTTAGAAATTTCGAAATGATAATTGCCGATGACGGTTCCAGTCAAGAAACTTTTGATTTAATTGAAAAAATGCGTGAGGAAATTTTTTTTCCGATTATTCATATTTGGCATGAAGACAATGGTTTTCAAAAGACTATAATTCTTAATCTAGCACTTTTATCTTGCTCTACAAACTATGTTTTAATGACTGATGGCGATTGTATTCCAAGGCCAGATTTTATAGAACAACATGTTAAATTTCGAGAAGAAGGATATTTTCTTTCTGGCGGTTATCATAAATTGCCATTAGAATTGTCTAAAAGAATTTCTAAAAATGATATTTATTCAGGCAAATGTTTTGATGTTTCTTGGCTCAAAAAAAACGAAATGAAAATTTCGTTCAAGAACAATAAAATCAAAGCCAAGGGTTTTTGGAGTTTTATTTTAAATAAATTTACGCCAACAACGCCAAGTTGGAACGGTCACAATGCTTCTGGTTGGTTACAAGATATGATTTTAATAAATGGTTTCGATGAACGAATGCAATATGGTGGCGAAGATCGAGAATTTGGCGAAAGATTAATTAATTCTGGAATAAAATCAAAACAAATTAGATTTAGCACAGTCTGTCTGCATTTAGATCATGCGCGTGGATATGTAAAACCCGAAATGATTGAAAAAAACTTAAATATTCGTAAAGAAACAAAAAAATTTAATAAAATTTGGACAGAATTTGGAATTAAAAAATCTGTAAAAAAATAATTTATAAATTGTTTTTTAAAAATATATCCAAAGCTGGAATTATCATTTCTGGAGTATGTTTTTGATATAAAATATTTGGATTTTTTTCAATATTTTTTAGTTCATCAAATGAAAATGAATTCATTAAATCTTGATTTTCATCTAATAAATGAACCGATTTATGAAAAGTCCCATCCTCAAAACTTGCCCAATCATCTTTTAATATATAGGGAGAAAAAATTGTAAATGTAGGTTTATTCAATGCTTTTGCTATGTGAACAGTTCCACCTTCGTTAGAAACTAATAATGAACATTGATTCATTAATTTGCAAAAATCTCGAATAGTCGGAGAATAAATATCTAAAATTATATTTGATTTATTTTTGCATAAATTATAAATTTTTTCTGCTTCTGTTTTTTGATTTGGTGCATAATTGAACAATAAATAAACATTGTAATTATCTGCAATAAAATCTATAATTCTTGAAATATATTCATAAGACATTGATTTTTGGGGTGTACTTCCTAAAATTCCAAGAACAATAACTTTTTTATCTGAATAATTTCGAAGCCAATTTTCATTTTTTTCTTCATTTGATAAAAATATTTTTGGTTCATAATTTATTGGCTCATAATTGCCAGACTGGTTCAATAAATGAATTCGATCTTCAATGGCTTTTCCACAAATTTTTGTTTTTTCTATTAAAAAATCAACTGGATTGGTGTAAAATCCAAAATTTCCAAATTTTTTGCGACTTTTATGACCAATAGTTTGTTTGGCACCAGAAAATTTACATATTAATCGAGATTGAGTTTTTGAATAAGGATCAAATATAATATCAAATTTTTCTTGACGAATTTGTAATATTAATTTTAATAAAACATAAAGTTTTTTTAATTCTTTATCATTAATATTTATTATCTTGTCAATATTCGGATTGTTTAAAATTACGCCATGAGTAAAGTCATAAGCCAAAAAATGAATTTCAGAATTAGGATATTTTGCTTTAAAATTATTAGCAATTACAGAACTTATTAAAACATCTCCAATTCGTTTATTTTGAATAATTAAAATTTTTTTCATATAATTTATGATTTATTTTAAAATAGTTTTTTCTATTGTTTATTGAATCTAAATTTATTTCTTGCTACAAAGGTGGATTTTTTATACTTTTAAACCAAAATATTATTCAAAACTGTGAAAACAATTATTAACACATCATATAAAGACAAAGAAGTTGCTATTAATCAACTTGTTGATGATTTTTTCTTAAAGGGCAAATTAATCGTGCAAGGATCTAGAAACACAATAAAATCTAATTTTCTAGATGATGAGAACGTAAATATTAAATATTTTAAAAAACCAGGATTATTAAAGTCTATTATTTATTCTTGTTTTCGAAATTCGAAAGCCAAACGTTCATTTGAATATGCTAACTATTTACTTAAATTCAATATCAATACACCTTATCCAATTGCATATATTGAAAATAGAAATCAATTTGGGTTGTTAAAAGACAGTTATTATCTTTGTAAAGAAATAAATTATGATTTTACAATTAGAGAATTAATTCATGATCCTTTATTTGACGAACGACAAATTATTTTAGAACAATTTACCGAATTTACTTTCAAAATGCATGAAGCAAATGTCAATTTTTTAGACCATTCTCCAGGAAATACTTTAATCGTAAAAAAAGATAAATCAATTTACGATTTTTATTTAATAGATTTAAACAGGATGAAATTTCAGAAAATGTCAATTAAAGATAGAATGGATAACTTTAAAAAAATGTGGCTTTCAAAATTAATGGTCAAAATTATTGCAAATAAGTATGCTGATTTAAGTAATCAAAATGAGTTTATTTTACAAAAAATATTATTAAAAAAAGCAACTGAATTTAAAACTAAAATTACCAAGAAAAAATTTTATAAGCGAAAATTAAATTTGAAAAATGATTAGAAATTCAATTAAATCATTAATTTTCGCACTTCAAACCAATCGATGAAAGTTTCTATAATTATTTCTACATACAACGCCGAAGAATGGTTAAAGAAAGTACTCGTTGGATACAGCATTCAAACCGAGCAAGATTTCGAAATTGTCATTGCCGACGATGGTTCAACTCACTTAACCAAAGACGTTTTAGAAAATTATCAGCAATATTTTAAAAACCCAATTGTGCATGTTTGGCAAGAAGACAACGGTTTTCAGAAAACTATAATTATCAATAAAGCCATTATAAAATCAAATTCTGATTATCTAATTTTTACTGATGGCGATTGCATTCCAAGAAAAGATTTCATCGAAAATCATATAATAAACCGTGAAGAAGGTTATTTTCTATCTGGCGGATATTTTAAATTACCAATAAATATTTCTAATGTAATTCAAGAAAATGACATAAAATTAGAAAATTGTTTCAAGTATTCATGGTTAAAATCCAACGGATTAAAAACAACTTTCAAAAATTTTAAACTTACAAAAAACAAATATTTAGCCAATTTCTTGAACTGGGTTACACCAACCAAACGGTCATGGAATGGTCACAATTCATCAGGATTTAAAAAAGATATTATTGCTGTAAACGGTTTTAATCACGACATGCAATATGGCGGATTAGATCGAGAATTGGGCGAAAGATTATTCAATAACGGATTGTTGTCTAAGCAAATACGTTATTCGGCAATATGTTTGCATCTTGATCATAAAAGAGGTTATGCCACACCCGAAACTTGGAAAATAAATAACGACATTCGAAGATTCAATCACGACAATAAAATTACTTTTATTAAAAACGGACTAGATACTCTTTATTAGTGTTCAGTATTCAGATTTCAGTAGGCAGTTTTCAGTTTAGCAACATTATAAACAGAAATTAACCAAAAAATCCAATCTCGAAAGAAATTGGATTTTTTATAAAAAATCTTAAATCTAAAATCTAATATTAAACAGCAACATCATATTCCCTCAAAGCCTCATTCAAACTCGTTTTCAAGTCAGTCGATGGTTTTCTTGTTCCAATAATTAATGCACAAGGCACTTGAAAATCTCCAGCAGGAAAACTCTTGGTATAACTTCCAGGAATAACTACCGATCTTGCAGGCACGAAACCTTTCATTTCGATAGGATTTTCGCCAGTAACATCAATAATTTTGGTTGAAGCAGTTAGGCAAACATTGGCGCCAAGAACCGCTTCTTTACCAACACGAACACCTTCGACAACAATGCAACGTGAACCAATAAATGCACCATCTTCAATGATTACTGGTGCAGCTTGCAAAGGTTCTAACACGCCACCAATACCAACGCCACCGCTCAAATGCACATTTTTGCCAATTTGTGCACAACTTCCAACAGTTGCCCATGTATCGACCATTGTACCTTCGTCTACATGTGCGCCAATATTTACATAACTCGGCATAAGTATCACACCTTTAGCTATATATGCACCATAACGAGCAACCGCTGGCGGTACAATTCTAATTCCTTTTTCGGCATAATTGGTTTTCAAAAGCATTTTATCGTGATATTCGAAAATACCAACTTCGTGCGTTTCCATTTTCTGAATCGGAAAATACATCACAACCGCTTTTTTAATCCATTCGTTGACTTTCCAATCATTTTCAATTGGTTCCGCAACACGCAATTTACCAGAATCAAGCAATTCAATTACTTCACGAATTGAATTGGTAGTGGTTTCTTCTTTTAATAAATCTCGGTTTTCCCAAGCATTTTCAATAATGTTTTGTAAATTGGTCATAGAAATTTTATTTTGTACAAATATAATATTAAAATTTTCAGGAACGAATGTTTAGTCAATTTTTGGATTGGTAATTCCTGCTGCTTTTCCAAAAGTTTTTTGATCCCGCTAAAAAAAAGCGAGACCAAAAAACGTTTTTCCCTTACATCAGGGTTATTTAATTGTGATTTGGCATTTTTAGAAAGTTTTTTAAGCAAACACTTTTCAAAAAGAAAATACTTATATTTGTATATTAAAAGACATCAAAATGGAAACTATGCAAATTGAATTTCAGCCCAACTTAAAATCAAAAATCCTTGATTTATTAGGTACATTTCCGCAAGACCAAGTTAAAATTGTAGAAAACAATTCTTCTTTTTTATTACAACGGCAAAAATTTAAATTAGTTTCAGATAAAATTAAAGAAGGAACAATAAATTATGTTGATATAGATAAACTCGATGATTCATTAGAAAAAACGATTTTTGAGTATGAAAATTAAATTTACAACCGATTTTCAACAAGATTTAATTGAAATTGTCAGATTTATTGCATTAGATAAACCAAAAGCGGCTCGAAAATTCAAGAATGATTTGATTAAAAACATCCAAAATGAACTTGTAAGCCCATACAGTTATAAAAAATCAATTTATTTTGAAGAAGAAAAATATAGAGATTATGTTTTTAAAGGATATACTACAATTTGTGAAGTAGATTTAGCTAATGAAATTGTTAATATTATAGGAGTTTTAAAATATAGAGATTCATTTAACAAGTAAGATTATGGAAACCATACAAATAGAATTTCAGCCCAACTTAAAATCAAAAATCCTTGATTTATTAAGCACATTTTCTAACGATGAAATAAAAATTTCATCTGTTGAAAGTAAAGAATTTTTTGATCCAAATTTTGCCGAAAATAAAAGAATTTTGGATTTAGCACTTGAAAAAGTAAATAATGGAACAGCTGAAT
>JAYWGV010000029.1:0-2253 GCA_043778105.1 Bacteroidota bacterium
TACAATTGGAGATGTTAGACACTTCAAAATCAAAGGGCAAGAAGGTTATTTCGCAGGAATGGTTGGTGGTGCGACTGCGGAACAGATTAAAAACGCACCCGAGTTCGCAAGAACTCGAGAGAATATGAGCGAATTTGGTGCTTGTGCCAAAGCAGGAAAATCAGTTCGTACTGGTTTGTCTCAATTGATGAAACAAATGGCGGATTCTCAAGCTACTGGACGTTTAACGGCAGTAATGAAAAAGATTAATCTTGAAGATCAAACCGAAGCGAGAGGTTACCGAAAAATCGAAATTACAACCCAAAGAAGTTATTTGAGAGGTTTCGAATTCGATAAAAACACTTCCTTTTCTGGAATATTTAATGCTCCGTATTCGCTTACTCACATTGCAGCGCGTTCTGCTGGTTCTTTGGTTGTTCCTGCTTTCAATCCTGCTAATTTAGTTAATGCTCCTACTGGTGCAACGCATTTCAGATTGTTAACTGCTTTGTCAGTTGTGAGTGATTTTGAGTATAATGCTATTACAAATGCATATGAGCCGATGCAACCTGATACTAATGAAAAAAGTACCGTTGTTTATTCTGCTTATTTGGATTTGAATACTTTGATTGCAGCTTCAACTTTAACTGCTGCATTGCCAGCTGGAACTGTTCCAAATGCTGATGTGTCTGTTTTGCAAAGTATCGGAATCGAATTTTCTCAAAAAGTCGGTGCCAATTATTATTTGTTTTCAAGTGGAAATTGCTTGAAAGTCGAGGAAGTTTTTTAGTAAAACCTTTATCAAATCCCTCGCCACAAACGAGGGATTTTTTATTTAACCTTCAAATTTATATTATAATGGAAACTAAAATAATAAGAATCGCCCAAGGAAAACAATCGACTTTAAGCCAATTATATATCAATGGAATATTTCAATGTTATTTCTTAGAAGATAAAATTCGAGACGTTAAAATTCATTCGGAAACTGCTATTCCTGTTGGGAATTTTGCTTTAAAATTGAATACCTCTGGAGCAATGAATGTCAAATATAAAAGTGCTTATCCAAAAATGCACCAGGGAATGATTGAAATTTCGGGAATCGAAAATTTTACATCGGTTTATATTCATTGTGGCAATACGATTTTACAAACTGCTGGTTGTCCGCTTTGTGGTTTTGGATTTACTTTTTCAAATGGTGATTATCAAATTACTCAAAGCGTTTTAGCGTATAAAATGATTTATCCAAAATTGGTTAACCAAATTAAAAACGCATCAAATAAAATAAATATTTCAAATAATTTTCAATTTTAAAAACTCCAAATTATGGATAATATGAATAATATCGCAATGATTTTCGGAACACTTATCAGTTTGCTTTTGTCTGTCGTGGCATATTTTATCAAGGCTTTGCATACCGATTTTAAAAGTATGGAAAAAGATTTGGTCGAAGTCAAAACAATGGCTTTAATCATCAAAACTGAATTCAAAAGTGGCAACGATTTACTAAATCAAAAAGTAGAATATCTAGAAAAAAGAGTATCAAATATTGAAGTATCAATCTTTAAAAATCAAGAATATGAAAAATAATAGTTTAAATTTAGTTCTAAGAATCCTCGCTCCTACGCCAAAATGGTTCAGAATAGTTCGAAATATCGGACTTGCGTTGGCATCTGTGGGCGGAATTATTGTCGCTTCTCCAATTTCTTTACCTGCTGGATTGGTTAGCGTTGCTGGTTATTTGGTTTTGGGCGGCAGCATCATTTCTGCGGTGTCTCAAACTGGTGTCGCATCTGAAGAAGAACCTCATCAAAAATAGTAGATTTCTTAAAAATCCATTTCAAATGCTCCTTTATCGGGAGCATTTTTTGTTTATTAGCCATTTTTATTGGCTTTTTTTGTACTTATTTAACTGGTGCGGTTACCTTTTGCTTATATATTGGTATAATATGGGTTGTGTGTTAATAAGGTATAACTATAATTTATCTTTTTTCTATAATTAAAAGTTATTTTATCAAGTCGATTTAAAGAAATCGATTATATATTGAGAAGTTTTCCAAATTGATAAAATAATTTGTAAAAAATGATTTTTATCTTATCAATAGTACAAATTAGTAAATCTAAAAAAGCCAAATCATCAAATTCAAAAAACGACTTCATCGGTAAAGCCCAAAAATTAGGCGCTCGATTTTTTTAGAAGATTGCCATCGCAAGATTTTGTTTTTTAGAATGATGCCAGTTGGCAATCTTCTGAAAAAATGAGCAAACAACCCCGAT